>NZ_JBFUKB010000003.1:0-778557 GCF_056401065.1 Rhizorhabdus sp. P4_G5 | reverse complement strand
TTGAGGCGGATGGCTTCCTCGACGGCGATCTCGTCGAACGGGTTCATCGACATCTTGACGTTGGCCAAGTCGACGCCGCTGCCGTCCATCTTGACCCGCGGCTTCACGTTGTAATCGATCACCCGCTTGACGGGTACGAGTATCTTCATAGCACCAACCCTTTCCAAAAATCAGGGATTTTGCGCGCCGGACTGAAAATGCCCGTCCTTGAGCATCCGCTGCGTACCGCCAAGAAGATTGTTGCGCACACCGTTCAATCAGGCGACGTGCGCTCCGCGCTGAACCCACTCTTGGCGCCGGACTATGAAGCTTGGCCCTAGTGCCGGCCCGACAACGGTGCCGGCGCGACTATCGGACACCCGCTCCTGGCCGTCAGCTACCTTGGGTGACGGGAATCCTTATCTCCAGACCCTCCAGGTCGGGTTGCACAATGATCTGGCAACTCAAGCGCGAATTCGGCTGACGGCCGGCCGCGAATTCAAGCAAGGCATCCTCGCTTTCGTTTGGCTCAGGGACGCGCCCGAGCCAAGCATCGCCCAGATAGACGTGGCAAGTGGCGCAGGACAACTGCCCGCCACAATCTGCATCAATACCGTCAATTCCAGCCTTTATCGCCCCTTCCATGACGGACACGCCGTCATCGATGGAAACGTCAGTTTCATTTCCTGCCGGATCAACAAATCGCACCCGAGCCATTATACCTCCGTTTTGCGGCAAGTTCAGGCCACCTGCCTGTGCTCGTTCTCCAGAATCCGAACGATCTGTTCACGCTGCTCGCGAGGCGTGCCCAGCAACTCGGCGTTGGTGCGAGCCCTCTTATAATAGAGATGGTTCCGCATCTCCCACGTGAAGCCGATCGCTCCGAAAACCTGGATGTTGCAGGCGGTGGCAGCGCAATATTGCTCGCTGGCATAGCTCTGGGCAATGGCTGCGGCTTTGCTAGCGTCGGGCGTTTCCTCACTCAAGGCCCACGCGGCATATTGCACACCCGCCGTGGCACACTCGTTTCCGCCGGCCACTTCGGCAAGATCACGTTTGATCGACTGGTAGGAGCCAATCGGCCGACCAAAGGCGACACGCTCCTTGGCATAGGCCACGGCGTCATCGAGAACCTGTTCGGCACCCCCAACGCTTTCGGCAGCGAGCACGAGGTAGAGCCGGTCGCGGATCCAGGACCAGCTGTCGCCATCGGCCTGAGGCAGCCGCTCGGCGAGCACATCCTTGAACGAAATGCGGCTTACGTGGCGGGTGATGTCGCGCCAGTCGAGGCGCTCCATCGCCAGGCCCTGGGCCTTGGCATCCACCATGAAGAATGCGGGCGCGCCATCGACGTCGGCCACGACCACGATCTTGTCTGCGTCGGCCGCCTCGACGACGAACGATTTTTCGCCGTTGATCGCCCAGCCGTCCCCAGCTTTCGAAGCGACGGCGCCACGCGACAGACCGTTGACGTCGCCATTCGGATCCGCAACCGCCAGCGCGAGTGACAGCTCGCCTGCGGCCACCTGCGGCAGCAGCGCCTGCTTCTGTTCCTCGCTGCCGCAACGCTCGACGGCCCAGGCCCCCGCCAAAGTCCCGAACAGAGCGGACGGCGCGAGGGTGCGGCCCGTTTCGCCGACGATCATGACCAGGTCGATGTAGCTCATGCCCAGCCCGCCATAGGCCTCCGGAATGACGATGCCGGCCCAGCCGAGCTTCTGGATTTCGCGCCAGAGGCCGTCACGCTCGACAGGCTTCTCGTTCGCCTCCGGTTTCAGGTAAGGGTTGAGCTTGACCTCCTTCGAGAGGAAAGCGCGCGCATTATCCCTGAGAGCGAGATGCTCTTCGCTGAGGGTGAAATTCATCGGATAGGGTATCCCTGATCGAGGGCCGATGTCCTGCCGCTTGCAGAGCCGCGGACATCGGCGCGATGGATGTTTCAGGCCGCCAGCTGCGGGCGGCCGATGTCACTGAACGGCAACTTCGCCGACGGATCGATGTCGCGCGGCAAGCCAAGGATGCGCTCCGCGACTGTATTCCTGAGGATTTCCGTCGTGCCGATGCCGATCGTGCCCGCCGGGCCGAACCAGTAGCAATAATCCCACGTAGCGAACATACCATAGTCCTGCTTCGGCAGCGGTAGTTCGTTATCGTCTCGCACCATCCCCGCGATGCCTTCTGTCCGTTTGGCAAGATCGGAGAGGTGCTGGCCGTGCGGCGAGGCGATCATCTTGCCGAGGTTCGCCTCAAGGCCGGGAGGCTTGCCATTGATCCGGTTGCTGAGGTTGCGGTCGCTGAGCAGGCGGAGCAGTTCGCCTTCGACGTAGATCTTCGCGGCTTCATCCCGGATGAGTGGATCGTTGATCTTGCCGGTCTCGATCAGACCATAAACAAGCTCGCGCGCGGTCGGCCCCTGGCCCCAGACCGCGCCCGGCTTCACCATGCTCATCCGCTCTGTCTGCAACTGTTCGAGAACAATCTGCCACCCTTGGCCTTCCTCGCCGAGTCGGTCGCCAACAGGCACGCGAACGTCGGTCAGGAACACTTCGTTGAATTCGGTGGCATGACCGGACATATCGAGGATCGGTCGAACCTCGACCCCAGGCGTCTGCATGTCGACGAGGAAAATGGTCAGGCCGCGGTGCTTGGGCAGCGTCGGATCAGTGCGAGCGATCAGAACGCCTAGCCGCGAAATATGTGCGTTCGAGGTCCAGATCTTCTGGCCGTTGATGATGTAATGATCGCCCTCGCGCCGCGCCGACGTGCGCAGGGCGCCGAGGTCCGATCCACCGGACGGCTCTGAAAACAGCATGCACCAGAGTTCGCGGCAGGCGAGTGCGGCCGGCAGGAACTTCTGCCGCATTTCCTCGGTACCGTAGGTCAGCAGCGATTGGCCGCACTGGTTCACGCCGATAGGATTGACGATTTGAGGATGAACAATCCCGGCGCGCTTGATCTCCTGTTCGATGATCAGCTGCGTTTCTGGATCCGCCGATAGGCCCCACGGCGCCGGCCAGTGGGGAACGGCATAACCCTTCTCGGCCAACTCTTCATATGTCACGTTAGGGCGCGCTTCGAGCCACTCACGCACTTCGAGGCGACGCGGATCATCGTCGGCGGGAAGATTGAAGTCCATATTCGCTCTCCATAATTTAGTACCCGGACGTTTCTGCCCGGCGCCTTGCCACTCCGTCTCCGTGGCAGTGGCACTCTAGCAGACCCGCAGGTCTGCTGGCCCACAACTGGATGTAACGTATAAAGCATGCGTTCTATCCGTCGGAAGATTCGTGGTGTCAAGTCGAAACGTGACCGCCTGTCCGGTTAGGCAGCGCAACATGCTCCGCGCCGGCTGGGCAGCGCAACGCGCTCCGTACCCGGTGCGCGCCGCACAGATCCCGGACAGCCGGTTACATTTGCCCCGATCCCTCGCCTGTGACGTGCTGCAGCCATGCGGCAAGGGATGTTGCGACCTGTCAGGCCTGGAACGCAGTCAAGAAAGCATCGCCCCTTGCGACGACACTAGTTCATATGCTTTAAATGCTAATTGAAAAACGAGCCGCCGGAGCATCCCCGGCGAACCGATACCAGCCAGGCCCAATGGGTAGCGACGGCAATGACAGAGAGGAAGTGAGCAATATGGTCGCCGCAGGCACCGTAGTTGGCGAGGATCTCTCAGCCCTGCTCCAGCCCATGAAGGTCGGTCCCATCACCGTCACAAACCGGATGATGATGGCAGGGATGTCCGCCGGCAACAAGATTGACGAAAATGGCGCGATCCATCCGCAGATGGCGGCCTACTTGCTCGAACGTGCGCGCGGCGGACCGGGTCTGATCGCGATTGGCGCGACGCGGGTCGCACCCGTCAGTGCCAGGAACCCCCACAGCTTGGAGCTGTTCAATGACGCTGTCATCCCATCACTTGGCAAGCTGGCCGAATCAGTTCACCAGTACGGCACCAAACTTGGCATCCAGCTCTGGAACGGCGGCGGCACAGAGGGGACAAGCCCTGATGCCCTGATGTCGCCCTCTGGCCTTTCGTCGAACGTCCGGACCGCGATGGGCGACGCCACGTCTCGGCGCCTTGGCTCACCGAACCAGGCGATGACCGTCGAGCAAATCGAGGAAATGATAGGCTATTTTGCGGCGGCCGCTCGGCGATGCGCCGAAGCCGGGCTCGATTTCGTCGAGATTCATGCAGGGCATGGCTATCTGCTCAGCAACTTTCTGACCCCTTTGTTCAACCGCCGCGAGGACGAATATGGCGGCAGCTTTGAAAACCGGACCCGGATGCTGCTGCGCGTCATCCGCGCAGTCCGCAAGGCGATCGGCGACGATATTGCGGTGGGTCTGAAGTATAACGGCAGCGACTTTCTGGGCGACCAGGGCTGGACGATCGAGGATAGCTGCCGGCTGGCACCCCTCGCGGAGGAGGCGGGGGTTGATTACATTACAATCACCGCTGGACTTGTTGGCACCCCCCAGCTCACGATCCCGCCCATGTACGAGCCCCAGGGCTGCTACTCGGACCTTGCTGCAGCCGTCCGCCCCTTTGCTACGGTGCCGATCGGCACAATTGGCCGCATCAAGAACCCCCTCATGGCGCGCGACCTGATAGCCGAAGGCAAGGCTGACTTTGTCTGTTTCGGCCGCAGCACGATTGCAGACCCCGATTTCTTCGGGAAGGTCCGGCGCGGAGCGCTGCAAGAGATCAGGCCGTGCCTCGCGGATTGCCGCGGATGCATCGACGAGCACCTCCATCGGCATCCGGGTGGCGGGGATGCGTGCTGCGTCGTGAACCCGCGAATGGGACGCGAACTGGAATGCGTCGACGTGGAGGACGCTTCAAGCGGGCAACCCAAGACCGTCGTCGTCGTGGGCGGCGGTCTCGCCGGTATGGAGGCTGCCCGTATGACGGCTTTCTCAGGACACCACGTCACGCTGTTCGAACGCCGCGTTCGCCTTGGCGGCCAGATGTTGCTTGCGCGCGAAATGCCGGGTCGCCGGGAAATCGGCGACATCCTTTTCTGGTATGAGCGGCAACTCGATTCGCTCGGCGTCCAGGTCCGTCTCTCGACCGAGGTTGACGCCGCAATGATCACCGACCTGAGGCCCGACGTCATCGTCGTCGCAACGGGTAGCCAGCCATCGGTTCCGCAGAACATGATTGATCTCGTGATGAACAGCGAAACGATCGACATGATACTGCTGGACGATCTCGTCGAGAGCGACATGCCGGCGGGCAAGTCTGTCCTGGTGGTGGGGGGAGACCAGAACGGCATGGTGATTGCCGACTATCTCGCCGAACGCGGCGCAAGAGTGACGGTCAGCGAGTTCGGTGGGCATTTCGGACGCAAGCTCGCTGCGCATGACCGCTGGTATCTGCTGAATCGGCAGAATGCCAAACATGTGAAGCGGATCAAGAACGTGCATGATGTCATGCTGAGCGATGAGAGCGGCATCATTTTGCAGACCGCTGATGGTCCGGTGACGTTGGGTCAGATTGATTCGGTGGTTTTCGCCAGCGAGCGGAAATCAGATCGCGCCATTCTTGAGGCAGCCGAGAAGTCAGGTGCTACGGTCGTTGTCGCCGGCGATGCGCATGATGTCGTATCGGAGAACGCTGGCACTATCTTCGCGAACATCGCACATGCTTACAACTCAACACGACGAATCTAGTCGGGGGGTTCGGGAGCCGGACCGTGGGCCGGTCCCCGGAGGTTGTCGCAACGCGACCTGCTGACATGCTCATCCCGAAACGAACCTTTCATGGATCTGGGAATCGCCGCCAAGCGAGCACGGCGGGATCGAGTCCAGGAGCCGCCAGCGCGCGCGCTGCTGGCGGAGGGTGCGCCGTCACGCGGCTTACATCACCGGTTCGATGCTGCGAGTGGATGGGGGCGGGATCCGATCGCTGTAAGGAATTCGGATTAGATCATCGTTTTAATCCACGATGCCGCGGATCAGCCGCAGGGCCACAGCTTGACCTTGAGTCGGGAGCAAGCGATGCTGTCGCGTTTCAGCTGGAAACAATATGTGGCGGAACCGGCTTTTTTTATTCCATTCCCCCCCGACCGTGGCTATCCGCCTCCCCGCGGATCAACGCCTGCAATGATCCATCTCGCGTTAATCGATAGGCCCAAACGAAGATGCCTCGCTCCAAAAAAGCTGATCTTGAACGGTACGACGGCCGTACGGACACTCGGAAAAACATAAAGGTCGCTGCACGACGGCTGTTTGCAGAGCGTGGCTTAGAAGCAGTGACGGTGCGCGAGATTGTGGCCGCGGCAGGCGCGAAGAACGGTGGCTCGCTCAACTATTATTTCAAGTCGAAGGAAGGACTTGTCCTCGAACTGATCAACGAGATCTTCCACGATTTGAGCGTCGTGTGGTTCGAACATATATCCGAGCTGGATCGAAAGGGCGGTCCGTCCAGCGTTCGTGAGGTTGTCGATATCATTGTTCGCGGACCACGCCCCGAGACCTACACAGATCCCTCACCGACAGCGAACCGATTTCTCGCAGCCGTGCTGTTCGTCCGGCGTAAAGAGGTGTCAACATACTTGGATCGGATGAATTTCCTTGTGTACCGGCGGTTGCTCCAGCTGATAAGCAGTCTTTGCCAACACATTCCCGAACCGGTTTTGCGCCAGCGACTGGTTTTCTTCGCCTGGTACGTCCTCTCGGTCGAGGCAGCCCGTGAGGGATGGCGAGCGAGCCGCCGGCGCAGCGATGTATGGACACAGACCGATCCGCAGCTGAATCTCGTCGAAACCGCAACAGCATTGATCGAAGCGGGGATACCACCTGCTGCCAATGCCAATCCACAAAGCAAGCGCCGGCCAAAGCGGACAAGCTAGATCGGGTTACACCAACGCAGTCTTTCCTTGCACCATAGGCCGACCTCTCTTTTGACCCAGCATCCCCAGGCTGTCCCGGCTCGTGCACGGGGCACCGTCTTTTAAAATTTTCCAGCCATCGATCCAATATAGCAAGCCCGCTTTCCAACAATGCGGACGCCACCATCTTAGAAATTGGTCACAACTACTTAAAAATCGCGAGAAATGCCGAATGCATGCTCAGATGAAAATCAGGATCAGAAGCTTGATCAGGACATCTGCGTGCCGCAGCTAAAAAAAACCCCGCATCGACGATGCGGGGTTAGAACAATCGACTTTAATCAGAATTCAGACGGCCTCAGCGTCACCTTCAGCCAGATTTCGCGACCGCGTGAAACAGGTCCTTCGTAGTCGGAAAGGAACCCGCCTGCGGTACCGGTACCGCCGCCACTACCGAAGGACCCGAAACCGGTGACCCCGAAGTGCTTATTGGTCAGGTTGCGACCGATGATCGCAAATTCCATGCTCTTGGACGTCGTGCCAAAAGACAGGCCCGTATCCAGCAGGAACCGGCTGGGGGACTTGCCAAGTGGACTCAACTCCTGGGAGATGAACTGGCTTGACGTATAGACCCCGTTTGCAGTGAACGTCGCCATCCATTGGTCGCTGACCGGCGTCTCATAGGTCATGCCCACGCTCCCGCTGAATTCCGGCGCGCGCGGCAGACGGCGTCCCAAGAACTGCTGGGTGAACACCGACGTCCCATTTATGACTTGAGGCAAGCAGCCCGCGGCAGGAGTCTGCCCAGTATAGCACGGCCCAAAGAAGCTCGAAGCATAGCGAGCGGAGTTATAGGCGGCTGCTCCCGTCAAGGTCAGCCCGGCAATGCTACGGGGCGAGAAGGAGAAATCACCCTCGATGCCTTTAACGCGGGCAGACGAGGCGTTGAGGATCGCGAGCGCCTTGGTGTCCGGGTCAACACGGCTGAGCTGAAGATTCTTGTAGAGATAGCTGTAGGCTGCCAGGTTCAGGCGAAGCTGGCGATCGAGCAGCAAGGTTTTCAAACCGATCTCGAAACCGGCGGCCGTCTCCGGTTTGTAGCTTGGGTCGAACGCGATGATGGCGGGATTCTTCGCCAGCGGATCGAACGTCGTCGCGTTGATGTTGAAAGCACCGGCTTTGAAACCCTGCTTGTAAGACCCGAACAGGTTGAAGTCTGAGCTCGGCTTATAGGCCAGAGTGAGCTCCGGGGACCAGTTGGTGAATTTGCGGTTCGGCCTTGCCACCTTGTTCGGCAGACCGACGGGCGGAACAAGATCCAAGTGCTTCTGATCTTCGGAATATCGTACGCCCGCCGAAAGGCTGAATGCCTCGGTGATATCCCAACCCACCTGGCCGAAGGCAGAATATGTCTTGGCGTCGATGGGGAAAGACCATGGCTCCGATAGCTTGACGATTACCGGGGCGGCCTGCGTGCCGACGTTGATCACGACCTGTTGGTCGAAGGTGAGGTGATCGTCTTGGAAGAACCCGCCGATCATCAAATTGATCGGTACATTCGGATTCTGGTAGGAGACCCGAAGCTCTTCGCTGAACGTGTGCTTGGAAAAACGTCCGTTGTCGCCGATATAAAATTTACCGCCCTGCGTAGTCGAGTCATTATTACGCTGTTTTATTCCATAATTTCCAGTGATCGAATTGAGAGTGATATCATCGTTTACTATATATTCGATCTCTCCGGACAGAAGGTACTGGGTCGCCCTGTAATAATTCTTATCCGAATTCCACGCAGGGTTGCCGGTTACGGTTCGGATCGTGGCGGAAGGTATACGGCCTAGCGCAAGCTTGTTATCTGCGACGCAATCCGTGTAACCGGCCACCACGCCTCCGCCCTTTGGAACACCAGGAGTGGCGCATGCGAACTTCTGGTTGACGCCATAGCCGCCCGCTTCCCGCACATGGTGGACGGTGCCACGGAGCTTCACCGTCAATTGACTGTCAGGCTGCCAGTTCAGGCTGAGGCGCCCCGCCTCCTCGTCGGTCCCCGGAGAATATTTGAATGCCGGATCGGCCGCCGTATTCCTGAAGTAGCCTCGCTGCCGCGAGAAGTGCCCCGCAATCCGCGCCGTGACCGTGCTGCTGAGAGGACCGGAAACATATCCGTCGGCGTCCCCTTGGCGCGCGTTGAATTCGTAGCCTCCACTGATCTGCGCCCTGAAGTCGCTGGTGGGTTCAGAGGTGCGAATGGAAATGATGCCGCCGCTGGCGTTCTTCCCGAAGAACAGGGCCTGCGGACCCTTGAGGATTTCCACCTGACCGAGGTCGAGCGCCGAGAGGCGAAGGATCGCGCCGAAACTGATCGGAACACCATCGATATTGACGGTGACGGCGCCTTCTGAGCCGGCATTGGACGTGGGGCTGGAAACACCGCGAAGCCCGACAACGCCGCCATAGGCCCCGTTGGCAGTCCCCAGGGCTAGCTGAGGGGTAAGCTTGCCGATGTCGGTAATGTTCTGCACGTTCAACCGGGAAAGCTGCTCGCCGGAAAAAGCGCTGAGAACCACAGGCGCTTCCAGCGACGTCTCGTTACGCCGACGTGCGGTAACGATTATGTCACCGGTGCCCGACTGATCCTGCTGAGCTTTGGCGGACGCATTATTCTCCCTTCTTGCCTCCAAACCGTCGGCTGCTGTCTCTGCAAATGCAGACGTTGCAATCGTCGAGAACGCCAATACGTGAAGACTAACCAATCCGAGTCTTATGTTCATGATCCCCTCCGCTTAACATGCTGTCGCACTTTTTATTTCGCGACTAACTTGGCTACGTACGGCGCGGCTCTTCCCAGGCCGTGGTGCTTTACCTCAAAGCGATCCAGCGATCCAAGACTAGCTGCTGCCGCAAAGGCTATGTATCAGTCTTCGTCGAAACAAGCGAATTAGATTGCAGGCGCGCGATGCGGGGGCACTGTCTCAACATACCGAGCATGTGTTAAATCCGCTGCGGCGCACATGGCGCTGCTTCGCAACCCAGATCTATCCGAAAATCTCGGTGACCACTCAGACCCCAGGTGCACCACTGCTTGGGACGCGATCCATCGTTCGGCCCGCGTCTTTGCCCATGGGCGCCGAACGGGGCACCCCGGCTGTTCGCACGATAGGCCGCATTTTTGGCGAGTTGTTTCCGAGTTGCTGGAGATCCGGAAGATGGGCTCGCCTGCCCGGTCAGCTGAAGATTTATGGCGCATTTTCAATGCTGCTCCATTGCGCATGCAGGTGCTGGATCGCCTTGACGACGTGGCCCTGCGCTGGCAGCCAGAACAACCGAACTAACTGTCGGCTGGCGGGTTCATAGCATGACTTGATCCCTCGGCGATCTGCTTTGGATCCGGAGAAAAATGGGAGGATCGAGATGACCGATTTGTTCGCGCTCACTGGCAAGCGGGTGCTTATTACGGGCGGCGCCCAGGGCCTCGGGCACATGATCGCTCAGGAGTTTCTGCGGCGAGGCGCGCATGTCACGATTACCTCGCGAAAGGCAGAAGTCAGCAGGCAAGCAGCGGAAGGTCTCGCCGCACTTGGCCCTTGCACCGGACTTTCCGCCGACCTGTCGACTGTCGAAGGCGCCGTTGCGCTCGCCGATCACGTCAAGGCGAGCGGCGAACCATTGCACATATTAATCAACAACGCCGGGAAGAGCGCAGGCGGGCAGATCGAAACTCTGCCGGATCAGAGCTGGCCCGATCTCATGTCGATCAACGTCCAGACACCGTTCACCTTAATCCGGGAATTGCTGCCGCTGTTGCGAGGGGCTGCAACTTCCGATGACCCCGCCCGGATCGTGAACCTCGGCTCGTTCGCTGGCCACGCCCTGCCCTTACGGCCGACTTTTTCATACAGCGCGAGCAAGGCTGCCCTGCATCATCTGACCCGGATGCTCGCTGCGGAACTGGCGGCGTCGAACATTACCGTGAACGCGGTTGCCCCAGGGTATTTTTCCACGCGAATGACATCCGCGATCCCCAAGGCGCACATGGATGAAATGGCGGAGATCGTTCCGCTCGGCCGCCTGGGCAAACCGGACGACATCGCCGCCAGCTGCGTCTATTTGTGCTCCATGGCAGGCGCTTACGTGACCGGCATCCTCCTCCCCGTCGACGGCGGGCTCAGTCGCGCTCGGCCTTAGCTGGCGAGAAGGATGATGAAGGACTACGAATCGTTGATGGGAATGGCACCGCTCGTCATTGAGCAGCGCTATTCCGCCAGGGAAAGCTGAGCATTGCGGAGCTGGAGGCCGACCTGGTTATCGACGTACCGACGTCCCCCCAGGCTGCCCAGATGTTCGCCCTGACCGGTGATCACAACCCGCTTCACATGGTCCCCGAAGCGGCCGCCCGAGCCGGGTTTCCGCAACCGATTCTGCACGGCGTCGCGACATACGGGGTTTGCGCCGCCTTTGCCGAAAAATCACTGTGTAGCGAGGGAGGCCGCCTTCGCGGAATCTCCGGCCGCTTCAGCGCGCCGGTTTTTCCGGGCGAAACGATCCGGTTGTCATTCTGGCGGGACGGGAACGCCGCGCGCATGGAAGCACGGGTGCCGGCACGCGACACGTGTGTGTTCGCCGATGGGCGCGTCGTGGTCGACCCGGACGGTTGAGCCGTCTTCAGAGTTGGCGAATAGCAGCGCGGCGGCCTTGTCGCTGGCGCGCTGGGCGCATCACGCTACGGCAGCCTCGTTCACTGCGACTGGTTCAAAACGGACCGGCACCGACGTCATGTGGGGCATCGCGTTGATGCTCTCGAAATGCTTGTCAGTGTCGATCAGCGCGTTGACGCAGCTGCCGTCGACCATGATGTCCTCTTTTCCGGGCACGCCGCCCCAGCCCTGGCTGAGCGCAACGACGCCGCGCCGCATCGTATTGTCGCGTTCGACGATCGCCCTGGTGCGCCCATGAGCAGAAATGATCTCGACCAGTTGGCCAGGCTCAAATCCTAGCTCCGCCAGATCCTCGCTGTTGAGATAGGCCGGATTGTATTTGTTGCGCTTCCTCACCGTCGGCATCAGGATGCCGTAGCTGTTGTAGAGGTCGCGCAGGCGCCGCGAAGACAGAAGATGCGTAAAATCGCTGCCGGGTCCTGCGCGATGCTGCGCGACTGG
This sequence comes from Rhizorhabdus sp. P4_G5, assembly GCF_056401065.1. Lineage (NCBI taxonomy): Bacteria > Pseudomonadati > Pseudomonadota > Alphaproteobacteria > Sphingomonadales > Rhizorhabdaceae > Rhizorhabdus > Rhizorhabdus sp. P4_G5. Next base: position 766,589 of record NZ_JBFUKB010000003.1, on the reverse strand, counting down.
CTCGTTTTGATAGCGGTGCAATTCGTCAAGCACGTCGGCCGGCATCACGTCGAACTTCGCATCATGTCCGGGACGGGGCGGCTTGACGAAGCCCTCCTTCATCGGAAACTGCCGACCGTGTTGGTAAGTGCGCAGCTCGTTGAGGGAGGTCTGGCTGTTCTCCAGCAGGATTTCGATCAGATGCTCGGTGGTCGGCGGCTCGTTGCCATCCAAGGGGCGCTTACCGGCAAAATTGATCGTCACGCCCATCCGCTTGGCCAAAGCCCAGAACACGTACCAGTCGTCCACGACCTCGGCGCCCTCCGGAGTTGGCACGATCGCAGGGGTGAACTGCGCCCACGCACCGGGGTAAAATTTGAGCGCAGGATGGGAGGGCGACATGTCTGACCGCTCATATTGCAGCTTGGCGGGCAGGATATAATCGGCAAGCTGTGTCGTCGGCGTATGCCACGTATCGATGACGACGAGCAGGTCGAGCGAGCGAAAGGCGTCATGGGCCTTGTCGCGATCAGGCAAAGACGTCATCGGGTTGGCACCATCGACAATCAGCGCGCGGATCTTGTCCGGTCCTGGCGTCAGAATCTCGTCCGTCAGCGTTCCCGAGACACGCTCGCCGAAAAAGTTGCTGGCGCCACGGATACGGCTGGGGGGATGCTTCTCCCACGGTCGCATTGCGGGGATGACTTCGGCATATACTTCCTTGGCTGGATTCAGCATGTCTACCGAGGTGATTGTCTGGCCGGCGCGGGGGAATCGTCCGCAGATGACGTTGAGCAGCTGAACCATATGAACAGCAAGGTTCGAATATTGCGACATATTCGGACCGGTGCCGGTCATCACATGACCGCGGCGGTTGTCGCGTGCGAACATTTCAGCGATCATCCGAAGCGCTCCCGGCTCCAGCCCCGATCGCGCTTCCGTCACTTCCGGCGTGAATGGATCGACCGCATCGCGCAGCGCGGCCAATCGCTCCGCACCGACATATTGATCACAAAACTCGGCATCGTGCCATCCCTCATCGAGGATCAGGCGGATCAGTCCAGCCGCGATTGCGGCGTCCTCGCCTGGATAGGGTTGGAACGCAAGATCGGCGTGCGCGGCGGTCTCGGTACGACGCGGATCCACGACGATCAGCTTCATCCCGCGCTGCCTCGCACGCTTCAACCGCTTTACGGGATCGACCCCGAGCACTGACATAGTTGAGTGAGCGATAAACGGGTTCACCCCGAACAACATCAACACATCCATGTCGACAAGGTCGAGCGGACCAGCCGCCCAGCTGCCGGTCCGCCCTGCTGCGACCATCTTGCCCGACTGATCGATGGTGATCGTCGTGAAATATTGCTCCGATCCGATTGCGTGCATGAAATGGCGGTTCATACCGACTGCCGTCTGAATCATCATCGAACCGTTGCCGGCGAAAAGCGCGATCGAATTGGGGCCGGATTTCTCCTTCAACTCGCCAAGCCGAGCCGCGATCTCGTCAAGAGCTTGCTCGATCGGAATCTCGCTGAAACTGCCATCTGGCTGGCGCTTCAGCGGACGCAGAATGCGTTGCGGATCCCGGTGCGCATGGCCTGACTGAAGCCCCTTGAAGCAAGCATAGCCAGAGGACAGCTCATTCTGGTCGTCGCCCACAACACGGGTGATATGACCTTGGTCATCTACCGTCAGGCGCGTGCCACAGCCAGCGGTGCAGATTCGGCAGAACGAGGCATATTCGCCTGGTCCCTCTGTCGTGGACAGCGCTTCCATTTCGGACATCCTCTTCTCGGTCGGGTCTATCATGGACTCAGTCAGCACAGAGTGTGTCGCAATCCCGCATATGAAACAAGTGACCTAATAGACCTCAAATCAACTTTCGTCTGTGCGGCAAATGGGAGTCTTCAAACAGCTAGCAGGGTGGACAGCAAAGCGAACCAGTTGCGTGATTGCACCTTGGGCCGCTGCTGCAGTCTTGCGAAAAAGAATTGCCCCGGCCGGAGCGTGCCGCGACCGGGGCGAGGGAGCGAGAATGCCAGTGCTAGCGATCGGACGGATCCCACGCCCAGTACCGGGCGACCGCGCCGCCATCGACGCGTAGGTCAGTTCCGGTAATCATTGCCGCATCGTCAGAAGCGAGAAATACCGCCGCAGCTCCGTAGTCGCTCGGCTTGGGCAGACGTTGCATCGGTATCCGGCTGGCGAAGCGCGCAGTAAGCTCCGAATAGTCTGGCTGCGGGCCCAGATCCATCTTCCATCGCTTCGCGCGCTCCGCCATCTCGTCCACCTCCGTAGCGGTCGGCGTCAAGCTGACCACGCGGATGCCGTGTGCGGCAAGCTCCATCGCGGCGCCGTGCGTGAAGTTCAGCATGCCCGCCTTAGCAGTGGTGTAGGCAATATTGCCGGGCTGGCCTTGATGGCCCGCTGTGGAGATCACGTTGATGACGACGCCGGTACGGCGCGGCATCATGACTGCGGTCACGTATTTCGTGAAGAGAAACGCACCGTCAAGGATGACCGAGTTCTGCGCGCGCCATTCCTTGAATGGCATGTCTGCAATCGACTTCTGGTTGAAGAAGGCGGCGTTGTTTACCAGGATATCGATTTGCCCGAACTCTGCCACAGCCTGTTCAACCGCCGCGCGGACCGCGTCCTCATCAGTTACGTCACAAGTGATGCCGATCGCGCGCCCCCCAGCCGCCTTGATCGCTGCAGCGCAACAGTTCGCATTTTCGCTGCGTGCATCAACCGCGACGATTGCCGCGCCGGCACCGGCAAGTGCCTCAACGATACCACCCCCGATATTTGGACTGGTCCCCGTGACAAGCGCTACTCTACCTTCCAACTTCATGACCCTGCTCCCAATATGGCTTTCACGGAAGGAACAACAAAGCAATTGTACTATTACCCATGATAGGCAGTGGCTTGCGCGCCGCTGGCTAATCAGCGAGATCCTCCGCTAGATCTTCCATCTGCAGCAGCCAATCTGCGAAGACGGCGGGCTGCTTCGTCCCTTCCACGTCGAGCGTCGATTCAATTCGAATCCGCCATTTCCCTGCTTTGCGCTCGACTGCTTCGGCAAGGCGGAAGACTCCGCGTACGCGACTGCCCTCGGGTATAGTGGCGAGGAAACGAACCTTGTCGAACCCATAGTTTAGGCACGATTGTTTTTCGATCAGATCGAGGAAGGCGGTCGACAAGCCGCTAAGCAGCGAAAGCGACAGCATGCCATGTGCGACGGTTCGGGCGGTTCCGGTCAGCGCAGCCGCGGCCTGCGGATCTACGTGGATTGGGGAATGATCCTCGGTGCAATCGGCAAATGCGCCGATCCGCGACTGATCTACGATTACCCACGGGGAGACGAAGTCCCGACCCAAATGCTGGGTTAACTGTTTCAGCCGCATCGAGTCGCGTTGATCAACCATGTCCCATCCTGACCTGCGAAATTCGTCGTTGTGCTAGGCCCTCGCTTACAACACTCACCTCACGCTTCCCTGCCCTTTCACAAATCGCTTCACAAAGGTCGACCAGTTTGGGCCGGATCACTTCCGTAGTGCCGGAGGCCATGCGCCAGGCGGCAGGCGGCACAGCCTTTCTTTGCGATGTCATACGTTTTTGAAGGATGGTTTCCGCTTCTGGAGCACAGCATCCAGGGCCTCTCGATGATCCTCGGTTTCATGAACGATGGACTGGAACGCGCCAGCCATTTCAAGGTGGTGCTCAAGGGACAGTTGGCTGCTGTCGCGAATGAGGCGCTTCGTGATCCGCAGGGTCCGGCCGGGATTCGCGTCGATACGCGATGCCAGTTCACGCGCTGCGTTCATGAGTTCGCTATCTTCAACCACCCGCGAAACAAGGCCGATCCGTTCAGCCTCCTCGGCATCAATCGTATCGCCGGTGAATGCGAGTTCGCTCGCTTTGGAAATTCCGATGACTCGCGGGAGGAACCACGCGCCGCCATCGCCGGGGATTATTCCCACCTTGATGAAGGATTCCGCAAACTTCGCAGACTTGGCTGCAATCCGCATGTCGCACATGCAGGCCAAGTCCAAACCGGCCCCGATCGCGGGGCCGTTGACAGCCGCAATCATCGGCACCTCGACGGCGTTTAACACCTTGGCGACTTGGTGGATCGTTCTGCGATAACTGTCGCGGGTGTCGATGATCGTTTTCATCGGCGCGAACCCCGAACGATCGCGCATCTTCTTGATATCACCACCGGCGCAGAACGCGGGGCCAGCGCCAGTCAGGATTACGACATTGACCGACGGGTCGCATTCAATGGCCCTTAACCGGTCCACAAACTCGGAGCAGATCTCCGACGTCGAGAGGGCGTTGCGCGTCTCGGGACGGTTCATCGTCAACGTGACGATGCCCCCGCTTTTTTCGTAAAGCAGAAAGTCTTCCATTGCAGCCCCTTGGCCTTGGTTCAGCCTGTGGACGACATAGTCCGCCCCCACACCGTTCGCTCACGTCCCTGGAAGGGACGAACTGCAGGGTCGTATGTCAAGACGGACTAGATTGTATGGATGCCGAGAATCCGAATCGCCTCGATCATTGTCGCCAGTCCTGCGAACCTTTCAGATCGCCGCCTCCGACCAAATCACCTGTTTTGTTCTGCTCTAGCTTCCTGTGAGGTCGACCAAATGGCAAGCGGTTTTTTCCGCGCGCTGGAACTGCCGGCCTTCCGTTATTTTCAGCCCTTTGTGCGAAACCCGGGGATCCTATTCCTCATAGGGGCGCAAGGCGATTCACGCGCGATGCCCGTCAGCTCATCTAAGCCATCGACTTGATATTTCGTGCAAAATCCCGCCTGCGCGATGGCATGACCCGAGCAACAGGCCCCCATACACCCATCGCCGAAGCAGCGAGTTTGGCTGCCCCCTTCCGCGCGAATTGATTATCGAACCCTGAGCGGCGGGCATAGCTAAGGGATTGACGAAAGGCTCTGGATGTCCTTACTGAGAACAGTTGTTCTAAGTCCAGGTCAGGAGACTGCAGGACCGGTCTGCTCCGGCGGGTTCGCGATAGCGGGGAATCTCGCAACAGTAAGGATTGGAGAGGAATATGTCGACGGGGTCGAATCCTGGGCAGGCCAGCAATTGGATAATCGACGATCCAGTTGCGGGTGTGTTCAAGGTGAACAGGAGCGCGTTTACCAGCCAGGAGGTTCTGGAACTGGAGCGGGAACGCATATTCGACCGCGCTTGGCTATATCTTGGCCACGAGTCGGAACTGCTGAACCCAAATGATTTCCTGACCCGCAGTGTCGGTGGGCGCGAGCTCATATTCAATCGCAATCGCAAGGGCGAATTTCAGGCATTCCTCAATACCTGCCCCCATCGCGGTGCCCAGGTGGTTCGCGAACCAACCGGAAACGCGATCAGCTTCAAATGTTTCTATCACGGCTGGGCGTTCAACAACAACGGGAAGTTTGCAACCAAATCCCCCCCTGAAACCTATCCTGATTCTTTTAATTGCGCGGGCGACGTCGATCTGCCGAGGGTGCCCCGGCTGGAATCCCATCGGGGGTTCTACTTCATTAATTACGACGCCGGCGCCGAACCGCTGCTCGACTTTCTCGGTGGCGCGGTTGACGTCCTGGATATCGTATCCGACCATTCGCCGAATGGCATGGAGATCGTTGGCGGCGCGCACGAATATTCAATACGGGCAAACTGGAAGTTGCTGCTCGAGAATAGCTTTGACGGCTTCCACGCCGCCGAGACGCACGAGACGTATTTCGATTACCTGATCTCAGAGCTGGGCCCGGATATCCTGTCTGACATCAAGACCCTGCAGGAGATCAACCGGGCCCACAATTTTCCACAGGGCCACTCTTTCACGGAAGCCAGGGCACCTTGGGGACGTCCGGTCGCCCGTTCAATCCCCACATGGGGAGAGACGGGCAAGTCGCAGGAAGCAGCAATGGTGGCCGAACTGAACGAACGCGTGGGACCCGAGCGTGCGTTAAGAATTGCGGACCGCGACAGGAATGCCGGTTTTTTTCCGAACCTCGTAATCAACGACATCATGGCGATCACCGTTCGAACTTTCTATCCGGTCCAGCCCGACCTTATGTTGGTCCGTTCCTGGGCGCTCGCGCCGGTAGGAGAGGATCCGGAAGCGCGGCACCGCCGACTCAACAATTTTCTCGAGTTCCTCGGGCCGGGCGGCTTTGCCACACCCGACGACGTGGAAGCGTTGGAATCCGCGCAGCGCGGCTACGCTGCGGCGAAAATCGCACCATGGAATGATATTTCCCGAGGAATGCTCCGCGCCGTCCCCCGCGCCGACGACGAGTCGCAAATGCGCACCTTCTGGCGTGAATGGAACCGTCGCATCCAGGGAGGGCGCTGATCATGGGGAACGTTATGGCCATTGCGCAGTCGCGTCCGCGTGCGGATTACGAGGATTTTCTTTACCATGAAGCCGCACTGCTTGATCAGTGGCGGCTGGAAGAATGGTTTGCGTTGTTCGCGCCAGGTGCAACCTATGAAGTGCCCACCATGGGCAAGGCTCGCGCTGCCACTCCCGACAGCGCGCTGTTTTACGTCGCAGACGATTACAGACGCCTCCGCCACCGGGTCGATCGTCTGCTGAAGGCGACAGCGCACGCCGAATGGCCCCGTTCAACCCATGTCCGAATGATCGGCAACGTCCGGGTCGAAGGTGCGGATGAAAGCGGCACGCAGATTGCCTGCAGCTTCGTCACCTATCGTTCGAAAAACAATATCACCGATACTTATATCGGCCACGCCCACTACACGCTTGTCGATGACCGCGGGCAGCTGAAGATCCAGTCGAAGCGCGTCTTGCTTGGCATGAACAGTCTTCAGCCTCACGGTAAGATCAGCATTATCCTTTGACGCCGGCGGCGGGAGAGTACCGGGCGTCGGGGAATTCTGGCCCCATTTCCGGACCTGAGCCTTGAGCAACGGAACTCCCCGGCGGTTTCGTGCACCGGGAACCTTGACCGCCGAAGATCGAGGAAATCTAGATGGTTGATCCGCAAGAATCCGTTCCAGGCGACACCGCTGGAGACCCGAAGACGATTGTCAGCAGCCTTGCCGCTGACTGGGCAAGACTCGGCCTTGCGGGAGATGTCGGCGGGCTGGTGAATCTCTACAAGGACGACGCAATCTTTTTCGGGTCACTGCCCAACATGTATTTCGGCCTCAGCGGCGTGGCGGAGTATTTCCGGGTCATCCCGCTTACTTCCTTGAAGTCTGTCCATTTTGTTTGGCAGGAAGCGAGGTTCGTCGCGCCGACGGTGATTAATGCCGGTGGCCTAGTTCACTTCGGAATGGAGATTGAAGGCGTCCCGATCAGTTGGCGCTTCGGCATGAGCTGGGTGCTGGTCAGATTGGGTGCGAATTGGAAAATTGCGGCCCACCACGCATCGCGCCGTGAGCTCCAACCTCAAGGTCAGTGATACATCCGGGCGAAGGGCGACGACCTTCGGCAGCGGTGCGCAGAACATAGTTCGCTCACCTCAGGAACGGCCGCGCATGACTCCTGATTTCGCATTCAAAAGGAAATCGCAGAGAGGTACCAAGCGCCCGCCACGCGCGCTGGAGTGATTTCGAGGCAGATGGAATTATCTGCGGCTCGAAAATCACGGAAAGCAGACAAAATCTAGACTCGATCCGGTTCAATCTGAACGAGATCGAGTCTAGCCCGGAAGAGCGCGCGCGGTCAGCGCTACAGCCCCCTCAGGGTTTCGAAACCAGGAATGCTTTGGTCGAGTTGAAGATCCAGGTTTCGACAAAGCCGGTGACATCCGGCTTCCCACGGCCCAGTTCGTTCATCGCGCCAACGAGGCAGAACCAGTTAAGAACTTCCTGCTGCCCGCAATCCTCGATCGCTGCGTTGGGATAGCCGCGCCAGGAGGCATAGTCCCCGCGCGCCATTGTTTCGTAGAGCGAACGGTCCGCCTTGATGTCCGGCCAAAGAAAGTAGTTCTTCTTGGTCAGGAAGGCATGCGACCAGCTCGATGACGCGACGATCGCGACACGGTATTTCGATTCCGAAAGAATACGCGCCGTCGCCGCTCCCAGATCGAACAGGCGCGCAGGGGTCGGCGCCGGCGGATCGAGATCCGCCTCGCTCAATTCCTTCTCGAAGGATGGCAATCCTCCCTTCTGGCAGATGACGTGCCTGCCGTAGCAATTGATCGAAACCGGCAAAATTGGATAGTTGAAGCCCTTGCGGTCATAATCCAGGTAGAAAACCGCATTCGTAAAGGCGTGGCCGAGCGGATGGTGCAGCGGCTTGTAGGAATAGGCGGTGTCGAATCCGGCCGAGATCAGCTCACTGGCCAGATGTTTACCGGCTTCTGCAACGCCCGGCAGCACGAATTCCTTTTCGACTGGCTCTCCCCAGATATTGTTGGGAAAGTTGTGAAAGCGGAACTCAGGGTGCGCATTCACGCAATAGGGCGGCACGATATCTTCACGGAAATTCTCATACTGATCATCGCCCCACATCAGGACGAAATCGGGATTGAAATCGTCCAGCGCCTGTCGCGCCTTTCGAGTCCAGTCGACCATCTGCTCGCGGTGGACCGCTGCAGCCGCCTCGCCCTCGTCGTCGCCCCATTCCTTCTGCATCGCCTCCGACCATCCTGCCGGGGTCTTGAGTGATTCAGGGAGGTTCGGATTCCGCATCATCGCCTTGAGCAGACCGGACATGTTCTTGTCGGGCCAAAGTAGCGGCGGATAGTGACTGATCCCAAGCGCCAAGATTTCGGCCATGTGAGTTCCTTCCGTAGCAATCCGTTAGTTCAACCGAAAAGGCAGATCACGCTGCCACATCCGCTCCCAGTCGATTTTGCGCTCTGCATTCCGCAAACGACATGATTTAGTCAACCGTTTTAGGCGCACTAAAGGGCTGCAGGCCCGTTGCCAACCGAAATCTGCGAACAGCTGCAATGCAATGCTTTCATTGACGCGTGGATGGCCCGTCCAGTTCGGCGGCCTAGGGCAGATCTGGGGCGCTGCGCATGAATAACACATATATGGCATCACTGCAGAATGTACGCGTGATTGCGGTGGCCCGCGCAGAATTAGGCAAATTCGGGTGCATTGGCGTCACCCTCTTGCTACCGTGGTTGGCAACTGATCGACTGATGCCGTCGCCATTGAACGACCGAAAGATCCGGCGTTCTCTGTCTGCGCTTATTACGCTTTTAACACGAATGTCTAAAACGATCAGCAGGGTCCGGCACGACAGGAATGGTCGTAGATCGGGTCGGTAGTCTACGGAGAGGTAGCTCGTGCAATTGAACTATCCAAGCGTGAAGCCGGGGAATTGCATAGTGCAGACAGAGGAGGAGGAGAGCGGCTCTCCCCTGCGAGGCGCGACACTCACCGTCGCCCTTCTGACGCTGCTCTATGCCGTGTCCTATGTCGATCGCAGCATCTTGGCGCTTCTGGCCGCGCCGGTGTCCCAGGCCCTGGGTTTGGACGATCGCCAGATGGCGCTGCTGCTCGGCGTGGGCTTCGCGCTGTTTTACGCGGTGGGTGGCCTTGTTCTCGGTCATTTAATCGACACACGCAGCCGTCGCATCGTGGTCACCGCGGGGATCATTCTGTGGAGCCTCTCCACGATCCTGTCAGGATTTTCCAACGGCTTCTGGATGATGCTCATCCTGCGCAGCGGAGTCGCGCTTGGCGAGGCGGTGCTGACGCCGGCAGCCATTTCTCTAATTGCGGATCTCTACCCCCGTTACATGCGCGGACCTCCGGTAGCAATCTACACTTCCGTTGCCGGGGTCATGCCGATCGGTTCATACGCGGTGGGCGCAATGGCGATGGACCTGGCGGGTGCGACGAGTGGCTACGCCGGTCTGCAAGCTTGGCAATTGACATTCGTCTTCGTCGGACTGCCGGGTCTGTTGCTCGCGGTGCTGTTCGCACTGACTGCCACGGTGCCGGAGCGGCGCGCGATCAACAATATCGCGACTAACGACGCCGACATGCGGGTCGTTTTTGCCTATCTGCGTACCCGCATCGGTTTTTTCGGTCCGTTGCTATCACTCACTGGACTGAACAGCCTGTTTGTCCTCGCGATCATTGCCTGGTTTCCCTCACTGCTGGCGCGTGAGCAAGGGATCAGTCCATCGCACGTTGGCTATCTGATGGCGATCGTCGGCGTACCCGCGGGTTTGTTCGGCAACTTCTTCTGGCAATGGATCGCGACCCGGAAACAGTTGGCAGATCCGGTAGCCGGCATCGTGCGGACCTTCTGGCTGCCGTCTCTCCTTACAGCCCCGGTCTTCGTGGTCGGCCTCATGCTGGATTCGCTCGTCTTGCAACTCTGCTGCGTCGGCGTGGCTATGGTCATGAGTACCGCCTTTGCTGTGGTGTCGCCAATGAGCATCCAGCTTTTTGCTCCCCAGCGGATGCGCGCGCGTATGAGCAGCATCTACCTGTTGTTTGTTGCAGTCCTAGGCTACGGGCTGGCGCCGCTCGCCGCGGTGGAACTGGGAGCACTCGTGGCAGGTGAAGGAAAAGGCCTGCGGCAGGGGCTGATCCTCCTGTCACTCTTGGTCTGGCCGGTGCTCATCTTGCTGACCTTCCTCGCCAATCGCAATGCCCGCCTTGCCGAGGTGCAGTGATCCGCTGGAGATCATTTGGCTTTCCGCTACGCGGAAACAAGAGATGAAGCAAAAGGGGCTTGCCCGAATAGAACCGGGAGAGTCCCCCATTCGCATGCCAACCCGCGGAGGAGGCTCAAGCCTGCTGGCTCCTCCATTGCGCCAGCCGTGCGGCGACTAGCTGCAGCGAGTCGACGCCGAAATACATGTCCGTACCGTTCAGGAAGGTCGACGGTACACCGAAAGCACCGCGCTCGATCGCTTCATCCACCTTTGCACGTAGCGCCGCCTTGGAATCGGGCTGTACGATACGCTCCAGCAGCCAAGGACCATCGACCCCGACCCGCTGGCAGATGTCGAGCAGGACTGCATCATCCGCAATCGAACGATCGTCGCCGAACAGGGCCTGGAAACAACCTCGCGCGAAGGGAACCATAAGCCCCATTGGCTTCAGGATCAGGCAGGCGCGCATTGCCTTGACACTGTTTAACGGGTGACCAGTGGGCGGGAAGATGATCTTGACCCCGGTGATGTCGGCCCAATCCTGCATGACTTTGATATGATAATCGATCTTGCGCTTCGGAAGTATATGCTTTGACTTGTTGAATTCGATCCCGGGATTGACCGCGTTGAAAACACCACCAACGAGGATGGGTTGCCATTCGACCTCAAGTCCGAAACTCTCGGCCAATGGCATGATCCGCTCGAACGCGAGGTAACTCCAGGGGCTAGCGCAATCAAAAAACATCTCGATTTTCATGGTCTCTCCTACGAATCGTTGTGAGCCGCAAACAAGCCGGGTGGCGGCCCGGCGCGCATGCCTGCGACGCCGCCACCCGCGGCGATCCCGCGCTGCACTGCAGGCCGGGCGCGGACCAGTGCAAACCAGGTCTTGAGCGCCGGGTAATCATCAAGCGTCAGGCCCTGCGCCTTGTGCGTCATGATCCACGGAAAGCAGGCGATGTCGGCGATCGAATAGGCGTCGCCGGCAACGAATGCGCCGGTGCAGGCCAACTGCGCGTCCAGCACTGCGTAAAGGCGGCGCACTTCCTTGCCAAAGCGCGCGATCGCGTAGGGTATCCGCTCCGCGGCGTAGAGCAGGAAGTGGCCATTCTGACCCGCCATGGGGCCGAGGCCCGCCACCTGCCAGGCCAGCCACTGGATTGCCGCATAGCGCCCGGCAGGGGAAGGATCGAGCAACCGGCCGGTCTTCTCGGCAAGGTAGATCAGGATCGCGGCGCTTTCGAACAGGGTTATGGACTTTCCCTCGGGCCCGTCCGCATCGAACAGTGCCGGAATCTTGGCGTTGGGGCTCGCCGTGAGAAATGCCTCGGACTTGTCCTCACCCAATCGAACCGGGATCAGCCGATAGGGAAGGCCCATCTCCTCAAGGCATATCGTGATTTTCCAGCCATTGGGCGTTGGCGCGTGATAGACAGCGAGATCGGCATCCGGCACGGTCATGGTGCCTGCAACATCGAGAGCGGCCGGCGGGTAACGGGATAGCCGCATTCTTCCGGGATGCAGATCCATGATTCGCCGTGCTCGTCTTTCTGCAAGCGGGGCGAAATGGGCTGAATTGCGATGGTGGCAAGGTGCACGATGGCCGCGTCGAAAGCCGGAAAGGCGGCGAGCCTTTCGAGATTGCACAAGGTTGGGAAGATGATCTTCGCCGCGCCGGCTTCCGCTTCCGCAATTGCCTCTTCAGCCAGGATCCAGCGCGCATGCCCAACTTCGTCCTCATCGATGGTCACGCTGCGATCGCCAAGATGCCGCACAATATAAAAACGGGTATCGAAGCGGCGATGCGACTGGAACCTTGGATGCCATTTTGCCCACGGCACGATGACTGACAGGTCGAGCTGGCCGCCTGCTTCGGTGAGCACGAAGCTGAACGGATTATTGGCTTTCAAGGCTGCCTGCATCGCGCCTGCATTGAGGCCCGCCGCCGGCAAGGCTCCCACCAGAATGCCCACTTCCTCCAGCATCTCGCGGATGGCCGCGACCCTGTGTGCTCTTTCCAGCCGGTCTTCCAACGAAACATCCACCAAGGCTGGATCATCCGCAATCCGGTGATCGTCCTCGTCCACACGCCCACCGGGAAAGACGAGGGCATTGGGCGCAAATCGCATCTGCGGCGACCGTTGGATCATCAGGTGCCGGGCGGGCTCTCCCTGCTGTTCCGAAAACAGTATCAGCGTGGCTGCGGCAATGCCGGGGCCGGGATCTTCCGCGTCGGCTTCTTCTCCCATCCAGCTGCTCCCCTTGGCCCAAAGTTGTTGGTCCAACCATAAGCCAAGCGCGCCGAATATTCGCGTTCGACGTCGCACATCCGCCCACACTTCAGCAATTTTCACATTTCCGTTGGTTGCGGGACAGCGGACTAGCGAATTATCCTTTTTGTTCTAGCATTGATCACCATGGCGTAAGCCATATCCAATGCGGCTAGCAGGCCGATTGTGAAGGATGCAGGCATGCTCGATACCAGCACGCGTCAGGGTTTCGATGAAAGCCACGAGCAGTTTCGGGACACCGTACGCAAGTTCCTGGCGAAGGAAGCTGAACCCTTTCTCGACAAGTGGGAAGCCGAGGGAATCACCAGTGCTGCGTTCTGGCGAGCGGCCGGCGAGGCTGGCCTCCTGTGCGCGAGCATGCCGGAAGCTTATGGCGGCGTCGGGCTCGACATCTCCTACGATCTCATCCTGCTGGAAGAGCTCGGTTACATGAACTGCCCGGTGGGTGTCAGCCTGCAGTCGCTGATCACCGCACCCTATCTGCTGAATTACGGGTCGGAAGACCTCAAGGCGCGTTACCTGCCGCGCATGATCAGCGGCGAAATCATCACGGCGCTAGGCATGACCGAGCCTGGTGGCGGGTCCGATGTCAAGAATCTGCGCACCCGTGCCCGGCGCGACGGCGATCACTATGTGGTCAACGGCAGCAAGCTCTACATATCCAATGGCCTGCTCTCGAACCTCGTATTTCTCGCCGTTCGCACTGGAGGTGAAGGCGCGCGAGGCGTTTCACTCCTGCTGGTCGACACCGACGCTCCGGGGTTCGAACGCGGCCGTAACCTCGACAAGATCGGCTTGCATGGGGCCGATACGTCAGAGCTGTTCTTCCATGACGTGCGCGTGCCCGTGTCGAACCTGCTTGGCGAGGAAGGCATGGGCTTCCGCTACATGATGTCGGAACTCGGCCAGGAGCGGCTGTCGCTGTCGAGCATCTCCCAAGCCCAGGCCCAGCGCGCATTCGACGAGGCGGTCAAGTTCGTGAAGGAGCGCAAGGCCTTTGGCCAGCCGATCTTCGAGTTCCAGAATACCCGGTTCACCCTGGCCGACATGGCCGCACGCCTCCAGGCCGGCTGGGCCCATCTGGACTGGGCGCGGACCCGCCACCTTCAAGGCCAGCTCTCATCGGAACAAGCGGCCGCGTCCAAGCTATGGCATTCCGAGAACGTCTGGCACATCGTCGACGCGGCGTTGCAGTTGCATGGCGGCGCGGGCTACATGAACGAATATCCGATTGCCCGGCTATGGCGCGACACCCGGATTCATCGCATCCATGGCGGCACTTCGGAAATCATGAAGGAAGTCATCAGCCGCAGGATCTGACCGGCTGATTCTCTCCTTAGGGCGGCCGATTCCGACCATGAACCAGAGGCAAGCTATGTCCAAATTTATCGACGCCCATTCCCACGTCTCACCGCTCGATTTTCCCGCGGCCCCAAACGCCGCGGTGGCGCCGCGCTGGCCGTGCATGCAGTGCCAGTCGTCGGTCGAGGGCACGCTGATGATCGGTGAAACCCCGTTCCGAAGGCTTGACGCGCGCTCCTGGGACGTCGCGCGCCGGATCGAGGACATGGATCGCGACGGCGTGGACATGCAGGTCCTCTCGCCGATGCCCGAGCTCCTGTCCTACTGGCTCGATCTGACGGACGCGCAGCTGATTTGCGATGCCGTCAATCACCAGATTGCCAGCCTTGTTGCCAGCACGCCTGCCCGTTTTCGTGGCCTCGGCTCCGTGCCGATGCAAAGCCCGGAAACCGCGGCGCGCATGTTGCCGAGGCTGAAGGTCGAATTCGGCCTCAAGGGCGTTGAGATCGGCAGCAATATCAACGGAAAGCTGCTGGGTGAAGCCGAGTTCGACCCGTTCTGGGCCGCAGCCGAGGCTGAAGGCATGGCCATTTTCGTCCATGCGTTGCACCCCATCGCAGCCAAGACCCTGACTCCGGACGTTAACTTTACCGGCTTTGCCCTGTTCCCGGTTGATACGGGCATGACCGCCTCGTCGATCATAATGAACGGCGTACTTGACCGGTTCCCCGGCTTGCGGATCGGCTTTAGCCACGGTGGCGGTACGCTGGGTGCAACGATTGGCCGGTTGCAGCTCGGCTGGGAAAAATTCAAGGCTGCCGACGGGACCGGATCGATGGCACCGTTCGACCAGGCTCGCCGTTTCTTCTACGACACCAATGTCTATGATGCGGACTACCTGCGCCACTTGGCCATCACGATGGTTCCCGGTCAGGTCTTCGCCGGCACCGACTATCCCTACCAGATCATGCAGCAGGATCCGGCGCACTGGATCCGGGGCATGGACCTTCCAGCCGATGTCGAGCACAGCATCTGCTCGGGAGCGGCCGGGCGGTTCCTCGCGGAAGCGCTTTGAATCCGATCTCCTGCCCGGAGTGTTGAGACCGATGCCCGTCTCAGCCCAAGCCCCAACGACTTAGCATCACCTCGCTAGGTTCGCTCGGTGCTATTGCACCCGGCGTGCGCGAGAAGCGCGGTGCGGGGGTCTGCTGCACGATTGCCTCATGAACTGCGTAGCCGCTTCGGGCTTCGATCTGTCGATGTGAAGACGCCTCGTGGAACTCGAGCACCGGAGCGGCGCAGGCATCCCTGTCTTCAAGAATGGCCGTCCACTCGTCGCGGGTCCGGGTGAGGAAAATCGACGCCATCGCCGCGGTCCGCTCCGCCCAGACCGAGGCGTCGTACTGGTCCTCCGCCCACTCCAGCGGCGCGCCGATGCCCTCCAGAAGCGCACGATAGAATTGCGGCTCGACTGCTGCAACGGCGACCTCCTTACCGTCCCTGCAAAGGTAAACACGGTAATAGTTCGAGGCACCGGCCAGGAAATTACGTCCGCGCTCCAGTGAAAGTGCGCCCGTCGCCACGTGCCCGGCCGCGCCGGCAAACAAGGTCGCGACGCCATCGATGATCGCCGCGTCGATTATCTGCCCGCGGCCTGAACGCTCGCGTTCCCACAAGGCGGCAAGGATGCCCATCATAAGAATCATCGAGCCGCCGCCGAAATCGCCGACCAGGTTCATGGGCGGCACCGGCAGTTCGCCGCGCCGGGCGAAGGCATGAAGTGCCCCGGTGATTGCAAGATAGCTGAGGTCGTGCCCCGCCCTCGCCGCAAGTGGCCCTTCCTGTCCCCAGCCCGTCATCCGGCCATAGATCAGCCGCGGGTTGGCGGCGAGCGCATCGGCGGGGGCAAGCCCGAGACGTTCCATGACCCCCGGCCGATTTCCCTCGATCAGGACATCGGCACGGCTGACAATCTCCAGCGCACGGGCGGCATTTCCCGGCTCTCGCAAGTCAAGGACAAGCCTGGCGCGGCCCCGCTCGGTGACGGGATTGACTGTGAACGCTGCCGGGGATGGCCGCTCGATCCGCAACACATCGGCACCCAGATCGGAGAGCATCATGGCGCAATGAGGTCCTGGGCCCATCCCCGCAAATTCTACGCACCGCAGCCCGGCAAGCGGACCGCTCCGGCCTGTCTGCCCCATCGCCTTGTCCCTCCGATGCGCCTTGCCTGCCTCCAGAGCGTTGAAAATACCTGCTGAGCACCACCATCGCTTCCCGCGACCCCAAGAGCGGCTCAGATTAGAACGCCGTTAGATGGATGGAACGCGCCAAGGCCGGCTGTCAAACCCGCTCCGACAACGACGCACCCTTAACGTATGTGCGGCACTTGCATCCCTGCCCTGCGAAAATGTGAGCGGCGGATCCGACCTCCGGTAATGATGGCGCAACTTCCGGTCCGGTTGCAAGGGCAATTGGCGGCGATTGCCGCAGTCCATGCGCAACCCGAGCGCGAGAGGACGGATAATGCTGGCCTATCAGGAACTGATGCATCTGGAGCGCGAGCTTCGCTGCAGCTGGAATGAACGCGACGTAATGATCTATGCGCTTGGACTTGGGTTGCCGTCCGATCCGCTGGATGAGCGGCAACTGGCATTTGTCTATGAGAAGAACCTCGCAGTCCTGCCGACCTTTGTCTCATCGCTGGTGTTGGGAGAGACAGCCATTGCATTTGCCAAGCTGGACTACGCCCGCGTGCTCCATGGGGAACAATCCGTGACGGTGCACAAGCCCATCCCCACCCGGGGCGCGGCCCATGTGCGTTCAAAGTTTCTGGGGGCGTGGGACAAAGGGCTGGGCAAGGGCGCAGTTCTTACCGATATCTCGCATCTCTACCTCGAAGGAGACGATGAACCATTCGCGTCCGTACTGAACACGGCATTCGCGCGTGCCGAAGGGGGATTTGGCGGACCCACTGAGGGCCAGCCGGCCCCTCACCCGATCCCTGCCGGCTGTCATGACCGGGCCCTTATCCTCCCGACCTCGCGACAGCAGGCGCTGTTCTATCGACTATCGGGCGATTCCAATCCGCTGCATGTCGATCCGGTTGCAGCGCGAGCAGTCGGCTTTCGCGAACCTATCCTGCATGGGCTCTGCACTTTCGGCATCTGCCAGCGAGCCATCCTGGCTGAATATTGCGGCTTTGCGTCTGATAAGCTGGAGCGGATCGCGGTTCGCTTCACCGGGGTTGTCTACCCAGGTGAAACCATTCGCGTCGACATGTGGCGCGAGGGTAGCGTCATTTCCTTTGAGGCTTTCGCGGAAGAGCGGCAAGAGAAGGTGATCAGCAACGGCATGGCGGTACTGCGCTGAGCGGTGCTCGATCCCGGCAATGACATTCTTGCTGGATATGCGTTAAACGCCAACTCCACGCTGCGATGCCTCGCACGAAGTTGCATGCGCTGACCGTGGCACTACACCGCGATAGTGCAACATCCCCATCACCGCCCCATGCTGGCGCTTGCCCTTCGCGCTGTAGCTTCGTTCCTGATCGCGACCTTGTTCATGCTGGCCAAATTGGCCGGCCGCCGTGATGTTGCCCTACCCGAAATCCTTTTCTGGCTTCAGTTCGTCTCTCTACCGCTGATGTTGTCGTGGTTCGCCGCGCGTCGCAAACTCCGTAGCCTCGCGACCGGGCAGGTAGGCGGCCACTTTCTTCGCGCCTTGATGGGGATGATCAGCGTCGCGCTCAGTTTCGCTGCGGCTCGAATGCTGCCCCTGTCCGAATTTACCGCACTCACCTTTACGGCACCACTTTTTGCCGTGTTGATCACGGCGTTCGTGCTGCGCGAGCACGTGGGACCGTGGCGGTGGGGAGCCGTCGCCTGCGGGTTTGCCGGCATCATCGTGATCGCCCGTCCCGGTAGTGCAGTCATACCGGTGTCCGGTGGCATCTGCGCATTGCTTGCGGCGCTGACCTCTGCGGTAATCAGCTTCCAGATCCGCCACCTCGGTCGAACCGACAACCCGGTGCGGGCGGCTTTCTGGTACGCGTTTTTCGGGAGCCTGATGACCGTCGGGTTCCTGCCATTTTTCGCGCACGGGCATGATGCAGGGACTTGGGCACTCCTACTGGCCATCGGCATTGTCGGTGCCTTGGTGCAATTGCTGCTCGCCGCCTCGCTCCGACACGGAGCGGTCGCCAGCGTCATTGTCATGGACTCGACCCTGTTGCTTTGGGCCACCCTTTACGGTTGGGCAGTCTGGGGCGAATTGCCGCCGCCGACACTGTGGCTGGGCGCGCCGATGGTCGTTATGGCCGGACTCGTGATCGCCTGGAGCGAACATCGCCTCGCCAGGGCAGCATCCGCCAACATCCCTGGGAAGGAAGCATCCCATCGCCTGGCCCCGGCGGAACGTCCAAGGTCCCAGACCGCCTGAGATAACCGGAAAAGGCCGCTCGGCAGGCCTGATGTTTTCCTATTCCGTTTTAGCACTTGGACAGCTAAGCAGGCTCACTGGTCGGGTGAGCTAGCCCGCGCATGTTCTGCAAACGGAAATTATCGCATATGTCCGGTTCTGCAATGGCACGTCAGGATAAGGAAGGTCGCACTGACACCCGCAGAAATATAAAGGTCACCGCCCGCAGGTTGTTCGCCGAGCGGGGCCTTGAAGCCGTTACGGTAAGAGAGATCGTTGCCGCAGCGGGCGCGAAGAACGGTGGGTCCCTGAATTACTATTTCAAGTCCAAGGAAGGCCTGATCCTTGAACTGGTCAACGATATTTTCAGTGACTTGAGCAGGGTCTGGCTGGATCACTTGTCCGAGCTCGACAAAAGAGGCGGACCAAATTCAGTCAGGGACATTGTCGATATCATTGTTCGCGGCCATATCGCCGAAAGTATCTCTGATCCTTCGCCGACGATGAACCGGTTTATTGCTGGGGTACTCTACATCCGCCGCAAGGAGTTGACCGAATACCTCGATCAGATGAATCTGCTCGTGTACAAGCATCTCCTGCAACGGATCATGGATCTCCGTGCAGACATACCGGAACCGGTCATGCGGCAGCGACTGATCTTTTTCTCTTGGTACGTGGTCGCTGTTCAAGCCGCTTATGAAAGCTGGCGGGCATCGCGTAAGCGGAGTGACGTGTGGGCACAGCCCAACCCGCTCGTTCATCTTGTCGATACGGCAACCGCGCTGCTTGAAACCGGGGTCCCCGACCTGGATGCGCCCGTCGCGGATGGTCACCCCTTTCGGGCGGCGAAGCCCGGCACCAAGGTTGCAATGGCCAGATAAGACCGAATGGTTACCCCCGGCCTTGCGCCGGGCTGACTATTCGGCGGCGATTGCGGTTTCGATCGCTGGTTCGCCAGCTGGCCGATGGTCAATCACCCACCGGACAGACCTCCGCATAGTTTCGATGCCGTCGTGGGGCAGGCCCGCTGGATTGGCATTGAACTCGCGGTAAACCCCGGCCGCGTCACCGCCCGACAGCGGCACGAACTGCTGAACGCCGGCGAGCGAGAATGGATCGATCAGGCGGTCACGCAGCGTCTCCGGATAGATCCCGACGTTCTGAGTGGTATCATCGCACCATTTGATGGCGTCGAGCAGATCCGCAACCGGGACGAGGTTTACGACGCGGTTATTGAGCTGGTCGTAGAAGTCCACCCGGTCAGGGAATCGTGAGATGACCACGCCACCTTCAACAGTGTTTCCGATGACGGTATAGAAGTCTTCCTCCATCGCCACGGCTTCGAGTTCTGCTTCGAGATCGTGGTTGGGGGCGGCGGCCGGAGTCGAAAAGCACGAAGGCAGCGTCTTATAGGCGGCGGCAATTCGTCGGCCAAGGTATTCGAGCTTGGCGAGGCTTTCGTCGTCATCGCCGCATTCGACATAAACCATGCGTGTGTTGACGCAGGCGGTCTGGTTCATCAGACCGGACATGACGGCGATGCCGGTGGCCGCTTCGTCCATCGCCTCTTCGCTTTCTAGCGCCTCTGCACCGATCAGCGAGATTGAAAACTTCGGATTGAGTGCGATCAGGTCGATGCCCGGCTGGAGGAACTTCTGGATATGCTTGACCGAGTTCATCCCGCCCCAGGCCGTGATCTTGTCGATGCGGGTGGTGCGGACGATCTGGTGTTCCATCGCCTCGTCGCCGCCCTTCCAGTAAGCGACCGCAACGTGCTTGGTCACCGGGTGCGAGGCGTCAAGCTCGATCATGGTCCGGGCAATCGCAATGGCCGTCAGCGGATCGTTGGAAGGCGACTTGATCAGGATGTCGGACTTGGAAAGCGCGCCGCCGATGATCGTGGTCGCGGCGACGACCGGAACATTGCCGGCGGTGATGTGCAGCTGACGCGTCCCGACTGCCCGGATGCGATGGCGCCCGTCGCAGCCCTCGCGTGGCACCCAGCCGTCGAGAAAAGCACTACCGATGGTGTGTTCGACCCGCTCCGTCAGATAGCCTCCATCGAACATCCCGGGCAGGCGCTCATATACCGACCGCAGAATTGGTTCAGACAGGCCGCCTGCCAGCAGCCCGAGCTCGAAGCTTTCCTGGAAGAAGGGATTGTCGTCCAGCCTCAACCGCTTGCCGACTTCCACCAGGAATTCGATGATCTGGCTGGTGGGCGTGTCCATCAGGTCGGTGAGCAGGACCGGATTGCCCATGACGAGGTCGTGGATGTGGCGATGCGGATCGGGCGAGCGGAATTGGCCCCCGCCGCGCGCGTCGTAGATCGCCACGTCGTCCTCCGTCGGCCAGATGATACGGCCGCGGGAGATGATCGGGATCTGGCGGATGTCGCTCATGGCTTCAGCCCTCCGATACAAAGCTGAGGAAGTCGTCATAGGCTTTCGCCGTGCCTGCGCAGGTGATCTTGTCGTCGCCACCGACCTTGTCGGCATAGCGTGCGATCGCCGGGCCGACATAGGGCTGCTTCCAGCCGCAGCCGCAGTCCTCTTCCCAATGCATCGTCACTTCGTCTCCCGAGATGAACCCGCCCCAGTAGGTTTGCGCGAGCAAGTCGAAGAATCCGTATCGCCCTGTCTGCGTGCCCTCGCGTGGGAGGGGTTTCATGTCAGCGTCGAACAGCACCGGGATGGTCATCGGCATGACGTGATAGTTACCATGGCGGCAGCGCGGCGACTGGCACATCACCTCGGACATGCCGTAGCACGTCCCCAACCGCTCCATGCCGAAGAATTCGCAGACATAGGCCTCCCAGTCCGGCAGGTCGTGCTTGAGCCCCTTCAATCCACCGCCATAGAACGCGATCGACCCTTCCGCGAAGAAGGGCTTCACGCCTTTGTTCGCGCCGTCGATCGCGGTGCGCAACAGGTCTCCGCCGAGGCCCGAAATCTTGACGCGCTTACCCCGGTAGCCCTCGAACAGTGCCTCGAACCAGTCTGCGAGGTCCTGCGAGCGGCGCTTCGCCAGCGCAATCATGTCCTGGCGAGCACTGAGCAGTGCCGGATCGAGGCCCAGCTTTTCCAGTTCGCCACGGTCCTCCGCTGCCTGCATCCGGCCGGCGAGCGACATCAAGTCGGCCGACATGTGGGTCTGGTAAAGCGTGTGGTAGTGCTCGGCGCCACCCGCAGCGAATGTGTTGAACATCATCGGCACCTTGAGCGCCGTCTGGTGCCCGCCGCGATAGGACGGCGCAAAGGTTTCAACCTTGTCCGTATAGGGATCGACGCCCAAGCTGGCGTGCAGCGTTTGCATATAGCTTCGCTCCCAGGCCGGATATTCGGTCTGCGAGCGCGGAACGAAGCTGAGCTTGCCAGTGGTGCCTGACGAGGTGGTAACGAGCATGCCGAATTCGTCGAGCCGGTCGAGCCAAGCCTCGATCGTGGTCAGTCCGTTCAAATCCATGCCGGAGATATCATGGGTGGTCAGGCGGCCAAGCCATGCATGCAGCTTCGGAATATTGCGAGTCTCGATCAGCGACAGCGGATAGTTCTTGAAGACGCGGTGGTCGAACATCAGCGGCAAGGCATCCTCGATCCCGTCGACGCTGGTGATGCCTTCCTTTGAGGCGAGCTTGTCCATGGCCGGAAGCGATCCGCTCATCTGCCGGAACCGATGCCTGAGCGCCTCGGTCTGCGCTTCAAGGCAATCGCGCCAGCTCATGGCGTAGAGAGCCTCGAAGCCGAGCTCCGGCCAGTGCTCCGGATGAGCGGGGTCGAGCACCATTTCTGTCGCGATTGCAGCTTCGGCCATTCCAGCTCTCCATTGTTTTGTTGATCACTTTCTTAGCAGCCTGCGCGAAGATGATCAAGGCGGCCTCGGATCCGCCAAACGGACGAGAATCAGGTGAATTTTTCGAGCAGACCTTCCAGCAGCGAACGAACCTCGTCGTGCCCTTCCGTCATGCCCAGTGCAGCCTCCCGGGCCATTACCAGCGAGGTGCTGTGGATGATGAAGGCGAGCGCCGTCGGGGTTGCGGGCGAGATGTCGATGCCACGCGCGGCGGCATCTTTGGCGATCATGTCAGCCTGCAGCTTGCGCGACTGGGACAGAAAGCGGGTATACACGTCGCGCACCCGCTCATTGTGGCTGGCAAGCGAGACGAACGCGAAAGACATCCGGGCATCGAGTCCTTCATTGAGGTCCTTCCAGATCGCCGCGACCGGCTTGTCGGATCGGGCGTCTTTTTCATAGCGGGCCATCCCCCTTTCCGTACGGCGCTGGAAGGTGGCGACCAGGAGGTCATCCATTGACTCGAAATAGTAATAGACGAGACTCTGCTGGATAGCCGCGACTTCCGCCACCCGGCGCGACGAAACCGCGGCATAACCCTCATCGCGGATGACTTTTTCGGCCGCGTCCATGATAGCATGGGAAATTTCGGAGTTACGCGGACCGAAGCGCCGTTTCGAAGTCAAGCTCATTCCCCACCTGCAAAGACGGAGGATTGTTAGACACTACAAAACAGCTTTACAATTTGCGATGGCGCTGCAGTACCGCTTCCATAACGCGGCCCGCCCGCCCCGCCTGTCTTGGTAGGTTCGCGAAAATCACGCAAAAATCGGGAGAATCAATATGACCGAGCCGCAGCGCGTTGTTGTCGTAACTGGCGCCAGTTCGGGCATCGGCCTGGAAACCGCGAAGGCCTTTGCGCGCATGGGATGGCAAGTGATCGGCCAAGGGCGCGATGCGGAGCGCAGTGCCGTCGCCGAAGCGGCGATCCGCGCAGAGTGCGACGGCAGTGGAAAGGTCGACTTCCTGCGTGCAAACCTATCGCTCATGAGCGAGACCAAGCGTTTGGCGGACGAGATCAAAGCACTCACCGGCGCGGTGGACGTGCTCATCAACAACGCTGGGGGCATTCGCGACGGGAAATACATGACCGTCGAAGGGACGGAGGAAACCTTCGCGGCCAATCATCTTGCACCATTTTTTCTGACGCGCGAACTGATACCTCTGCTCGAGGACGCAGCTGCGAACCGACCGCCGGACACGGTGCGCGTCATTGCTGTATCCTCGATCGCCTACGCCTGGGCAGAAGCCGGTTTGAATTTCGGAGACATCCAGCATCTGGAGGGGCCATTTGTCCCGGGCACAGTCTATCGCGAGGCCAAGCTTGCCAACCAGCTTTTCAACTTGGCGCTTGCCAAGCGGCTAGCCGGCAAGGGCATCGTATCGCAGGCGATGGTGCCGGGGGTGGTACACAGCAATTTCAGCTCTCACGGGGATGAGCAGATCAAGAATTTCATTATGGGCGCGGAAGGTGTGACACCTGCCGAGGCAGCCGAAAGCCTGGTCTGGATCGCGACGTCCAGCGAGACCGGCGCACCGGGCGGGCGGATGTTCTACGAAATGGAAGAGAAGCCGGTGGTGCCGCACGGAACGGACGAGGCTGCCGCCGAACATCTCTGGACCGAAACCGAAGAGATACTTGCCAAACTGGGCGTCTGACCCAGTGCGCCAGTCAACCGTTGCGAAGTGCTACGGCTTGAGACCCCGTTATCGTGGACCGCGCCCTGGCCCTCATGACAGACCAGGGCACGCGTCAGTTCACGGCATCACCAACAGATTACTGGCTTACTTGGCGTACTTGGCGAAGTTCGGCTTGCGCTTTTCCATGAAGGCATTCTTGCCTTCAACCGCCTCCTCGGTGTCATAGTAGAGCGCGAGCGCGGAAGTTGCGAAGTTGCCAAGCGCTCGAAACTGCTCCGTTGCGCAATTGAACGACTGCTTGGCAAGCTTGATCGCCGTGGGGCTCTTGTCGGCGATCTCGAGCGCCCAGGCCCGCGCCTGGTCCATCAGTTCCTCATGCGGGTACACCGCGTTGACGAGGCCCATTTCGAGAGCTTGGTCGGCAGTGTACTGGCGGCACATGTACCAGATTTCGCGCGCCTTCTTCTCGCCGACGACATGAGTCAGATAGGCCGTGCCAAAGCCCGGGTCGACGCTACCTACTTTTGGGCCGACCTGGCCGAATTTTGCCTTGGCCGAAGCCAGCGAAATGTCGCACAGAACGTGCAGCACATGACCGCCGCCAATCGCATAGCCGTTGACGGCAGCAATGACCGGCTTGGGAATGTCGCGGATGACCGAGTGCAGCGCATCCATGTCGATGCCGGTCGCGAGACGAGCGGGACGCGCACTCTGGTAGCCGCCTTCGGTGCGTTTCGACAGGTCGCCGCCGGTGCAGAAGGCGCGGTCGCCGGCGCCGGTCAGGATCACTGCGGCAATTGCGCGGTCGGACCAGGCGTCGAGGAACGCCTCGACCATCTCGTCCACTGTCTCGCGTGCGAATGCGTTCATCTTTTCAGGGCGATTGATTGTGATGGTCGCGACCGGGCCGGTCTTGTCGTAGATTATGTCCTGAAAGCTCATGAAAATTTCCTCTACACATGGGAGAATACCGCGGCGCACTCGCAACCCAGAGTATCTGAAGGAGGGCAGCGCCTACTACGCGCCGTATGCAGTGGGTCTCAAGATGTCATCGCCAAGTCTCGAAAAACCGACCCATACGCGCCACTTTTCTGGGTTGGGTTAGCGCAGCCGATTGCAAACAATAGTTGGCATGGCACTTGCTTTAGAAATGATCAGGGTTGCGTCGATCGCATCAGCCATCCCGCCGTCTCGCAGGCTTAAGAAACTTGCGAAAGCCAGTCATGAGCGCGAGGGCATGGGGGCGGCCTCCCGTCAGCGCACGAATCCGGCGGCGTGGAGCTGGCTGATCCGTTCCTCGTCGTAACCGAGCTCGCGCAGAACCTCGTCGGTGTGCTGCCCTAGCTGTGCCGCCACGCCGCCGCCGAGTGCCGGCGTTGCCTGGAAATCGACCGGATAGGCCATCGCCGTGACCGGCCCGTAGTCCTCGCTAACGTACCGCTCGACGCAGCCCAGGTGCTGAACCTGGGGATCCTCCAAGAACTCGTCGATGGACTTCAGCTTGCCGATGGGCAGCCCATCGCTGATCGCCAGAGCCTCAAGCTCATCCGAGGTCATCTTGATTGAGCCTTTCTCAAGCTCCACCCACATGGCTTCCCAGTTCGCCACCCGCTTCATCGGAGTCTTGAAGCGATCATCTTCGAGCAGATGTTCCATGCCGAAGGCGCGGCAGACCGTGGCAAACAACTGGTCGGTCTGGAAATAGCCCATGAAGACGCCGTCGGAGGTCCGGAACGGGCGGGTCACATTGGGAGCGATCAGCCGATCCTCACTCTCCGCGAAGCAGTGGTTGTAGACGTTGTCTACGAGGTTGAGGAAGGAGAAGGCTTTCAGCAGAGATGCCGAGACGAACTGTCCTTCCCCGCCATTCCTCTCGCGATGGTAGAGTGCCGTGGAAATCGCGCTGGCCGCCGCTGTGGCGGTAAACTTATCCACGAACATCGAACGCAGCGGCTTCGCTGGAAGAGCGCCATCGCTCTGGAGGAACATCGCGGCGGAGAGGCCCTGGATCACTTGATCATATGCGGGCCGATCGGCATAGGGGCCGTCGGGGCCGAACCCGCTGATCATGACGTAGATGAGGCCCGGATTGGTCTTCTTGAGCGTCTCGTAGTCCAGCCCCAGCCGCTGCATCACCGCAGGGCGGGTGTTGACGATCATGACGTCGGCGGCAGCGGCCAGCGACTGGGCGATTGCCCGCCCTTCCAGATTCTTGAGATCCAGCGCGATGCTCCGCTTCTGTCGGTTCATGGCGAAATAGTGCGCCGAAAGACCATTGTGCATCGGCGGTACCCAGCGGAACGGATCGCCGGTGGTCCCTTCCACCTTGACGACCGAGGCACCAAGGTCGGCGAGCATCGCTCCGGCCAGCGGCCCCGCCACCATGGTCGTGATTTCGAGCACCTTAACACCCGCAAGCGGCCCCTGTCCCGTTCCCTCTGCCATGTTTTCCTTCTCCTTCAGCGTGTCACCCCGGACGAGTCCGTCCTGCGTGTGGTATCTTCTTCGATCACTCAAGTTCGCAGCACCGGCGGGACCAAGGGTATCGCCTGCGGGACCCGGCACTGCGCGGTCTTCGAGCTGCCACTCGACAGCGAGTTCTGTTCGGAAGGTTCATCGCCCCGTGAAGACCGGCGGCCGGCGCTCGACGAAGTGGGCGACCCCTTCCTTGAAATCTTCGCACTCGAACGATTTGAGTTCCTCAACGAGTGCCTCCGCGGTCGCCTCGCCAAGGTCCTGGAACAATCCCTCGTAGATCTGTCGCTTGATAATCCCCGTGGAGCGGGGCGATGAGTAGATCGCCAGTTCATTGGCTATCGCCATGACGTCGGCCATGAAGTTCTCGGCTGGCAGAGTGCGGACCAATCCCAGCCGCTCCGCCTCGGGAGCTGGCACGACCCGGCCGGTCATCAGCAGGTCGATCGCATTCATCAGTCCAATCAGCCGCGGCAACATCCACGACAGGCCATGCTCGGCAACCAGGCCCCGCCGTGCGAACGAGGTGGAAAGCTTGGCCGTGTCCACCATGTAGCGAAAGTCGCAATAAGCCGCGATGCTGAGACCCACCCCCGCTATCGGCCCGTTGATCGCGGCGATAATCGGCTTGGGGGTAGACAGGATATAGGTGAGACGGTGGCCGTAATTGCCCTCGTAATCGTCGGGGTTGGGCAGTACCGCGTCCTCGACGTTCTGCAGGGCCGACATATCGGCCCCCATGCAGAAGGTCTTTCCGTGCCCGGTGAGCACGACCACCCTGACCTCGTCGTCGCTCCCCGCCTGGCTCAGAGCTGCGCGAAGTTCGGTTTCCATCACGACGCCGAAGGCGTTGCGCTGCTCCGGATTGTACAATGTGACCGTCGCGACATGGTCGGTGACGTCATAAAGTAGGCGCTCGTACATGATTGTGAACTCTCACAAGCCTCGTTGCCAGCTTGACTGCAATCAGCCCCAGTTCAATAACCGCGTCCCACATACTGCAATTGTGTTACTTCGATGGGCCGTGGGGTAGCCTGAATGAGCCTATCTCGGTGTCCACCAAACCAGCAGCCCATATCGACTTGGAACAGGAAACCCTGCAAACCATCGACATCCCGTTCGGCACGAGGTTGTTACCCATGTCTTAGGTACAACCTGTCACCCCATGTCTCCGGTATGTACAGGATATGTTTGGTAGCGGAGGAGCGTGTTGACCAGAAACATACATGGCTGCGCGCGCGGGTTTGAGCGGGGGACGGGGCCCATCCACCACCGTTCCTGGCTGAAGGCAGTCGTTTAAACCGGGCCGAACAACCCCGCGCGCAAGTCATCTTCAAAGGCTGCCGGCCACGATGATCCGTCGCCTGCATCATAGAAGCGGACGATAGCCTTGCTCTTGCGCTCGATCGCCAGTTGAGCGGTCAGCGGGAAAAGGCCCGGCCCTTCCTTAGTCGTGTCGCGCGCTCTGAGCGTGAACTCTTCGCAGGGATACCCAAGCAGAGCGCAGCTTGATTGATAATCCTGAAGCTCGGACGGGTGGATGGTGAACGACATGATATATTTTCCTCGGTTACCCCGCCGAGATAGGCGATCGTTTCGCATGTTCAATGGACGAGCGGCAGGCGTAAAACGCGACGACCTATATCATCGCCGGAAAAGACTCCCCAGCCGCTCTGCCGGAAGGTTGCTGGCAGCGCGCGCGAGGCGAACCGTTCCGCAACGTACGTCGTTCAAGGCGGTAGCTTGTTCTTTTCGTCGCCTGTACGAGGCCGGCGGAGGTCGAGATGAACAACACTGAAGGCATGGACACCATCACTCAATTCCTCAGGTGCGTCGGCATGATCATTCCCGACGGTGAAGAGGGACTCTTCCGCGGACACGCTGATGTACGATGGGAACTGAAACCTTCAGCCTTCAGGCCCGGCGCCGCTGGGATAACGGACTATGAGAAATTGGCGAAGTGGAAGAATGTGGCCGGGCGGTTCGCAACCCCTCGCCCCGTGGATGAACTGGAATGGTTGGTCTTAGCTCAACATTTTGGAGTGCCGACACCGCTGCTGGATTGGACCACGAACCCTCTGGTTGCCTTGTATTTCGCTTGCGCGAGCACCGATAGCGCCTGGCCCGGTGTAGTGAGACTAGCACCCCAGTCGTCATTCGAGAGGATGAACCATACTTTGATGGTGGACATCTTTAAGGCTGATCGCACCATTCCCGCTCTCATCGACAGCACCTCCATGAACGCACGGTCTTCAGCGCAGGACAGCATGATGACGCTCCATTCACCGGAATGCAGTTACTCGTCATCGCCTGAGCATATAGGATTTTTTCAGGTTGCCTCATCGAGCAAGCCGCTCGTGCGCGCAGCCCTTAGAAGGTTCGGGATAAGTTCAGAACGCGTGTTTGCCGATCTTCCAACTGCTGCGCGTGAGTTCGCGGAAGGGCTCGTCACGCAGCGTACGCCTGAAAGCGCAGTGTCAGAATCGTACCTGCCTAACAGCTTGCCTGCGACGGCCTAACTGACTCCTATCATTTCGGCAGCAATTCGATATACTGTGCCTGCCTCAGCTACCATGCACTAGGTATGGTGGATTATGGGCAGGAGCACGATCTTGAGTCGCAAGATCTTCAGACCGGGGCAGATCGCCCCCAAATCGGCGCAATACGGCATTCTCGGCCCTCGGGGCGGTGTCACTGGCGCCGAACGCACGGTGGTAAAAGGGGAACCTCTTCCGCCAACGCCAGGTCCGAACATGACCTACGTGATCAACGACGAGACGAAGACGCGCTGATCAACTGAGACGGTCAGGATAGACAAGTCATGCTTCCCTCTTAGCGCTCAGGTCAACGGAACCATAAGAACCCCGCGGCCGTACAAGCCCTCGTAGACGCACAGACGCACGATCATCCGATCCATCAAGTCTCGACTAGGGCGGCTTAGGCCGCCCTTTTTTTGCGCCTAGCCAGCCTTCCAAGCTCCCGCAAATGGCGGTTTTCCGCGGGTCCTGCTGTAAAATCCTGCGAAATCCGGCCCTTCGATTTGAATAGCTTAGCCTCCGTCTGTAAAATGCAGGGCGGCCGAAAACGCCGGAGGCTTTATGAACGAAGATCTTATCCGTCGCGTCACCCAGGCGATCATCGCTGACCTTCACCGCCAGTCGAAAGTTAGCGGCTGCACTACCGAGGACAACGGCAAGTACGCCCAGGTCGATGGCGCCTTTAAGGTCGAGCCGCTCGCCCGCGCCGTGCTCAAAGCTATCCGCAAGCCCGCTCCTCCCGAATAGTCCATTGACCGACTCGGTCAGCATGTTCCACTTTCGTTCGCATGTCCAAGATCAAGCTCAGCAGCGGCGAGTTCGACCGCGAAGCCTATGACCCGAAGGACGTGATGGCCGTCGCCCTGCGCGCGCTCCACGGCATCACAGGCGGTGGCGGCGAAGGCCACGCCTTCGATAGCGGGCTGACCAGCGAGGCTATCTGCGCCCTCGCGGCGATGCTGATCGAGGCGCTGCCGGCGGTCAAAACCAACATGGATATGCGCATCATGGCCGAGGAGGCCGGGGGCCGCATCCACGCCTATGTCCGCACCTTCCGCGACACCCACGCCCAGACCGGCCGCCACGCGATCGAGCACATGGGGATCGAGGTTCCGCCCGAGCGCGGGAACATGTCATGATCCGCATGCACCTCGACGACCTCCACGATCTCATGCCGCACGCGCAGTTCGCATTCCTGAAGCGATGGCTTGAGGAGCACGGCGCTATCATCGTCCAGTGCGATCCCGTGCCCTATGCCGACCGGATGACCGGCGGCTTAACGACCAGGCGTGGACGGTGGGGCCAGGACGAACCCTATCCTCCCTATGGTGGATATCGGAAGCTTCTCGAGGATGCTCGCGAGAAGGGCCCACCGACGAGCGGCTGAGCCCCTTTCCGAATCGCAGCGCACAGGACACGATGGACCGATGTGCAACCACTACCGAAGCCATATCGACAAGCTCGCCAGCTGGCGCGAATGGGCCGGCTATAACCTGCAGCTGCCGAACGATCCCTTCAACGAAGACGTCTATCCGAAGCGCAAGGGGCTGGTGATCCGGCGCGCGGCCGAGGCGACGATCGCCGACGTGATGACTTGGGGCATCGTCCGCAAGATGCCCGGCAAACGGCCAGGCACGTTCATCAACAACGCCGTGACCAACGTCCGCAACCTCTCGAGTCCGTTCTGGAAATCGACGCTGGCGAGCAGCGAGCACCGTTGCCTGGTGCCGTTCACCACCTTCGCCGAACCGACGCTCGATCCGCACCCGGAGCTGGGCAGGAAGGGCGAGCACTGGTTCAAGCTGCCCGCCTATCCGGTTGGCGCTTTCGCCGGCATCTGGCGCGGCAGCGAGCGCGGCAATGAATATGCCTTCCTGACCTGCGAGCCCTGCGCGTTAGTCGCTCCCCTCCATCCGAAGGCAATGCCGGTGATCCTCCATCCCGAGGATTATGATGCATGGCTCAGCGGGGACTATGCCGCCGCCTGCCAGCTGGCCACGCCCTTTCCGTCGCAGATGATGGAGGTCGAAACGGTGTGGCCGGTCGCGAGTTGACGGTCGAGCGCAGTACGCGTTTCGAGGGAGGCGGACAGACCGGCTCAGGCCACTGACTTGAGGCCCCCCGCACTTGGCGTGGGAGGCAGGCCCTCCAATCGCTTTATCCAACGCTTCGCCAGTAAGGTCGTTGGCTTCTCGATCCAGCGATAGCCGCAATATGCGGCAGCTATAGTGATAGGCATACCCAATGCCATCAGCAGCGCAGTATATGCGAGCGGGTTCATTTCACCCTGCGGGATGGCGATGTTTAGCTGCCTAAGCGCAAGGAAGTGTACCAGGTACGACGAATAGCTGATTTTGCCCATCCCAACGCTGGCCCGATTGACAATTGGACCCCATGGGATCTGCGATAGGGCCAACGCGGCAATCATGAACCCGAACCCAAATACGTATTGGCGCCCAACGATCGGCAACGGATGAAAGGTCTGAACAACAAGG
This sequence comes from Rhizorhabdus sp. P4_G5, assembly GCF_056401065.1. Classification (NCBI taxonomy): domain Bacteria; kingdom Pseudomonadati; phylum Pseudomonadota; class Alphaproteobacteria; order Sphingomonadales; family Rhizorhabdaceae; genus Rhizorhabdus; species Rhizorhabdus sp. P4_G5. The sequence goes on along the minus strand of NZ_JBFUKB010000003.1, from coordinate 734,992 downwards.
ACGATGGCAGCGATTGCCAGGGCAGCGAGATTCTCCCGCTTCTGGCTCAGATTAGCCACAACCGCAGGCCGGTCTCGTGTCAGAAAAAATACCAAAATCCCGAAGGCGAAAGTCCCCATCTGTGCTGGGAACGACCTATACCAGAATTGGGTTAGGTTCTCGACGCCGGAGGGCTGAATAAGCGGATCTAGGAAGACGGGGGCCGCTTTCATCCACAACGTGCCCAGGTCGGCAGACACAACCACCAGTAACGCAGCAGCTTTCCAAGAACGAATTAAGCAGAACCATAGCGGCACCGTTAAATAGAACATGGCCTCACAGCTTATCGACCACCCGCCCGGAACAACCGAACTCATTACTGCTGGATGGAGCAAGTTTGTGAGCGTCGCATGCATGGGATAATGCCAGATTTCGGGACCATCTTTCCACCCTCGGGAAGCCAGACCATAAACAAGAGTGTAGATCAGCATCCCGCTCCAATAGACCGGCATCAGCCGCATAAAGCGCTTTATAAAGAAATTTCGGTACGGCGCGGTTTCGCGAACGACGCCATTCGTGAGGGTCATAAAGATAGTGCAGGCGCTGACGACGAAAAACAGGAGTACGCCGTTCCCCGCCGCGTCGGTGGCTTGACGGGCTCTGCCAGTCACATTTGCGAGATCGGCGGCGTGTGTGAGAATGACACCAAGAATCGCCCATCCACGCAACGCGTCGATATAAGCGAGTCGATCCTTATTCGTTTGCATCTTGCTAACCCCCGCAGCCCAGCCTGCAGGGGTTAGCTCAATACTCACGCTAGGGCCATACGATCCGGCTGCTGAAATCGTCATAGCTGTTCCGATAGACGTATTCGCAGCAGATGACCGGCATGGCGGCAGTGCAGTTGACGGGGGAAACGGGACGGCGCAGCTCTAGCGAACTCGTCATCAGCAATACGGGCGAGCCCCAGGTCGCCCCGCCGTCGGCGCTGTCCCACCGCTCCAGCTTGTAGATGCCGTTAGCGATGTCATGCCAGGTAATGAAAACCCGGACATTGCCATTGCCATCATTATATCCGACCTCTCGTGAGAACTCGGCGTCGCTATAATAGGACCCGAACGGCGTCTGCACCCTCGTCCAATTTGATGGGCTGAAGGGGTTGCCGCTGATCCCACTATTGAGCTTGTAGAGCCAGAGCACCGAATTGGCATCGGTTGCGTTGTCCACCTCCTGAACCATCGCCATAATGCCACTGTCGACGATGATAAGCTCGATTTGCTTCTTGCCGGCCGGTGGCGCCGTGAACGGTTTGGGCAGATTGTCGTGGTCGATGATCGGCACGGTATTGGACGTGTCGATGAGCATGTTCCCAGCAGTGGTAGGCGTGCCACCGGCGCTGCGGGTGATCACGTCGCCTGTCGCTAGATTCGTCTCAACGACGCGGAACTCGGCATTATCATTGCTGTCGTGCGCAACGCCGAAGTTCCACCTTACGCTCGCCGACGGACCTGTTTGAACATAATAGAGCTGATTCTGTGCGCCAGCGACTGGTGGGAATATGCTGTCACGGCCCGTGAATGGCCTGCACGGCGTTGCCGCCCAAACGCCACCGGACAGGTTCAACTTTTCATACAAAATGTTCGGTTTGAAATCAGCCGTCCCGCTCGCCTTATCCTCATTCGTGAGCATAAAGACCTCGGTTGGGGTCCGCTCCACCAGGGACACATAATTGGGTTGGTGCAGCGTACTGCTGTACTGCGTCTCGCTTGCGGAGAGACCGGCCAGCGTTCCCGTCGCGGACTGGCGCCAATAGATCAAGCTTCCGGTGTTGTGGCCAGTACCAACCGCAATAGATGACCCGTCGGAGATATCCAACCATGCCGGGCACAGGTGCTCATCGGCAATGCTGTAATCGTGCAGCGAGCGTTCCCGCACGAGCCGCTTACGGGCAACATCTATCTCGCCGATATAAGTGCTTCCTAGCGCACTGGCAGTTGGCCCGTTTGACGTAGCGTATGCCACGTGAAGCAGTCCATTGCGCATTTGGGCAAGATTAGGAACCATCTGAAAGGGCTCCTGAATTGCATTATATATTGCGTTGTGATCGAGTCCGAAGAAAAGGGCGTTCATCCGCTCAAGCTCGCGTGAGCTATTGGTTTCATTAATCATCGCGACGCGGCCTATAGTGCCATTCCACGATCGCGATCCATCGTTCCGGTTTCCGACGTAAAGCGTTGTGAACGCTGAGACAGTCGCGCTAGAATCCGTCTGGATGGCTCCGGACTTGAAGGACATGGCAATGTTGTTGGTCTGGAGCCGGCACGCGAAACTCACCGCCGTTGATGCCGCCATCGCCGCTCCGGTCAAATCCCATTGAACCGTGCCGGAGCCGTCCGCCCCTGTAAATTGCGGGATGGCCGTCGTCGCATTTCGGTAGGCGTAAGCGCGATTTTGTGACGCCGTGCCAGAGCCCTTCAAGCACCATGCCATCTCAGAGGCCGCGGGCGCGGCTGAGGAGGATGTGGTTCCCGCAAAGAACATCGTGAAGATCGTGGGAACAATACCGGAAACAGTCAGCCGGTCGCCACCAACAGGGTCGACTACATAGATTCCTGCAGCCACCATGGCTGCGATCGACGCGTAGTTCACCCCGTTAACCCGGAACCGGCTGTTCGTGTAATCGAGATCGAATACGGCGCTGGGGTGCCACCACGGCACGGCCGCTGTCGCCTGCCTGCTCGCCGTGGAAAGCAGTGCGGCCCTGAATGGTCCGGGCCGCATCAGTCGAGCAGTCCTTTGAGGGCGACCTTGATGTCACCGACAGCAAGGGTGGCCGATGCCCGCGCAACCAACTGCCCGTAGATATCGGTCTGCCCGCTCGCGACCTTGTAAGCCATGGCGAGTGCAGTAGCCTGCGCAAAGGAACGGGTTGCCCCAAGCGCCGTCCAATCCGAGATATGAACGACGCCGAGCACCTTATCCCAATCTGCGGCGGCAACATCGAAAGTGCCATTGTCGGTGAGCGTGCCTGCCGTCGGCATAGTGTGGAAGATCACGAGATCGCACGAGAAGGTCTGCAGTGACTTCGACATAATGGAGGCCATCTGGATTAGACCGGTGCCACCTGCCACTCGTCCGAAATTGGCGAATGTCATCAGCGGGCCGATGCACTTGCCGGTGACGTAGGTCGTCGCACTCACAACGGGCGCGACCGCTTGAACGACCGCATGACTGCCCACCTGGCCGATGTGATTTTCGCCGGCCGGTTGCGCCCCTGTAAGCGCCGCCCAGAGCGCCTTCAGGATTGCGACAACGCTACCCGCGCCGGTGCCGCTCCAGGCAGCATCCGCCTTCGCGCCTTGCGTCGCGTCGCCACCATCCTCCGTCGTCACATAAGCGACATCGCCCCCTCCGATCGTCTTGAAACGTCGGCTCACTGCCTCGCCGTCGGCACCGCGAATATTCAGCAATTTGTCGGCCATTAGACTGCTCCTGCTATGGTGAGATTCTCAGGGATCATGAAATTGGCGGTGGCGCCTGGCGGGATGTCCGCCGCCGCTATCTTGCCGGTGGCGATCAGCTGAAACGGCACGTTGACCGAGATCACATCGCCCGAGCCGCCAAAGTTCGGCTTGAAGCTCATCGGGAGCCCGTAGAGGAAGTAATGATCCCCGCGCGGGTTCATGATGTAGATCGTCACCTTGGTGCGGCTGCCGGCGGCGGTGGCCAGCACCATCTGGCCGACGTCGCTGGTGTCGAGCGCCAGCAGGATCGTCGTCGATCCCTCATCGCTGCCGCCCTTGTCTTTCTCCGTCGTGCCCACCGCCGTCTTGTGGCTGGCCAGCTCGCTCTCCGCGCCGAACTCGGCCACGCTGCCCACCTTGTCGCTCAGTGCGAACGACAGAGCGGAAAAGCCCGCCACGTCGCGGGAGGCCGGCGCGGCCGTGGTCATCCCGACGAGCGTGCCCGCCGATGCGATCATGTTCATCGTCAATTCCCTTCGGGATGAGTCCAGGCGCGTGTCAGCCGGCGTCGTGCGGCTTGGTGCTGGCGGCGGCGAGGCCGACGCCGATCACCTTGGCGGCCACCGCCGCGGCGATACCCGCGCCGGTCAGCGCGCCGGCCGGCGACGTCAGGCCGATCGCCTGCGCAGCGTCGCCGATCGCGGTGATGGTGCTGGCGGCCTTCGGCAGTCCCACCGCCGCCGCGACGAGCGCAAGGCCGCTGTACGTGGTCTTTTCCTTCGAACGCGCCAGTGCCCAGCGGCCGAGCTTCTTCAGGCTGATCTTCATCGTCTTTCTCCTTTGGAAAATGGGTGTCAGGCTTCGTTGGTCGAAAGCGCCCCGCCGGCGTCGGCGACGAGTGGCTCCGGAGCCGGCAGCGGCAGATCGGCCGGCCAGCGGAAGCCAAGCACCCGACCGCGATCGAACTTGCCCTCGCCAACCTGATCGCGCTGGTTTCCGCCCACGCCCCAGACGAAGCGCTTGGACGCCTTGGTGATGAGGATCACATGCCCGCCGCCCTCGCGGTCGAGCACGCCCACGGCGCCGTACACCGGCGCGCAGGCCTGCCCCCACTCCAGCCATCCCTTGGCGCGATACCAATGCTTCGGCAGGGGCTTCCCAGCCTTCTGCATGACGTGAGCAACGAACACGCCGCACCAGGGCGTCGCGTCGTCATACCACCACGCCTTAAGGCTCTTGAGCCATCCCGCGATGACCGTGCTGTTGCCCGGCCCCGGCACCTCACGGACCCCGATCAGGGTGAGCGCATAAGCCATCCACGCCAGCGATGCTGTCGGCATAGGAACCTCCGTCGATTTCGATGGTTGAGAAATATCGAGCTGCAGCCTCATCCCCCCCGAGGCTTGGGCAGCTCGCTAGAGGCCCGTCGTCACATGTGACGGCGGGCCTTTCACTTGGCGCGAAGGATCGTCTCCACCATCCCGCGAGAGGGCGGCGAAACCGGAAAGGCACGCTTCAACAGGTCGGGAAAGGTCGACCCGATCAACGCCTTGGCGTGGCCAATCACGGGCGCATCCGGGCGATGCTGCCCGATGTCGTCGACCAGCAAGAAACAGACGCTCACCAGGCAATCGACCTGCCGCACATAGTCGTTCTGCTTGCCGGCCAGTTCCTCGACTCTCGCCTCAAGATGGGTGATGCGACCCTTTCGCTGTCGAAACACCCAGACGAACCCCTTACCGAGTGTGCCGAGCAAAATGCCCGATGCCGTCACTACGGCCGCAGCCTCGCCCCCAGACACGCCACCCGCATCGGCCATTCGTAACCCCCGACATGAAAAACCCGCCGGGCTGATGCCAAGCAGGCGAAAAAACACAGGCTCTATCAAGGCCAGCTCAGACGAGCAGCGCGTCCCAATCTATCGCAGCAGCTGCGATGATGGCCTCGGCCGTTGCTCCTTCATCCTCGATAGCGACGATGGCACCTCGGCGCCGGCCTTCGATCTTCGCATTCAGCGCACGCCACGTCGCCGCCGTGGCCAGCACCAGCGCGGCGATGTCGGCGATCGGCACCCCCGACGCATCAGCCTCGGCCGCCAGATAGGGGAAGTCCGCCGCATCGGCGCCCAGCGCCCAGGCCTTAGCCTCCACCTCCTTGTCCAGATAGGTCGCCTGCTGGCCGGAAACGTCGGTGATGAAGCGGCGACGGAACGCGCCCGCGCCCTCATTCACCCGCGCGATCTGTGTGCTGCGCAGATCCGCGAGATCGAATGGGACCGTCGTCCACACGCGCACCGGGCTCGTGGTGCCGCTCAACGCCATTCCGATAACCTGCACTTCGGACGGTGCCGGCCCCGGCTCCTCGATCTCGGCCGCCCCAACCGCCGCGAGCTGCTCGGGTGAAGCACTGTCGCACCAGCCGAGCGGGTGTTGGACTCCCTCCGCATCGGTGAAGCCTCCGAAGATCTCGACCCACTCGCCTTCTATCTTTCGTGCAAAAGCCATCTGGTCAGCCTCCGATGCATTCATATGCGGCAAAATCCGTCTGCCAGCTGGCCTTCGCGCCAACCTTGAACGTCGTGTTATCGGGATAGGTCGGCCGCGCAGGGTTGAAGTAGCTGTGCAAGTTCAGCGTATCGACCGAACCGCCGCCATAATATCGGACGAGAGAGTCGATATAAGTGGACCCGACATAGACCGGCGGAACCGCTTCGATAGAGGCTGGATCGATCGCAGTGTACATGAGCATGCCGACATGATTGGCGCTCTTCGCGTAGCCTGGGATTATAGTGTTCAAATACGCGCTTGCGAGTACACGCCGCACGATCGATGCGACGTTGCGCAAAACGACCACTTGAAACCATTGCGACAGACTGGGGCGGTACAAGTTCACCGACATGGTAGCGGCGGTCAACACCTGCCACCTTACACGACCATCACCTTGCCAAACCGATCCCGCCCCAGATGTTGGGAAGGGCGGCACGTCGCCGAGGCAGATCAATATGTCTCCAGGGTAGGCGGCCGAGTCGATGTTCGGCTGAAACTCAGGCCGGCTGCTCCGATTGATCGCCGGACCCGCAAAAATGGTCAGCGCGGCGGGAAGTGCGCCCGATGCGGCCATGATCGCGCCGCGCATCAGAGACCGAAGCCCTTGCTGAGGCGAGCCTCAAGCTTCGTGGCGCTACGGACATAGGCCGTCACGATGTCTGCCTTTGTGGGATCGCCCGAGAAGGCAGGGACGAACGCGCCGAAATCCCAATAGCTCGCGAACGCGGGCGCGTACCCGCCTGCCGGGATCTTGAACTGTATCCATTTGCCGATCTTGGCCGCCATTCCGGTGGGGTTTGCGATTGTGCGGTTCCCCGCCATCGTGCTGCTCAGGTGGAAACTCTCCCCCGCTGCGAGGTCGAGCGTGATGGTCGCGGCATCGGCGACGCCCACGCTAACACCCGCCGCGAGCATGGCAGCAGGCGTCACGGCAACATCATCAGAAGAGCCGTCCCATATGTCAGCGGCCGTGGCGGGAACGAAGTCGATCGGCGGCGCCAGGCTAAGCGTCCAGTCTATGATCCCGGTGCCCGAGCCGCGGAACTTGGTAATGCTCATCACCAGCGCGCCGGTGCCGCTGTTATAGGTCTGGACGCTGCCATGCATCCAGTTTCCCGGCGCGCTGGTGCGCGCGATTGTCAGGAACATGCCCGACACCAGCGCCTTGCCGGTCTGGATGCCCCAGCTCTTCGTTCCCGTACCGATATCGTTGCTCGTCGTGCTCGTTGCCGAGGTTCCCGGCGCGTTCACCGCTGTTAGCGCGGCCGCCTCCACGGCCACGACGGCGGCATTGATCCCGGCGATCGACGCGTTGAACTCGGTCGCCAGCGTTGGAAAGCTGGAGACGAAGGTGTCGGCGTCGTCGATGAAATCATCCTCCGCATCGCCCCGCAATGGCGGCGGCGCGATCGGCGTCACAGTCGGAATCGTCATGCGATCCTGTCCCTTTAGCTTTGGTTGAGGCCGGCGATTTCAAGCCGGAGATAGCTTAGCGTCCGCAGATCCAACGTTGTTATGGCGGACCGGAAGAAGCCGAACACGATCAGGCTCTCGATCCCCGTCTCGTCATACCAGAGCACCGGCACGCCGCGATATTGCTTCAATACCGCTCGGATAGCTTCAGTGCCGCCAGCCGGTATCTTCACCCGCAAGCGAACATTGTCCGAGAAACCACGGCGGATGACTTCTTCCAGGTCGCCGAACTCATCAAAAGTGATCTTGCTGAAGTCGTTCAGTTCCAACTCGACACCCGTTTCAGTGATGCCCAGGCTGCGGGGTCGACCGACTACGAACACACCTGCCGAGACCGGCGCATCCTCGGCGCCAGCCGCAATGGTCACCGCTATGGTAGCGGTCGGGTAAAGCGGTAGATCCTCGAAAATGACCGCCGTCCGCCGCCCGATCGGCTCATTCCAATAGAGCCACCAGTTCGTGATCGCGGTACCGCCGCTGTTGAGCGATTGGGTTCGGCTATAGACCACCACACCGCCAACGGTCATCTCAACGGTAACCGATCGCGCGTCAGTATCCACAACCGCCAGCGTGCTGACCCTGCCGGGAGTGATCTCAATCTCGATCGATCCCGTCGCGACCGTCCGGGTGTTGCGGAGGCCGTCGAACATTGCCCATCGGTTCGTCGGGCCTTCGTCGAACCAATGGACACCGGCGTCGGCGACCGGATCGTGGGCGACATTCCCACCGGCGAGCGACAGCCATACCCGATGGCCCTTGATGACACGGACACCCGACGCATAGGTCGTGCCGATCGCCCAGGCGGCATGGTCGGTTTCGGCAACACTGCTGTCGGCCAAATTGACGTCGGTGATCGGAACGGACCGCAGCAGCTTCATGCCGCAACCTCCACCGCCAAGGCGGTGCCGCCGCCCGCCTGCTGTGCCTTACGCAGAACCTGCTCCACCTCTTTCAGCGGCGCGATCATCTGTTCGGCGATGTCGGCGCTGTCGCCGCGCATCCCCGCTATCTCCTGCCGCAACGCCTTCACCTCTTCGATTAGCGCATCGTTGGCCGGCGTGCCCGCCGTTGATGCCGACATGCTGGCATAGCTCTGCCACCAGGCCTGCGCCTCGACAGCGCTGCTCGCACCCGCGGTGCCGGCAGATCCTGTCACCGCCGATATCGTGCGATAGGTCTGTTCGAGGCTAGCCGCAGTCAGCGCCTGCACGCGCGCCAGCTCCTGGCGGCTCGTCGCAACACCCGCCGCGACATCGAGCAGAGACTTCGATAGGCCCGGCAGGCTCTTGGCCGCATCCTGATCGCCGAGACGAGCAGCGATCGACGCCGCATTGAAGGACCCCTGCAGCTGCGCAAAGTTCTGGCCGCCGGTCGCGCTCTCTCCGCGAATGCGCTTCACCTCATCCATGATGCTGTCGGCGATCGACGTCCACGCATTGCGTAGCTGCTCTGCAGCGCGCACCGCCTCCTCGGCCTGCCTCTGCGCCTCGGCCGCCGCCTGCTGGGCAGCCTGTTGGGCGGCTTGGGAGGCTGCCTGCGCCGCCTGTTCGGCCGCGATCTGATCCTGCTTCGCCTGGATCTGCTCAAGCACCGCGCGGTTGGTAGGATCGACCGCGGCGAGGTCCAGCTCCCGCAGCTTGGCCGTGTCACCGTTCAGCTCGAGCAGCTGCCGCTCCAGATCGTTGCGCTCTCGCAAGATCCCCGCGGCCGATGCCGCATTTCGCGCCCCGCTAGCAATCTCGGCGAAGGCCGGCGCGAGCTGTATCAGCGATGCATATGTTTGCTGCCCCGCCGCCGTGGTCAGGTCCTGCGCCTCGACGAGCGACCGGAACGACGCGATGGTATCCGGCATCGTGATGCCCAGCGCCGTGAACACGTTGCCCAGCTGCGCCGTCTTCGCGGCGGCCTGTTCGGCATCGCTGTAATAGGTCTCGAAATAACTGTTGGCCGCGCTGGCGTAGGAAGACGCGCTGTCGAAGAAACCCGCGATCGACATGCTCGCATCGATACCGAGCGACGCGCTGGCAAGTCCCAGCTGGGTGAGAGACGTCGTGACCGTGTCGACGGTGCCGGCGACGCGCACCAGCGTCTCGAAATAGCCTTCGCCGACCTTCTGAAACTTATCGAGCCCGCTGACGGCATATTGCGCCATCTTGTCGGCTTGTGCGCCGAACACCGCTTCCAGTTTCTTCTGGATCTCGTCGCCCGACAGACCGTCTAGGTCGATCTTGCCGATATCGACGACGAACCCGTCGAGCCGCGTGCTGATGCTGTCGAGGTCTACGCCCAGCGGACCCGCCGCTAGCTTTATCGTATCGCCGAAGCTGAGCAGCAGCTGCCCGAACTGCGCGGAGATCGTGTCGTCGAGCGCTCCATATTGCGTCGAATATTTGGTCGACGACGTCAGGCCGAAGACCTTCTTCTTCTTCTGGATATCCGCGAATGTCTGTCCATCGAAACCCATACTATCGATGTCGCCGAGCGATTGCGGGGCGCCGTAAATGCCCGAGCCGACGACTTTCGTCTTGGTACCGAACAGTCCGCCGAGCAGCTTCTGCGCGATGCCGAGGATGTCGCCGATCACCGGGATCTTCGCCAGCAGCGGACCAACGATCAGACCGGGCACGCCGCCGAGGATCAGGTTCGACAGGTTCTTACCAATCGTCGCGTCATAGCCCGTCTGCACGTTCATCTTGCCGCTGACATCGTCCAGCCCATTGCGCAGCACGAGATTGGTCACGCCGCCGATCTGGCTCTCGATATTCTTGAGGCTCGCCGCCATCTCGCGCGAATAGACCAGCATCTGGCCGTCGAGATCCCCAAGGAAATCCAGCGAACGCTTGATGCTGTCGCTCTTCGCAGAGCTGGCACCGAAGACGGTGCCCTTGCCTTCATTCGTCGATCGCGCCGTGGCCGACGAACCGCCCCCCGAAAAGCCGAGCGACGCCATGACGCCGAGCATCGCGGCGACAAGTGGGAACCCGAGCGGCCCCGCAGAGGCGAACATGTTCGCCGCACCCTCAGCGACGGCAACAGCGGTGCGCGCCACTTGGACGATCGTCAGGGCCTTCTCGGCGGCAGCCATGGCCTTATAACCGGTGCTATGTTCCTTGAAGAGCCCCTTGGCCGCCCCGGTCAGGTCGAGCATCGAGGTCAGCTGCTCATCGTCATGGAGCTTCTTGCGGACGGCGGCATCCTGCGTCTGCTCGTCGATCGCCTGCTGCCGCTTGCCATAATCGCCCAGGATCTTGACCATACTGCCCAGCGCCGCACCGCCCTTGCCGAACGCAGCGGACAGGCTCTCGCCGAGCGAGTCCGAAAGATGCGCCGTTAATTCGAGCTGCTCGTGCAACTGATCGAGATTGAACTGCTTCTCGGCTTCGGCGAGGCGCTCGATCCCCGCGCGCGCGTCCTCGATCTCTTTCATCTGTGCGCTGAGATCGGTTGGCAGGCCCTTGAAGATATCGTTGTCGTTGACGATCGGATTCTTGTCCATCGCGCTGGTGAATTGCCCGAGGAACGTGCCGGACTGGATACGACCGAGCAGCGACTTTTCATATTCCTTCTCAGCCCGGACGCCGTCGCGCACATCCTTGTTGTGCTCACGCTGCGCGGCAGCGGCGAGCTTGCCCGAGTTGGCGACGGCATCGAGCTGGTGCTGCAGATCGAGGCCGCGACGGATGAACTCGGCTTGCCCGATGTCACCACGGCTATAGGCCTGCTTGAGCAGCGTCTGGGCATCGGTAAGGCGCTGTGTCGCCGCCGAGTTCTTATCGGTCATGGCGGTGATCTTCGCCATCATACCGGGGATGTCGGACGCACGCAGCGAGCGCTCATTCTTCACGATGCTCGCATTGGTCTGATCGAGCAGCTTCTGGAGACTGACAGCACTCGAACGCGCGATGTCTTGCGCCAGTGCCGCACCAGCATTGGCACCCTCACCACGCGGTGCATTGATGACGGGCGCATTGGCGATGGCGAGCATCCGCTCAAGCTCGGCCTTGGTCTGCTGCCGCGTGGCCTGCGCCGCTTCGAGCGCGGCCTTCGCCGCCGCAACGCCGATGGCGACTCTCTGCGCCTGCGTCTTGTTGCCAGCGCCGGTAATCTGATCGAGGTCGGCGATGGCCTTGGCCTGTTCCTTCAGCGCCTCTTCCTGCGCCTTGGCCGCCTCACCACCCTCGAAGAGCTTGCCGACGAAGGGAGACAGCACGACAAGCGCGCTGGTCAGCACCATACCCCATGGGCCGCCAAGGAAGCCGAGCAGTCCCTTCGATTCCCCGGACATCAGCTGCATCGCTTGGATGACCTGGCCGCCTTGCTGCGCGAAGATCACCATCGGCGGCGTGCCTGCCGCGAAGCCGACCGCCACATCGTTCAACTGGAACGACAGCTGCTGCATGCCGGATTTCATCGCGCCGCTGCTGCCGACAACGCCTTTGCTGCGCTCGGTCAGAAGCCCCTGAGCGCGGGCCAGATCCGCCGAACCATGCCCGGCCGCAATCATTATCCGCGCGGCTTCTGCCAGCTCGTGATTGAGGCGATCCTGGGCAGCCGCGGCCGGATCGATCATCTCGCGCAGCCGTTCCAGCGCGGCGGCATCCTTCGCGGCGGCGACATCCTGTTCGCGCATCGCGGTCACGCCCTGGCGGACGCGCGCCTCGAACAGCTGATGCGCAGCTGCAGCAGAACGGACCGCCTCGGCCTGCGCCTGCATCGCGCTCGCCTTCTCGGCGGCCTCCATCTCCCGCAACGCCGCGGCGCCCTGCCGAACCTTGGCCTCAAACAGCGCGTGCGCCGCAGCCGCAGCGCGAACCGCCTCCGCTTCGATCTGGGCGGCAGCCTTCGCCTCAGCGGCCGCCTCGGCTTCGGCCTTCGCCGATCGCATCGCGGCATATTCGAGATCATATAGGCGTTGCGCAGCTTCCCTGATCTTCGCCGCCGCACCGTCGTAACCTGCCGCAGCGGCAGCTCCGGCCTTGACCTCGGCCTGGTACGCGCGGGCCGCCGCCGCCGACATGCCGAAGCTGTCGGCCTGCGCCTCGATTTGCCGGGCTAGGCTAAGCGCCGACTTCTCGACACTGTTATTCTCGCGGACCATCAGGCTCGTGGTGAGCGAGACCGTCTTTTGCATGTCGCCCATCAGCGAACGAACATCGTTCACCGAACTGACGAGTTGGTCATATTTCAGCTGAAAGCTGGCCGACAGGGTGCCGGCGTCTGCAACTCCCTGGTTCATCGCACAGCTCCAATAAAAACGGCGGCCGAAGCCGCCGCTGGGACAATCCCGTAATCATTCATGGCAGCGGGCCGCTAAGCCTTCACCGCGATCAGCGACAGCATCGCCTCGACCTGCCGATCGACCAGCGCGAGATCCGCTTTCGCGGGTGCCTTGCCGAGCGGCGATACACAGTCGGGATCTTCAGCTCGCCGGCTTTCGGCGACGAACTCGGCTGAGAGCCGGCGCAGCAGCTTCGACTGCCACGGCGACAATCTCACCCCGCTGTTTTGCTGCCAATAGTGGATCTCGCGATGGCTGATCGGGAGCTTGCTTTCTCCCGAGATCTCCATCGGCCCGATCTCCATCAGATAGGAGACCAGGAACTGTGATGGGCAGGGCGGCATGTCATGGACGATGCCCTGCTTCTTGTCCCGTTCCAGACGCGTCAGCAGTGGCGCTTTGGTCGACACCCCTGCCGCATCCTTGTCGCGCGGCACCGCGCCCAACCAGGCGAGGTGCCGCACATACAGGCTCAGCTCTCGGCCGAGCCGTTCGTAAAAAGGCCCCAGTCGCCATGCTTGGTCTTCACCTGCTGCAGAATGAAGCCGATCGACCGATCCGCATAGGCGGCCCGGAACAACTCAGCTCCAGTCAGCTTCGCCCCGCCCTTCGGGGTATAGGTCCAGTTGTCGAAGCTCTTCGTGATCTTGGCGAACAGGCGCGCTTCACGCTCGGCCTTCTGGGCCGGCGTCTCATCGGCCCTGCCGCCATTTTCACGGGCTAGCGCCAGCACCTCATTCTCATTGTCGGCCTCGGCCTGGGCAAACTCGGCCGATCCAGGGCTCCACAGCGTGATGCCAACTTTCTTTTCGCCGAGGTACAGCAGGGCGTTCTTCGGCCCCTTCAAATGCAGGAAGCCGGTTTCCGCCACGGCGAGCGTATTCATGTCGAACATGCAAAATCTCCTCGGGTGTTCGGGTGCTCGGGTGACGGGTTGGGCGCCGGCCTGCTCCACCCGAAAGAACAGGCCGGCACGTTCACCGGCCGCATGGAACGCGGCCGGATCTCAGGATCAGGCCGGGTTGACCTGCACCCACGTCTTCGTGAACTGCATCACCGCGTTCTTGGTGATAACATCGGTTCCGCCGCCGCCGATCGTGGTCTTGAAACTCATTGCCAGGCCATAATTCCAGAAGGCGATACCCGAGCGCGTCAGGACGCAGAATGATATCTTGCCGCGCCCGGCCGCCGCCGTATCGAGGATGATCTGGCCGGCGTCGTCTACCGCCAGCGCAATGGGGATCGTGATGCCGCCGCTATCGCTGCCGCCCTTGTCCTTCTCGGTCGTACCGGCGAGCGTCTTGAACGTCGCCAGCTCGAACTCGTCGCCGATTTCAGGGACGGAGCCGACCAAGCCGACCAGCACCTTGGTCAGCGCAGCATAGCCGGCCGCATCGAATGTTGCGGGGGCATTCGCGACCACATAGACTCTAGAGCCTGCCGCAGCTTCAATACCGCTCATGCTTATTTCCTTTGCTCAAGAAAAGGCCCGCGGCCCATTGTCGGGACGCGGGCGGATATTTGCCTGTGACTGGCAAAGCTATTCGGATCGGGTCGGTTCGTTGAACCCGATCATGAAATCCTGTGATTGATAGCGTATCTTGGGGCCGGGGATCGTCATGTCCGGCCCGGTCGGCCCCACGGCGATCGCCACCATCGTGAAACCCGGAACCGTGACGATCGACCGCCCGAGCGCCTGCCGGCAGAGCAGCAGGATCTCCTTCACGTCTGTAAGCGTGCGGCCGTGCACCGTTACCCGCGTGCGGGCACGCGCGCGGCGCTCGGGCGCATCGGCAAGATAATCGTCATAGTTGATCGTGACCGTCTTGATCCCGATTGCCGGCAGGCCGATCTCCAGCGGTAGATCTCCGCCGATGATCCTATCGATCGGGACGCGCGCCGTGACGCTCGATGACTCGGCCAGCACATAGCATGCGATGGCAACGTCGCTCATTGCGCGTCCTCGGCAGGGGCCGGTGCTGCAAGCCCGGCCTTGTTCAATCTTGCGCGGATGTAGCTCGCCGCCGCAGCGACGGCCTCCGCGCGCTTGTTTTCCAGCGCCTGCCCCATGAAAGGGTGCGGCCGCGCGCCGGGATGATGGACCGCATCGACGAACTTGCCGTCGATGATCAGGCTGCCTCGCCGAGCCGCCCGGTTGACCGCGCGGATGCTCATCTTGAAGACGCCCTTGCTGGTGCTCGCATCGGGCAGCTGTTCCTCGGGCACACTGATCAGATGCGCCGCGGTTCCCCATTCCAGCCAGGGTGCCTTGTAGGCGCCCGGCCCTTTCGTCCTGATCCGGCAGCTCACCGTGCCGTCCCGGTTCACGCGCGAGCTGCCAACCCCGATCGACTCGCGCGTGTCGCCATGCTCGACCGGGACGAGCAGGGCTGCCTCGGCGGCTATAACCTTCGCCCCTTCCTTGGCCGCGCCGCGCAGCACCTTGTTGATGAGGTTGTCGGGCAGGGCCGCGAGCAACGCATCCAGCTCGCGGAGCCCCTCGATCTCTCCAGCCATCAGCCCGCGACCTGATCCGGCTCCCAAGCCTCGCCATCGCTGAAACCTATCTGCGACACGGTTTTCAGTTCCCCCGTTACGGGGTGCCGCATCTTGACCGCGAGCCGGCCTTCCACCTCGACCGGAAAATAACCCAAGGTCACCTCGGCCGTGCCGATCTGATCGACGCCGATCGACCAGTTGATCGCGACAACCGCGCCGTCCAGCGGCACTTCGCCTGGCATCGCCAGAACGCGGGTTCCTGCAGGCGAACCATCGCTGACGATCTTCACGCAAGCTTCTCTGTCGCTCATATCAGCCCTCCACCTCGACCGGCGAACCCGGCGTCGAATATTCCTCGGCGATGATCTCGGTCCCCTCGCGGCGACCCATCATCGCCGGTCCCGATATGATCTGCATCACGCGACCATCGACGACGACACGCATGCTGCCGTCGATATCGTCCCGCCACCGCATCCTTATCCGCGCCGGCCGCCGTGCCTGCTCGATCGAGCCATCGATCTGCTCGCCCTTGCTCGGCAGTACATCGCGCACCTGCGCCCATATTTCCTCGACGAGCGTCCATTCGACCTCGTCTTGCGTCCGGTAGACCGTATCCGCGACCGGATACTGCGCTTCGAGGCGGATCAACGTGTCGAGATCCTCCGCCTTGATGATCGAGCCCGTCCGCGCCATCAGACGCGCCGCAGCCGATAAGCTTCGAGCAGCTCGCAGGCACTCTTAGGAAATGGCGCGGTGCGATCGTCATACCAGGTGGCCAGCCCGAGACGCGCCGCAGTGACGACGTCGGCGGGCACGTCCGCATCATCTACCCACCCCGCCGCCGCGGTGACGGTAATGATGGCCCCGCCCGCTGCCGTCGCCGGCCAGCTCGCGCCGATCGCCGGCAGCAGCCGGACATGCTTCCCAAACAGCGTCGCTCGCACCCCGGCGTGCACCTGCTCGTCGCCGGCGGGATCGATATACGTGAGCACCAGGCCTTCGCGATCGACCGGCACGCCGGTCAACACCATGAACGACTTGAACTGATCGAACGTCCAAATCTTCTCCGCGACGCGATCGACGATCACGCCATACTCGTTTTCCATATGGCTTGAGACGGAGGCGATCAGGCCCTCGATCGTCGCATCCTCCGCGCTGTTTGTGACCCGCAACCAGGCCTTCGCCAACGCGAGCGAGATCAAAGCCATAACTGCCTCCGCCTCAATGTTGCTTAGGCGACCGGCTGCAGTTCGGCGTCACCCTGGACAGCGATCGCGCTGAATAGTGCCGCCGAGGCGTTGTTCGCAGGCGTGACGGTCAGGCGGACATAACGCTTGTTGCCGACATAGCCGATCTTCTTGACGACATTGTCGTCGGCGAACGTGAACGATGCATCCGCTTCGGTGCCGCGCAGGAAGCCATCGGCAACCGCTGCGGCGTCCGAGAGGTTGGCGACATCGCCGTCCTCCACCAGCACCGTAAAGGTTGCATCGACATCGGCGAGCGAGCCGGCCGCGATGATGAACAGGAGGCTGTGAAAACCCTGCATGTCGATGATTGCCGACACGAGGGCGGTATTGTCGCCATCGGAGACCGGCGCGATTGCGCGGGCCACAGAGACGCGGCTGTAAATATCCTTCATGGATCACCTGTAAATTGCGGATGCGGCCTAGGCCGATCCCTGGGCGCTCGGACGGATCGCCGAACGTAATGGGGCGAGCCGATGGCCCGCCCCGAGCGGTTAGGCCGAGACCTTAAGAAGCTTGATCGCCTCGAAGTTCTGCAGACCGCCGCCGACCCGCTTCGTGGTGTAGAAGAACACCACGCCGTTAGTTTTGTAGGGGTTGCGCAGTACGCGCAGGCCGAGCCGCTCCACGATCAGGTATGCGCGAGCGAAATCGGCAAAGGCGATCGGGAACGCGCCGGCGCCGATGTCCGGCATGTTGTCGTCGGTGTCGACTCCCTTGCCGAGCAGCAGCTCGGGCTTGTCCACCTGCAGCGACGGCTGCCAAATCCAGCGACCCTCGCTGTCCTTCAGCTTGCGAGCTTCCGCAAGCGTGAGATCGTTCATGAGGAACGACGCGCTTTGGCGGTAGCCGGATTTTAGGCCGTGGACGAGGTCGATCAGACAATCAGCAGGGTTCACCGAACTGGACGCCACTTGGAAGCCAGTTGCGCCGCCGGTCTTGACGTAGCCGACCTTGCCCCAGGCATAGGAAGCATTGGCAACCGGTGTGTAGGACAGGAAGCCGCGCGGCTTTTTGGTACCATCGCCGCTGACGAACGCAGCGCCTTCCTTCTCAGCGAACTCGATGCCCACCTCTTCGGCATACCAGCTCTCGACGTCTGCGACCGAATCGTCGAGGAACTTCTGCGTAGCAGCCGGCTCAGCATAAAGTTCGCCAGTTTCGAACTCCAGACGTGCCAGCTGTGGCGTGTTGGTCTCGTTGCGCGAGTCTCCTTCTCCGGTCCAGCCCGACGCAGCGCCGCCCAGGCCCTTGTGCTTCACATAGGTGTCGCCCGAGATCGACATGACCGTGGCGAGGCGCCGCATCGCGACCGTCTTGCCGAGTATCCGCGAGATTGAAGTGTCGACCTGCTTCGGCGTCAGAAAGCCCCCATCGGGATCGGAGAAGGTGGCGCCACGGGCCTCGACCTTGCCCGCGCGGGTGAAGTCATTGAACGCGGCGACATGTTCCTTGTCCTTCGCTGACATCTTGCTGTCGCCAGGGCCGCCGAGCTTGAGCGCGGCGATCTGCTCGTTGGCCGTGTCGAGCGACTTCTGCAGCTCACCGACGGTGGCGTTGATCTTGTTGATCTCTTCGAGATCGAGGCCATCGACCTTCTTGCCAGTGGCGTCGACCTTATCGCGCATTGCGGTAACGGCCGCATTGAGCTGCTCGAAGAGAAGCTTCGGATCAGTGGTGGCGTCGGCACGCGGGCGGGCCATCACAGCGCGCGGAGCCGAGGCAAGCGCCGTCGCCCCGGCGAGGCCGAGGATATAGTCGGTCTTCATGTTGCTTCCTTTCTAGGAGCGTAGGGTCTTGAGAAGCTCGGCGGCAGCGCCAAGCCATTCGGGTTCGCCAGCGCCGGGCGTGGCGGGTTCAGGGGCAGCGCCTGGCGTGCCCTTGATCTTCGATATGCGAGCGCGCGCGTCGCTGCGCGTCATCCCGCTGGCGACGAGCGTCAGCTCCATCGCCCTCAGGTCGTTGACCAGACGATCGCTGGCCTTAGCATCATTGTCGGTGGAGATCTGATCGGCCGGAAGCAGCTCGTCGGCGAAGCCGCGCTCGATAGCGAGGCTGCCCGACATGTAGGTTTCGGCATCCATCCACCCGGCGATCTCAGGCTGCTTTTGCCCGGTTCGCGCGGCGTAGACATCGGACATCGCACGATCGAACGGCTCCATCCAGTCCGCGACCTCGCGGAACTCGTGACGATTGCCGGCCGCGACAACCCAGCAATTATGGATCATGAGGAACGACGCCGCGCCGATCTGGATGGTATCGCCCGCCATAGCGATGATCGAGGCCGCCGATGCCGCCATGCCCATGATCTTGACGGTGATCGGCTGCGGGTGCTCGCGCAGGACGTTGTAACACGCCAGGCCTTCGAACATGTCCCCGCCGAGCGAATTGATCTGCACCTCGACTGGGCGCTCGCCGATCGCGCGGAGCTGGGCTGTCAGTTTCTTCGCCGTGACGCCGCCACCGGTCCACCAATCCTCGCCGATGATGTCGAACATCGTAATGACATTGTCACCGCCGGCAACCGCGCGCACGCCGGCGGCTTCGGCATTCCAGCGGTCAATCACACTGGCCGGCGTGAAAGCCGACACCTTACGATCGCCAGGCACATGCACGGCGCCGGGGCGCTCGCGCGCGAAGACGCGCCTATTGCTTCCGTTGATCATCGGGAGATTCCTCCGAGGAGCTGCTGGGCGTGACATTGGAATTGAGCGGCGCGTTGTAATCGTCGCCACCCTCGATCGGATTGAGGTTTTCGAGAGCACGGATGTCGTTCTTGGACAGCCAACCCCCGGCCCGACCCGCGCTGTAAGCCGCGGTGCGGGTCTTGATGTCGTTCTTCACGGCGGCCGCCCGGTTGAACCAAGGAAACACCTTGGGATCATCATCCTCAAGGCAATCGCGCGTGATCGTTTCTTCCCACGTCGTGAGCCAGTCTTCGAGCGTGTAAGCCTGAAAGCCGAGGGTCTGCATTTCGATACCAGAGCCCCAGCTCGTGCTACCCGTAGTATCGCCGGCCATATGCGGCGGCACCCCGAAGAACATGTAGATGTGCTTGTCCTCGAACGCTCGGGACGCCACGAACTCGGCGTCCACGTTCGTCATGCCAAGCCGTTCGAACGTCATCCCTTCTTCGAGCACCAGATTTTTGCCGGCGTTCTCAGAGCCTCGGTAATTCTCCAGGCTCGCCTGGAGCGTCTCCACCCCATCCTTGCCGAGCTTGCTGGGGTGGCTAAGCACCCCGCCTAAATTCGTGCCGTTCTTGAACAGTCCGGCGCCGTGCGTGCGCATCGCGATAGCCGAACCGATCGTCTCCCGGGCGCAGCCCAGCACCGAAAGACCCGCGACACCGTCAAGCGACATGCCCACCAGGTGGAACATATCTCGCTGCGGGATTGTGATCTGGCCGCCGTCCCTCTTCGTGTAGACATGCTCCAGTGAATAGTCGGCGATCTGCTCCGTCCGCACCCGGTCAGGATGGAGCGGGATCAGGCCGATGATGCGGTTCCCGCTCCGGACCTTCATCGCATAACCGCGGCCGCGCAGCAGCGCCTGCGACTGCAGTTGCCGCTTGAATTGCGACGGCGTCTGCCAGCGGTTCGGCCGTCGGCGCAGCACCGTCCACAGCGGATGATCCGAAGCATCTTCCCGAGTGCGCTCGTCGATCCGGCGTTTCAGGTGAAGCGGCATCGTCGCCACCGCCCCGCTGATCAGCGTTACGCACCGATAGACGGCCGCGATCCCCATCGCCGATTGTGGAGTGACGAACTCTCCGCTCTTCGTTTCGGCCCCGCCGCCATCGCGCAGAAACTCCGCGATCTGCTCGGGCGTACTGGCGATCGACATGCTGTTCGCAGCCATCGGCCAGGCGGGCGCGGATGGCCCCGCGTCGGGGCGGCCGCGGAACATATTCCAGATCCTCATTCGGCCCTCACATGATCAGCAAGCCGCGTTCCCCGTAGACCGAGGGACCGACTGCTTCCGGATTCCTGCTCATCAGATGGAAGGCGTTCAACATCGCGATCAGCGGGTCGATCTTCGCCTTGCCTGCTGTTGCCTTCTCGATGACTACCGCGCTGCCGCGCTGCTCGGCTTTCGCGTTGCCGACGGACCATGCCAGCAGCGGCTGACCGCAATGGACCATTGCCCCGCTACTCAACCTTCGTTCCGCCCCCCAGATGTTGGGCGACAGCCGATAGCCCTGCGCCACCGGCACCATCAGCTTATCGAGCCCGGCCAGTTCCGGCCGGCCCATCACCTCGTCGATCAGCGCCGTGATCCCTGCAGGATCGACTCCAACTCCATATTCGTCGGGCAGCAGCCCCGCACCGTGGAGCATGACGATCAGGTCCGCGACCTCGCGGAGATCCTGATCAGGCTCCTCGATCAGCACCAGATCGCCATCCTTGGCGAAATCGAGCAGCCGCGGTGCGATTTCCTTGCGTAGTTCCAGCACCGACCGATGCGCCCAAGCCCTGACCCAGACCATCCAGCGCTTCGTAACCTTGCAGCGGCCGATGATGCAGAACCCGAACAGATCGTCGAGCCCGCCGCCATCGATCCCCACCGTCGCCACTTCGGCCCGCGCGAGCAGCTCGTCGAGGCTGACCAGTTCGGGCGCATGGGCCGCCTCCCAATGATCCGCGCCGCGCCAGCGGTCGCGGCCAAGCCGGAGCCCGATCTCGACGTTCAAGTGTTTGGCGAGGAAGACCTGCTTGCCCTCGCCATCGCCGCGTAGTGCCTCCGCCAGCTTCTCAGTTAACCACAGCTCGTCCACTGATCGACCAAGGTTCGGATTGGTCACATAGAAATTTCGCGGATCGAGATAGGCGTCCGACTCAAGCATCGCGTCAGGCCATTCGTACAGCATGCCGAGCTTGCGAGGATCAACGATCTCGCCATCGCGAACATTCCGGAAGGCCTGGAGTTTGTCTTTGAAGACGCCAGCAGGCGCTTCATCGCTGTGAGTGCTCAGATATACGGTGAAGCCCTCTGGACGGGACACCTGCCCGCCCGTCGCCTCCATCAACATGCTTGCAGCGTTGTGCCGCTTGCCGAACAGCCAAAGCTCCTCGACCAGCACGAACGCTGCTTTTTGGCCGCCCACCGTTTCCGTGTCCGCCGCGACCACCTTCAATTCGGCCTGGGTAACAAGGTGTCGAATGGTCCGCAGGTGCTCGACCACCTTGAGCAGCTCGCTCAGCTCAGGATCGAGCCGCACCATCCCCATCGCAGGAACGAAGACGTTGTCGGCGATCACCTTGGTCGGCGCCAAGACTAGCAACGCCGCCGAGTGACGCCAGTTGCGGATCAGCGCGGTGATCATGATCCCCGCGGCGATCGTCGATTTCGCGTTCTTCTTGCTGATCAGCAGGAAGAACTCGGTGATCAACCGACGAGCATTGTCGGCGTCATAGGCCCCGAAGATCGCGGCGACGAAGTCGAACACGAACTGTTCGCATGCTTCGCCGAGGGTCGGCTGCCCGGGCACGTCCACGATACGGAGCGACTTGAAGACCGCAAGTGCCGCCTCAGCTTCGTGCGGAAACAAGGGATCGAGCGGGATCAGCGAGCGCCGATCGACGATTCGTTCTTCCCAGTCGACACACGCTGTCGACCAGGTCAGCTGATACGCCACCTCAGTTCATCAGTCGCGGTTGCGGCGGCGGCGCAAATTTGCCCCCGACCTGTCCCGCGGCAGCCTTGGCCTTTTCCTTTTTGCCGAGCGGTGGAGGGGCAGGTTGCGCTGACTGGCGATTGCTCACCGTCTTCGCCAGCTTCACCTGATCGTGCTTGTCGAGCATGGCAGTTAGCGCCTTGAGCGCACCGACGTTTCCGCCGGCAGCTTCGCGCGCCAGCGCCGCCATGATCTCGCCATCGAGCCGCAGTCGGGCGTCACCACGAACCTTCAGCTGACGAAAATAATGCTTCCGCAATGTCGGCCCCGAGATCCCGATCGCCGCCGCTACTTCGTCCTCGGTTTTTTCGAGTGCCAGCAACAGCATGACTTTCAAGCGTTTTTCGTGCGTGACGACATGCGGGGGCCGACCGCGACCCGTATGCTCCGGCGGGACCTCATCCCCGAGCAGGTCGAAATATCGATCGTCCAAGAAAAAATCTCCAAATGGGATCGGATGCGGTCTAGGGGCCGAGGGGGTCCTAGACTTTCGACCCGCCCCCCCTCTCAGCCTCCGCGCGCTCGCTCCGCATGCTCCTGCCGTTGTTTCCGGCTGTCGTGGCACGTCTTGCAGAGGGTCCAGAGGTTCGTGTCATCCCAGAACAGCGCCTCGTCGCCGCGGTGCGCCTTGCGGTGATCCGCGACGAGCTTCGACGTGTCAGCCTCAACCTTGCCGCAGCCCGGCCATCGGCAGGTGAACAGGTCCCGCACCAGCACCGACCAGCGAAGCTTCTGCCACCGCGCCGTCTTGTACCGCTTGCGCCATGCCTGATCGTCACGCTGGCGATCCCGATCCTTCCGATCGACCGCCGCGGACGCCAGCCTGGGCGGCAGTGCGGCCAGCATCGAAGGCAGGCGTGCAAGCTTGCCCATGACATGGCCCACAACGCACCGCGCCCGCATCGAATGGGGACGATGCGGGCGCGGTGAAGGTTCAGGAGAGGATGCTCGACGTGTCCGCATGCGGATGCCCCGAGCGTAGCGAGCTATAAGCCCAAATGACCCTCGAAGCGGACACCTATTATTTTCGCCGCTGTCGATTTTCCGTTTGACGCTAGAATATCAATCACTTGCCACCATTCAGCCGCTCGGCGATCCGGGTGATCGACCGCGAATAGCCCTTGCGCAGCGCCTCCGGGCTGTCCTTGGAGCGCAGGCGCAGCTTCACCTCATCCCACCGCACCTGGCTTCCACCGTTCAGCAGCTGCTGCACCACCACGCCCACCAGCTTGCGATGCGCGCCCCGCACCGGAACATGCTTGATCCAGTCGAGCGCCTCTTCCATCCGGTCGACCTCGCCCGCATTGAGCCCGCCGCGCGGCCGGGCGCCCTGCTCGCGCAGCGCATCGACATCGACATAGTCGACAAGCCGATCGCGCACGATCTGGCTCCACGGCCCGTCGCTGGCATAGGGGTTGCGCCCGCCGCCCGACACGCGATCGAGGAAGCCCATCGCCTCAATCAAACGCTCCTGCACAGCCTCAAAGGTCCACCAATATTCCATTCTCTAAATCCTTGTAGTTATAATACGGACAGTCGGACAGTTATCCCATTGCCACGCATGCGCTCGCACCGGCATAGGGAAGTCTTGGTGAAACCGTCCGTACTATCCGTACTGTCCGTGATCGGCGGAATTCTGCGGCCTACAGCGACGGACAGTTTACGGACAGACAGACAGTTCTCACCGCCATTTCACCCCATTTGCCCTATTGACTTTTCCACCACTTTCCACCTTTGCGGCGCCGCTTTCTGAAACCACGGACAGTCCGGTTCAACTGTCCGTTAACTGTCCGTCAGGCCGGTTCGAAGTCGTCGCCCAAGCCCACGCCGATGCCGCCTGCGCCGCCGTCGAGCAGCGCACTCGCATCGCGCAGCTTGGCCCCGCGACGCCACTTGGCGCCCTTGCCATCCTTGCCGCCGACGCTGATCTGCCGATCGCCAAGCGCGCGCCCGAACGCGGTGCTGTTCATGATGTCGCGATCGCCGATGCCATCGGCCTCGCAGAACGCCTTGTAATCGTCGTACAGCGCCTTCGATCCGCATCGCGCGTTCGGATCACTGGTGTCGACGCGCGTGGCGAGCCATTCGCCGAAAGGGTTTGCCGAACGGCGATACTCCTCGACCGCATCGACGATGCTCTGCGGCGGCTCCAGGCCGCGCTCCAGCCACTGCCGCGCCCCTTCGAGCAGCCAGTTGAGGATGCCCGGCCCCTCGGCCAGCAGGCGGCGTTTCCGCCCCTTCTCGATGGCATCGCCCTTGAACTGGCGCGGGAACATCACGACGACGATGCGCCGCCAGATCCCGTCGTCGTCGCCGGCAATGCGCGGCTTGGCGTTGCATTCGAGCACCACCAGCCCGCGCGGCTCATATTCGATCAGATCGCCATACATCGGCCGCGCCTGGATCGGGCTGTCGCCGGTGAACTGCTTCACCCGCTCCTCGGCCAGGCGCGCGCCCCGCTTCGGCTCGCCAACGCAGATCAGCCGCGTATCGCCCGCGAAGCGCATCAGGTCGGGGCTGGCGTCCGCGCCGGATCGGATGCCGGTGTCGAGGAAGCTCTCGACCGCCGCAGCGATCGCATAACCGCCCAGGATCATCCGGATCACGTTCATCGTGGTCGACTTGCCGTCGCCGCCGCGCCCCTGCAGCATCACGAAGATCTGCTCGTCGGTGCGCCCCGTCATGGCATAGCCCATCAGCACCTGGAAATATTTGCGCACCGCCTCATCGGGCAAGCATTCGGCGAGGTGCTTTTCCCATTCCGGGCACTTCGCGTCGGGATCATAGTCGCAGGTCGCCACGCGCGTCAGCAGGTCGGCCTCGTCATGCGATCGGTCCTCGACCTGCCAATACCGCTCCCACTCGTCGGGAACGCCGCGACGCACCAGGCGCAGCGTCTTGTTGCCGACATTGATGCACAGCGGATCGACGTCGAACGCGTCCATCGGCCGGTTGAGCGTGTCGAGCGCCCCGGCCTGGTCGAGCATAGCCTTGGTGCGCCCGGCATTCCCCGATTGCACGGCATGCTTGTAGAGCTGCTGCACCCGCTCCTTGCGCATTTCCTCGGTGCACCACTCGCCGAACCGACGCTTCGCGACATCCTCGGGCATGTCTGCCAGCGCATCGATCTCGTCGCGCACGCCGCGCGCCACCTTGTGCGCCACCAGAGTCGCGAGCCGCTCGCCATCCTCGGTCGACCAGCGTTGCCCGTCATAGGCAACCCAGCCCCACTCGCGGACATGGATGATCCGCCCCGCCGCATGCGCCACGAAGCGCTCGGCATTGCCCATGTCGTTCAGTTCCTTCCAGGCCATCGCCCCGAAATCGACCGTCGACATCATGACCGACCGCCCGCTCACGCTGTCCGCGCCCGCAGCCTCTGCTATCGCCCCCGTCACCCTGTCTCTCCTACCCAGCGTCTGCGATCCGGCCCGCGGCGATCAGCGCGCGGGTCGATTGGTAATTCTTCTCTTTGGCCGTGATCCGCTTGGCCGCCGCCGGCACCGCCGCGGCCGGCTTCACGATCTCCACCACGTTCTCCGGCCCCTCGATGCCGAGAGCGCCGCGATAGGCTTCCCGCTGCGCCTCGCGCTGCTTGCGTTCGTCCTCGGGCTCGCGCAGGTCCCCGATCGCGCCGCGCAGCCCGCGCACGTTGAAGCCAATATCCTTGGCAAAACTGAACAGGTCGCGGATGTCGGCGTTGATCGCGTCGCGCCGCGCCAGAAGCATCAGCGCCCGCTCGGTGATCTGGCGGATGGCCGACTGCGCCTCGCCGTCGAATCGGCCCGCCTGCCGCTCGACCCGCGCCAGCATGCCCTCCACGGACCGCGCAATGGCCTGCTCGCGCGCACTCGCCGCCGCCACCTCGGGCATGATCCCGGCGAGCGGATCGGCCGCCGCATCGTCTGCCAGCATGATAGTCGCCATCGCGGGCCGCTCTGGCAGCGCCGCCCGCAGCAGCGCCGCCGCCGGCAGCACCTCACGAAGGCCGACCGCATCAGGGGCCGAGACGATCCCGTCCGCCTCCATCTGCGCAATGAACCCTGCCGCGACATCAGGACCAAGGCCCATGCGACGCTGGAGCGTCGTGACCGAAGCCCGGCCCGACGCCAGCACGTCGTCAACCACCCGCCGATAAGAGGGGCCGCTGCCGCTCGGCACCCGGGCCGAAGCCTGCTTCATCACAACATCGGCCGCGTCGCTGTCGGCCCGCTCGATCGCACTATCGAGCCGAGCCTCGAGCTCGACGAGCTGGGCCATCGAATCGTCGGTGACATCCTCGGGATCGTCGAGCAGTCGAACCCGAGCGGAGAAGGCGGTGCCGAGCAACTCGCGCCGGCCGAGATGATCCGGCGCCGAAAGGACGCCCTCGGCCTCCATCCGCTCGATCAGTCGCGCCGCCTCGTTATAGCCGATCCGCATCTGGCGCTGCAGGTAGGACGTGCTCGCCTTGCCGCTGCCAATGACGATATCCACCGCCTCGCCATAGCGCGCCAGCTCCCCCGGCGCGGACGATGAAGGGCGGTCATAATGCCCTTCCTTGCTGTCCCACGGGTTATCCCCCATGAACGCCTCCACCAGCAGCGGGGGCGCGGTGATGGACAAAGATTCTATGATCGAGGGCTGCGTCGGAGCGGCGACGGCATCGTGCATCATGGTGGGCGCATTCGCCGCGGTAAAGTTGGAGGTGGCAGCCGATGACATCGTTAACGCCCTCGGCTCGTTGGCCGGCATCGGTCTCGGCGTCATGGGTGCGGTGTGGAGCGCTCTTTACGTCGAGCGCCGCAAGGTCGAACGCGCGGCGGCGCGTGATCGCTCGGAAGTCCTTAGAAATTCCCAGGTTGCAGCTGCGTCGCTCCTCCAAGCAGCTGAGGCCTTCGAGCGGGGGA
The DNA here is from genome assembly GCF_056401065.1 of Rhizorhabdus sp. P4_G5. Lineage (NCBI taxonomy): Bacteria > Pseudomonadati > Pseudomonadota > Alphaproteobacteria > Sphingomonadales > Rhizorhabdaceae > Rhizorhabdus > Rhizorhabdus sp. P4_G5. Next base: position 707,940 of record NZ_JBFUKB010000003.1, on the reverse strand, counting down.
CGGATTTCGACAGCCGCAAAGCTGCGCTTATGCAGGCTCACGTACATTACCGGATATTTCGCTTCCAAGCGCTGGCCGCCACGCAATCGCCAGGCGAGTTCAGCTATTCCGAACGCGGCCTGATGGAGAGCCTCATCGCTGACTCGATCGAGAACGAAAAACGCTTCACAGAGGCCCTCAACTCGTACCTTGAGAAGAAAATCCAGGCGGCCGGCACCCCTTCCGTCGGCTACGCTGAGAAAATCTTGTGGGCTGGCGGCCAGTTCATCCGCATCTATGCTTCCCGGCTCGAAGCCCTGGCACAGCGTCTCGGCGAAAAACGGCCTTAGAGAGTTACGTCCCACCATCACACCGCCCTCGCCAGATCATTGAAATCCATCCCCATCGGCGGGCGAACCGCCGTCACCGGCATCGCCCCCGCCGCGCGCCAGTGCTGCACGGCCGCCGCCGCGCAGATCTCGGCCCGCTCCGCCTGGCTGATATCGGCCCGCGCCACCCGCTCGCCCCGGCCGCGCTGCACCAGCTGGTTGCGCAGCGGCTTCATGTCGGCATCGACCAGCAGGATGACCTCGCCCGCCCGCTCGATCACGAACGGCGCGCGCTCCAGCTCGGCCTCGATCCGCCACAGTCGCCACGCCGATCCGTCGCGGCACGACATGCGTTTGATCCCGCCCTGCAAATTCTCCAGGCTCAGTGCCGCCGCCACCCGGCACGATCGCTCCATGCCCTGCGCATAGCTCCAGCAGGTCTCGATCCCCTCGCCCACCACGAGCGGACGGCCCGCGCCCTCATAAGGCAACCCCGACAGCCACACCGCGCGCGCTGCGACCGGCCCGTACATCTTGCGCGTGCCGCGCTCGCGCCCGTCGCGCATCGCCGGAAAATCGGCCTTCTGCCGCCCATCGCGGGACAGATAGGTGACATGCACCGCCCGCACATGGCCCTCGCCATCACTCACCGGCGCGATCATCGCCGGGGCGCGCAGCCAGAACAGCCGCGGATCTTCATCCACGCCCCAGGCCGATGCCGGCGCCGACGCCATGAACCGCAGCCGATCGACCCCGTCGCCCCGGCCGAACGCGCCGAGATCGAGCCCGCGCGCTTCCAGCCAATGCTCGGCGATCGTCCCGCGCGCAGGAATCGAATTGCGCCACAACCAGCGCCCCGCCGTGGCACTGTCGACCACCTCCCGATCCGTCCCGCCCCTCCGAGCATCCTGAGCAGAGGCTGAGCCTGTCGAAGCTGGCGTCGAAGGACCCGGCCCAAGATCCACCCCACCATCGCGCGCCAACAGCTCCACCGCCTCGACGAAGCCCAACCCCTGCGTCGCCATCACGAAGTCGATCACACCGCCATGCGCGCCGCAGCCAAAGCAGTGATAGAAGCCATGCTCGGGCGAGACCGAGAAGCTCGGCGATTTCTCGCTATGGAACGGACATAGGCCCGAAAACCGCCGCCCCGCCTTGCGCAGCTTCACCACCCGGCCGACCACGCCTTCCAGCGGCACGCGCTGCCGGATTTCCTCGATCTGCCGCGGGTCGATTCGACCGCCGCCATGCGCCGGCCCGCTCATCCGAACATGTCCATCTGCGGCCCGGCCATGAAAGGCTCGGGATCATTGGCAGGCCGCGTCAGCGGCGCATCGATCCACTTCGGCCGCGCGGGCGCAACCGATACCTCGACGGAGGGCGCCCGGCCGAGCTGCGCCTCGATTCCCGCCCGCACCTCGGCCATGATCGGCCCGGTGTTGAACATGATCCTGTAGGTCGGATGCATATAGGGCTGCAGCCGCGCCAGGCGCTCCTCCAGCCCCGCGATCCGCGCATCATCGGCGGACAGCACCGCAGGCGGCGGAGAAGCCGCAAGCCGCCGCCGCAGGTCCGCCACGATATCCTCGAGACACGCCGCCCGCAGCAGCTGGCTCGCCGATGCGCCGGGATCATCCTGCAGCAGCTCGGCGCGCGCCGCCCAGCGCTCAGCCATCTGCTCGGTCCAGCGGCGGCAATCCGGCGTCATGCCGCGCTTCCAAACAAAGGGCCGGCATCGGAGTTATCGATTGGCCGAGGCGCAACGCGCGCCTCCACGAGCTCCTCGAAGGCGGAGCCGAGACGCACCGCGATGTCGCGGCAATGCGCCTCTTCCTGTTCGATCATCAGCGATTGCATGCCTTCAGCGCGCGCTGCCGCGGCGGTAGTACCCGTGCCGGCGAAAGGATCGAGAACCAATCCGCCCGGGGGGCAGACCATGCGAACATACCAGCGCATGAGCTCGATCGGCTTCACCGTTGGATGGCTGCGGATGTCCGGCTCTCCATCCTTGTTTTTGCAGTCGCAGCCGGTTTTACCGAGAGTATGGATGCCGCAGATCCTGCATTCGAATACGCGCTCGCCCTCGGTGGCCTTGGACGAATAGAAGAAGCGGGCTGCTGTACCGCTGTCGCCCTGAAAGGTTTTTGCGTCGGGGTCGATAGTGCCGCCGAAGCCCCGGTTATAAACGACGCGACCCGATTCGACATCGGAGCGGCGTTTGACAACGGGCGCCAGTGCGCCGCGCTCGCCGAAGGCTGCGAATGCTTCCAGAACCTCGACTGATCCATCGTGGCAGATGTTGGCGGGCCAGCGCCCGCCTGCCTGTTGCTCGTATGATCCAGGCACATTCGCGCCGCCGTAAACGCCGGAACCCGAGGAGCCCAAAGCAACGTTCCTCGTGGCCGTAATCGCCTCATCGGTTGGCACCCGGCACGCATCAATATTGAGCGCCCCAGTGCCGAACAGCCGCATATTGTCCGGAATACTGCCGATGATCGGCTTGCGCGCCAGCACCACCGGCTCGATGGCGGGCTTTAGCGCGGTGCCCCAGCCTTCCCATTCGCCGTGGAGATTATGCGATTTCGGAAAGCCCGTGCCGTACAGCCACGGCACCATGTCGCGGATCTCGAAACCGGCATCCTCGATCGCGCAGACCATGCGGTGATAGGTGCGCGTGGCGGAGAACGCGATCAGGTGGGCGCCGGGCTTCATCACCGCGTACACGGCGCGCCAGGTCTCGGCCCGGAACGCGACGTCGCCGCCGTCCCACTGCTGTCCCATAAAGCCCGAGCTGGCTCGCGCATAGGCACCCGTTTTGCCAGACTGGATGGGCGCGGCGTCCGAAGCGCCAAGCCGGCTGACGATCGACGCGAGATGGTAAGGAGGATCAGTAACGACGGCGTCGACTCGCATGCCCTGCTCGAGCAGCTGCCTGAGCAATAGCGTGCAGTCCCCTTGGAGCATTTGGCAGGGCGCGATCGTCATGCCGAGCCCTCGCAATCGCTGACCCCAGCCCGCGTCGCCGCCCGCTTGCCGATGTCGATACCAGTCCGGAAGTTCTTCGCCGCCGCCTCGACCGTGCGCCGCTTGTCGCCTTCGGCCGCCGCACCGGCGACGATCAGCTTGCCGAACGTCATACCCGCGAACACCATCGCCGCCGTAATCAGCATCGACATTTCTTCGAGCGGATCTGGCGCATTCTTGATCATCGGCAGGGCAAACATTTCGAAGATCTGAGTGCGCTCGGCCAGAGCAGCATGGCGGGGATCGTCGCCCCGGATTTCCCGCAGGATGTGCTCCTCATCACCGCTCATGCCGGCACCCCGTCGTGCTGCACACCGTCGAGCAGTCGACCGGTGACCGCCTTCGTCCCTCGAAACATCGTGCCGGGCGGGGCAGACTTCAGTGGCGCGAACAAACCCCATTGCTTGAACAGGAACGGCACGCCGGCCGCCGCGCACTGATCGCGCAGGCTCCGCGCCCAGTCCGGGTCCATCGGCCGCGCGCCTTGGCCGCTCTCGCCGCCGACGATGATCCAGTCGAGCGGCGGCTTATATCCGGCGCCCACCAATGCCTGATGTTTCCACCAATGCTTAGGATATGGTGGGCACCATGGCGCTGCTGGAAGGCTGTCTGCCGTCATCCAATGCTTATGGATCGCGAACCATCGGTCCAACTCGACCGGCTCCAGCAGCGGCTCCATCGACAGGAACCGCTTCGCCGCTGGCACGGCCAGCAGCTTCGGAATGTCGCGATCGGCCTCAGCCTGGTTGACGATCGTCGCGCCAAGCCAGACGTTCGCCGGCATGCCCATGATGGGCGTACGGCAGGCGACATTGCCGATCCGCTTCGTCAGGATCAGCCAGTCGAGGTTCGGCGTGTCGAGGATCAGCCGCCACAGATCGTCCCGCCACTGCGGGACAACCTCATTGTCGAACACGTCGGCAAGGCTGGCGCAGAACACCCGCTGCCGGATGCCGGCCTTGGCGCAGGCGCGATCCCACTTCAGCGGCTGCGCCCAGGTGCTCGCGGCGGTACGCACGCGCGGCTGACCAGCGCCCCATTTCGCCTTGCCGCGGCGCACGTCCATCAGCGCCTCGGCATAGCAATGGTCGCAGCCTGGCCCCACCTTGGTGCAGCCGATCCACGGATTGAACGTGTGATGCGCCCACTCGATTTTCGTGGATTCGCCCATCAAATATTCTCCCGCACGGCGATAGCCACGACGCGCGAGCGCCCGTCGGCATAGATGAACCTCACCTCGTTGGAGCGCGGGCCGAGCGCCGCGCTGGCGATCTGGTCGCTGCCGGCGAGCACCTCCTTCAGCAGCTCCACCGTTTCCCGAAGATCCTGTTCGCTCATATCGCCCCCTTGCGATGGCGCGCCGCCCGGCGCAGACCGTCGCCATGGCTGGCGAACGATCCATCAAAGTTACCGTCAATGTCGAAGTCTCCGTCGCGGCCGACGCGCGCCGCGCGCCGCTCTATGTGATCGAGCACGCCGTCCGCCGCCGTTTCCACAGAGGTGACGTACCCGCAGGTGGTAAGCTGACCATCGGTGCCGAGGATCTGAAAGCGGGCCGCTGACACGGGATTATCCTGCGCCACCACCCATTCGGCGGTCCACCGCCGCGCAATACCGAGCGGCACGCCTAGGCTGTGCGCGATGTCGACGAGCAGACCCCGGCCGAGATGGTCCAGCCGCGCCTCGAACGCAGCCCTCCGATCCGCAAACGGAGCAACCGCCGCGGCGAAACAGGCACCACAGCGATGGACATGATCGCCGTCGATCAGGTCAAATTTCCACCCGGCCGGCAGAAAGCCCCAGCTGACCGTGTCGGTGCGCGGATTGCGCGCCTCGACCGCCTCGGCCTCAACCCCACAGCTGTCGCACTCGGCAATCGTCGGCGTGCCGAGGCGGATCACGCCGCACCCCCGACCAGGCCGGTACGCCGTCCGCCGCTGACGATCGTGATCACCCGGTAGGGCGGCCCCTCGACGGGCCGGTTGATGACCTTGTCGGCCTTGACGAGGCAGCTCAGCGCATAGGCGCCCTGCTGCGCCGTCTCGAGGCCGATCTCCCGCGCAAGTTCCGCGTTCGACGGGCACGGCGCACCCTCGGCGGCAAGCTCGCGCAGCACGTCATAGAGCCGCGCGACCTCGGCCTCGTAGCTGGCGACCGCCCGCGCGATCCGCCGCTGCGGCGCCGCCTCCTCGCGCCACGCCATCGACGTCCGCTGCGCCACATATTGCTTGGGGTCGGGCTTCCGGTCGCAGACCAGATGGACATAGCCCTCGCAGGCCAGGTCGCGCATCCGCCCCGGCCCTTTCGACCAGGCCGGAAGATGCCCGGTCGCATAGACGATCTGCTGCCCCGGCGCCGCCGCCTTCACCCATGCGGTCACCGCATCGGCCAGCATCGCCATCCCGTCGCCGCCGAGATGCGACTGCCCTTCGAGCGGGCCGATAACCCGCGCGCATGGCTCGTCATTCGCTGCCATGATCCCCACCCCCGTCAGCTGCATCGCCTGCATCACCGCCCTCCCGCTTTCCGCACGCCGGCCAGCGCCGCATGCAGACCATCCAGCCCAGCCGCGCACAGCGTCAGCGTGACGCCCGGCCCGATCACGCGCGTCAGGTCGCCGGGGCCGCGAGCAGCAGACCAAAGCGGTCCCGCCGGAACGCGACCGAGCGGTTCACCATGACAATCCGATTCCCGTTCATCCCGAGCGCAGTCGAGGAACGCGCCGTCATTCAGGGCGACGGCAGGCCTGGAGGGGGGGCAAACCCGCCCGCCGCCGCCCTGTCGCGCCACGGGGGCAGCGCGATACTGTTTCTTCAAAGCCATTCGCGCGGCGAACAGCCGGTCGATCCGTTGGAGAAGACTGCCCCCCAGCATCGTCAGCCCCCGCCCGCCACGACACGCTCAAGCATCGCGCGCAGATTCACACCCACGCCAATCAGCGCATTGGTTTCATCGATCATCTTGCCGGCGAGCACTTCCTCGGGCGTGACGCGGCCGTCGCCCAGCGCGTCGATCAGCCGCGTTGCCACGTCGTGGCTTTCGCGGATCAGCGCGGCGACGGCGGCATGGAAATCCTTGATCGTCTGCTCGGCGGTCGGCAGCGCGACGAACGTCCCGCCCGCCCGCTCGCACAGGTAACGCGTCACATGCGGATGTCCCGGCATGCCATGCGTCACGGCTTCGAGGTCGATCACCACATCGATCGGCACGAACTTGTCGGCATGCTCGATCGACGCGAACTCGGAATAGGCCTGGTGCCGCGTGTAGCGCGCGAACGCCGGGCAAGCCTCCTGCCCCCCAACGGCGCGCACCAGCGCCCGGCTCGCAACTTTCGCGCCCTGCTTCTCAGGCTGCAGCCCGTCGCGACGATCAGCCATTGGCCGCCGCTCCGGCAATTTCGCCGCCTTTGCCGCTGGTCAGGTCAGTCGTTTCGGCGCCATCCACAACGCCATGGACAACGGCATCATCACCATCGGCAGCGTCATAGTCGGCCACGGCCTGCCGGGTTTCGTGCGCCCAGTGGCCGCCAATACCGAAATAGATCCGCAGCTCTCGCTCCGCATAGGCGGACAGCCACAGGATCGCACCGAAGCCCAGTGCTCCGATGATCCCCGCGAAAGCAATGCCCCCCGCATAGTTCATGGCGTTGGAAACCCTCCGGGGGCACGGCTTGACACCGCGCCCCCATCGGTCACCCTGCGGTTGTCGAGACCTGCAGGAAGGGGGAATCTGTGGAAATATCGCCGCAATGGACGGCAGCCGTGATCGCTGCGCTGGGCCTCGGCGTGTCCGCCGGTACGTGGATGGAACGCCGCCGCGAAATGACGCGCAAGGCGCTGCCTATAATCCGCACCATCTGGACAAGCGGAGACGGCGGGGTTGCCGCGAGGATAACCATAGTGAACCGGCTCGACGAGGATCTCGTCGTTACCGAAGTGGCCGCCAAGGCCAAAATGGAGATCCGTACTTCCAGCTATGATACCGCGACGGGCGACGTCTTGCCGGGACCGGCTACCGTCGTCAGTTCGCCGCGCACCGTCCGATGGCTGATCCAACCGGGGAAGCTCTATCAGGAAACGATCTACATTGTGGGACCGTCCACGCCCCGATGGCTCCGGCTCACCATGTCCTCCAGCGCCGAAACGCTGCGCCGCAAGCGCCTGGTCTCGCGCGACAGCCAGTAGGTGTGCAGGAGCATGTTCGCCACCATGATGACGATCCACCACTCTAGTGACCACGGCATGGGCAATTCCTTTCTGGATGGCGTTCATGCCGCCTCCTCACGGGTCGAACTCGTCGAGGATTCGCTGCGCTCGCCGAAGCAGTCTGCTGACGCGCCGCAGCTGATCTTTGGTGCTACTACTTTCGAGCCCAGCTGGGTCGGCGCTGGCCCGGGTGCCGGACCGTCGGTGCGAGGGGGCATGTTCTGGAAAGGGGGCGGAGCGTCTTCGCGCGCAGGCCTACCCATCGGGAATACCAGATGCTCCGCCGTGATCGGCAACCCCAGCCGCTCTGCGGCATCGAGAACAGCCGGCTGCTTCGTCGCCGGTACACGACCTACGATCTTCCAGCTGCTAACCGTCGAAACGGCTTCCTTCAGCTCACTCGCCATCTTGCTGATGCCGCCGAACATGTCGAAGAGGTTAAGGTTTTCGCTCATGGGTGGCGGATGTACGAAAAGATCGTACAATATGTCAACGAATAAATCGTACTGCTCTTTTACGAGATTTTCGTAAGCTGTGTGGATGGAAACCATCCCGGCGCGTCTCAAGTCCCTGCGCAATCAATCCGGCCTGACCGTCCGGGACACAGCCGAGGCCCTCGGCATGCCGACCTCGACCTATGCCGCTTACGAGGACAAGGCTAAGTTCAAGAAGCCAGTGCTGCCGCTTGATCTGGCAAGAAAGATTGCGTCCGTCTTTGCCGAACGCGGCGTAAACAAGGCCGATATTTTGAGCTTGGCGGGATTAGGGGAAGACGAGGCAAACTCGGTTTCTCTCATGCCTCCTGCGACGGATCGGGTGATGGAGGAGCTTGGCCTGACCATCGTGCCCCAGCTCGAACTTGGCTATTCCATGGGCGGCGGCTCTGTGTTCGCCGACTACACTCAAACCGGCGTGGTGCCATTCCAACGGGAGTGGTTGCGTGGCATCATGCGCGGATCTGTCGCAGATCTCTTTGTTGCGCGGGGCGACGGCGACAGCATGCAGCCAACCATGCTCGATGGCGATATCGTACTGATCGATACGGCTCAAAAGGAAATTCGCCAACAGGATCGCATCTGGGCCGTCAGCTACGGCGAACTCGGGATGATCAAGCGCGTTCGACGAATCCCGGGCGGCACATATCAGCTGCTTTCCGACAACGCTTCAGTTCCACCAATCAACGCTGCCGACGATGAAATGTATGTCGTCGGCCGGGTCATCTGGATTGGCCGCAGGATCTAGCAACCCTCGCTTGCCAGCATCCAGGCAACCTGCCCATCCCGGTCCGCCCAGGTAACAGCATCGCCGTCGAATGCGAACCGGGCATACCCGACATACGCTCCATAGGAATTCTTACCGTTAGCTTCGCCGCACACCTTACGGTGCGAGCGAGTGTCAACTGCTACGCGGACGTTCCTGAACTGCGTCGCCTCCGGGTCTTTCATATTCTCCACCACAACCGCCTTCGCTCGCGCGATGAGCGCGCCGTTCGCCGAGGCGCTCTTTTTTGGTGGGGCCGCCTGCAGCGAGGCAGCGATAACGACCAGCGATAACAGCGTTGCTATAGGCATCTTCGTCATGGCTGCACCGTAACGAATGGGTCGCACAGGTTCAGTACGATATTCTCGTTGACATGTTGTACGATTAATTCGTACACGCTGCCCCGTCCACAACGACGGAGGCACCGATGCTCAGCTCATCTCTCTCGACACCCACCACTCGCAGCCGCCGCGCCAAGGCGCCCGCTGCCATGCCGGCCGAGCCGGCCGCGCACCTCAATTTCAGCTTCGACGACTGGTTCAAGGCCAACACCGAACTGCCGCGGCAGACGTCGGGCTGGACCCCGGCCGTTCGACTGCATGAGGACTATCTCGCCTTCTGCGCCGCGACCGAGGTTCCGCCCGCCTACCACCTGAACGCCGCGGGATTTTCGGAGCGGATGCGCAAGGCCTGCGGGCGCACCGCCGAAATGCGCAAGATCGACGATCGCCCGCCCTACAGCCCCATTGCGAAGATCAGCTACAAACTCTGCTGGCCGCGCTTCCTGCGCCCCGCGATCCGTGCCCCGCGATGACGACGCGCCAGCCGCTGCCCGCCAGCCGGATAGGCTGCGCCTTCGCGGCCTCGACCCTGCTGTGGATGGCGGGCGCAGCCGCGATCGCCCTCTGCTTCGGCCGGAACTGATCGACCGGCCTCAGCCGCCCGACTGGCTGATCGCTCCTTTCTGGAGATAAGCGATGACGACATCGAAGCCGCAAGAGCACATGTGGGATTGCTACGCCGCCGTGGCCCGCGCCATCCTCAAGGGCCGCGAAGACGGTTATCCGCGCATGGTCGAGGCCGGCAAACTGGCCCCGGCCGAGGCCGACCGCCGCATCGCCACGATGCGCGCCGCCGTCGAGATCTGGCAATCGGCCTGGGAATGCCGCCTCCCCGATCCGGCGGTCGTCGGCTCCTATGATCGCTGCGACATCATCGAGGAACTCGCCCGCGCGCGCCAGCTCACAGCCGCGCGCATCGCCACCGATCCGTCCAACCAGGCCGCCGCATGGCAGATCCGCTGCCTCGACGAGATGATCGCCTGGCACACCCGCTTCATCGACGGCCCGCACTTCTGCGTCCGCATCACCCTTCACCTACGCGCCGGCGGCTTGGCGCCCGATCAAAGGCAAGCCGCATGAGTGAGCAAGCCCAGTCCGCAGCCCTCGCGGCCGCCAGCGCCGCGACCGAAGCCGCCGGTGCGCTGATCACCTACGGTCGCGAGGGCGGAGCGATCGACTCCCCCCACCACCACGACATGCTCTATCCGTTGGTCGACGCCAGCCGCCTGGCTTTGGAGGCCTTCCGCGAAGCACGCGGCGAACTCGACAGTGACGATGGCCAGCTGCTCGCCGCCCTGATCCACTGGATCGAGGCATGACCATCCGTCCCGTCCACTGGCGTGAGGCCGAAGCCTTCTCCGCGCAGCGCCTCGATCGACGCCGCGCCTACGCCATCGGCCCTAGCGCGCGTCGAGAGGACGAAGTCGACGTGCTGCTCGAAGCGATCTCATGGACCAGTCATTGCACAGGCTGCTGTGAGCTGGGCGAATATGGCAGCGGTTCGGAGCATTACGAAAACGACCTCAACCATGGGTGCCTGATCGGCGCCGGCTGCAGGGAGTGCGGCTACACCGGCAAACGTCGCGACGCCATGTGGGTAGACGCCGAACTTGGGGCGAAGGCCTGAAGGCCATGGACCACGCCCCCGCCAAAACGCCGGCTGCGCAAAACAGCCCCCGGCCCGGCAACGGACGGGCATGCGCGGAATGCCTCGCGCCCTTTGATAGCATCCAGCCGGGCCAGCTTTTCTGCTGCCCGGAGCACCGCACCACCTTTCAGGACCGCCTGCGCATCCGTGGCCGGCAGCTCACTCCTCTCGAAATGGCCGACCGCGCCACCCGCGGTGGATCGCGCGGCGACAAGAAGACCGGCATCGCCGCCCGCCGCGCTGCACAGCGCCTGAAAGACCGCTGGACCCGCGAGGACAGCGCCGCCGGCCGCATGGCCAAGCATTACGACCTCGCCATATGAACGCTCCGCTCGATCCCGCATTGCTGGTGATCGTGAAGGCCCTTGCGCGTGACGCCGTCGCGCGGGACATTGCCGCCGCCCGAGCAGACTCGCGCTGCCCGGCTCAGGAAAGGCCCGATGCAAACCGTCATCTACGCCAGATACAGCAGTAATCTTCAGGATGCTCGCTCGATCGATGATCAGGTCCGCCTGTGCCGTGAGCGCGCACAGCGCGAGGGCTGGCCTGTCGTTGACGTGTTTATGGACTACGCGATCAGCGGCGCAGCCGGCTTTGGCGAGGCGCAACGGCCTGGGTTGAACGCCCTGCTTGCGCGCGTCGCTGCCGGCGGCGTTGATCAGGTCCTGTCCGAGGCGCTCGACCGCATCGCCCGCCATCAGGCCGACAGCGCGACTATCTTCGAGACGCTCAAGTTCAATGGGGCGCGGATCTTCACGCTCGCCGATGGCGAGGTGAGTGAGCTGCATATCGGCATGAAGGGCACGATGGACGCCCTCTTCCGAAAGGATCTCGCCGCCAAGATCCGGCGCGGCCAGTCCGGCCGGGTTGCTGCCGGCCGCATCCCCGGTGGCCTCTGCTACGGCTACCGCAAGGTGATCCGCCTGGACGCGAAGGGCAATCCGGAGCTGGGCTTGCGAGAAGTCGATCCCGAACAGGCCGAGATCGTCCGCCGCATCTTCCGCGAGTTCAACGCTGGCCTGTCGGCTGTCGCCATAGCCCGCCGTCTAAATGACGAAGGCATCCCGTCGCCTACCGATCGCGCTTGGCGCGTCTCGATGATCAACGGCGACAAAGTGCGCGGCAACGGCATCCTCCACAACGAGATCTATATCGGCCAGCTCGTCTACGGCCGCACGCAGATGGTGCGCGATCCGGTCACCCGTAAGCGCGTCCCCAAGGTCCAGCCGCGCGATCGGTGGCAGCGGCAATCCGTTCCCGAGCTGCGCATCGTCGATCAGGCGCAATGGGACAGCGCCCACGCACAGCGCGCTGCAACCGAGGGCTGGAGCTATACGAAGAAGCGCCGGCCGGCTCGGATGCTCTCCGGTCTATGCCGCTGCGGCGAGTGCGGCGGCAGTTTCATCGTCATCGGCGACGATCGCTGGGGCTGTGGCGAGCAGCGGTCGAGTGGTCGCTGCTCGATGGGGCGGTCGATCACGACGGTGCAGCTGGAGCGCCGCGTGCTGGAAGGTCTCAAATCTCGCCTGCTCGATCCCGAACTGGTCCGGATCTACGTGAAGGAATATCACGAGCAGCACGCGCGGCAGCGCGCCCAGGCCGCGAACGAAGCCGATCGCACCCGCCGCAAACTCCGTGACGCCCAGGGCAAGATCGAGCGCCTGGTCGACGCGATCAGCCGCGGCGCGGATGTCGAGGAAGTCGTCGTCGCGCTGCAAGCTGCCAAGGCCGACCGCCAGCGCCACGAAGCGATGCTCGCCGAAATCGACAGCCTGCCGGTGATCGCGCTGCATCCGAACATCGCCGACGACTATCGCGCCCGCATCGAGAAGCTGGACGAGGCCTTGACCGGCGGCGACGCCGCCCGCCTGGAAGCGGTGCCAGCCATTCGCGGCCTGATCGAAAGCGTGACCCTCATTCCACGCGAGGACGCGCGCGGCCTCGACATCGAACTAACCGGCCGCCTCGCTTCGATCATCGCGCTCGCGAGCGGAAAACCGGTGCAATCTGTCGATTGTATGTTTCCGGTGGTAGCGGAGGAGGGACTTGAACCCCCGACACGCGGATTATGATTCCGCTGCTCTAACCAGCTGAGCTACTCCGCCCCAAGGCGACCGCCGATGCGGTGGAGCGGGCCTATAGGCGGGGCGTTTGTCGCGGTCAACTGGACATTGGCGCTCCACCGGATAGACAGCGGCGGATCGAACGACTGACCAGGGGAGATTCGCAGTTGGCTCATTATGACGTGCTTATCGTAGGGGCTGGCCATGGCGGCGCGCAGGCAGCGGTCGCGCTCCGGCAGAACAAGTTCGAAGGCACGATTGCCGTGGTTGGCGACGAACCCGAACTCCCCTATGAGCGCCCCCCGCTGTCGAAGGAATATTTCTCCGGCGAGAAGACGTTCGATCGCATCCTGATCCGTCCCGCCGCCTTTTGGGCCGATCGCCACATCGATATGTTGCTCAGCCGCCGCGTCGCGTCGGTCGATCCCGCCGCGCATCTGGCAACTCTGACCGACGGCTCGACGATCGGCTATGGCAAGATGATCTGGGCGACCGGCGGAGCGCCGCGCAGGCTCGTCTGCTCGGGCCATGACCTGGCGGGCGTCCACGGCGTGCGCACGCGCGAGGATGTCGATCGCATGCTCGGCGAGATGGAGGGCACCACCAATGTCGTCGTCATCGGCGGCGGCTATATCGGACTGGAGGCGGCCGCGGTGCTCTCGAAGTTCGGCAAGAAGGTCGTCGTACTGGAGGCGCTCGACCGCGTCCTCGCCCGCGTCGCCGGCGAGCCCCTGTCGCGCTTCTACGAGGCGGAGCATCGCGCCCATGGCGTCGACGTCCAGCTCGATGCGAAGGTGGACTGCATCCTCGGCGGTGCCGGGAATCGCGTCACCGGCGTCCGGATGCATGACGGCTCGGTTCTGCCCGCCGACATGGTGATCGTCGGCATCGGCATCGTCCCGGCGGTCGAACCGCTGATCGCGGCGGGCGCGGCCGGCGGCAATGGCGTCGATGTCGACAGCTATTGCCGCACCAGCCTGCCCGATATCTACGCGATCGGCGATTGCGCCATGCACGCCAACGACTTTGCCGGCGGCGCCCGCCTCCGCCTCGAATCGGTGCAGAACGCCAATGACCAGGCGACCACCGCAGCCAAGGACATCCTGGGCATGGCCGAACCCTATCATGCGGTGCCATGGTTCTGGTCCAACCAATATGACCTGCGCCTGCAGACGGTGGGCCTTTCGGTCGGCTTCGACGAAGCGATCGTGCGCGGCGATCCTGGCACGCGCAGCTTCTCGGTGGTCTATCTCAAGGACGGCCGGGTGCTGGCGCTCGACTGCGTCAACGCCGTCAAGGACTATGTCCAGGGCAAGGCGCTGGTGGTTGGTGGACTTTCGCCGGACAAGGCCAGCCTCGCCAACCCCGAGGTCCCGCTCAAAGGCCTGCTGGCCGCCTGAAAGCGACGCGGAACCGCAGCACCGCGTCCACGTTTGGGTCCGGAACCCCGGCTGTTGGGGCGAGGATGATGCCATGGAATTGACGGTTTCACTGGAGACGATCTGCCGCTTGATCGCGCGCGCCCGCGAGCTGGAAACGCAGGTGCCCGCGACCGAGAATGACGATGAGGACGAGCCAGCCGATACCGACGACCCCCTCGCCGCGCTCGATGACGACTCCAATGAGGCCGCCGAGGACGAGGTCCGCACCCTGCTCGAGGATCTTTCCGACGACGAGGGGGCGGAGGTGCTGGCGCTCGCCATGGTCGGGCGCGGCACGTTCGACGCGAGCGAATGGGACGAAGCGATCGAAGCCGCCAGCGAAGAAGATGCCGATTCGATCATCGATCAGCTGCTCGATATGCCGATGCTCGCCGGTTATCTCGATGCCGGGCTGGCCGCGTTCGACCTGAGCTGCGACGGGCTCGGGCAGATCGACTGAGCTGCACCCGGACAGTCCCGGCGCAAAGCTCGATCAGCCGCGAAATCGCCACTCGGCGATCGGCTCCCAGGGGCCGCCGCGATACCAACAGGCGGCCAGCCCGGTCAGCTTGATCGGGCGCGGCTCGAACTCCGCACGCAGCGCCTGGAGCAGTGCACGCGCCTCGCTGGGCGCCACCTTGTTCTGGACGGTGATATGCGGCCGCCAGGCGGCCTGGTCCTGCGGGGTCAGCTGGCCATGCATAGCCTCGGCGATACGCGCGCGGATCGCCGCCAGGC
The DNA here is from genome assembly GCF_056401065.1 of Rhizorhabdus sp. P4_G5. Lineage (NCBI taxonomy): Bacteria > Pseudomonadati > Pseudomonadota > Alphaproteobacteria > Sphingomonadales > Rhizorhabdaceae > Rhizorhabdus > Rhizorhabdus sp. P4_G5. Next base: position 692,932 of record NZ_JBFUKB010000003.1, on the reverse strand, counting down.
CGGGACTGTCGATGCCCAGCGCCACGCCCCGCCCGAGCGACAGCAGCCGCGTGACCCGCGCCGCGGGCGGCCTCGCCGCGCGAAGCTCCGAAGCGACGACGTGCTTCAGCGAGTCGAGCGAAGACGGCGGCAGGTGGTGGAACAGGATCAGGTGCGCCGGCACCTGGTTGCGCTCGGCGGGAAAATGCGCCCGGCGCAGCCCGTCGGCCCAGGCGAAATACTCGGGACCGATCACGGCGGTGACAATGATGGGGGCGTTGGCAGAACCAGGCATGCGGCTATGTATCACGCCTCTTCGAAGGGCGCCTGGAAATGCGGATGTCTGGCGCTCGGGCCCAGCTCAGGCGGCGCTGGCCATCTTGACGAAGCACATGCCCTCGCGGCCGTCCCAGCTCGCCGGCAGGCATTCGATGACCGAATCGGGTTTCTGCGCGAGCACCTGGAGGCGCGCTTCATCACGCCATATCGTGCGGGCATAGCCGGGGAACTCGCTCATGGCGCTCCACGCCTGGCCGGCGCCAGCCGCGAGCCGCACTGCGATGTCGTCGAGGGGGATGGTGTCGATCTTCTTGCTCATGATCCGCGCCTAGCAACGTGGCGGGCAGGCCGCTGTTGCAAAGATCACAGATTGTAAAATTCCTAGATTTCCACCTGGCTGCCCAGCTCGACCACGCGGTTGGTGGGCAGCTTGAAGAACTCCATCGCGCTCTCCGCGTTGCGCAGCATCCAGGCGAACAGCTTCTCGCGCCAGATCGCCATGCCGGGCCGCGCCGACGCCAGCAACGTCTGCCGCGCCAGGAAGAAGCTCGTATCCATCATCTTGAAGTCGGCACCGCAGCTCTTGGTGCGGGCGAGCACCGCCGGCACATCGGGGTCCTCCATGAAGCCGTAGTTGATCACCATCCGGTAGAAGCCCTGGCCGAGATCGGCGAACTCCATCCGCTGGGTGGAGACGACATAGGGGACGTCTGCGATCCTGACGGTGAGCAGGATGACCCGCTCGTGCAGCACCTTGTTGTGCTTGAGATTGTGGAGCAGCGCGTGCGGCACGCCCTGGGCCTGCGAGGTCATGAACACCGCCGTGCCCGGCACCCGCACCGCCGAGTTCACCGCCGACTGCACGAACACCTTGACCGGCATCGCCGCCTCGCGCAGCCGATCGATCATCAGCGCCCGGCCACGCGCCCAGGTCGTCAACATGGTGAAGGCGATGAAGCCGATCAGCAGCGGGAACCAGCCGCCGTCGGGCACCTTGGTCAGGTTGGCGCCGAAATAAGCGAGATCGACCAATCCGAATATCGCGATCAGCGGCGCCGCGAGCCACTTGTTCCATCCCCACAGGTGGATCAGCACCACGGCGATAAGGCACGTATCGATCGCCATCGCGCCGGTCACCGCGATTCCATAGGCCGCGGCGAGGTTCGACGAGGTGCGGAAGGAGATGACCAGCAGGATCACCATCACCATCAGGCCCCAGTTGATCGCCGGGATATAGATCTGGCCGATCGAGCCGGCGCTGGTGTGGGTGATTCGCAGGCGCGGGATGAAGCCGAGCTGGATCGCCTGCTGGGTGACCGAGAAGGCGCCCGAGATCACCGCCTGGCTGGCGATCACCGTGGCCATCGTCGCCAGGATCACCAGCGGCAGCCGGAACATCTCGGGGGCGAGCAGGAAGAAGGGATTGTGGATGGTGTGCAGCGCCGTCGCCATGTCCTGCGACAGGATCATCGCGCCCTGGCCGAGATAGTTGAGCATCAGCGCCGGCAGCACGAACACCAGCCAGGACAGTCCGATCGGCTTGCGCCCGAAATGCCCCATATCGGCATAGAGCGCCTCGGCGCCGGTGACCGCCAGCACCACCGAGCCCATCGCCAGGAACGCCATACGACCTTCCTGGAGGAAGAACTGGACGGCGTACCAGGGGTTCAGCGCGATCAGGACATGCGGATTGCCCAGGATATGCCACACGCCGAGCACGCCCAGCACGGTGAAATATACCAGCATGATCGGGCCGAACAGCAAGCCCACCTTGGCGGTGCCCCGCGCCTGGATCATGAACAGGCAGATCAGGATCCCAACAGCGAGCGGCGCCACCATCGGCGCAAATGCAGCCTCGACCGTGGTGAGGCCCTCGACCGCCGACAACACCGAGATCGCCGGGGTTATCATGCTGTCGCCGTAGAACAGCGCGGTGGCGAACACGCCGAGCAGGACGATGCCCTTGCTCCATCGCCGGCCTTCGGACTTGCGGTTGATCAGCGCGAGCAGCGCCAGGCTGCCGCCCTCGCCCTTGTTGTCGGCGCGCATGATGATCGCGACATATTTGAACGTCACCACCAGCATCATCGACCAGAAGATCAGGCTGAGCACGCCGAGGATGTGAAGCTGGTCGGGCGGCAGCGGGTGATGGCCCGCGAACGTCTCGCGAAACGCATAGAGCGGGCTGGTGCCGATATCGCCGAACACCACGCCGATGGCGCCCACCACCATGGCCCCCATGCTGCCATGGCCAGGGACGGCCGGCACCGGAGAGACAGGCGTCCCCTCTGCGTCGGCTGGCGTGCCGCTGGTCATGCGAGAGTGGACTTCATGTGTGAACAATGCCCATGTGGAGCGCCCTGGTTCCCCCCATCGGCGCATAGCGGCGGGCAACTAGCATTTGTTCCCCGGGGCCGCAACACAGGCCGGAAGAGACGCTGTTTCTCGGGGCGCAGGCGGCTCGCTCTGCGACGTTCGCCCCGCCGACCAGCCCCTCAGTTCGCCGGCGGCGCGGAACTGCTCTCCAGCTCGACGATGTCGACATCATAGCCGGTCCAGCCGCGATTCACGGCGGCATCGGCCGTAGCGCTCCGCTTCTTCTTCGCCTCGGCGAGCGACTTGCTGTGCCCCCAGAAGACTTCGGTCTTCCCATTGCCCAGCGTCGCGACGATCCGCCAATAATGGGTGAATTCGATCGCCGTGGGCCCGATCGTCTTGACGGTGCCGTCCGGCAGCCTCGCCGTCAGATATATCTTCTTCCTGGCCATAGCGGCATCCGGCTCCCGCCCTGCTTCTCCGCCCCCGGCGTCGCGGCTTACGCCTACTGCCCCATCTGCTTCATGCGCTCGATCTCGAGCAGCCGCTGTTCGAGTTCGGGCCGCCACGAAGCGTTGGCGGGGCTGCGGTCGAGCAATCCGCGCCAGACCGTCTCGGCCCTGTCGAGCTGGCCGGCCTGGGCATAGGCCAGGCCCATGAAGAAAGGCGGCCCCGGATGATCCGGCGCGATCGCCTCGGCGCGCTGGAAGGCGAGCTGGGCAGCCGGAGACATCATTCCGCCGCTGTGGATCACCAGCTCGTTGCCCAGCCCGACCCAGAGGTCCGCGCTCTGGGGCCGCTTCTCGAGGCCGTTCTTGATGATGGCGATGGCATAGAGGGTAAGGCCCTGGCTCTGCAGGCCATCGGCGCTGCGCAGCACGTCCGCGTCGCTGCCGATCTTGCTGAACATCTTCTGGCGTTCAACGGCGGCCTCGTTGTCGGGCGTCCTCACCTCGGCGGGCGCGGGTGTCGGCTTGCCAGAGAGGCCAGGACTGCCCTGCCATGCATAGCCTGCGACGGCGAGGAACAGCGCGGCCGCCACCAGCTCGATGCCGCCCTTGGGAAGCCGGCCGAAGCGCCACAGCAGCCCCGCGACGACCAGCGCCATGAACAGGAAAATCAGCCAGCCCATCAGCTTTTCCTCCGGCGCTTCAGCCGCCCGCTCACGATCCACAGGCCGAGGGCAAGAAATATGACCGGCAGCGCATAGAGCGGCCAGGTCAGCGAATCGAGCGGCGGCGTGTAGCTGACCCAGTCGCCATAGCGCTCGATCAGCCATGCGCGGATCGCCTCGGGCTTCTCGCCCGCTTCGATGCGGGTGCGGATCAGCGCGCGCATGTCGCCCGCCATCTCGGCCTCCGAATCGGCAATCGACTGGCCCTGGCAGACGAGGCAGCGGATCGTCTCCATCAGCGCCTTGGCCTTGGCCTCCTGCGCCCGATCCGGAAGCTGCTCGTTCGCATATTTGGCGGCCGGCATCAGCGAGTCGGCGAAGAGTGGAGAGGCGAGGATGAGCCCGATTCCCAATGCCAACGCCGTTCGTGTCGAGCGAAGTCGAGACACGTATCGCGACGCGACGTCCCTCGATTTCGGCCGAAGGCCAAAGCCTGTCCTGAGCGCCTGCCTTGCAGGCAACCGAAGGGATCGGGACGAACGGAGGCCTTTTTTGCTCATCGGGCGGCCGCCAGCGCCGACATCATGCCGGGCACGTCCTCGGGTTTGATGTCGCCGATATGCTGCATCCGGATGATCCCCCTGCCGTCGACCAGGAAGGTTTCCGGCACGCCCGACGAGCCAAGCGCGATCTGCACGCTGCTGTTGGCGTCGCCGCCGATCGCCCGATAAGGATCGCCGTTGCGCTGCAGGAAGCGCGACAGGTCCTCGGCGCGGTCGCGGATGGCGATGCCGTAGATCGGCGCGCCCGCGTCGGCGAGCTGTTTGAGCTGCGGCGCCTCGGCGATGCACGGCACGCACCAGCTGGCGAAGACATTGACGAGATGGGGCTCGCCGGTGGCGAGTTCAGCGCTGCTCAGCCCCGGCTTGCCCGGCAATGCGGCGGGCAGCGTGAAGCCCGGCATCGGCTTGCCGACAAGCTTGGAGGGGATCGTCTTGCTCTCCGGGCTGATCAGGCCGCCCGCGAACACGCCGAGGAAGACGAGGAACAGCCCCAGCGGCAGCCAGATGAGCAGCTTCCTCATATATAGGCCCGCGGCGGCGCGTGCCGTATCTCGCGGCGAACCCGGCCGATCAGCGACAGGAAGCCGCCGAATCCGACCAGCGCGCCGCCCAGCCAGATCAGGGTGACGAACGGCTTCCACCACAGCCGCAGCTGCCAGCGGCCATCATCGTCGGACTTCCCGACGACGACATATAGCTGTCCATCGAGCACGGTGGTGATCGCCGCCTCATTGGTCTCGGTTTGCGGCGAGGGGAAGTTGCGGGTCTCGGGATGCAGCGTGAACGGCCTGTTGTCGCCGCGCTGCGCGGTCACGGTCGCCGCGATCGCGGTATAGTTCGGGCCGGCGACGGGTTCGACGCCGTCGAGCCGGATCGTATAGGGCCCGACGCCGTGGACCTCGCCGACGCGGGCGGCGACCAGCGTCTCCTGGTTGAACGCGCTTTCGGAGGCCATCCCGGCCAGCGCGACGGCGATGCCGAGATGCGCGACCACCATGCCATATATATAGAGCGGCGTCCGGCGCAGGTTGCGCTTCCACAGCGGCGCGAGGCTGGCGAGCGCCACGCCCGCGGCGGCCACCAGCCCGAGCAGCGGCAGGATGCGGATGCCGGGCGACAGCAGCACCAGCCCAAACAGCGCCAGCGCGGACAGCAACAGGGCGGGCGCCAGCCGCATCAGGGTGAGCTTCAGGTCGTCGCGCCGCCACTTCATGATCGGCCCGGCCGACATCACCAGCACCAGGATCAGCGCGAGCGGCCCGGCGGCGCTGTTGAAATAAGGCGGCCCCACCGACAGCTTCTCGCCGGTCACGGCCTCGGCAACCAGCGGATAGAGCGTGCCGACGAGGACGATGCCCAAAATGGCCGAGAGCAGCAGGTTGTTGATGACCAGCGATCCTTCCCGGCTGACCGCATCGAAGCGCGATCCCTCGCGCACCGTGCCGACGCGCAGCGCGAACAGCGCCAGCGCCCCGCCGATATAGATGGCGAGCAGCGCGAGGATGAACGAGCCGCGCCGCGGGTCCACCGCGAAGGCGTGGACGCTGGTGAGGATGCCCGAGCGGACAAGGAAGGTGCCGACCATCGACATCGAGAAGGCGACCACCGCCAGCATCACCGTCCAGGCGCGCAGGCCTTCGCGGGTGGCGAGCACCGTCACCGAATGGAGCAGGGCGGTGGCGGCGAGCCATGGCATCAGCGAGGCGTTCTCGACCGGGTCCCAGAACCACCAGCCGCCCCAGCCCAGCTCATAATAGGCCCAATAGCTGCCGGCGGTGATGCCGAGGGTCAGCAATATCCAGGCGCCGAGCACCCAGGGCCGCATTGCCCGCGCGAACGCCGCGCCGACATCGCGCGTCACCAATGCGCCGACCGCGAAGGAGAAGGCCACCGACAGGCCGACATAGCCGAGGTAGAGTGTCGGCGGATGGAAGGCGAGGCCAGGGTCCTGGAGCAGCGGATTGAGCCCCTGCCCTTCGATCGGCGCCGGGTTCAACCGCGCGAACGGGTTCGAGGCGAACAGCAGGAAGGCGTAGAAGCCGAGGCCGATCGCCGCCTGCGCCGCCAGCGTGGCGATCAGCGTCCGCTCGTTGAGCCGCCGCTCGAACAGCGCGACCGCGCCGCCCGCCACGGCGAGGATCGTCACCCACATCAGCATCGAGCCTTCGTGGTTTCCCCAGGTGCCGGCGAATTTATACAGCAGCGGCTTGGTCGAGGCGTCATTGGCCGCGACCAGCGCCACCGACAGGTCGACCGCCACGAACAGCCAGATCAGCGTCAGGAAGGCGACGGCGGCCAGCCCCGCCTGCACCAGCGCGATCGGCCGCACCGCGCCGAGCAGGTCGCTGCGTCCGCTCGCCACCCCCATCGCGCCGAGCACGAGTTGCAGCGCGGCCAGCGCCGCGGCCAGCCACAAGGCGGCCAATCCCGCTTCGGCGATCACTTCTGCCCCTTCTGCTGGTCGCTCTGCGGTTCCAGGCTCTCGGTCTTGTGCATCTCGCCGGCCACCTGCGGCGGCATGTAGCGCTCGTCATGCTTGGCGAGGATATTGGTCGCGACGAAGCCGCCGTCGGCCTGGAAGCTGCCCTCCGCCACCACGCCCGAATCCTCCTTGAACAGGTCGGGCACGATCCCGGTGAAACGGACGGGCACGGTTTCGGCATTGTCGGTGACGATGAAATCGATGGTGACGCCATCGGGCTGTCGCTTGATCGATCCCTTCTGCACCATCCCGCCCAGCCGAACCGCGCGGCCGGGCTCGACATGGTCGCGCTTCGCGTCGGACGGCGTATAGAAATAGGCGGCCTGGTCCTTGAGCGCCGACATGGCGAGCAGCGCCGCACCGACGATCGCGACGATCGCGAGCAGGGCCAGGATCAGCCGCTGGTTCTTGGCCTTGACCGCCATCAGTCGCGCCGGGTCAGCGCGTCGGCCTGCCGCTCGGCGCGGCGCATGCCGGCATAGCTCGCCACGGCGATGGCGAGCGTGCCGATGATGGTGATCGCATAGGCCGCGATAATGAAGGGCCAGTGGTTCATCAGGATCTCTGGATCATTCTGCGGTCATCCGCTTGAGCCGCGCCACCACCTTGGCCTGCGCCAGCAGGGCGCGCATCCGCATCAGCACGATCGCCCCGAACAACAGGCTGAAGCCGAGCGTGGCGATCGGCAGCGGCCACAGGATCGAACCGTCGATGGTCGATCCGCTCAGGCCGATGCTCTGCCCCTGGTGCAGCGTGCGCCACCATTCGACCGAATAATGGATTACCGGAATGTTGGCGGCGCCGACCACCCCGAAGATCGCCGAGATGCGATCGTTGCTGCCGCGCTCCGCGCCGGCCGAAGCCAGCGCGATATAGGCGAGATAGAGGAAGAACAGCACCAGCATCGAGGTCAGCCGGCCGTCCCATTCCCACCAGGCGCCCCAGGTCGGCCGTCCCCAGATCGAGCCGGTCACCAGGCAGATCGCGGCGAACAGCGCGCCCGGCACGGCGATCGCCCGCGCCGCGACGGCGGCCAGCGGATGGCGCCAGATCAACTGCATCAGGCTCGCCGTCGCGATGCCCGACCATCCCGCCATCCCCAGCCAGGCGGCCGGGACATGGACGTACATGATCCGCACGCTCTCGCCCTGCAGATAGTCGCGCGGTGTGACGAACAGGCCTGCAAAAAGCGCTGCGACGATCAGCACCGCGCCGACCCAGCCGAGCCAGGGCGTCAGCGGGCGCGCGATCGACAGGAAACGGGCGGGGTTGGCGAAGATATGCACGGAGGGTGGGGAATAAGGACCAATCGCGTAGACCGCAATGGCCCCTGGATCAGCCCCGTCCGATCAGCTTCATCGCCATCCGGTCGGCCACGACCGCCGCCGGCAGGTCCGCCGCCGCGCTCTCGGCCCAGATCTGGTCAAGCCGTTCCGGGATCTTTGCGACGCGCGCGTTCACCTCGGCGCGGTCGCCCTGCCCCAGATATTCGAGCGCGACATTGATGATGCCGCCGGCGTTGATCACATAGTCGGGCGCATAGAGGATGCCGCGGGCATGGATGCGGTCGGCATCGGCCGGCGTGGCGAGCTGGTTGTTCGCGCCACCCGCCACCACCGGCACCTGCAGGGCGGCGATTGAGCGTTCATCGAGAATCGCGCCCAGCGCGCACGGGCTGAGCACGTCCGCCTCGACCGTCAGGATCTCGCCGGCGCCGATCGCGGTTGCGCCGAGTTCGGCCGCCAGCGCCTTGGCGCGCTTGACGTCGGCATCGGCGAGGGTGAGCCGCGCGCCATCCTTCGCCAGCAGCCTGGCCAGCCCGCCGCCGACGCTGCCGACGCCCTGGATCGCGACATGCACGCCGGCCGCGCTATTCTTGCCCAGCGCGCGCGCGATCGCGGCGCGGACGCCGAGATACACGCCCTGTGCGGTGGTTGGCCCAGGGTCGCCGCCGGCACTGCCCGCCGCGACGGGCAGGCCCGAGACATGCTTGGTCGTCTGCGAGATCGCGACCATGTCGGCGTCGCTCATTCCGACATCCTCGGCGGTGACATATCGGCCGCCCAGCGAATCGATCGCGCGGCCGAAGGCTGCCAGCATCTCCGGCGTCTTGGTGCGCAGGGCATCGGCGAGGATCACACCCTTGCCGCCGCCCATCGGCAGGCCCGCCATCGCGTTCTTGAAGCTCATGCCTCGCGACAGGCGCAGCGCATCGGTGATCGCGTCGGCAGGATCGGCATAATGCCAGAACCGTGTCCCGCCCGCGCCTGGGCCGAGATGGGTCGAATGGAGCGCGATCACCGCCGTCAGGCCGGAAGCCGCATCGCGAAACAGATGCAGGCCTTCGTGGTCGTCGAAATCGGGGTAGGTCCAGGGAGCCGTCATGCCATTCTCGCGAAATTAGATTATAGGCGAGCGCAATAATATTATTCGCAGTTGATGGCCAGCACTGAACGGCGCAGCGAGAAAAAAATGGGGCGATCGACGGGGATTGAACCCGCAACCTCCGGTACCACAAACCGGCGCTCTAACCAATTGAGCTACGATCGCCACAGGACGCCCGCAGGCATCGCCGATCCGGCGCTCCATAGGCAAAGCCCCCCGGGGACGCAAGCGGGATACGCGCGCTCGTTAACTCTACCAAAGCATTATAGATGGGGTTGCCTCGCCCGCCCGCAGGTTCCACATAGGCATCACCGTGCTGTCCCAACGAACCCGCTATGCTATTCGCGCCCTGCTCCACCTCGGGGATCATTATGGCCAGGGCCCGATCCAGCTGGCGGAGATCGCCGACCGGCAGAATATCCCGGGCAAGTTCCTGACCGTGATCCTGTCGGAAATGAAGCGGGCCGGCTTCGTCGAGACCATGCGTGGCAAGGAAGGCGGCTATTGGCTATCGCGCCCGCCGAGCGAAATCACCTATGGCGACATCGTCCGCGCGACCCGCGGATCGCTGGCGCTGGTGCCCTGTGCCGCGCGTCTCGCTTATGAGCCCTGCGATCATTGCGTCGAGGAAGCGGAGTGCCGCTTGCGCCGCGTGATGCTGTCGGTGCGCGACGAGACCGCCAATATTCTCGACCGGCTGTCGCTCGCGGAAACCGTTGCGATTTGAGCGGCGGGCGCTGTCGGACGACAGCGCAACGATCCCGGATTTCTGCGGCGCTCCGCCCGCCGAACCGGCGCTGGACGCCCCGCGCGAGCGCCCGCGTTTCACCGCTTAACCCTTCGATTCATGTCGATTTTCCGTTGACGGCCTCTTCTTCAGCGTTATGTCAGCGGCAGGAACGGCATTCGAGCCGGGCCGATATAGATGCTATGGGAGCTGCTCGAATGAACAAGTTGACCCTCGTTTTGGTTGCCGCTGGCCTGATGTCGGTTGCAGCGTGCAGCAAGCAAACTCCGGCCGAAAATGCCGTCGACAACACGGCAGCTGCACTTGAGAACCAGGCCGATGCGCTCGACGCCGCCGCGGATGCAACCTCGAACGATGCGGCTGCCGCGAACCTCGAGAACGCTGCCGACGCAGCCGAGAACGCTGCCGACGCAGCCGAAGACAAGAAGTAATCGGCCGGCTCCTCGGAGCCGCTTTTACGAACAGGATGGGCGTCCCTTCGGGGGCGCCCATTTTGTTTCGATCACGGAGCGGCCCGCTATCCGTTGACGATCGTGCCGCCATTCGGATGCAGAACCTGCCCCGACATATAGCTTGAATCCTCGCAGGCCAGGAACAGGAAGGCCGGCGCCACCTCATTGGGTTGCCCAGGACGACCCATCGGCGTGCTCTCGCCGAAATGCTCGAGCTTTTCCGGGCTTGCCCCGCCGAACGGGTTGAGCGGCGTCCAGATCGGGCCGGGCGCCACCGCATTGACGCGGATGCCTTCGCCGACCAGATTTTCAGACAGCGAGCGCGTGAAGGCGGTGATGGCCCCCTTGGTGCTCGAATAGTCGAGCAGTTCGCCGCTGCCCTGATACATCGTCACCGACGTGCAATTGACGATCGTCGCCCCCTTTTTGAGGTACGGGCGCGCTGCCTGGGTGAGGAAGAACATCCCGAAGACATTCGTCTGGAAGGTGCGGCGAAGCTGCGCTTCGGTGATTCCCGTGATGTCCTTGTCGGGATGCTGCTCGCCGGCATTGTTCACCAATATGTCGAGCCGGCCCCAGCTGTCGATCACCTCGGCGACGGCGCGGTCGCAGAAATCCTTGTCGCCGATATCGCCGGCGATCCGCATCGCCCGGCGTCCTTCGCCATGGACGATCTCCTCGGTCTTGCGGGCATCCTCATGCTCGCAGAGATACAGGATCGCGATGTCAGCCCCCTCGCGTGCATAGAGCGCAGCCACCGCGCGGCCGATACCGCTGTCCGCGCCGGTGATCAGCGCCACCTTGCCATCGAGCCGGCCGGAGCCCCGGTAGCGCGGTGCCCAGTCGGGCTTGGGCTCCAGGTCGCTCTCGCGCCCGGGAAGCTGGTCCTCATGGACCATCGGCTGCTGCTGGTCGGTCATGACTCTCTCCTTTCGCGCTCAAACGAAAGGGAGAGCTGCCGGTTCAGTCCGTTGCGGGCGCAGCGCGGCGGGTGGTGAGGCGATCGCTCACGACCTCCATCCGGAAGATCGGATCGGCATCCGGCGGCACCTCGGCGACCGCATCGACGAACGCGGCGCGCGTCTCCGGCTCGTCATAGACCATCTTGAGGTCGAACGCCCTGCGCCAGGTCGCCTCGTCGGGCCACTCGGCATAGCCGACGAACCGCCCGTCGCCGTCGCGATGCAGGCGCGAGCCATAGCTGCCGTAGATCTCGCGGATCAGGTCGGTGCCGCGCGACCAGGCGCGGACGAACTGCTCCTCCTTCCCCGGATGGACCCGCCACCAATAGACTGCCACGAACATGATCGATCCCCTTCCGAGATCGTCACCCCAGCTTAGGCTGGGGTCCATGTCTGTCGGTGAAGAGAGACATGGATCCCAGCTTACGCTGGGATGACGGTTAGCAATTACACGTCGGGCAGCAGCTGCTCCGCCATGCCCCATCCCTTCAACGCCTTCGACGATGCGCGCGCCAGCAGCTTTCCGGCGTCGAGGATCGTGAAGGCGCTCGCCTTGTCGAAGCCGTCGAGTTCATCCCAGCTGATCGGCACCGCCACCGGCGCGTTCTCCCGTGCCCGCGCGCCATAGGCGACGACCGCGGTCGCGCCGCGCTGGTTGCGCAGGTAATCGATGAAGATGCGGCCGACCCGCTTCGCCTTGGCCATGTTGGCGACGAACCGCTCGGGCTCAGACTGCGCCAGCGCCTCGGCGAAGCGGTGGGAAAAGTCCTTCACCTTCGGCCACTCCGCCGCCGGCGTCAGCGGAACGACCACGTGCACGCCCTTGCCGCCCGACAGCATCGCGAAGCTGGCCAGCCCGATATCGGCCAACATCGATCGGATATCCTGCGCCGCCTTCTTCACATCGGCGAAGTCGAGGCCGACATCGGGATCGAGGTCGAAGATCATCCGGTCGGGCTTCTCGATATCCTCGATCCGCGATCCCCAGCCATGAAACTCGATCGTACCCATCTGCACGCAGGCGAGCAGCCCCGCGACATCCTCGACATAGAGATAATCCTCGGTGCTGCCGTCCTTCTCGCGCACCGGGATATGGTGGACATGGTCGCCGAAACTGCCGGAATCATGCTTCTGGAAGAAACATTGCTTGCCCCGCCCCTGCGGGCAGCGGACCAGGCTGATCGGCCGGCGCGCCGCCCATGGCAGGATCAGCGGCCCGATCGCCTGATAATAAGCGGCAAGATCGCCTTTCGTCGCCTTCGCCTCGGGAAAGATCACCCGGTCCGGATTGGTGATCCGGATCAGCGGCGCCTCGGCGACGGCTTCCTCGACCGGCACCGGCTCCTCGCGCGTCACCTCCTCGGCCTTCTTGTCCGATCGCAGGCCGATGAAGCTCGCATGGCGCAGCACATCGTCATGGGTGAACTCCGCAAAGGCTATCTCGGCGACCAGATCGGGCATGATCCAGTGCGCCCCGCGCGCCTCGGCACGCGGTACCGGCGCGGCGGGTGACGTCGCCTCGCGCTCCGCGAGCTTCTCCGCGAGCATATCCATGCTGTCCTGGTTGAAGCCGGTGCCGACCTTGCCGGCATAGACGAGCTTGCCATCCTTATGCTGAGCCAGCAGCAGCGCGCGAAAACGGCGGCTGCTGGCGCTGCTGCTCGACCAGCCGATGATGACGAACTCCTGCCGCCGCGTGCATTTGACCTTGAGCCAGTTGTTCGTCCGTGCGCCGCGATAGGCCGCATCAGCCCGCTTCGAGATGATGCCTTCCTGGCCCGCCGTGCACATCGCTTCGAACAGCTTCTCGCCGGAACCGACGACATGATCGGCATAGTGGATCGTCGCGCTGCCGTCCGACAGCAGCCCCGCCAGCCGCGCCTTGCGCTCGACAGTGCTCAGTCCGGTGAGGTCCTCTCCATCGAACGACAGCAGGTCGAAGGCAAACAGCTCGAAGCCGCCGCCCTCGCCCTTGATCGCCTTCTGCAGGGCAGAGAAGCTTGGATTGCCCTTCTCGTCCGGACTGACGATCTCGCCATCGATCAGCGCCGGCGGCAGGTTCAGCTTCGCTACGGCCTCGGCCACCGGTGCGAATTTGTCGGTCCAGTCGAGACCCGAGCGCGTGTAGATCTTCACCTGGTCGCCCGCCGCCGCAACCAGCGCGCGATAACCGTCGAACTTGATCTCGTGGAGCCACTGGCTGCCGGCCGGAACATGGTCGACGAGCGTCGCGAGCTGGGGCTTCCGAAAGCCGGGCAATGTGCCCCCGCTGCGTTTTTGGCGGCTTCCCCTGTCGCTCGAGCGCCGGCTCACCTCCTCGCTGTGCTTGTCCGCTTCGGCCATGATCGCATCGAACGCCTTGCCGCGCTTGCCTTTCAGGCTGGTGCTGCCCTTCTTGTCGGCGGCGATCTCTGCCATCGTCCGGCCGGTCTTGACGCTGGTCAGCGCGCGCGCGACCAGGTCGTCGCTGCCGCCCGCCTCGGCATCGTCGATCTTGCGCAGCAGCCAGTTCTCGTTGCGCTCGCCGGGCTTGCCCTTCATCCGCACCAGCAGCCACTCGCCCCTCATCCGTTCGCCTTCGAGCATGAAGTGGAGATGGCCTTCGTCGAGGTCGCGCTCGCTCTTGCCTTCGATCGGCGCCCAATGGCCCTTGTCCCACAGCATGACGGTGCCGCCGCCATATTCGCCTTCGGGGATGATTCCCTCGAATTCGGCATAGGAGATCGGATGATCTTCGGTGCGGACCGCCAGCCGGCGATCCTCCGGGTTGAGGCTGGGGCCGCGCGTCACCGCCCAGCTCTTCAGCACGCCGTCCATCTCCAGCCGGAAGTCATAATGAAGCCGGGTCGCGTCATGTTTCTGGACGATGAAGCGATGCTGATTGCCGCTGCCGACCTTGCCCGCCGGCTCGGCGGTGCGCTTGAAGTCGCGCTTCCGGTTATAATCGGAGAGGCTGGGGCGCGCCATCGATCAAGCCCGCTTGCGCGCCGGGGCCTTCGCGGCGGGCTTTGCCGGCGTCTTTTTCGGCGGCACCTTCCCTGCGGGCGGCTTGGCTTCCGCCGCAGCGCCGCCCACCGACTTCTTGAGCGCGGCCATCAGGTCGATGACATTGCCCTTGCGGACCGGCGTGTCGCCCTCGACGTCCTCGAGGATCTTCTGGCCCTTCGCCTTGCGCTTCTTCTCGATCAGCGCCTTGAGCGCATCGACATAACGGTCGTGGAACTCGCTCGCATCGAACTTGGCGGTCTTCTTCTCGATCAGCGTCTCGGCCAGCTCCAGCAGGTCCTCGTCCGGCGTGGTATCGGGAATGTCGCGGAAATAGCCCTGCGCCTTGCGCACCTCGTCGGCATAGCGCAGCGTCTCCATCACCAGCCCGCGCCCGCACGGCTTCAGGCTCACCACATATTCGCGCCCCCGCATCGCCAGCTGGCCAAGGCCGACCTTGCGCGTGCGCCGCAGCGCCTCGCGCAGGACGATGAACGCCTCTTCGGCGAGCTCGTCGGCCGGCACCACATAATAGGGCTTCTCGAAATAGAGCACGTCGATCTCATTGGCATCGACGAACTGGATCAGGTCGAGCGTGCGCTTGCTCTCGAGCTTAACGGCATCGATCTCGTCCTGCTCGAGCAGGACGTAATTTCCCTTCGACACCTCAAAGCCCTTGACGATCTCGTCGGTGTCGACTGGTCCGAGCCCCGGCACCACCTTCTCATATTTGATCCGCTTGCCCGAAGGTTCATGGATCTGGTGGAAAGCGATCTGCGCGCTGCTGCTGGTCGCATTGTAGATCTCGACCGGTATCGAAACGAGCGCGAGGCGAATCTGCCCCTGCCAATAGGCACGCGCGGCCATGATGATTCTCCTGCGGAACGACTGATGGATTCAAACCATCAGCCCGCGGATCGTTCCCGACGACGTTGGCGCGGCCATGGCTGGCCGGCCGATCCATGCCCATTCGATGCAGGGCAGCGGGATCCCCGGACACAAGCTACACGATCATCTTACGCAGCGCCGCGATGGTGTCTGCCTCCTCGGGCGGCTTGTCCTTCCTGATCCGCGCGATCCTCGGGAAACGCATCGCCACGCCCGACTTGTGGCGCCGGCTCTCATGGATGCTGTCGAACGCCAGCTCGATCACCAATGTCTTCTCCACCTCGCGAACCGGGCCGAAGCGATTGACGGTGTTGTTGCGCACGAAGCTGTCGAGCCATTTCAGCTCCTCGTCGGTAAAGCCCGAATAAGCCTTGGCGACCGGCAGCAGCTCGCCTTCTTCGGACCAGCAGCCGAAGGTGTAGTCCGAATAGAAGCTCGACCGCTTCCCATGCCCGCGCTGCGCATACATCATCACGCAGTCGACGGTCAGTGGATCACGCTTCCATTTGTACCAGAGCCCGGTTCGCCGCCCCGCGACATAGGGGCTGTCGCGTCGCTTGAGCATCACCCCCTCGATCGCGGCATCGCGCGCGCCGGCGCGCGTCTCGGCCAGTGCGTCGAAATCCTGGGCGTCGATCACCGCCGAGACATCGAACCGCGCCGGATCGAGCCGCGCGGCGAAGGCTTCGAGCCGGGCACGCCGCGCGGTCCAGGGCAATTCGCGCAGATCCTCGCCACCCACGATCAGCAGGTCGTACAGCCGCACGAAGGCCGGATAGTCGGACAGCATCTTCGCGGACACGGTCTTGCGCCCCAGCCGCTGCTGCAGCGCGTTGAACGACGCCGCCGATCCACCATGCTCGGCCGCGCCCTGCGCCTCGCCCTGCACCAGCATCTCGCCGTCGAGCACCGCGTCGAGCCCTTCGGCGGCGCGGACGATATCGGGAAAGGTCGCGGTGATGTCGTCGCCGGCACGGCTGTAGAGGCGCAGCGCGCTGCCGGTACCGACGATCTGCACGCGGATGCCGTCCCATTTCCATTCGGCGGCATAGTCGACGAGATCGACCGTCCCTTCCTCGAGCGGATGGGCGAGCATGAACGGGCGGAAGAAGGGCGTGCCGCGCGGATCGGGCCGCTCGCCGCCCTGCCCCCAGGCGAACAGCTCGGCATAGGGCGGACGCAGCGCGTGCCACACCTCCTCGACGGCATCGACATCGAGGCCGAACGCCTGCGCGAAGCCCGTCTTCGCCAGCCGCGCCGAAATACCGACGCGCAGCCCCCCGGTCGCCAGCTTGAGCAGGGCGAAACGCCCGCTGGCATCGAGATGGTCGAGCATCTCGCCGAGCGCGCCCGGCGCCTCGGCGCGCCCCAGTCGTGCCAGTCGGTCGACGATCGCCGCCAGCGTCAGCGAGCCGTCGTCGATCTCGGCGGGCTGGTCGATCCGCTTCGGCCAGATCAGCGCAACCGTTTCGGCAAGGTCGCCGACATAGTCGCGGCTCATCGCGAACAGCACTGGATCGACCCGCTCGCCGACGATCGCATGGATCGCGGCGCTCTTGACCGCGGGCAGGCTGAGGTCGCCGGTCAGCGCCGCGAGCGCCCAGCCGCGATCGGGATCGGGCGCCTCCCGCATATAGTCGGCGATCAGCGCCAGCTTGGCGTTGCGCGAGCGGGTGAAGACGAGCCCGTCGAGGAGTTGCGAGAAGGCGCGCATTTACAGGTGGCGCCGTTCGTCCCGAGCGAAGTCGAGGGAGCCGCCCGAGCGAAGCCGAGGGCTTCTCGCTACTCCTGACGCAGTTTCTCGACTTTGACCCACCGGAATCACCCCTCGTCCTCATCCTCATAGCCGACCACTGCCAGCGCGCGCGCCCGCATCTGATGCAGGCCGCACCAGTGGACCAGCGCCTCCTCCCGCCCGTGCGTCACCCAGATCTCCGACGGCGCGACTTCCAGGATGGTCGCGGTCAGCTCGTCCCAGTCGGCATGGTCGGAGATCACCAGCGGCAGCTCGACATTCTTCTGCCGCGCCCGCTGCCGCACCCGCATCCAGCCCGACGCCATCGCCGCGATCGGATCAGGCAGCCGCCGCGACCAGCGATCGTTCAATGCCGAAGGCGGACAGACCACGATCTTGCCGCGCAGCTGGTCGATCGACGCGGACGTTGCCGGATAGAGCTCCCCCAGCTCGACGCCGAAGTCACGGTACAGATCGCACATCCGTTCCAGCGCGCCATGGATGTAGATCGGATCGCCATGGCCATGCGCGCGCAGTTCGGCGATCACCCGTTGCGCCTTGCCCAGGGCATAGGCACCGACCAGCACGCAGCGATCCGGCGTGGCATGGAGAGCGCCGAGCAGCCGGTCGATCTCCTGCCCGATCGCGGGATGGCGGAACACCGGCAGGCCGAAAGTCGCCTCGGTGATGAAGATGTCGCAGGGCACCGGTTCGAACGGGACGCAGGTCGGATCGGCGCGGCGCTTGTAGTCGCCGGTGACGACCACCCGCTCGCCGGCATGTTCGAGCATGATCTGCGCCGAGCCGAGCACATGGCCCGCAGGCACATAGGCAATGTCGACGCCGCCGAGCCGGACGCTCTCGCCCAGCGCCACCGGCGTTCCCGCACTGGTGCCGTAGCGCAACGCCATGATCGCCAGCGTCTCGGGCGTCGCCCAGCTCATCGCATGTCCGCCGCGGGCATGATCGGCATGGCCATGGGTGATCAGCGCGCGGTCGACCGGCACGGTGGGGTCGATCCAGGCGTCGGCCGGCCGCACATAAATCCCCTGCGCGGAAGCTTCGATCCAATGGGCCAAAGCCGGCGCTCAGCCGTTCCGCTTGAGCGCGTGCGCGCCGAGATAGTCCATCGCCGCGACGCCGGCGACGATGCCGAGCGCCAGGAACGCCATCTTGCGCTTCGGATTGGCCGGCGCCGCGATATAGCCGAGCGCGGCGAGGTCGAAGATGTCGCCCGCCAGCCGCCATTGCACGGGCGATGCGCTGCCGGGTGCGATCAGCCCCGCTACGCCGGTCGCCACTTCGCGCACGCCCACCACCTGGAACAGCCGGCCGCCCATCTCCTCGCCGGCGCCGATCCCCCGCCCCAGCCGCTTGCCGAGAAGCATGTCGGCGATGCCGAAGGCCAGGCTGGCTGCCCCGATCGCCCGGCCGATAGTCTCCCTGTTCATCCCGTCCTCTCCGCTCGCCGCATCTCTCTTCCTGCTCAACGCAGCGGAGGCAATCCGGCTCCGCCGTGGCACTTCTCGCCAATACCGTGCGTTAAGCCACGGTCACGCAACAGGAGTTCATCACCATGGCGCAACCCGAGTTCACCGATGCCATCGCACTGCTCAAAGCCGATCACCGCACCGTCGAGGAGCTGTTCGAAAAGTTCGAGAAAGCCAGCAGTTCCTCGTCCAAGCAGAAGCTCTGCCACCAGATCTGCGTCGAGCTGAAGATTCACGCCATGATTGAGGAGGAGATCTTCTATCCGGCGCTGCGCGGCAAGATCGAGGATGACACGCTGGACGAGGCCTATGTCGAGCATGACGGCGCGAAGATCCTGATCAACGACCTGGAGAGCGCGGGCCCGGACGCCGAGTTCTACGACGCCAAGGTCACGGTGCTGTCCGAGGAGATCAAGCACCACGTCAAGGAAGAGGAAGCCGCCAAGGAGGGCATGTTCGTCCAGGCACGCCAGGCCGACGTCGACCTCGTCGCGCTCCGCGACCAGCTGCTCGCCCGCAAGAAGGAGCTGATGGCGCAGGAAAAGACCGGCGGCCTCCCGCTCGCGGTTCCAAGCGCGGTGAATCTCGTCACCGCTTGAAGACCCTCTCCCACCTGGGGAGAGGGAGGGGCCCGCTGCCGAAGGTAGTGGGAGGGTGAGGGCACGAGGTGGCAGATCGGTCCGTCGACAAGCTGTCCAGCGTGCCTCGCTCGCCCTCTCCCCGCACGGGAGAGGGAAATGGGGGATAGGCGCGGCCGCTCCAAGTCGCTATCGGCTCGCGCATGACCGAGATCACGCCAGCAATCGTCGCCGAGCACGGCCTGTCCATCGAGGAATATGAGCGCATCCTGCGCGCGCTGGGGCGGGCGCCGAACCTCACCGAACTGGGCATCTTCTCGGTGATGTGGTCCGAGCATTGCAGCTACAAGTCGAGTCGGATCCACCTCAAGAAGCTTCCGACCACCGGCCCGCAGGTGATCTGCGGCCCCGGCGAGAATGCCGGCGTGGTCGATATCGGCGACGGCCAGGCCGCCATCTTCAAGATGGAGAGCCACAACCACCCCTCCTATATCGAGCCCTATCAGGGGGCCGCGACCGGCGTCGGCGGCATATTGCGCGACGTGTTCACCATGGGCGCGCGGCCGATCGCCAATCTCAATGCGCTGCGCTTCGGCCGGCCCGATCATCCCAAGATGCGCCACCTGATCGCGGGCGTCGTCCACGGTATCGGCGGCTATGGCAATTGCGTCGGCGTGCCCACCGTCGGCGGCGAGGTCAATTTCCACCGGGCCTATGACGGCAACATCCTCGTCAACGCCATGACGGTTGGCGTCGCCGAGACCGACAAGATCTTCTATTCGGCCGCTTCGGGCATCGGCAACCCGATCGTCTATGTCGGCTCGAAGACCGGCCGCGACGGCATCCACGGCGCGACCATGGCCTCGGCCGACTTCTCCGAGGATTCGGAGGAGAAGCGCCCCACCGTCCAGGTCGGCGATCCCTTCACCGAAAAGCTGCTGATCGAGGCCTGCCTCGAGCTGATGGCGACCGATGTGATCGTCGCGATCCAGGACATGGGCGCCGCCGGCCTCACCTCCTCCTCTGTCGAGATGGCCTCGAAGGGCGGGGTCGGCATCGAGCTCGACATGAACGCCGTCCCCTGCCGCGAAACCGGCATGACGCCCTATGAGATGATGCTGTCCGAATCGCAGGAACGCATGCTGATGGTGCTCAAGCCCGGCCGCGAGGCCGAGGCCGAGGCGATCTTCCACAAATGGGAGCTCGATTTCGCGGTGATCGGCCGCGTCACCGATACCGGCCGCATGGTGCTGCGCTTCGACGGCGATGTCGTCTGCGACATCCCGCTCGGCCCGCTGGCCGACGAAGCGCCGCTCTACGATCGCCCCTGGGTCCCGACCCGCGCCCCCAAGCCGCTCGGCACCGTCGCGCCCAAGGGGACCATCGGCGAGAACCTGATCGCGCTGATGGGTTCGCCCGATCTCGCCAGCCGTCGCTGGATCTGGGAGCAATATGACCACATGGTCGGCGCCGACACCATCCAGCGCCCGGGCGGCGACGCCGCGGTGGTCCGCGTCCACGGCACGAACAAGGGCATCGCGATCAGCACCGATTGCACCCCGCGCTATGTCTTCGCCGATCCGGTGATGGGCGGCGCACAGGCGATCGCCGAATGCTGGCGCAACATCACCGCGGTCGGCGCCAAGCCGCTCGCGACCACCGACTGCATGAACTTCGGCAACCCGCAGCGCCCCGAGATCATGGGTCAGTTCGTCGGCGCGATCGAGGGCATGGCCAAGGCCTGCCAGGCGCTCGACTTCCCGATCGTGTCGGGCAATGTCAGCCTCTACAACGAGACCAAGAACGACGACGGCACCGGCAGCGCGATCCTGCCCACCCCCGCGATCGGCGGCATCGGCCTGCTCGCCGATGTCGACCGGATGGCGACGATCGCGTTCAAGGCCGCCGGCGAGCATATCGTCCTGATCGGCGAGACCGGCGACCATCTCGGCCAGTCGCTGTGGCTGCGCTATATCGCCGGCCGCGAGGAAGGGCCGCCGCCGCCGGTCGACCTCCAGCTGGAAAAGCGCAACGGCGATTTCGTGCGCGAGCTGATCCTCGACGACCGTGTCAGCGCGGTCCACGACATCGCCGATGGCGGCCTGCTCGTCGCCATCGCGGAGATGGCGCTGGCCGGTGGCATCGGCGCCGAGATCGAGCCGCTCGGCCACGCCGCCGCCTTCGGCGAAGACCAGGCCCGCTACGTGGTCACCACCCGCAACTCGGACGCCGTCCTCGCCGCCGCGCTCACTGCGGGCGTCACCGCGCGCCGCCTCGGCACCACCGGTGGCGACAGGCTGGCCGGCGTCGCCCTCGGCGCGCTGCGCACCACCCACGAGGCCTTCTTCCCGGAACTGATGACGCAGTAAGCGGCTGGGGCGAGCGGCCGCGAACCGCGATGCCGGTCGCCCAGCCTACTCCTCGTCCTCCTCGAGGAACACGCCCTCGCGCTCCGCCTTGCGCCGCCGCAACTCCTCCAGCCGCGCGCGGCGCTGCTCGCGCGCCGCCTCCTGGGCAGCGGTGTCGGCATCGGAATCCGCCCCGTCGGGCCGGGCGTCATGGTCGCCGCGCAGGAAGTCGGGCAATATCCCCTCGATGAAGCGCCCGATCGGCGAACCGTCGCGCAGCTCGTCCTCCGCCTCGGCCGCCTCCAGCTCGGCCAGCTCGCGCTCCTCCGCCGCCACGCGCATCGCCGCCTGCCGCTGCTCGATCGCCGCCATTAGCATCGGCGGCAGGTCCAGGTCGCTCGCGCGCAGCCTGGCCGCGCCCATGAACCGCGCCCAGATCGCCGCGGGCAGGCTCCCGCCCGTCACCCCGCGCATCGGCGTGTCGTCGTCATTGCCGACCCACACCCCGGTGATCAGCCCGCCCGCGAAACCGACGAACAGCGCATCGCGATGGTTCTGCGTCGTCCCGGTCTTGCCGAAGGTCGGGATGCCCAGCGCCGCGCCGCGCCCGGTGCCCTGGTTGGTCGCGGTCCACAGCAGGTCGAGCATCGCCTCGCGCACGCGCGGATCGATCGCCTGCCCGCCCGCGGCGGATGCCTGCGCCAGCCCGCTGGCCTTCACTGGATACCGCCCGCTGGCCACCGCGGCATAGGCCGATGTCAGCTCGATCAGGGTCATGCCCGAGGTGCCCAGCGCCATCGACGGCCCCGGCGTGATCGGCGCGGTGATGCCGAGCCGCTTCGCGGTGTTGGCAACATTGCTCAGCCCCACCCTCTCGGCGACCCGCACCGCGGCGACATTGCTCGATTGCGCGAAGGCGCTGCGCAGCGTGGTCGGCCCGCCATAGCGCCCGCCATAGTTGCGCGGGCTCCAGCCATCGATCGTCAGCGGCGAATTCTCGACCAGCGTGTCGGGCGTCTCGCCATTCTCGAGCGCGGTCAGGTAGACCGCCAGCTTGAACGCCGATCCCGGCTGGCGCTGCGCCTGCGTCGCGCGGTTATAGGGGCTCGACTTGTAGCTGCGCCCGCCGATCATCGCGACCACCCGGCCATCGGGCCGCATCGCCACCAGCGCCGCCTGGCTCGCCTGTACGCCGTCGCCATAGCCGGTCAGCACCGATGTCACCGCCTTGATCGCCGCCTGCTGCAGCTCGCGGTCGAGCGTGGTGCGGACGGTCAGCTGACCGCCCTGCCCGCCGGCGCCGCCCTCCTCTGCCGCCGCCTCGACCTGCGGCGCGACCCAGTCGACGAAATAGGTGCCGCCCGGCAGTTCGTCGGGCGCGATCCGCGGCACCGCGAGCCGCACGCCCGCCGCCTCGCTCGCGGGGATCATCTTCTCCTGCGCCATCGCCGCGATCACCAGCCGCGATCGCGCCTGCGCTGCCTTCAGGTTCACCGTCGGGTTGAGCCGGCTCGGCGCCTTCACCATCCCCGCCAGCATCGCCGCCTCGCCGACGCTCAGCGTCTCCGGCCTCTTCTGGAAATAATGCCGCGCGGCGGCGCGCAGACCATAGACGCCGTCCCCGAAATAGATCGTCGACAGGTAGCGCGACAGGATCTCGTCCTTGCTCAGCCAGGCATCGAGCCACAGCGCCAGCACCGCCTCCTGCACCTTGCGCGCGATCTTCCGGTCGGACGAGAGGAAGGCGGTCTTGGCGAGCTGCTGCGTGATCGTCGAGCCGCCCTCGACCGTCTCGCCGGCCCGGAAATTATGCCAGAAGGCCCGCGTCAGCCCGCGCGGATCGATGCCGATATGCTCGGCGAACCGCCGATCCTCGATCGCGATGAACGCCCCGCGCACCGGCAGCGGCAGGGTCGCGGCATCGACCGGCGCCTCCCCCGCGCCGCGCCGCGCGATCGGCGTGCCGTCGGCAGCGAGATAGACGAAGCTCGGCTTCTGCGGCGGCTGCATCGCCCCCCAGGGCGGAGCGACCCAGGTCGCCCACAGCATCGCGACCGCGACAAGCCCGAGCACGGCAAGGCCGGCCCATGCGGCGATCCGCCGCCACGACGGCCGACGACGCCACCAGCCCGGCCGCGCCACGCCCGCCGCCGCCTCACTATCGGGAGCGGTTTCCACGGCAGCCGCCACCGGCAAGCGCCAGGCCGCCAGAAGCCGCTTCAATCTGATCCGCAAGCCACCCATCGATTATGCCGAACCCATAGCGACGGAGAGCTTTCCGCACGTTGAACCAGCGCTCATAGGTGGATCGGGTGGAAGGGGCAAAGCCTGCCGCGCGGGAAGCTGTCGCGGCCCTGCTTCCTTTCGGCTCTTTTTGAGAGCAGGCTAGGAATCCTTTTTCCCGACAAGGAGCCGGTAACCGACGGCGGGCTCGTTCAGTATGAGCTCGGGCTCGGCCGGATCATGTTCCAGCTTCTGGCGCAATGAGCGGACCGCTACCCGCAGATAGTCGATCTGCTTTTCCTGCGCCGGCCCCCAAACCGTGCGCAACAGATGTCCATGCGTGAGCACACGTCCAGGATGCCGGGCCAGCTCGGCCAGCACCGCATATTCCTTCGGCGTAAGATGCACTTCAACGCCATCGCGAACGACCGAGCGATGAAAGAGATCGATGCTCACAGGGCCGACCTCGATCGGTTTGCGGTCCGATCCAGGGCTCAGCTCGACTAGATTGTCGATATAGCGTTCGAGCTTCACGGTCTCCGCCGCGACGCTCGATATGAGTGCCTTGTCACCGGTGCCCTCGCGCTTGAGCGCCTTTGCCGCGGCCGAAATCGCCGTTAGCCCCGGCTTGACCTTATCCCCGATCGACGCGAGCAGAGCGGACCGCAAGCGATCCTGTTCGCGCACCGCGCCCAGCACGCGCATCTCCTGTTCGAGCCGCGCCCGCTCCAGCGCGAGGGCGATCTGGTCGACCAGATTCTCGAGCAGCGGCAGCCGATCCTTCGCGATCGGAGCGACGCCGTCGTTCCTGGCCAGGCCGACCGCAGCGATGACGGCATCCGGCGCCATGACGGCCCGGAAGTGCCAGTCCGCCAGATCCATGCGGCGCACGCCGCGCCCGGCCGCCTCGCCGGTCGTGAGCGTCAAGGCCGCAGCGGCGAAATCACTGGGCGCGAATATCGGCGTGGCCGGCATGGCGGCGATGATCTTTGGTGCATCGGCGCCCGTCAGCAGCGCCGCGTTGCAATCGAACAGCGTCGACAATTCGCGCACCGTCACCCTGGCGATATCCTCCTGGTCGGCGCAGGACAGCAGCTGCCGCGCGAAACCGGCGATGGTGGCGTTACGCGCGGCATGGCTCGCCGCGAGCTGTGCCTGGACCCGCAGCGAACTGGCCAGGTGGCTGGTCACGACGGCAATGAGGAACAGCATCACCACGGTCACCACGTCCGCAGGACTGTGGATGAACAGCGTTCGATAAGGCGCCGTGAA
This sequence comes from Rhizorhabdus sp. P4_G5, assembly GCF_056401065.1. Taxonomy (NCBI): domain Bacteria; kingdom Pseudomonadati; phylum Pseudomonadota; class Alphaproteobacteria; order Sphingomonadales; family Rhizorhabdaceae; genus Rhizorhabdus; species Rhizorhabdus sp. P4_G5. The sequence continues at coordinate 668,133 of NZ_JBFUKB010000003.1, read as the reverse complement.
AAAATAATTGAAGGTCAGCGTCGAAGCGGCGGCCGCGGCCAGCGCGGGCCACAGGCCGCAATAGATCGCCGCGGCGAGTACGGCGGGGAGATAGAGCAACACGACCGGGGCGTTGCCCCAGCGCGGCGCTATGACGAGGCCAAGTCCTGTCGCGCCCGCGACGAGCAGCAGCGCGCCTGCATAGGCCAGCACGCCTGACGTCAAACCGCGCGGTCCGTCGCTGGAAACAAGGTTCGTGCTCATGGACTGAAGATCGTTGCCATGCTCCCCGCCGTCGAGAGGGAATCGACGTTTCCGTGGCTTCACCAACGCAATCCACATGGAATCTTTATGCGGTCACAGCGCAGATCATGGGCATGTCCACGATCGCACAAACTCGCAATTCCGCCCTGGATGGCGAAATCGCGGCCCACGCCGCCGGCCCCAAGGCCGCACTGACCCTCAGTGCCCTCGGAGTCGTATTCGGCGACATCGGCACCAGCCCGCTTTACGCGCTTCAGGCAACGCTCGATCCGCGTTACCATCTCGGCGTGAACGTGACCGATCTCTATGGGATCATCAGCCTGATCTTCTGGTCTTTCATCCTTGTCGTCACGATCAAATATGTCTTCATCGTCATGCGCTGCGACAATCGCGGAGAGGGCGGGAGCCTTGCGCTCTTCGCCCTGATCAACCGGCAATTGGGGGCGGCCGCGCCGCGCCGCTGGCTCCTGATCGGTGCGCTGTTCGCGACGGCGCTGTTCTATGCCGACGCCATGCTGACGCCGGCGATCTCGGTCATCTCGGCAGTCGAGGGGCTCGGCATCGTCAGCAACAGTTTCGAGCCCCATATCGTGTGGATCGGGCTGGCGATCCTGATTGGCCTGTTCGCGATCCAGCGGCATGGCACCGAGCGCGTGGGCAAGCTGTTCGGCCCGATCATGCTGCTGTATTTCATTGTGATCGCCGCGATGGGCGCGGTGCACATCAGTGCCTACCCGCAGGTGCTCCGGGCGCTCAGCCCCGTGTACATCTGGGGGTTCTTCGCGGCTCACCCGTTCTACGCGTTCCTGTCGCTGGGCGCGGTCATCTACGCCGTCACGGGCGCGGAAGCGCTTTATGCGGACATGGGTCATTTCGGACGCAGGCCGATCACCGCCGCCTGGCTCTTTATCGTCATTCCCGCACTGATGCTGAATTATATGGGCCAGGCAGCGATGCTCCTTCAGCATCCGGAATTTGCCGACAATCCGTTCTTCCATATGGTCCCGGCCTCGCTGACGATCCCCCTGCTGGTGATCGCGACGCTCGCGACCATCATCGCCAGCCAAGCCGTCATCTCCGGTGCTTTCTCGGTGACCCAGCAGGCGATCCAGCTCGGTTTCCTGCCCAGGATGCGGATCGCGCACACCTCCTCGCGGGCGAAAGGGCAAATCTATGTGCCGGCGGTCAACTGGGCGCTCGCGGCGATGGTCGCGCTACTGGTCGTCACGTTCCGCCATTCGGCCGCCATGCTGCCGGCCTATGGGCTCGCGGTCGTCGGCACGATGCTGATCACCACCCTGATGCAATATGTCGTCGTGTTCCGCATATGGAAGGCGCCGCTCTGGCGCGGCGCGATCGGCTTCGCCACCTTCATCACCATCGACGTGATCTTCCTCGCATCGGGAGTGGCCAAGCTGTTCGAAGGCGCGTGGTTCCCGATCCTGGTCGGCTCGCTGATATTCATTCTGCTCAGCACCTGGGCCTCGGGACGCCGGCTGATGCGCGAAAGGCTGGCGGAAGACGCGCTGCCGCTGCCCGTATTCGTCAGGTCGGCGGCCAGCTCGGCCCACCGCGTCCGCGGAACGGCGGTGTTCCTGTCGGCGTCGGCCGAAGCCATCCCTGCCGCGCTGCTGCACAATCTGAAGCACAACCAGGTGTTGCACGAGCGCGTGCTGATTCTGACCGTGCAGGTCGACGAAACACCTTATGTGGAGACCGGTCGGCGGTTCGAGACCTCCTCCGTCGGGGACGGGTTCTACCGCGTGATACTGCATTACGGCTTCATGGAGGAGGTCGATATCCCGCGCGAGCTTGCCGACCTGAAAACGATCGGTGAGCCGTTCGCGATGATGAGCACCAGCTTCTTCCTCAGTCGACAGAAGCTGATAGCCTCGAAGGATCAGCCGGGCATGGCGCTGTGGCGCGAACGACTGTTTGCCGGAATGACCAGGAGTTCGGAAAGCGCGATGGAATATTTCAAGCTGCCGACCAACCGGGTGGTGGAGCTGGGCAGCCAGCTCAAGATTTAGGTCAGCGAATGAGGATCATCTCAACTTAACAGCGGTTCGAGTGCTTCCCACTCACGCTCGACCGCGCGGCGGCCGGCGTCGATCGCGGCACGGATCTTCGCTGGGTCGAATTCGAGCGTCTCGGAATATTCCTCGTCGGGCTCGATGATCCGGATCGGCGCGAAGCGATAGCGCGCGATCTGAACGTCGAGCGGCCGAAGGATGCGCGCTGCCTGCGCGCCTCCGATGCCTTCGGCTTGCAGCGCACGAAGCTGCGCTTCGCGCGCCGCGATCAGATCGTTGATCAGCGCGGCGCCGGCCAAATCGTTGGCCGATACCTCCGACTGCAGGATATCCACCGCCCGCAACCCGATCTTGATCAAATTGCCGTAGGTGCGGACCCGCCCCGGTTGCGGTGCGGGTGACGCGCGCACCGCAATCACGCCGCGCGGGTTCAGCTCCAGCGCAGTGCTGAGCGGCGTCACGTCGCGCACTCCGCCGTCGACCCATTGTTCCTCGGTTCCGTCACGGGCGCGCGTCTTCAACGGATCGAAGAAAAGCGGCATCGCGCAGCTCGCATAGACCCAATTGTGGATGCCAGGCACGCTTTCGTCGATGCTGCGATAGGTGCCGGCGCCGAGGTTGACGACGCCGAGCCGCAACTTGCGCCCGCTCGCTGCCAGCTTCTCCTCGTCGGCGAAGCCCTTGATGAGACGCTTCAGCGGCGCAGCGTCGTAGATCGCATCCTCGCCGAGAATCCCGCCGACGACACCGAGCGGACGTTCCTTGTAGATCGAGCCATTGCCCTTGATGCCGAGCCAGGCGTCCAGCAAGCCGGGCACATCGTCCTGCGCGATCCCCAGCGCTTGGATGGCGCCGGTCGAGACCCCGGCGGCGATATCGACCCGAACGCCGCGATTGACGACGAGCTCATGGATGACACCGACCTGAAAGGCGCCCTTGGCGCCGCCGCCGCTCAGCACAATGGCTAGACCGCCTGCCATATCGGCTCTCCTTAACAACGGACGAGATTACAGGAATTCAGGCAGTGAGTCTGCTGCTCATAGCCGCAAGGCGCTGGATCGCCCTGCCGGTCGCCGGCCGTCGGGGGCCGCGCGCGCTGCCGGATGCATGGCGGCAAGGGCAGCGGCGCGCCGCGCGGCAATCGCCACGCCTGGAAGCATGGCGTGCGCTCCGGCCGGATCAGGGCGATCGCCCGCTATCTGCCCGACTGCCGGGCGCTGCTGGACTCGATCCCGTTCGGATTGAACCGGATCGATCCCAGGTTTTGTCCGTTTTCCGGGATTTTCCGAGCCGGCAGATGATTCCATCTGCCTCGAAATCCCTCTATCCCGCTGCGCTTCGCATCATGCGCTGCGGGCTCATCTGCTCGGCTTCGATCGGCTGGTCGAAAGCCACCCCGAACCGGTCCTCGTCGGCCCAGCGGATCACCCCGCCCACCGGCCGGCCGTCGCCGAAATCGAGCGTCACGGTTTCGCCCGGCCGAAAGCCGATCCCGCATTCGATCATCGCGCCGGAGCGCGAAAGGTTGCGGACGCGGCCGGTATCGACGCCATGCCGGCTGCGGACAGTGGCCGCTCGCAGCACCGCGACGCGCGGATCGCGGGTCACCAGCAGCGCCGGCATGACAAGCTTGCCCGACCCCGAAACCCGCGCGCGGGCCTCGTCCGACAGCATCGGGCGGCCGAAGATATAGCCCTGGATATGGCTGCAGCCGAGCGAGCGGATCAGCGCCAGCTCCTCGGGGGTCTCGGCGCCCTCGGCGGTCGTCTCCATCTCCAGGCTCTCGGCCAGCGCGACGATCGCCCGGACGATGGCGGCGTTGCGGTTGCCTGGCACGGCGGCGCCCTGCACGAAGCTCTGGTCGATCTTGATCTTGTTGAACGGCGCCTTCTTCAGATAGCCGAGCGACGAATAGCCGGTGCCGAAATCGTCGAGCGCGAAGCGGACGCCGATCGCCTTGAGCTTCGCGAACATCGCGTCGGTCGCGGCATCGTCGTTCAGGAACACGCCCTCGGTAATCTCGAGCTCGAGCCGGTGGGGCGGTAGCTGGGCCGCGGCCAGCGCGCTCATCACGATGCCGGGCAGCGCAGGGCTGGCGAACTGGATCGGCGAGATGTTGACGGCAACGCGCACCGGATCGGGCCAGTTCGCCGCTTCCAGGCAGGCGGTGCGCAGCACCCATTCGCCGATCTGCGCGATCAGCCCGATTTCCTCGGCGATCGGGATGAACTCGCTGGGCGACACCGGCCCGCGCGTCGGATGATTCCAGCGCGCCAGCGCCTCGAAGCAGACGATCGTCTCGCTCTCCGCGTCGACCACCGGCTGGTAGACGAGATGCAGCCCACCCTCGTTCATCACCTTGCGCAGGTCCATTTCGAGCAGCCGCCGCTCCTTGGCGGTGGCATGCATCTCGGGCTCGTAGAAGCGGTGGACGCCCTTGCCGTCCGCCTTGGCCGCGTAGAGCGCGAGATCGGCGTTGCGGACCAGCTTGTCGGCGCTCGCGCCATCGTCGGGCGCCATGGCGATGCCGATCGACGCGCCGATCGAGACATGCGCGCCCTCGATCGAATAGGGCTTTGACAGCTCGGCGATGATGGCGGCGGCCAGGGTCGCCAGCCGGCTCTTGTCGACGATGCCGGGCAGCACGATGTTGAACTCGTCGCCGCCGAGCCGGCCGACCTGGCCGTCATTATGGACCACCTTGTTCAGGCGATCGGCGACCTGACGCAGCAATATGTCCCCGATCGGGTGGCCCAGCGTGTCGTTGACGGTCTTGAAGCGGTCGAGGTCGAGCATGAACAGCGCGGTGCGCTGGGCGCGCCCCGATCCATCGTGCAGCGACTCGTCGAGCGTGCGGCGCATCAGGATGCGGTTGGGCAGGCCGGTCAGCGCATCGTAGCTCGCCAGCCGCTTCACCTCGGCTTCGGAACGGCGCATCTCGGTCAGGTCGGTGCCGCTACCGCGAAAGCCCAGGAAGCTGCCATATTCGTCGAAGGCTGGTCGTCCGGACAGCGACCACCAGCGGACATCCTGCCCGGCCGCGGCGCGCACCGCGATCTCGGAAAAGGCGAGGCGGGTGGACAGGTGGAAGCCCAGCGTGCGTTCGCCGTCGCCGGTCCCGCGCACATCGCGCCGCTCGTGCAGGACGAGGCCGGTCATCGGCGTCCCGAGAAGATCGTCGACCGACAGGTCGAGCGCGGCCGCGATCTGCGGCGAGATATAGCTGAGCAGGCCGCGCGCGTCGGTCTCCCAGAACCAGCCGCGCCGGTTCTCCTCGAACTCGCGGAGCAGCACCGCCGCCTTCAGCGCCGAGGCCGCGTTGGCGAGCCAGCGGCGCGAGGCCAGGTAGCTGCGCTCCGAAATGCCGCCGAGCGCGACCGTGGCGATACCCAGCAGCGGGACCAGGATGACCAGCGCCATCCAGTCGTTCACCACCAGCGCGACGCTGATCGACAGGGTCAGCCACAGCGCCAGCGCGGCGGTGGGCACGGGCGCGAACACCAGTGTCGTGATCACGAGCAGCGCCGAATAGGCGACCGCCGCGATCGGCCAGTTCGCAGAAGTCATGTCGCGCGCGGCGCCCAGCATCCAGGCCGACCAGCACAGGCCCTGCGCCAGCCCGAACAGCGCGACCAGTGCGTGCATCTGTTCGGGCGATCTGCGCGCCGGCCGCTTGTGGCGGGCGAGGTGGCGGATGACGGTACCTGCAGCCAGGAGCAGGCCCAGCGGCGCAACGATCGACCCCAGCGCGAGGTTCAGTCGCGGCGCCCGCACCAGCCAGAGGCCACAGGCGACGGCGGCGTTCGCCAGCAGCAGCATCGGCATGGCGTCGACCGCCATGCGGACGCGATTGGCGAGCGACTGCTGGTCATGCTCGCCGGCGCGCGGAAACAGGCCGCGCACGAAGCGAAAACGGATCGCATCGATCTCATCCAGGGCTTCGACGGCAAGAGCCGATCGTCCACGCACCCGCCGCATGCGGCGCATCCTCCTCGTTATCGGCGAGGCGCCCCSCCGGTCCCCCGGCMGCGGGCGCCCGCCCCCGATTCGGTGCTTAACCCAGGCTGCTTAATTTCGTTTGAACTTCGCCATCGACGACGCTGGCGCGCACCAGCCACCGGCGGTCGCCTTCCAGGCCCAGCGCGGTCAGCACGCCGGTCCGATAGGCGCCGGTGTCGATGCCGATGCGATTCGCCTGGACGTCGGGCTCGGTCGAGATCGAGTGGCCATGGACGATGCACGCGCCGAGATCGCCACGATGTTGCAGGAACTCGTGGCGGATCCACCGCATGTCGCTCGAATTCTGCTCTTCGAGCGCAACCCCCGGCCGAATGCCGGCATGGACGAACACATAGTCGCCGAAGCGGATAGCATCCGGCAGACTGTCGAGGAACTGGCGATGCCGCTCCGGGATATAGTGCCGCAGCGTCTCGACCGGCGGCAGCTGTTCGCCGAGCGTCGACACCGGGACGCCATAGCTGGCCAGCGTCTCATAGCCCCCGAACTTCAGCCACAGATTCTCGCTGCGGTCCTCCAGCGGATCGAGCGCCCGCAGCATCGCCTCCTCATGGTTGCCCATCAGCACGTGGAAGGTCGCGAAGCCGGGGAGATAGCCGAGCGCGAACTCGATCGTCTCCGCCGAATAGGGGCCGCGGTCGACCAGGTCGCCGAGCAGCACGACATGGTTGTCGGCCGGCGCGCGGGCGGCGATATCGTCGCGGATCTGCGCCAGCAGCGGCAGCAGCAGGTCGAGCCGGCCATGGACGTCGCCGACCGCATAGACCCGCTGGCCAGCGGGAATCTGCGGCCGGGACGCATCGCCGCGCCGGGCGGTCAGCGTATTCATCCGCTGCAACCAGCCCCTGTCGCCGCCCTGCCCAAATCCAGCCTGGTTCAAATCTGCCTCCGCACGGGAGAATATGGCGGTGCACTGGAGGAATGGCAATGCTGGCGGGCGGGACCATCTGCATGGTTGAAAGACCAGCTTCATGGGGCCATAGCGTGGCCGATCTTCAATTTCAGCACTCCGCAGGGGGAATATTGGTTTTCCGTGAATTGTCAGCGTCGGCCTGGTCATCGATCGTCGCGCTGCCCTGTTCGGCTCCCGGTGAGCGCGCGCCTGGCGCCGCCGTGAACGCGGGACAACGCTGAAATGTCGCTGTTCAGCGCGCTGAAGCGTGCGGTCAGGGCCCCTGCCGCAACCGTCGAGGGCAAGCCGCTGTTCGACATCGCCAGCCTGCAGCCGGGCAGCCGCGGCCGCAACCAGGCGATCATTCGCGGACTGTGCGATAATGCCTATCTCGGCGACAACAGTTCACTCTGCCGCGTGCTGGGCCGGTATAGCATGTTCGTCGACACAACCGATCTCGGGTTTTCGAGCCACATGCTGCTCAGCGGCTATTGGGAGATGTGGGTCACCGAAGCCTTTGTGACGCGCGTGCGGCCGGGCATGCATGTCGTCGATTGCGGTGCGAACCTCGGCTATTTCACGCTCATCATGGCGGATCTGGTCGGCGAAACCGGCCATGTCGACGCGTTCGAGCCCAATCCGGCGATCGCGGCGAAGCTCGCCAAGACCATCGAAGTGAACGGCTTTCTCGGGCGGACTACCCTGCACCGGGCCGCCTTGGGCCGCGCCAGCGGAGAAGCGATCCTCCAGATCCCGCCGCACGAACCCAAGAACGCCTATCTTAGCCCGCATCCAGCACGAGCGGAGGATATCGCCGCGAACATCCCGATCCTGCGTCTCGACGAGCTCCCGGGCGCCGATACGATCGATCTGATCAAGATCGACGTCGAGGGCGCCGAAGAGCATGTCTGGGCCGGGATGCAGGGTATTCTCGACAGCCGGCGGCCCCTTACCGTCATCCTCGAATTCACGGCGGCGCGCTATGGCGACCCGGGCGGGTTCCTCGACACGATAATGTCCAGCGGCTTCTCGTCGGCCCATATCGACTATGAGGCAGGCGTCGTTCCGACGACGCGCGAGGAGATCCTGGCAAGACCCGCGCATGTCGATCAGATGCTGGTCTTTACTCGCTAGGATTCGACCGATGGGCCATCCCCTGAACTACGCGTTTCTCGCGCACCGCCGATCATGGCTCCGCCGCTGGCCGCGTTTGCAGATTTTGCTGCGCGAGCTCTATCTCAGGCATATGGCGTGGGCGATCCGCCTCGATGACGAGATGATCCTTTGCCGTATCCTCGGCCGTTACAAGCTCTATGCCGACCCTTCGGATCGGAGTATCTCACCGCATCTGATCATGCAGGGCTATTGGGAACCGCGAACCACCGAAGTCATCATCGATTTGATGAGGCACGGCATGACGGCCATCGATGTCGGCGCCAATCTCGGCTATTTTACCATCGTCATGGCGGCTGTCGGCGGAACTCCTGGACGGGTGCTGGCCTTCGAACCGAACCCGGGAACGGCGAAACGGTTGCGGGAATCCTTGTTGCTCAACGGTTTTCAGACCCGCGTGGATCTCCATGAGGTCGTGCTTGGCGCGACGGATGGCGAGGAGGTCAACCTCCTCCTGTCTTTCAACCATCCCGGCGGCACCCAGGTTACCTCGCTCACCCCCGACGGGCCGAACTTCATCAAGGCGCGGACCCGACGTCTGGATGGTGTGCCAGGGGCGCTCGATGCAGCGCTGGTCAAGATCGACGCAGAGGGCATGGAGGAAGAGATCTGGCGCGGGATGACTGCGATGATCGCGGGCGATCGTCTCCGCAACGTGATCGTGGAGTTCACGCCATCGAGCTATAAGAACGCCCCAGCCATGCTGGACGAAGCCGAAGCGGCAGGCTTCAGGATTTCGAGCATCGACGACGAACGCGGCATCTGTTCTATCAGCCGCTCCGATATACTGCACGGCGCAGCGCAGCAAATGCTTATCTTCCAGCGCTGATCTCGCGACTTTGCAGCGCCGAGCTCAGCGCTGTGGGGCAGCCCTCTGATCTGCGTTGTTGAAACGTTGCGCTCGCGGTCATACAGGGACGCTCCTACCATGACCATCAACAGCCCCCTGTCCGCAGAGCGTTCGCCGCGTCCGATTTTACCGCTGCGAGGATGGGCCGCGCGATTGGCTCAGCGTTATAGGGCACGCTTCCTCACGTTGCTGCGCAGCGCCCCCAAGGTGCGCCTGCCCGGCTTTTTCTTTCCGAATGGCCATGCCAGCGGCGTCGTCGATCATGGCGGAACGGATGCACGGCTGGTGTCAGGTTATATGTTTCATAGCGATTACATCGCGGCGGCCGGCACCGGCATAGATTTCGAGGTGGGCCTCAAGGGCCTCACGGCGCAAGCGGGTGAACTGACGCTGACGATCAACCGGCTCGATGATCGCGGGCAGACTGAGGTGGTCAAAACTAAGCAATGGCCGCTGCGTCGCCTTGCTGCTGGTGGAGGCCGGATCGAGTTAGCGGTGTCGGCGGACCCGGACCATAGCTACGCGCTCATCGGAACGCTTTCGTCCGATGCCGACGCCTATGCCGATGAGATCGAAATCAGCGCGATCGGCGGCGAACCCGACCACGCCCTGGTAGCGCGGCTCGATACGGCGCGGCGCGATTTCCTGTCGGAGCCGGGTACCGGTACGCTGAAAAACATCGTCGTTGATAGGAAGGCCACGCTGGTCGAACCGATTTCCCAGATGTGCACGGCGCATCAGATGCAGGAGCCTATTTTCCGGGAATTGTCCGACCGGCTTGGCCAGCCCAACTCATTGCACCGCAAGCATTGGGAATTCGCCTTTATTCTGCGCGCGCTTGAATATCATGGCGCCATTGCGCCTGGTCATCGCGGGCTCGGTTTCGGGGTGGGTGTCGAACCGATGTCATCGCTGTTCGCCGCTGCCGGTTGCGAGGTGCTTGCAACCGACCTGCCGACCGAGGACGATCGCGCAAAGATTTGGGGCGACACCGCGCAACTGGGCGGAAATCTCAGGGAGATGCATTATCCCGGGCTATGCAGCGAGGCCGATTTCTTCGCGCGCGTCTCCTATCGACCTGTCGACATGAACGCGATCCCCGCCGATCTTACCGATTTCGACTTCACATGGTCGTCCTGCGCCTATGAACATCTGGGATCGATCGAGGCAGGCCTGCAATTCTTCGAGAACTCGCTGCGATGCCTCAAAAAGGGAGGCCTGGCGGTGCACACTACCGAACTGAACCTCAGCTCGAACGAGGGAACGCTCGAAGGCGGGGCGACCGTGCTGTTTCGCCGCGCCGACTTCGAGTTATTGTCCCGTCGCCTGATCGCCGCGGGGCACGAGGTTTTTCCCATCACCTTCGATAGCGGCGACAGCGAACTCGACCGCCTCATCGATGTGCCGCCGTACAGCAGCGATCCCCATCTGAAACTCGCACTATTGCGTTGGGTATCAACGTCTTTCGGAATGATCGTGCGTAAGGGCTAATCGGCGCCAGCCCGGCCGCGGCGTCCATTTTGGTGCATTGCCGCAATTAAGATGTTGCAACAAATGCCGGCGTGGCTATTTTGCGCCGACGCTAGGGGGCCAGGGAGACGAGCGTGATAACACACGACATCCGGTCCAACGCGACCAATCTGAACATTTTGTCCCGGGGTCGGGAGGTCTTGAAGGCCGAGATCGATGCCTTGGTTCAGCTCGAGGCATCTCTCGACGACAGCTTTTCCGCAGCGGTGCGGCTACTGGAATCGACCAGGGGCCGGATCGTCGTTACCGGCATGGGCAAGTCGGGCCACGTGGCGCGCAAGATCGCTGCCACGCTGTCCGCTACGGGCTCTCCGGCCATCTTCATCCATCCCGCCGAGGCCGCGCATGGCGATCTCGGCATGGTGCAGCACGGCGACACCATGATCGTCCTGTCCAATTCGGGTGCCACCACCGAATTGACGCCGATCATGCAGCATTGCCGCAGCCTCCGCATCCGCATCATCGGCATCGCTTCGCGCGCCGATTCTCCGGTCATGCAGGCTGCCGATGTGCGGCTGCTGCTGCCGCAAGTGCGAGAAGCCTGCCCCAGCAACATCGCACCGACCACCTCGACCATAATGATGCTGGCGCTCGGCGATGCACTGGCGATGGCGCTCATGGACGTGCGCGGCATCGCGCGGGACAGCCTGAAGCTCCTGCATCCCGGTGGAGCAATCGGCCTTCGGCTGATGGCGGTCACCGAGATGATGCACAGCGGCGCCAGTCTTCCGTTGGTGGCGCTCGATACGCCGATGCGCGACGTGATCATGACGATGACCTCGATCGGCTTCGGTGTTGCAGGCGTCGCCGATGACGATGGCCGGCTCGTCGGCGTGATCACCGATGGCGATTTGCGGCGCCACATCGGCGATCTGTTGGATGGCACCGCGGCCCAGGTCATGACCGCCAGCCCCAAGACCGTCCCGCCCGACACGCTCGCCGAAGATGCGCTGATGATCATGAACGACTGCAAGATCACCACCGTCTTCGTGATGGAAGAGGACCGCCCGGACTATCCGGCTGGCATCGTCCATATTCATGACTTCGTGCGCTACGGGCTGAGCTAGGTTTGAAATTCCTGCCATGACCGATCTCGCGGTCATCATCCCCGCACGCTATCGATCGTCCCGCTACCCGGCCAAACCCCTGGCGCTGCTCGTGGGCGCCGGCGGCGTGGCCAAACCGCTGGTACAGCGCAGCTGGGAATGCGCGGCGACGATCACCGATCGGGGATCTATCTGGATCGCTACTGATGACGACCGCATCGCCGATGCCGTGCGCGGCTTTGGCGGACAGGTGGTGATGACTGCGGAGAGTTGCGCCAACGGCACCGAGCGTTGCGCCGACGCGATCGCCCGGCTGGGCATCAAGCCGCAAACGGTGGTCAACCTCCAGGGCGACGCGCCGCTCACGCCGGCCCATGTCGTGACCGCGCTGGTCGATGCCCTGCGGGCCACTCCGGACGTGGCGATGACGACGCCCGCGATCCGTTGCTCCCGGAGCGTCTATAGCCACCTCGTGGAGGACCAGGCCCAAGGCCGCGTCGGCGGTACGACGGTCGTGTTCGGCAGCGACCATCGCGCGCTGTATTTTTCGAAGCGGGTGATCCCGCATCTTCCGCCCGATGCCGCAGCCCAGGCTTTTCCCCCTGTCCACCTCCATCTCGGCGTCTATGCCTATCGGCCCGAGGCGCTGCGCCGCTATGTCGCCTTGGGCCCGTCCGAGATCGAGCAGCTCGAAGGGCTGGAACAGCTTCGCTTCCTCGATGGTGGCATAGCGGTCGGCGTGGTCCCGTTCGAGCCGCTTGGCTGGGATGCGATCGAGTTGAACAACCCAACGGACGTGGCTCCGATCGAAGCCGTACTCAAAGCGCGCGGAATCGCATAAGAACCGCTGCATGACCGGTTCGATCCTGCGCTTGCTGCTTGCGCCCTGGTGGGCGATGCAACTTCTGACCGGCGCGAAATCCTTTCTCGATAATCCGCTGATCGGGTCGGAACGCCTCAACCGGCGTGGCCTGCATGTGCGCCGCGTCAAGCTTGCACATGCGATGGCCGAGCGCCGCCGCACCCGGCTCGCGAAGCGGGCGGACCCCGTCGACATTGCATCGTTCGAAAGCAACGGCTTCGTCATGAAACGCGACTTCCTGCCGCCCGACATCTTCGCGGCGCTTCGTGAGCAACTGCTCGCATGGCAGGGGCCTGCGCGCGAAATGGTCCAGGGCGACACCATCACCCGCCGCTACGCGGCCGACCCCGAATTGCTGGATGCGGTCCCTGCGATGCGCGCCTTTCTGCGCGATCGGCGCTGGCGCGCGCTGGCGAGATATGTGGCGAGCTTCGACATCGAGCCGCTGCTTTACGTCCAGGCGATCCTCAGCCAGCGTTACGACGCGGCGCCGGATCCCCAGACAAACCTCCACGCGGACACCTTTCACCCGACGATGAAGGCCTGGCTGTTCCTCGAAGACGTGACACTCGAAGACGGTCCGCTGACCTATGTCGCCGGATCGCACCGACTGACCCCGGAGCGGCTGGCATGGGAGCAAGGTCGCAGCCTTACAGCCCGGAGCGAGGGAGATTATCTTTCGGCACGCGGCTCGTTCCGGATCGAAAGGGGGCAATTGACGTCTCTTGGCCTGCCGGAGCCGACCGCCTTTGCCGTTCCGGCCAATACGCTCGTCATCGCGGATACCTTCGGCTTCCATGCGCGAGGCCGCAGCGAGCGGGCGTCTACCCGCCTGGAACTGTTCGCCTATAGCCGCCGCAACCCGTTCCTCCCCTTCGCCGGGCTCGACATCTGGAGCCTGCCGGGAATCGCCGAGCGCCGAGTGCCACTGTTATGGCTCACCCATGACATCTACCGGCGCTGGATCGGCCAACCTTGGGCCAAGGCTGGCCGCAAACGTCCCCATGAAGGATAATCCCGTCGCAGCGAGAGCGGCTTCGCTGGATATCCCAGCGCTCCACCGCTAAGAGCCGCGATCATGGATGCCAATATCAAGGACGCGGTCCGCACGCTCGATCCCTTCGGATTCCTGATCGGGCATAGCAGTGCTATCCGTTCGCTCGGCGGGGCGGAACGCGGCCCCGATCCACGCTATGTCTTCCACACGCCTTATGTGGAGTTCCCACCCGGCCGGCTGATCTTCCATATCAGGTTCGACGGGTTGAAGGCGAGCTTTGGCGAACTTCAGGTCAACATCAATGCCTTCATCCCGGATAGCGGCCGCGACGCCGTTTTCGTCACCTCATCGCGCCTGCATCTTCCGGATCGTGCCGCCGCGGAGCGCGGGCTGACCATCTCGATCCTCAGCGTGGCGGGCGCTGCCTATGCCGCATACGGCTTTTGCACGGGCGGAACCGACGCCAGCGCATCGGGCCTGACCATCACGGTGGAGGAGCTCGAAGCGGCCGAGGGACGCGCGGCCGAGGAATTGCTGCTGCCGACCCGGCTCGGCACGGCCGCCCTAGATATGCCGTCGAGGCTGATCGAGGACGTCAGGCCATCATTCCGTGACCCGGTATCGCAGGCGATGACCGAGGATCAGTTTGCGGAACCCGACTTCGGCCGGTGGGCGGCGACATTGACCCCAGCTCCGCCGAGCAATGCCGCACGCTGGGAACTCGCCTTTATCGCCCAGGTGCTGGATCGGTATGAAATGCTGCGCCCCGGCGGCCGCGGCCTTGCTTTCGGACGTGCAGGCAGGGCGCTTGCGCCGGCCATGAGCGCCGCTGGCTGCGAAGTCTTGCTGGCTCTGCCGGCCGAAGAGGGAACGCCAAATTTCGCGGCGGATCCTTTGCCGTGCGCACGGCTCGATACCCAGCCCGCTCCCGATGGCGCCCTGCCGGCTGTCCTGCTGTCGATGGCGGAGACGGCCGCCGATCAGCGAGGGTTCGATTTCACCTGGTCGATCGGCGTGGCCACCCAGGCCTATGCCGCGGGCAATTTGGTCCCGGCGCTGCTCGATATGATGAAGCTGCTCCGACCTGGGGGCTATGCAGTGCACATGCTCGACATGGCGGTCGCGGCCGGCGGCCCCATTCCCCGAGCGGAGTTGGAGCGCACCGCCATCACCTTGATCTCGCGCGGCTTCAGCGTCGCCCAGCTTAATTTCGGCGGCTCAGCCGTTCGCGGGAATAGCGTCCCCTTCGGTCTCATCGTCCGCAAGGGCTGAATCCATGAGCCTCGACTCCGTCCGCGCCTTCTTTGCGGAGCATGCGCCCGAGATCACTATCATCACGCAGGCAGCGAGCACCGCCACCGTCGACGAGGCCGCCGAGACGCTTGGCGTCCTGCCCGGCCAGATTGCCAAGACGCTGTCGGTGCGAATCGGCGACGCGGTGATGCTGATCGTCGCGCGCGGTGACGCCCGCCTCGACAACCGAAAAGCGAAGGACGCTCTCGGCGGGCGTCCAAGGATGCTGGATCGCGCGGAGGTTGAAGCCCTGACCGGGCACCCCGTGGGCGGTATATGTCCGTTCGGGCTTGCCCGGCCACTGCCGATCTACTGCGACATCTCGCTGCGCGACTTTACTGTCGTCTATCCTGCGGCGGGCGCGCGCACCGCATCGGTGCAGATCAGCCCCGATCGCCTGGCCGCGCTGACCGGCGCCAGCTGGATCGACGTGTGCCACTTGCCTGCATAGGCATAAAAAAGGCCGGCGGAGCATCGCTCGCGCCGGCCTGGCCATTCAAGGGAAAGAGATCAGGCCTTGCAGCTCTGGGCCGGCTTGCCGGGGGCTGCGATCTCGACCTGCGGGCCGTCGCTGCTCACCGAATAGCCATCGGCGGCGTAGGGCTTGCCGGCCTCGGCGGCCTTCAGCATCGTGGGCGTACCCTCCTTCGAGGTCTTGTACGCAGCCGTGTTGTTGCTGAAGAAGTCGACGTAGACGAGGCTGGCGTCCTTGCACCGGTAGGTCCGGCTCTGCGTCACCATCGGCGGAAGCTCAACCGGCGCGGCAGCATTGAGCGCCGCGGCATCGGGATCGGATTCACTGGCAGTGATGGTTTCCGGTTTGCCGCATGCGGTGAGCATGAGAGCGGAGCCGAGAACGGCGGCGGTGATGTAGCGGGTCTGGATGTACATAGCGGCGGTGCTTGTGGTCCTTTTGTGCGGTGCGTCAAGTACAGGAACGCCATGAAGCCTGCATGAACATCGGTTTTTTTGCGATCAGACCCCGGATCAGGTGGAATGTTCCACAAATCTCTGCAGGCGGAGCCAGCTCAGCCGCTTTTCCGGGAAGGCGAGCGTATAGGCCGGACTGCTCGACGGGAGGTCGATCAGCTCCAGTTCGGCCACAGCGCCGATCATCTTGCGGCCGATTCGCGCGGCCGTCCCTCCGTTGAACCCGATTGCGCGCAGGGCAGGCAGGGTCGCCACAAGGGCAGCCAGGTCGTTCGGCCGGTGGTCGCGGATCGCGCCGTCGAGGCTACCCGGACGCACCGCGTCGGCAACGACGTCCCACAGGCCGACACCCGCGGCGCCAAGCAGGGCCAGGCGCTCGGCATATGCGAGTTGATTCAACTCTTCCCGGCCGATCGCCGCGCCGATCAAGCGCCAGAACTGATTTTGCGGATGCGCGTAATAGCGCTCTGCGCGCAGCGATGCCTCGCCCGGTAAGCTGCCCAGCAGCAGCAGACGGGTCTCGGGGCCGACGACGGGCGGAAAACTGGCTTTGCGGGTCATCAACGCCGACAAGCAGCACAGACGAACGCCAAAGAGAAGCTATGTTGGCAAGCGCGACCGCGCTCGGCTAGATTCCGCCAATGGCACAAGACAAGATTGCGCACGACGCGCTCGCTCTCATCGGCAACACCCCGCTTGTGAGACTGAAGGGCCCGAGCGAAGCGACCGGCTGTGAAATTCTCGCAAAGTGCGAATTCATGAACCCTGGCGGTTCGGTCAAGGACCGCGCAGCGCTGGCGATCATCACCGACGCGGAGGAACGCGGCCTGATCGAGCCGGGCGGGATCATCGTCGAGGGCACGGCGGGCAACACCGGCATCGGCCTGGCGCTGGTAGGCAATGCGCGCGGCTATCGCACGATCATCGTGATGACCGACACCCAGAGCCAGGAGAAGCAGGCCACGCTGCGCGCGCTGGGCGCCGAGCTCGTCCTCGTCGCGCCGACCGCTTATTCGAACCCTGCCCATTATGTGCATACATCGCGACGCATAGCCGAGGAGACGCCGGGCGCGCTTTGGGCCAACCAGTTCGACAATACCGCCAATCGACTGGCTCATATCCGTACCACCGCACCTGAGATCTGGGCGCAGACCGGCGGCCGGATCGACGGCTTCACCTGCGCGGTCGGCACCGGCGGCACGCTGGCAGGGGTCGGCCTCGGGCTTAAGGAGTATAGCGAGGATATCGTGATCGGTCTCACCGACCCGCACGGCGCTGCGCTCTACAATTATTTTGCGCATGGCGAACTGAAGGCGGAGGGATCGAGCCTCGCCGAAGGCATTGGGCAGAGCCGGATCACCGCCAATCTCGATGGCGCGCCAGTGGACACCCAGTTCCGCATTTCCGACGAGGAGGGCCTCGAGCAGGCCTTCGCGCTTCTGCAGAACGAGGGGCTGTGCGTCGGTCTTTCCTCCGGCATCAACGTCGCCGGGGCCATCGCGCTCGCCCGGGAGCTGGGGCCGGGCAAGACCGTCGTGACCATCTTGTGCGATTCCGGGATGCGCTATCTCTCGTCGATGTACAATCCGGCCTGGCTGGAGGCAAAAGGACTGCCGGTCCCGGCCCTGCTCAACCGCTGAACGGGACGTGATCGTCGCGACGACGGCGAACGGCTTAACATTTGCAATTGACCTCCGCCCGCGCCTGGCGGAAGTTGGCGCTTATGGGGATTACCGGCTGATGCAGCGCGTGCGGATTGGCATTACCGGCTTGGCCGTGGTGTTCCTGGTCGTGCTGCTGGCTGCCGCCATCGTCGGCTTCCATTCCAAGGACAATGCCACCGGCGGCAATGGCTCGTCGGCTGCCGGCAATAATAGCGAAGTCGCGCCAGCCGACCCGCTGGCCGAACTCGGCGTCGCGCCGGGCGGCACAGCGGGCGACGACCCCGGACCGCAGTCCACGAAATAACGGGGCGGAACTCGGGCTGCGATTCGCACTCGATCGAGTCGCGCGCAAAGCCGCGCCCGCTCCAGCTAGGCGACCGGCCTGAGGCTGTCACCACCGATCCGGGGTAGCGCGGCGCCACTCGCCCTCAATGTTCTCGACATAGTTATCCACAGCCTTGTCCGCACCGGCAGTGCCGGATTCCCGCGCCCCGCGGTCGCGCACAGGTCGCGGCGCTGTCCACGGGATTCCTGAAATCCACAACCTGAAGGCAGCTAAAACCACGAAATGGTATAAAAAGGCTTTGAAAACCCGACCCAAACCAAGTACATCCAGGCGGTGAAATGGGGTTAGGAATATCGCCCGGCGTATTGACGCCTCCCGCCGTCCGGAAAGGGCAGCGCGGCTCCGGCGATCCTCCTCCCCCGAACGGGGTACGCGGTGGCGGCGGGTGCGGTCTTCAATGACGTTCATTTGAACGGCGTCGACGCCAAGGGGCGGGTCTCGCTGCCGGCTGCCTTCCGCCAGACCATCGACATCCGCTGCACCACCGGAAACGTGGCCAAGGGTCTCGAAAAGACGCTGCGCATGGCCAAGCACCCGACCCTGCCGTGCATCGAGGTCAGCGACGCGCTGCAGATCGCCGAAACCGAAGAGCAGATGAACGCCCATGCCGCCCGCATGGCAGAACAGACCGGCCAGCTGCACGGCGACGTGCTCGACGAGCTCGAGGCCAAGACCTATCCGCAGATGAAGGATGTCGGCTACGATTCCGCAGGCCGCATGATCCTGCCGGAGCGACTGCGCGCCAAGGCGCAGATCGGCAGCGATGCGCTGTTCGTCGGCCGCGGCCGACGCTTCCGCATCTGGAACCCCGAAATTCTCCGCGCCAACCTCGATGCCGAATCCGAAGACGTCCTCGAGGAGATGGACGACTTGCTGGCCAAGCGGAAGGAGCGCGCATGACCGCCACCGCCTCCCAGAATGCCGCACCGCATATCCCGGTGCTCCTCGACGAGGTGCTCGCCGGCCTGGCCCCCAAGGCAGGCGAAACGCATGTCGACGGCACCTTCGGGGCAGGCGGCTATACGCGCGCGATCCTGCGCACCGGGGCGCACGTCATCGCCTTCGACCGCGATCCCGACGCCATCGCCGAAGGCCGCGCCCTGGAAGCGGAGAATGACGGGGCGCTGATCCTGGTATCCGATCGCTTTTCCCGGATCGCCGAGGCCCTGCATGAGCGCGGTGTCGACCAAGTCGATGGGGTTACCCTCGACATCGGTGTCTCGTCGATGCAGCTCGACCAGGCCGATCGCGGATTTTCGTTCCAAGCCGATGGCCCGCTCGACATGCGCATGGAGCAGGCCGGCATGACCGCGGCCGATTTCCTCAACGAAGCCGACGAGGCTGAGATCGCCGACGTGCTGCACGAGCTGGGCGAGGAGCCGCGAGCACGCCGCGTCGCGCGTGCGATCGTGGCGGCGCGCCCGATCGCCCGGACCGCGCAGCTGGCCGAAGTGGTGCGCCGCGCGCTCGGCCATCGGCCGCATGAGAAGAAGGATCCCGCCACCCGCACCTTCCAGGCGATCCGGATCCACCTGAATGCCGAACTCGATGAACTGGAGCAGGGCCTTGCTGCCGCCGAACGGGTGCTTCGCCCGGGCGGCCGCCTCGCGGTCGTGTCGTTCCATTCGATCGAGGATCGGATTGTAAAGCGTTTCCTGCGCGAGCGAAGCGGGGCGACCCCCGCCGGCTCGCGGCACCTTCCAGACGTGCGCGGCGGGGGGCCGCGTCCAAGCTTCGAGGCCGTCGCCAAGCCGGTGCGTGCTGGCGATGCCGAGGTTGCCCGCAACCCCCGGTCCCGTTCGGCGACATTGCGCGTCGCACGTCGGACCGAGGCCTCGCCATGGGGCCCCGCTGCACAAAAAGAAGGACGTCTGGGATGATCACGACCCGATTCAGAGAGGTGGTCTGGACTGGGGGCATCTGCGCCGCAGCGCTCTCCTTCTACATGGTGTCGCAGACCGTGGCGACGAAGCGCGCGGAGCTGACCGGGGTCGAGCGCAAGATCGCCGCGACGAACCAGGAGATCCGCCAACTCCGCACCGAGATCGACACGCGCGGCGGGCTCGCCCAGATCGAAAGCTGGAATCAGCGGGTCTACGGCTTGCAGGCTCCCGGTGCCGGCCAGTTCGTCGACAACGCGATCAAGCTGGTGGCACTCACCCAGCCCCAGACGGCGCCGGCGCTGCCGCTCGATCCGGCTATCGTCGCCAGCCATGGCGCGGTCAGCCAGGTCAACCTCAACGTCATCGAGGATGGGGGCATGCGCGCACGGGCGATCAAGACCGTGGCCGCGACGCCATCGCCTCAGATCGCGCAACCGACGCTGCGTCAGGCCAGCTTCGTCCAGGCCAAGCCGTCGGCGCTGGCGCCCTCGACGCCTTCGCCGATCCAGGAGATCGCGCAGCACCGGCCGGCCAGGGCGGGACTGGGCGACGATTTCCTCGCCGATCTCGGCGACGAGGGATCCGCCGGCCGCCCGCGCAAAGCGCGGCCATGAACGCGATCGCCGTCGGGCTCGCCCCGCCGCGCGATCGCGCCCTCGCCAAGATAAACGACGCGACCCGGATCGCACATTACCGGCTGATGATCCTGATGCTGCTGTTTGCGCTGCTCACGGGCATCATCGGACTGCGCCTGTTCTATCTCGCGCTGTTTAACGCGCCCGATCGCAGCGCCGTCTCGGCCGCCACGGGTCCGCGCGCTGACATCACCGATCGCAATGGCGTCGTGCTCGCCGCAACCATCAAGGGCGTCAGCCTGGCCGTGCGCCCGCCGCGGGTGATCGGAGACAAGGAGAAGCTGGCGACCGAGCTGGCGCGGCTCTTCCCATCACGGCCGATCGACTATTACCGGCGCATCCTGCGCGGCCCGCGCAAATTCGTCTATCTCGAGCGCGGCGCGACGCCGGCCAAGATCCACGCCGTGCGGCTGCTCGGCGAACCGGCGATCGAGGAGGTTCCCGAGCCCAAGCGCTTCTATCCGCAGGGCACCATGGCGAGCCAGGTGATCGGCTATATGGACATCGGCGGCGTGCCGGTGAGTGGCATGGAGGCCTATCTCGACAAGCGGCTGACCAGCCCTGCCAATGCCGGCCAGCCGGTGGCGCTGTCACTCGACAGCCGGGTGCAGGCCGCGATGGAGAGCGCCCTCGCCGCGCAGGTCATCAAGCATAGCGCCGTCGGCGGTGCGGGCATCGTTCTCGACGTGCACACCGGCGAAATACTGGCGATGGCGTCGTTGCCGGTGTTCAACTCCAATGCGCCGGGACTGGTGCCCGTCGGCACCGATCCGCTTCGTCCGGACGCCCGCTATAATCGCGCGATCAGCTCGGTCTATGAGCTCGGCTCGACCTTCAAGATGATCACCTTCGCCAACGCCATCGAGAACGGCGTCATCACCGACTTCGGCAAGAAATATGACGCGACCGCGCCGCTGCACGTCGGCGGCTTCACGATCCGGGACGATCATCCCGAGAATCGCTGGATGTCGATCCCCGACATCATGATCCATTCGAGCAACATCGGCACCGCGCGGATCGCCGACGAGCTGGGCGAGGCGCGGACCTCCGCCTTCTTCCGCAAGCTGGGCTTCGATCGCCCGGTCGATCTGGAGCTTGGTGCGCGCGGCAAGCCGCTCTGGCCCGGCTTCTGGGCGCGGACCACCGTCATGACGACGGCCTATGGCCATGGCATCGCGGTGAGCCAGCTCCACCTCGCCAATGCCTATGCGGCGCTGGTCAACGGCGGGATCATGCGTCCCGCGACGATGCTCAAGCGGGCGCCCGGCACGGTGCCGGCGGGCCGGCGCGTCATCTCGGAGGCGACCAGCGCGCGGATGCGGCAGCTGATGCGGCTGGTGGTGACCCATGGCACCGGCAAGAGCGGCAATCTTCCCGGCCTGCGGATCGGCGGCAAGACCGGGACCGCGGAAAAGAACCTCAATGGCCATTACATCCATAACAGCCTGGTCACGACTTTTGCCGGCGTCTTCCCGATGGACGCCCCGCGCTATGTCGTGATCGTCACCATGGACGAGCCGCAGGGCATCAAGGAGACCTATGGTTTCCGCACTGCCGCCTGGACCGCGCTGCCCGCCGTGAAGAACATCATCGCCCGCATCGGCCCGCTCCTCGGCATCATTCCCGATCCCAGCAAGGACATCGATTTGTCCGACCTGCTTCCCTATGTCTACGAAGAGCAGCTGAAGGCGAAAGAGGGCGAGCAGAAAGAGACCTCGATCCATGCGATTGACTGATCTTCTCCCGGACATTCCCGCCGAGGCAGGACAGGCCCGCATCACCGGCTTCGCCATCGATCATCGCAAGGTGGCGCCGGGAACGGTGTTCGGCGCCTTCAAGGGAGCGCGCTTCAACGGCGAGGATTTCATCGGCCAGGCGATCGCCGATGGTGCGGTCGCGGTGATCTCGGCGCCCGGCGTGGCGGTCGAAGGGGCGGTCCATGTCAGCGATGCCGAGCCGCGCCGCGCCTTTGCCGCGCTCGCCGCACGCTTTTTCGCCCCTTTCCCCGAGACGACGGTTGCTGTCACCGGCACCAACGGCAAGACCTCGACGGTCGAGCTGACCCGCCAGCTCTGGCGGATGGCGGGTTACCACGCGGCGTCGATCGGCACGCTCGGCGTCACGACCGCGGACGAGCAGGTTTCGACCGGGCTCACCACGCCGGACATCGTCACCTTCCTGTCGAACATGGCCGGGCTGCGCCGCGAGGGCGTCACCCATGCCGCCTTCGAGGCATCGAGCCACGGCCTGTCGCAGTATCGCACCGAGGGTCTGCCGGTCCGCGCCGCCGCGTTCACCAATCTCAGCCGCGATCATCTCGATTATCATGGCACCATGGAGGCCTATTTCGCCGCCAAGCTGCGGCTGTTCACCGAGGTACTCGATCAGGACGGCACCGCCGTGGTGTGGGCCGACGATCCCAAGGCGGCAGATGTCTTGGCGGCGATTTCGGCGCGCGGCATCAGGCTGGTCAGCGTTGGTGCCAAGGGCGAGGCAATCCGGCTGCTCGATCGCACCCCCACCGCGCTGGGCCAGACCCTGCGCCTCGAAATCGACGGCCAAGCACGCGAACTCAAGCTGCCGCTGATCGGCGCCTATCAGGCTGCCAATGCGCTCGTCGCGGCAGGCCTGGTCATCGCCACTGGCGGCGAGGTCGACCTGACCCTCGCCAATCTCCAGCGCGTGGCGCCGGTCCGCGGGCGGCTGGAACGCGCCGCGATCACGAAGACGGGCGCGCCGGTCTATGTCGACTATGCGCACACGCCGGACGGGCTCGAAGCCGCGATCAGCGCGCTGCGCCCGCACGCCGCCAATCGGCTCATCACCGTCTTCGGCGCGGGCGGCGATCGCGATACCGGCAAGCGCCCGCTGATGGGCGAGGTGGCGACCCGCTTGTCCGACCGCGCGATCGTGACCGACGACAATCCCCGCAGCGAGGATCCCGGCGCAATCCGTCGGGACATCATGGCTGGCGCGCCCGGCGCCATCGAGGTTGCAGGCCGCCGCGAGGCCATCGCCGCCGCAATCGGCGAGGCCCAGGGCGGCGACATCGTCCTGATCGCGGGCAAGGGCCATGAGCAGGGCCAGATCATCGGTGCCGGCGAGACGATGCGCGTGCTGCCGTTCGACGACGTCGGCGTGGCGCGGGAGTGC
The DNA here is from genome assembly GCF_056401065.1 of Rhizorhabdus sp. P4_G5. Taxonomy (NCBI): domain Bacteria; kingdom Pseudomonadati; phylum Pseudomonadota; class Alphaproteobacteria; order Sphingomonadales; family Rhizorhabdaceae; genus Rhizorhabdus; species Rhizorhabdus sp. P4_G5. Next base: position 644,586 of record NZ_JBFUKB010000003.1, on the reverse strand, counting down.
GCGGCATGACCCCGCTCTGGACCGCCTTCGACATCGCCGCGGCGGTCGATGGAGAAGTGCATGGCGACTTCTCCGCGAGCGGCGTCGCCTTCGACTCGCGGGAGATCGGCGCCGGCGACCTGTTCATCGCGCTGCAGGGTGAAGCGACCGACGGGCACCGCTTCCTCGACAGGGCCTTCGCGGCAGGGGCCGCCGGCGCGATCGTATCGGAAGCCTGCAGCGGCCCGCATGTTCGAGTCGCCGATACGATGGCGGCACTGGACGCGCTGGCGGCCGCGTCCCGCGCCCGGATGAAGGGCCAGATCATCGGCGTCACCGGTTCGGTGGGCAAGACCGGCACCAAGGAAGCCCTGTTCGATTGCCTCGACCGGTCGCTGCGCGGCAGGGTCCATCGATCGGTCAAAAGCTATAACAATCATACCGGCGTTCCGCTGAGCCTCGCCCGGATGCCGGCCGATACGCGCATCGGCATCTTCGAGATGGGGATGAACCATAGCGGCGAACTGGCCGCGCTGACCCGACTGGTCCGTCCGCATGTCGCGATCGTGACCGCCATCGCCCCGGCCCATAGCGCATTCTTCGCAAGCGAGGCCGCGATAGCCGAGGCCAAGGGCGAGATATTCCAGGGACTGGAGCCTGGCGGCACCGCGATCATTCCCTATGACAGCCCCCACCGCGAGCGGCTCCTCGCCGCCGCCCGGCCCTTCGCAGGCCGGATCCTCACCTTCGGCGCCAACCGGGCCGCGGATGTCCACATCCAGGACATGGTGCCGCTCGACAACGGCACCCTGGTATCGCTGATCCTTCCCGATGCCGAGCTCACCTTCACCATCGCGCCTCCAGGCGAGCATTGGGTATCGAACGCCATGGCGGTGATCACCGCGGTCTGGGCAGTCGGGGGCGACCTGGCCGCCGCCGGCCTCGCCTTCGCGGACATGGCGGGCCTGCCCGGGCGCGGGCTACGCAGCCACGTCGCCGCCGGCGGCGGCACGGCGCTGGTCATCGACGAGAGCTATAATGCCAACCCCGCCTCGATGGCGGCGACGATCAAGATGCTGGGCGAGGAGAAGGCGGAGCGCCGGATAGCCGTGCTCGGGGAAATGCGCGAGCTGGGCGCCGGATCGCCCGCCTACCACGCCGATCTCGCCGGGCCGCTGCACGAAGCCAAGGTGGATTTTGCACTGCTCGTCGGCCCGGAGATGACCGCGCTCGCCAACGCTCTTGAGGGACGCATCGATTTCGCGCATGTGCCCGACGCCGGCGCGGCGCTCGATTCGATCGAGACACTGATCGCGCCCGGCGATGCCATATTGATCAAGGGATCGAACGCGATCGGCCTTTCGCGCCTCGTCGAGCATCTGCGCTCGAGGGCAGGAGCCGGCGAAAGGACGACATGCTCTACCTGATTGCCGATCAGCTCGGGTTTCCGGGAATCCTGAACCTCATTCGGTACATCACCTTTCGCGCGGGCGCGGCTGCGCTGACGGCCCTGTTCATCGGCATGCTCATCGGCCCGCGCTTCATCGGCTGGCTGCGCATTCGCCAGGGCAAAGGCCAGCCGATCCGCGCCGACGGCCCGCAGACCCATCTCGCCAAGGTCGGCACGCCGACGATGGGGGGACTGATGATCCTGATCGCGGTGATGGTCTCGCTGTTGCTGTGGATGGACCTTACCAACCGCTATGTCTGGGCCTGTATCGGCGTGACGCTCGGCTTCGGGCTGATCGGCTTCCTCGACGATTACGACAAGGTGACGAAGCGCAGCCACAAGGGCGTCTCGGGCAAGGTTCGCCTGCTGGGCGAATTCGTCATCGCCGGGCTGGCAAGCTGGCTGATCGTGTCGGGCAACGGCACTGAGCTGTACCTGCCCTTCTATAACGGACCGGTGATCGATCTCGGCCCCTTCTATATCCTGTTTGCCGCCTTCGTGATCGTCGCTTTCGGCAATGCGGTGAACCTGACCGACGGGCTGGACGGACTCGCCACCATGCCGGTGGTGATCGCCAGCCTCGCCTTCTTCGTGATCGTCTATCTGGTCGGCAACGCCAAATTCGCGCATTATCTCGGCATTCCGCATGTCTTCGGGGCGGGCGACCTGACGATCATGACCGCGGCGATCATCGGCGGCGGCCTCGCCTTCCTGTGGTTCAACGCGCCGCCGGCGGCGGTGTTCATGGGCGACACCGGCAGCCTGGCGCTCGGCGGAGCGCTCGGCGCGATCTCGGTGGTCGCGCATCACGAGATCGTCCTGGCGATCGTCGGCGGCCTGTTCGTGATGGAGACCGTCTCGGTGATCCTCCAGGTGTTCTTCTACAAGCGCACCGGCAAGCGCATCTTCCGCATGGCGCCCATCCACCATCATTTCGAGCAGCTCGGCTGGAGCGAGCCGACCGTCGTGATCCGCTTCTGGATCATCGCCTTCGTCCTCGCCCTCGCCGGCCTCGCGACGCTCAAGTTGCGGTGATCACGAGCAGCGCCTTTGCGGGGAAGACCTACGCGGTGCTCGGGCTGGCGCGCTCGGGACTGGCGGCCGTCGAGGCGCTGCTGGCGAGCGGCGCCCGCGTCACCGCGTGGGACGGAAAGGAGGAAGCGCGCGCGAAGCTTCCGGGCGGCGCCACCCCGGCCGATCCGCTCGCCTCCGACCTCAGCGAATATGAGAGCGTCATCGTGTCGCCCGGGGTGCCGCTGAACAAGCATCCGATCGTAGCGCACGCCGCGCAGTTCGGCGTGCCCGTGATCGGCGATATCGAGCTGTTCGCCCAGGCGCGCGCCGACCTCCCTGCCCATAAGGTCGTCGGCATCACCGGCACCAACGGCAAGTCGACCACGACCGCGCTGATCAAGCACATCATCGAAACGGCTGGCGTGCCGACCCTGATGGGCGGGAACATCGGGCTCCCCATCATGGGCCGTGATCCGCTCGAAAAGCACGGCATCTACGTTCTCGAGCTGTCGAGCTATCAGATCGACCTGACCTTCAGCCTCGACTGCGACGTCGCGGTGCTGACCAACATCACCCCCGATCATCTCGATCGCTATGACGGCTTCCAGGGCTATGCCGACAGCAAGGAACGGCTGTTCGCGATGCAGTCACCCGAGCATGTCGCGATCATCGCCGTCGAGGATGCGCCGAGCCGGGCGATAGCATCGCGCTATCCCCAGGTGATCGGCGTGTCTTCGGCCGAGGTATCCGGCCAGGAGCATTGGCCGGCGCTGCAGGGACCGCACAACGCGCAGAACGCCGTCATCGCGATACAGGTCGCCCGCGCGCTGGAGATCCCGGAGGGTGCGATCGACAAGGGTCTCGCGACCTATCCCGGCCTGCCGCATCGGATGGAGCGGGTCGCCGAGAAGGCCGGCATCCTGTTCGTCAACGACAGCAAGGCCACCAACGCGACCGCGACCGCGCCGGCGCTGGCCGCCTATCCGCGCATTCACTGGATCCTCGGCGGCCTGCCAAAGACCGACGATCTCGACGACTGCGCACCGCAGTTCGATCATGTGGTCGCCGCCTATACGATCGGCCAGGCCGGCCCGATGTACGCGCGGATTCTCCAGGATGCCGGCAAGCCCGTTACCGAGAGCGGCACGCTCGACCAAGCGGTGCGCGATGCCGCCGCCGCTGCCAGACCCGGCGAGGTCGTGATGCTCTCGCCGGCATGCGCATCGTTCGACCAATTCGGCGATTATGAAGCACGCGGCGACGCTTTCCGTCGCGCGGTGAAGGGGCTTTCGCTATGAACGTCTCGGTGAATTTCGACTCTGCCGTCCCGCCGTCGCCCCGCCCCGTGAAGCGCTCCCGGTTCGGGCGCGGCAAGCGCACGCCCTTCGCGCGCTGGTTCTGGGAGATCGACCGCGTCCTGCTGCTGCTGGTGACGATGCTGATCGGCATCGGCCTGATCGCCGTCGCCGCCGCCTCGCCGGCGGCGGGCGTGCGCTATTCGGGCAATGGGGTCACCGTCGCCGCGCGCCACTATTTCTGGATGCAGCTCGCCTGGACGATCATCGCCGTGCCGGTGATGATCGGCGTCTCGGCACTGCCGGTAAAGGTCGCGCGGCGGATGGCGCTGATCGGCGGCGGTATTTTCCTGCTGCTACTGGCGCTGGTGCCGGTCGTCGGCAGCGCCGCCAACGGGGCGACACGCTGGATCGCGCTCGGCCCGGCGAAGATCCAGCCGTCGGAGTTCCTGAAACCGCTGTTCGCGGTCGGCATGGCCTGGCTCTTCTCGCTGCGCACCCGCAATCCGGGCATTCCCTTCGCGCTGATCTCGGTCCTGCCCATGGCTCTGATCGCGGTGCTGCTGATGAAGCAGCCGGATTTCGGCCAAACGGTGATCTTCGTTTCGGTATGGATCGTGCTGTTGATGCTGTCGGGCGCGTCGCTCAAGCTGCTCGGGATGCTTGGCGCGGGCGGTCTCGCCGCGGTCGTCTCCGCCTATCTGTTCTATTCGGTGGCCACCGAACGCATCAACAAATTCCTGTTCAAGCAGGGCGACACCTACCAGATGGACCGCGCCCATGCCACGCTCACCAACGGCGGACTGCTGGGGACCGGCCCGGGTGCGGGAACCGAGAAATTCACCCTGCCGGAGCCGCACACCGACTATATCTTCTCGGTGATCGGCGAGGAGTTCGGGCTGATCGCGTGCATCGCCATCGCCTGCCTCTATCTCGCCATCGTCGCCCGCGTCTGCCTGCGCCTCCTGCGCGAGGAGAATGATTTCCTGCTGCTCGCCTCTGCAGGCCTCGTGTCGCAATTCGGGCTGCAGGCGCTGATCAACATGATGGTCAATGTCGGGCTGGCGCCGTCCAAGGGCATGACCCTGCCGTTCATCAGCTATGGCGGCTCGTCGATGATCGCGCTGTCGATCGGATTCGGGCTGCTCCTCGCCTTCACCCGCGAGAACCCGCACCTCAAGGAAGCCGCCTATACGGTGCGCTGGAACGGCCGATGACGATCGTTCGCCATTTCGCCCTCGCGGCCGGCGGGACCGGGGGCCATATGGTCCCCGCGCATGCATTGGCGGCCGAGCTGATGCGCCGCGGCCACCGCGTCGCCCTCGTCACCGACGAGCGCGGCGCGCGCATCCCGGGCCTGTTCGACGGCGTCCAGACCCATATCATCCCGGCGGGGCGTCTTGGCGGCGGCCCGCGCGCATGGCTGAAGGCCTGGCGCGACATTCGCGCGGGTACGGCGATGGCGCGAACCCTCTACGAGACCTTCGATCCGGCGGCGGTGATCGGCTTCGGCGGCTATCCCGCCCTCCCCGCCCTGCGCGCCGGCTTCAAGGCGCGCGTCCCGACGCTGGTGCACGAGCAGAATGCGGTGCTCGGGCGGGTCAATCGGCTCGTCGCCGGCAAGGTCGACGCGATCGCCACCGCCTATCCGCAGGTCCAGCGGCTCAAGCCGAAATATGAGGAGAAGACCTTCCTCGTCGGCAATCCGGTGCGCGACATCGTTCGCGATATCCGCAACCAGCCCTTTCCCGAAATCGGCCCCGACAGCATCTTCCGAGTGCTCGTCACCGGCGGCAGCCAGGGTGCGTCGATTCTCTCCGATGTCGTGCCCGACGGGCTCGCGCTACTGCCGCAGGGCTTCCGCCGCCGGCTGCAGGTGACCCAGCAATGCCGCCCCGAGGACATCGAGGCGGTGCGCAGCAAATATAAGGTGCTGGGCATCCCCGCCGATCTCGCTACCTATTTCACCGACCTGCCCGAGCGGCTCGCCTGGGCGCATCTCGTGATCGCGCGCGCCGGCGCGTCGACCATCGCGGATATCAGCGTCGCGGGCCGGCCCGCGATCCTGATCCCGCTGCCGTCTGCCGCCGACGATCACCAGACCGCCAACGCGCGCGAACTCGCGGCAGTCGGCGGCGCGCGATCGATCCGGCAGGAGAACTTCACGCCGCAGGAGCTGGCCAAGCAGATGCAGAAGCTGGCGCTCGATCCCAAGGCGCTGATCAACGCGGCCAGGCGCGCCTATGGCGTCGGCCGCCCCAACGCCGCGGAGGATCTCGCCGACCTGGTCGAGCGGATCGGGCTCACCCCGATCATGGATCCCATCCCGGTACAAAATCTCGAACTCCGTCCTTTGAAAGGCGCATTCGCATGAAGGGTGTCGCAATTGACATCGGCACCATCCACTTCATCGGGATCGGCGGCATCGGCATGTCCGGCATCGCCGAGGTGATGCACAATCTCGGCTATAAGGTGCAGGGTTCCGATGTCGCGGAAGGCTATGTCGTCGAGGGGCTGCGCAAGCGCGGCATCGAGGTGATGATCGGCCACAAGGCGGAAAACCTTCGCGATGCCGCAGTGGTCGTCACCTCGACCGCGATCAAGCGCGGCAATCCCGAGGTCGAGCTGGCGCTGGAAAAGCGCGTGCCCGTGGTTCGCCGCGCGGAAATGCTGGCCGAGCTGATGCGCCTGAAGTCGACCGTCGCCATCGCCGGCACCCACGGCAAGACCACCACGACCTCGATGGTGGCGGCGCTGCTCGATGCGGGAGGAGTCGATCCGACCGTCATCAATGGCGGAATCATCAACAGCTACGGTTCCAACGCCCGGCTCGGCGCATCGGACTGGATGGTGGTCGAAGCCGATGAAAGCGACGGCAGCTTCCTGCGCCTCGACGGCACCATCGCCGTCGTCACCAACATCGATCCCGAGCATCTCGATCATTACGGCTCGTTCGAGAAGGTGAAGGACAGCTTCGTCGAGTTCGTCGAGAATGTTCCTTTCTATGGCGCGGCGCTGCTGTGCATCGACCATCCCGAGGTCCAGGCGATCATCCCGCGGGTTCGCGACCGGCGCGTCGTGACCTATGGCTTCTCGGCGCAGGCCGACGTCCGGGGCGACAATGTCACCCCGATCCCCGGCGGCAACCGCTTCGACGTGGTCGTCCGCAACCGTGATGGCGCCACCCGCCGGATCGAAGGTGTGACCCTGCCGATGCCTGGCCGCCACAATGTCCAGAACGCGCTCGCCGCGGTCGGCGTCGCGCTGGAGATGGGCATAACCGACGACATCATCTCCACCGGCTTCGCCAAGTTCGGCGGCGTCAAGCGACGCTTCACGAAGGTCGGCGAAGTGCCGGTCGGCAACGGCGTCGCCACGATCATCGACGATTATGGTCACCATCCGGTCGAGATCCGCGCGGTGCTGGCCGCGGCACGCGAAGGCGCCCGCGCCAAGGTGATCGCCGTCGTCCAGCCGCATCGCTACACCCGGCTGCGCGACCTGATGACCGACTTCCAGACCGCCTTCAACGATGCGGACATCGTCTATGTCACGCCTGTCTATCCCGCCGGCGAGACGCCGATCGAGGGCATCGACGCCGCCGCGCTGGTCGCCGGACTCAAGCAGCGCGGGCATCGCGCCGCACAGGCTATTTCCGGGCCGGATGCGCTGGCCGACACCCTGGCGCGGACGATCGGCCCCGATGACATGGTGATCTGCCTGGGCGCCGGTGATATCACCAAATGGGCGGCGGGACTCTCAGGGGCGATAACCAAGGAGAAGGCAGCATGACCGACTATTTCGCGTCCTGGAAACTCCTGCAGGACCAGGCCCTGCACATGCACAAGACCGCCGTCGACGCGGCGTTCAAGGCAATGGGCAGCGGCGAGCAATTCAACAACGCGGCCAAGGCGGCCAAGGAACTCGCCGACATGCAGGCCAGGGCGTGGGAACAGTGGATGGCAATGTGGGGCATCAACAAGAAGTGAGCCCCGCGTCCGCCACGACCTTGCCAGCGCCGCGGCTGCCGCCCCTGCGCGGCAGCGTGGAGGCGCGTGCGTCGCTGGCGGATTTCATCTGGTTCCGGACGGGCGGACCTGCCGAGTGGCTGATCCGCCCTGCCGATGCGCAGGACTTGTCCGACTTCCTGAAAGAGCTCGATCCCGCAGTTCCGCTGTTCCCGGTCGGCGTCGGATCGAACCTGATCGTGCGCGACGGCGGCGTGCCGGGCGTGACCGTGCGGCTGCCCAAGAGCTTCGCGAAAGTGACGATCGAGCCCGGCCATCGGGTCCGCGCAGGAGCGGCCACGATGGGCATCACGGTGGCGAGCGCCGCGCGCGACGCGGGCGTGGCGGGGCTTGAGTTTCTCCGCGGCATCCCGGGCACGGTCGGCGGCGCGGTTCGGATGAACGCCGGCGCCTATGGCCGCGACGCCTCCGACATCCTGGTCGAGGCGACGGTGGTGCTGCGCGACGGCAGCGTGGAAACCTGGCCCGCAGCGCGGCTGGGCTATAGCTACCGCCATTCGGCACTGCCCGAGGGTGCCGTCGTGGTCGAGGCGCTGTTCGAGGGAGTGCCCGGCGAGCCCGGGGTGATCGGCGCCGAGATGGACCGCATCGCCGCCGAACGCGAAGCGAGCCAGCCGCTGCGCAGCCGCACCGGCGGATCGACCTTCAAGAACCCCGATGGTCACAAGGCCTGGGCGCTGGTCGACGCGGCCGGCTGCCGAGGCCTCACCCGCGGCGACGCCCAGGTCAGCGAGAAACACTGCAATTTCCTGCTCAACCTCGGAACGGCGCTTTCCGCCGATATCGAGGCGCTGGGCGAAGAGGTGCGCGAGAAGGTGAAGGCGACGTCGGGCGTGACACTGGAGTGGGAGATACAACGGGTCGGCTTGTTTCGGAACGACGCGAGGGTGGCAAAGTGAGCGGATTTCGGTTCCCCGCGCCGGGGAGGAATTGGGCATGACCCACCCCAAGCTGCACGTAGCGGTCCTGATGGGCGGCTGGTCCTCGGAACGCGAGGTGTCGCTGACCTCGGGCCATGGCGTCGCCGATGCGCTGGAGAGCCTCGGCCATCGCGTCACCCGCATCGACATGGATCGCGAGGTCGCGCTGCGTCTTGCCGAGGCGAAGCCCGATGTCGTGTTCAATGCGCTCCACGGCACGCCTGGAGAAGACGGCACGGTGCAGGGCCTGATGGACCTCATGGGCTTGCCCTATACGCATAGCGGCCTCACCACGTCGGTGATCGCGATCGACAAGGAGCTGACCAAGCAGCAGCTCGTTCCCCACGGCATCCGCATGCCCGAGGGCAGGATCGTCGCGAGCGCCAGCCTGTACGAAGCGGACCCGATCCCGCGCCCCTATGTGCTTAAACCTGTCAACGAGGGCTCGTCGGTCGGCGTGGCGATCGTGAAAGAGCGTGACAATCACGGCACGCCGATTCATCGTGACGCGCATGGCCCCTGGCAAAGCTTCAAGACCCTGCTCGCCGAGCCCTTCATCCGGGGCCGCGAGCTGACCGTCGCAGTGCTCGGCGATCGCGCCCTGTGCGTGACCGAGCTGGTGCCCACCAGCGGCTTCTACAATTATGAGGCCAAATATACCGACGGCCTCACCACCCATATCTGCCCGGCAGACGTGCCGCAGGATATCGCTGATGCGGCGATGAGGATGGCGCTCGACGCGCATCGCCTGCTGAACTGCAAGGGCACGTCCCGCTCGGACTTCCGCTGGGACGACGAGAAGGGCGAGGCCGGACTCTACCTGCTCGAGGTCAACACGCAGCCCGGCATGACGCCGCTCAGCCTGGTGCCCGAACAGGCCCGCCACGTCGGCATGAGCTATGCCGATCTCGTCCAGGCTATCGTCGACGAAGCGCTGCCCCGGGGCGAGCGCGGATGACCGCCGCCCGCGCCCGTTCCGCCGACCGGCGCCCGCGCACCAATGCACCGCCACGCCGCACGCCGGCCAAACGCCGCGCGTCGACGATCGATCGCGCCGTCGACAATCTGCCGATGTCGCGCGATACGCTGCGGCGCACGGGCAACTGGATCCTCGGCGGCGGCATTTGCGTCGGCATCATCGCCGGCCTGATCGCGATGGGCCTGCCCCAGATGATCGGCCTGCTGATCGCCGACGGGATCGGCGACGCCGGCTTCAAGGTCCGCAACGTCGAGATCCTCAATCGCCGCCAGGTGGACAGCGCGGTGGTCTACGACATCGCCATGCGGCAGCAGGCCCGGCCGATGCCGCTGGTCGATCTCGACGGCACCCGCGCCGAGCTGATGAAGCTCGGCTGGATCGCCGACGCCCGTGTCTCGCGCCGGCTGCCCGACACGCTGGTGGTCGACATCGTCGAGCGCGTGCCAACCGCGATCTGGCAATATCAGCACCGCCTCGCACTGATTGACAAGGACGGCGTGGTGATCGGCCCGGTCGACGACCGCGCGATGCCCGATCTGCCGGTTGTCGTCGGCCCCGGCGCCAATCGCCGCGCCACCGAACTCGCCAGGCTGATCGCGACGACGCCGTCGCTCAGGCCGCTCGTCACCGCCGCAAGCTGGCAGGGCGACCGCCGCTGGGACATCATCTTCCAGTCGGGCGAGAAGCTGATGCTGCCGGAAGGCGACGAGGAGGCGGCCAAGGCGCTCGCCTTCTTCGCGCTCGAGGATCGCCGCGCGGGCCTGCTCGGCAAGGGGCTGGTATCGATCGACATGCGCGATCCGACCCGGGTGGTTGCCCGCATGTCGCGCGAGCCCGGCACCAAGATAGAAGCGCCAGCGCCACTCAGCGCCAAGTCGGTGACATGAGGTGGGTGCATGGCGATGTGGGGAAAGGGAGCTGTGATGGCGCAATCGCGTAACGACGGTCTGATCACCGCCATCGACATCGGGTCGTCGAAGATTTCGGCGCTGATCGGCCGCGTCGACGAGGCGGGCGAATTCGAAGTGCTCGGCACCGGCCAGCGCGAGAGCCGGGGCGTGCGCCGCGGCTATATCGCCGACATGGAGGCGACCGAAGCGGCGATCCGCGAGGCTGTCGAACAGGCCGAGACGATCGCCCGCACCAATATCGACCATGTCTGGGTAAGCTTTTCGGCCGGCGGGCTGGTCAGCGACGTGGCGCAGGTCGAGGTCAACCTGGGCGGCGTCCAGATCGAGCAGCAGGATATCGACGAGCTGCTCCGCCAGGGCCGGCGCTCGCTCAATCCCGAAGGGCGGATGGTCCTCCACGCCCAGCCGACGCTCTACACGCTCGATGGCCTCACCGGCGTCAAGAATCCGCTCGGTCTCCACGCGGACAAGCTCGGCGTCGAGATCCATGTCATCGCCGCGGAGCCGTCACCGGTGCGCAACCTCGCACTATGCGTCCGATCGGCGCATCTCGGCGTCAAGTCGATCGTCGCCTCGCCGATCGCGACCGGCGTGTCGTGCCTGACCGAGGAAGACCGCGAAATGGGCATCGCGCTGGTCGAGATGGGCGCCGGCGTCACCAATGTCGCGCTGTTCGCCGGCGGCCTGCTTGTCGGCCTCACCTCGCTGCCGATGGGCGGCTCCGACATCACTGACGATATCGCCTCGGCCTTCAACATCCGCCGCGCGCAGGCCGAGCGGCTCAAATGCTTCCACGGCTCGGCACAGAACTCACCGCGCGACAATCACGAGATGATCGAGATCGGCTCGCCCGAGGAAACCGAGGACGGCGCCGAACCGCCGCGGATCAGCCGGGCACAGCTGATCCAGGTGATCCGGCTGCGGCTCGACCACTGGATGGACGCTGTCGCCAAGGCGCTGACCGAACTCGGCTATGTCGGGCCGGTTGGCCGCCAGGTGGTGCTGACCGGCGGCGGCGCCGAACTCAAGGGCATCGCCGATTATGCGCAGGGATTGCTGGGCCGGAGCGTGCGCATCGGCCGGCCCAAGACGATGCACGGGCTGCCCGATGCCCATAGCGGCCCCGCCTTCGCCACGCTCGCCGGGCTCGCCCAGGTTGCTGCGACCAATCCGGCCGACCTGAGACCATTCTCGGCCGAACCGCAGACCGTCCATCGCGCTCAGGCCAGCGGACTGGTATCAAGGCTGATCACGGCCCTGAAGAGTGGCTATTGACCGTGGGTTTCGGCGCCTCGCCTCCGTTAACCCCGAAAATTGTGGATAGCACAACTTTTCGCGTGATTCGGCGATTCGCGTCTGGCAAGATTCGCCGCATGATGCGGTTTGGCGGACAGGGCCGCAAAGGAGATTTAATATGACGATCGAGTTCATGCGCCCGCAAGTCGACGAGCTGAAACCCCGTATTGCCGTGATCGGGGTCGGTGGCGCGGGCGGAAACGCGATCGCCAACATGATCGCCGCCGATGTGCAGGGAGTCGACTTCGTCGTCGCCAATACCGACGCGCAGGCGCTCAATGCGTCGCCTGCGGAGCGCCGTATCCAGCTCGGCCTGAAGATCACCCAGGGCCTGGGCGCCGGAAGCCGTCCCGAAATAGGACGGGCCGCCGCCGAAGAGACCATGGATGCGGTCGAGAAGGCGCTCGACGGATCGCACATGTGCTTCATCGCCGCCGGCATGGGCGGCGGCACCGGAACGGGCGCCGCCCCGGTCATCGCCAAGGCCGCGCGCGACCGCGGGATCCTGACCGTCGGCGTTGTCACCAAGCCGTTCAGCTTCGAAGGCAACCGCCGGATGCGCTCGGCCGATGCCGGCATCGAGGAGCTGCAGAAGCATGTCGATACGCTGATCGTCATCCCGAACCAGAATCTCTTCCTGATCGCCAACCCGAACACGACCTTCAAGGAAGCGTTCCAGATGGCCGACCAGGTGCTCCAGCAGGGCGTCCGCGGCATCACCGACCTGATGGTGATGCCGGGCCTGATCAACCTCGACTTCGCCGACATCCGTTCGGTGATGAGCGAGATGGGCAAGGCGATGATGGGCACCGGCGAAGCATCCGGCGACAACCGCGCGATCGAAGCAGCGGAGAAGGCCATCGCCAACCCGCTGCTCGACGGCGTCAGCCTGAATGGCGCCAAGGGCGTGATCGTCTCGATCACCGGCGGCGACGACATGCGTCTGCTCGAAGTCGACGAAGCCGCAAATCATATCCGCCAGCTGGTCGACCAGGATGCGAACATCATCTGGGGTTCCGCGTTCAACAATGACCTGGAAGGCAAGATCCGCGTGTCGGTGGTCGCCACCGGCATCGAGGTCGATGCCGCGACCATGCCGGAGCCGTCGAAGAGCTTCAGCTTCCCGCCGCGCACGCCGGCCCGCGAGGAGCGCTCGGTCGCCGTGCCGCCGGCTGCGACACCCGCGCCTGCACCGACGGCCGCCGCTGCCGCCCCCCTGACGGCACCGACGATCGAGCCGGCCGCCGACACGCCCGCCGAAGAGCGCATCGTCCTGGAGGCGCCCGAAGCCGCAGCCGAACCGCTCGAGCTGACCAACCTGTTCAACGACGAGTTGCTGCTCCAGCCGGAGACGGCGATGCCGACCCCGGCTGCCGAAGCGAAGGCGGAGGAAACGCCCGAGCCTGCGGGCAATCGCCGCTGGGTCGCCGAACCGGAGCCCGTGCGCCGTCAGTCGGCCGCCGGTGCGACCCTGTTCGAGCGGATGTCGAACATCGCGCGCGGCGCTGCCAAGGCACAGGTCACACCCGAAGATAGCGCTGCAGAAGGCGCCGAGATCCCGCGCTTCCTGAACCGCCAGGGCAATCAATAGCCGTCCCGCGGGGCCGGCCGCGCCAATAGGCGCGATCCGGCCCCGCTTCGGCGTTCTGCCTCCATTCACCTGTTGTCGGCGACAAAGCGAACGTCTGTAAGCGATGCGCCCATGAAGATACACCATATCATCTCTATCTCGGTGCTGCTCGCCGCGATGCCGGCGCTCACCCAGAGGGCGGCCTCCCAGCCGATCGGCGAGGAGCCGCTGATCGTCGACCCGATGGCGTCGGCGCGCGACGCGATGGCACGGGGCGATCCCGCCGAAGGCCTGGCCCGCTATCTGCGCGTGCTGGCGCGTGATCCGGGTGACCTCGACGCACTGTCGGGCGCGGGCGCTGCGGCGCTCGCGGTCGGAGACGCCGATGCCGCCATCAACTTCTATGTCCGTGCCGACAAGATCTCGCCGCGCGACGGGCGCATCAAGGCAGGGCTCGGATCGGCGCTCGTGCAGAAGGAGCAGCCGCGCGCGGCGCTGAAGCTGTTCGACAGCGCCACCGACCTCGGTCTGGCGCCGTTTGAAGTCGCCCTCGACCGCGGCCTCGCCTATGATCTGCGCGGCGACAACAGGCGGGCGCAGGCGGAATATAATCTGCTGCTGCGCGTCCGCCCCGATCCCGAGGCGATCCGCCGCCTCGCGCTGTCGCTGGCGATGAGCGGAGACAGGGTCGGCGCGCTCGCCATCCTCGATCCGCTGTTGCGCAAGCGCGACATCCCGGCGTGGCGCGCACGCGCCTTCGTGCTTGCGATGACCGGCGACACGGCAGGCGCGGAAGCCGCAGCCGATGCCGTGCTGCCGCGCTACCAATCCAACGCGCTCAAGCCCTTTCTGGAGCGGCTACCCACGCTCAGGCCCGCCGAGAAGGCGGCGGCGGTCCATTTCGGGCACTTCCCGGAAGACAAGGTGCCGATGCAGATGGCAGCCGCCAGCCCGGTGGCATCGAACAAGGCGGCGCCCGCACCGGTTGCCGCCGCCCCCACTCCGAAGGTGCAGTTCGACAATGCCGGCCGGCTGATGGTGAGGACCGAGGGGCCGGCCGCCAAGGCCGGCTCGGCATCGCAGTCCGCCGCCGCTGCCATTTCCCCCGATCCGGCCTCCGATGCCGAGCAGCGCGCCATCGATTCGCGCAGCCTGGCCCAGGACAGACGTGCCGCCCAGAAGAAGGCCGCGGCCGAAAAGGCCGCAGCCGAGAAGAAGGAGAAAGAGAAGGAGGAAGCCAAGGCGAGGAAGGCCAATCCCGAGCGCTATTGGGTGCAGATCGCCAGCGGTTCCTACAAGCCCGACCTCGACAAGGAATGGGCCAAGCAGAAGTCGAAGTTCGGCAAGCAGCTCGCCGGCCGCACGCCTTGGACAGCGCCGTACCGCGCCACCAACCGGCTGCTGATCGGTCCCTTTCCCAGTTCGTCGGCCGCGCAGGACTATGTCAACGACGCCCGCGCGGCGGGCTTCAGCTGCTTCCCGGTGACGACTTCGCCAGGGCAGAAGGTCGAGCGGCTCGACTGACGATTTCTTAACCTTGCTGCGGCATGCTAACCTCTCAAAGGGACATGGGGGCGGTATGCTGAAACATATGATTCTGGCGCTCTTCACGCTTACGGCAGCACCGGCGGTGGCTTCCAAGGGAACGGTCGGCCTCAAGCAGGTCTCGATGCCTGTGGACATGCTCTACCCGGAAATCCAGGTCAGCGAAGATGCGTGGCGCGGGCTGTTGCCGGTCATCCTGCTCGACATCGACGATGTCGCCGAACGGCCCGTGAAGAACGACGAGCGCAGCGAACTGCGCTGACCCGACGGCTTGAGGCCGAGCGGATCGCGAAGTCCCCTCGACTTGCGCACGTTGCTCGGCCATCACGGCGCCGATGCCGACGCTTGCGCCTTATGCCTCCGATCCGGCCCGTAGCCGGGGCAGGTTCCACATTGCGGGCGGCGGCGAGACGCGGGGACCGCGCGATGCGTTCCAGCGCGACCGTGACCGCATCATCCACTCGATCAGCTTTCGCCGGCTGCGCCAAAAAACACAGGTCTTCGTGGCGCCGGACGGCGACCATTACCGCGTCCGCCTCACCCACAGCCTCGAGGTCGCGCAGATCGGCCGCACCATAGCGCGCGCGCTGGGCCTCAACGAGGACCTGACCGAGGCGCTCTGCCTGGGTCACGACATCGGCCACCCGCCCTTCGGCCATGCTGGCGAGGAAGCGCTGCAGGCGGCGATGGCGGAGGTCGGCGGCTTCGATCACAACGCCCATACGCTGCGCATGCTGACCCGGCTGGACTCCCCCTATCCGCTACACGACGGGCTCAATCTCAGCTGGGAGACGCTTGAGGGCCTCGCCAAGCATAATGGTCCGCTGGCGCGCAGGACCTGGGCGATGGCTGAGATAGACGCCGCCTGGCCGCTCGACCTCGACAGCTGGCCCGGTGCCGAGGCGCAGGTCGCGGCCCTCGCCGACGACATCGCCTATGACAATCACGATATCGACGACGGCGTGCGGGCTGGACTGCTGACGTTCGACCAGGTGCTCGAAGACCCGTTGGTCCGCTCCAATTGGGACAAGGTCCGCGCACGCTATCCGGACGTCCCGTCCCCGCGCCTGCTTGGCGAACTGGTTCGCGAGCAGATCGGCTGCATGGTCAACGACCTGCTCGCGGAGAGCCGCCGCCGTCTCGACGCAGCCGCGCCCGGCTCGGTCGAGGATGTCCGCGCAGCCGGCCGCGCCCTGATCGGCTTTTCCGATGATATGGCAGCGCGCGAAAAGGCGCTGACCCGCTTCATGTACGCCAATCTCTACCACCATCCGCAGCAGCTCGACATCGCGGCGCGTACCGGCCGGGTGATCGGGGGGCTGGCCGATGTCTACAAGGCCGACTCCGGCACGCTTCCGCCTCATTGGCGCGAGACCATGCCGCAGGCCGAGCCGGGACGGACGCGCCACATTGGCGACTTCATTGCCGGCATGACCGACCGCTATGCGCTGTCCCGGTACCGCGAGCTGGTCGGACCGATCGAGTTCGACGAGGGATTCTGATGGCGCGCGCCATCGCCCTCGCCGCGGCGCTAGCGGGCGCGATCCTCTGGGCGGTGTTGAGCGTGATGCCGCCGGCAGCGCGGGGCGTCGACGCTCCGCCGGCTGCCTTCTCAGCCGACCGTGCCTTTGCGGACATCGTGGCGATCGGCCGTGCCCCCCACCCCGTGGGTTCACCGGAAAATGCCAAGGTACGCGCCTATCTGTCCGCCAGATTGCGCGTGCTCGGCGCCGAGGTCTCGGAGCAGGTCGCACCGCTGCCGCAGAAGTCGCTCGACCGGCTGGGCAAATGGAGCGGCCGCGAGCAACGGGGCGTCGTCGCGCATAATGTCGTCGGCATCATTCCCGGCCGCGATCGTGCCCGGGCCGCGCTGCTGCTGATGGCGCACTTTGACAGCGTGTGGGGTTCGCCGGGCGCAGCGGACGATGCGATGGGGATTGCTGCGGCACTCGAAGCAGGCCGCGCCCTGCGCGCGCAGGGGCAGCCGCTACGCGACGTCATCCTGCTGTTCACCGACAGCGAGGAGATCGGCCTCGACGGCTCGACGGCCTTCTTCACCCGGCATCCTCTCGCGGCCCATGTCGGGATGATCATCAACATGGAGGCACGGGGCGCGGGCGGGCGGGCCAACATGTTCGAGACCGGATCCGCCAACGGCGCGCAGATGCGGCTCTATGCCGACAGGGTCGCGCGGCCGGCGACCAATTCGCTGTCGGTCCTGATCTACGACATGATGCCGAACTACACCGACTATAGCGTTGCCAAGCAGCGCGGCATCGCCGGCTTCAACCTCGCCGTGCTGGACGGCGGCTATGCCTATCATTCGCCGCTCGCAATCCCGGAAGCGGTCGATCGCGGTTCGCTGCAGGACATGGGCGATCAGGCGCTCGCGCTCGCCTCGGCGATGGCCTTCGCGGCCGACCTGCCGGCCAGGACGCCGAATGCCGCCTTCGCCGATCTGCTGGGGCGGGTGACCATCGTTTATCCCATAGCGGCCGGCTGGGCGGTCCTGCTGCTGGCCGGTGCGCTGATCGCCGCCGCGCTGTCGCGGACGCGGCCGGGGATGAGCTCGATCGGCCGGGGCATGATCGTGACGGCCGCGCTGCTGCTCCACGCATCGCTGCTCTTGACCATGTTCAATGCGCTGTCGGGGAGCGGCGGCGCCAATTATTATGATCGGCTCGCCGCGCTGCCCCGCCTGGAGATGGCCGCCGCATTGGCCATCCTCGCCACGTTGATGTTGTTCGATCGCTTTCGGCGTCACGAGCTGCGTCCGCTGATGATCGCGCCCGCCATGGCGCTGATGTGGGTAGGACTGCTGACCGGCGGTCCGCTCATCCCGCTGGTCGCCGTCGCGCTGATGGCGATGGCGGCGGCCTGGTTCCTGCCGGCGTCGAGCGACGATCGCGGCGAGGGTGCGGCATTGCTGCTGCTTCTCGCCGGAGCGCTGGTCCAGATCGTCGAGCCGACCGCCGCGCCGCTTCTGCACTGGCCGCTGCTGCTCGGCGCGATCGCCCTGGCGGCGCGCGCCTGGCTGCCGCTCGCGCCGGCCCTCGTCATCGGCGCGCTCTGCGCGGCGATCGGCATCGGCCATCTGCTCGCACAGGCGCACTTCATCTTCCTGGCGATCGGCGCCGAGATGCCGGCAGTGACGATCGTCCTGCTGTTCGCGGCACTGCCGCTGATCCAGCCGCTGCTGCCGGGGCGCTTCCCGCGCTGGATGCCGGGCACCGCCCTGGCCGCGGCGATGCTGCTCGCGCTGTGGGTGCGGCTCGATCCGATCGCCCCTTCGATTCCGACCTACAGCCGCGCCGAAGGCGGCATCAAAACTAAGGCCTGACCTTTCGCGGCAGTTCGGTTAGAGCGGCCATCCATTGACCAAGTGCTGACGGAACATCCCTTGCCCACGCTTTATGCCAGTTTTGCCGCCCGTATCGGCGCCATCCTCGACGACCTCGAAGCGACCGGGGCGCTGCCGGCCGGCATCGATCGACGGAATGTCGCGGTCGAGCCGCCCCGCGATCCTGCGCATGGCGACCTGGCCACCAATGCGGCGATGGTGCTCGCCAAGCCGGCCGGCACCAATCCGCGCGCGCTCGCCGAGCTGATCGTGCCGAAGCTCGCAGCGCTGCCCGAGATCGCCGGAGCCGAAGTGGCCGGCCCGGGCTTCATCAATGTTCGGCTGACCGAGGACAGCTGGCGCGACGAACTCGCGCAGATCCTTGCCGCCGCCGGCGATTACGGCCGGTCGCAGCTCGGCACCGGCAAGCGCGTCAACGTCGAATATGTCTCGGCCAACCCCACCGGCCCTATGCATATGGGCCATTGCCGCGGCGCCGTCGTCGGCGATGCGCTCGCCGCCCTGCTCGAATATGCCGGCTATACCGTCACCCGCGAATATTATGTCAACGACGCCGGCGCGCAGGTGCAGACGCTCGCGCGCTCGGCGCAGCTGCGCTACCGCGAGGCGCTGGGCGAGACGATCGAGATTCCCGAGGGCTTCTATCCGGGCGACTATCTGATCCCGATCGGGACGGCACTCGCTGCCGAGTTCGGTTCGCGCTACGTCGGTGCACCCGAGAGCGAGTGGCTCGACCTGTTCCGGGAAAAGACCGTCGCCGCGATGATGGAGATGATCCGAGCCGACCTGGCACTGCTCGGCATCGAACATGAGGTGTTCGCGTCGGAGGCAGCGGTCCAGAAGGCCGGCAAGGTCGACGCAGCGCTCGATCGGCTGCGCGCCGACGGGCTGGTCTACGAGGGCACCCTCGAACCACCCAAGGGCGAGCTCCCCGACGACTGGGAACCGACCGAGATGACCCTGTTCCGGGCCACCGCGTTCGGCGACGACAGCGACCGCCCAGTGCGCAAGTCCGACGGCGGGCTTACCTATTTCGGCACCGACCTCGCCTATCATGCGCAGAAGGCCGATGGCGCGGACATGCTGATCGACATCTGGGGGGCCGACCATGCGGGGACCGTCAAGAGGATCAAGGCGGCGGTGCAGGCACTGACCGGTGGCAAGATCCCCTTCGACGTCAAGCTGGTGCAGATGGTGCGGCTGCTGCGCGGCGGCGAGCCGGTCAAGATGTCGAAGCGCTCGGGTAGCTTCGTGACCCTGGCCGATGTGGTCCGCGAGGTCGGCAAGGATGTCGTGCGCTTCACCATGCTCACCCGCAAGGCCGATGCGCAGATGGACTTCGACTTCGCCAAGGTGGTCGAGGCGTCCAAGGACAATCCGGTCTTCTACGTCCAATATGCGCATGCGCGCGGCCGGTCGCTGCACCGCCGCGCCGCCGAGGCGGGGATCGACGTTACGCCGGCCGCCGATCTGTCGCTGCTCGACGCCGAGGAACTGGCGCTGGTCAAGCTCGCCGCCCAATATCCCCGGATCGTCGAAGCCGCGGCTATCGCGCATGAGCCGCACCGGATCGCCTTCTATCTCTACGATCTGGCGGCGCTGTTCCACGCGCTGTGGAATCGCGGCAACGACGATCCGTCTCGTCGCTTTTTGCTGGCCGACAGACCCGAAATCACCCGCGCGCGGCTGGCGCTCAGCGACGCGATCGGGCAGATTATCCGCAACGGCCTTGGGGTGATGGGCGTCGCCGCCGCGGAGGAGATGCAGTAGATGACCGATTACTCGCGCGACCGCCTCGGCCCCGACGACGAGGATCGCCTGCCGTGGCTCGAACCGGTCGAGGAGGAGCCCGAAGAGGGCGGCATATCGACCGGGAGACTGATCCTGTGGGCCGTCGCCGCCCTGCTGCTGATCGGCATGGTCGTCGGGGGTTATTTCTGGATGCGCGGCAATGACCGCGCCGCATCCGGCGAAGGCGCGCTGATCGAGGCGCCCGACAGCTATTACAAGGAGCGCCCGGCGGACCAGGCCCCCGCAGCCGGCGACGACGAGATCGTCTACAGCGCGAGCAAGGGCAACGAGGTCGAGAGCGTGATCGACACGAGCAGCGCCGCCGAGACGCCGGTCAATGTCGCGCGCGCGCCGGTCGAGGAACCCGCAGCGCCGCCACCCGCGCCGGTCGCGGCCAAGCCCAGCGCCGCCAAACCGGCTGCTGTTCCCGCACCCGCCGCGACGGTCAAGACCGTGCCGAAACCCAAGCCCGCCGCAGCCGCCGCGGTGCCGGACGCCGCGCCGGTGTCGGGCGGCTCGACCATCCAGCTCGGCGCCTTCTCCAGCCAGGCCAAAGCCAATGCGGCGTGGAAGAACCTGTCGACGCGCTTTTCCTTCCTGGCCGGGCTCACCCAGTCGGTGGTGCCGGTGCAGTCGGGCGACAAGACGCTCTACCGGCTCCGCGCCAGCGGCGGCAATGCAGGCGATATCTGCGGCCGCCTGAGGACTGCGGGCGAGAGCTGCTCGGTGATCGGATAAGCAATAGTCGTCATCCCGGCGGAGGCCGGGGTCACAGGGGGCTCGCGCGCTACGCTGCTCCCGAGACCCCGGCTTCCGCTGGGTGACGCTGAATGGACAGGGAATTACAGGCTGATGACCCCCCTCTTCCTTGGCCTCGCGAGTACCGCGCTGAGCGACGCTGAGCGCGGCTTCTTCGCCGATCTCGATCCGGCCGGCTATATTCTGTTCAGGCGCAACATCGCCGATCTCGTCCAGCTGCGCGCGCTGACCGATAGCCTCCGGGCCCTGTCGGGCCGCGACGACGTGCCGATCCTGATCGACCAGGAGGGCGGCAGGGTAGCGCGGATGCAGCCGCCCGAATGGCCTGCCTTCCCGAAGGCCGAGCTGTTTGACCGGCTCTATGACATCGCACCGATGACCGCGATCGAGGCCACCCGTCACAACGCCCAGGCGCTCGCGGTTATGCTGGCCGAGGCGGGAATCAACGTCGACTGCCTGCCGCTACTCGACGTCCGCCAGCCCGGGGCGCACGACATCATCGGTGATCGTGCGCTGGGAACCGAACCCATGCGCGTCGCAGCGCTGGGCCGAGCGGTGCTCGTGGGGCTGCGCGCCGGCGGGGCGGTCGGCGTGGTCAAACATGTGCCGGGCCATGGCCGCTCGATGTCCGACAGCCATGTCGAGCTGCCGGTGGTCGATGCCGACGTGGCGGCTCTGGAAACCGATCTCGCCCCCTTCATCGCGCTCAACGACGCACCGATGGCGATGACGGCGCACGTCGTCTACACCGCCTGGGACGCCGAGGAGTGCGCCAGCCTGTCGTCCAGGGTGATCGGGAACATCATCCGCGGGCGGATCGGCTTCGACGGCCTGCTGATGTCCGACGATCTCGGCATGCACGCCTTGTCCGGCGACTTCGGTGCGCGCGCGGCCGGCGTGCTGGCGGCCGGCTGCGACATCGCCCTGCACTGCTCGGGCGAAATGGCCGAGATGGAGGCCATTGCCGGGGTAACTGGTCCGATCGGAGAAGCGGCGAAGGCGCGGCTCGACCGCGCGATGGCGACGGTGGCCGGCGCGAAAACGGGTGCTTCGCTGGAGGAGCTGATCGCGAAGCGGGATGCGCTGATGGCCTATCTGCCCGCCTGACATCCGGAACGCCCGTTCGTCAGCCGACGGAGGCCGCGGACAGGGATGATTTTCATACAGTGTCGGTTTCAAAGGGCCGCGAATCCTGTTTTAATCGCGCGATGCTGGGGGACGACGCCGACGATAATTTCGACCTGCCGCTGTCCGAGGCGGGCGCGGACATGCTCACGCTCGAGCTCGACGGGTGGGAGGGACCGCTCGACCTGTTGCTGAACCTGGCGCGCGTGCAGAAGGTCGATCTGCGCGAGATTTCCATCCTCGCGCTGACCGAGCAATATCTGTCGTTCATCGAGAACGCCAAGGCGCTGAAGCTCGAGATCGCCGCCGATTATCTGGTGATGGCGGCCTGGCTCGCCTATCTCAAGTCCTGCCTGCTTCTGCCCAAGGACCCTGCGGTTGATCCCAGCCCGGAAGAGTTGGCAATGCGGCTTCAGCTGAGGCTCCAGCGCCTGCACGCCATGCGCGAAGCCGGCGCGCGGCTGATGGGGCGCGACAGGCTCGGCCGCGACGTGTTCGGGCGCGGCAGGCCCGAGGGACTCAAGGTGATCCGCAAGGCCGCCTGGGACGCGAGCATCTACGATCTGATCGCCGCCTATGGGATGGTGCGCGCCCGCGCCGACGTGCCTGTCCATATCGTCCAGCGCCGCCCCGTGATGACGCTCGAACAGGCGATCGAACGGGTGTCGCGGATGGTGGGCGTCCTGATCGAGTGGACCAGCCTCGAAGCCTTCCTGCCGCCCGACGCGGTCGGCGAATATCGCCGTTCGGCGCTCGCTTCGAGCTTCGTCGCGGCGCTTGAGCTGGCGCGGCAGGGCCGCATCGCACTGATGCAGGATGGGGCGTTCGCGCCGCTCATGCTCAGGGCGCCGGAGGTGGCATGATCGAGGAACCCGACGACCTTCTCCGCGCCATCGAAGCAGCCCTGTTCGCGGCGGAGACGCCGATGAGCCCGGCCGAATTGATGAGCGTGATCGGCGCCGACGGCCTGGGCGATGCGCTGCCACGGCTGGCGGCCCTTTATTCCGGGCGCGGCATAGAGCTGGTGGAGCGCGGCGGGCGCTGGCACTTCCAGACGGCCGCGGACCTCGCTCATATCCTCCGGCGCACGCGCGAGGAGCCGCGCAAGCTGAGCCGCGCCGGAATCGAGACGCTCGCGATCATCGCCTATCACGAACCGGTGAGTCGCGCCGAGATCGAGGCGATTCGCGGTGTGCAGATTTCCAAGGGAACGCTCGACGTGCTGCTCGAAGCCGGTTGGATCCGGCCCGCCGGACGGCGCGAGGCTCCGGGCCGACCGCTGCTGTTCGCGACGACGCCGGCCTTTCTCGCCCATTTCGGTCTGGGCAGCCGCAAGGACCTGCCCGGCATCGCAGACCTGAAGGCCGCAGGCCTGCTCGATCCGGTCGATCTCGCTTTCGAGCAACTACAGATGGAAAAAGGCGGCGAGGACGACTAGATGACACCCATCCAAGGAGATTCATGATGGGTGGTTTGAGCATCTGGCACTGGCTCATCGTCGGCGTGGTCGTGATGCTGCTGTTCGGCAAGGGCCGTTTTTCGGACCTGATGGGTGATGTCGCCAAGGGCATCAAGAGCTTCAAGAAGGGCATGGCCGAGGAAGACGAGCCGGTGCAGCCTGCACCACCGCGTCCCGCCGCGCGCCTGCAGCAGCAGCCTCCGCTGGAACCGAATCCGGATCCGACGCTGCAGCCGATGCAGGATGATCGGCCGCACAGCTGATTCAGGGCACCGGCCGCTGATCGATCGCGATGTTCGACGTCGCCCCAACCGAATTGCTGCTCGTGGCGGTCGTCGCGCTGCTTGTGATCGGCCCCAAGGATTTGCCGCGGGCCATGCGCTTCGTGGGTCAATGGGTCGCGCGGGCGCGCGGCGTCGCGCGCCATTTCCGCTCCGGCATCGACGAGATGATCCGCCAGGCCGAACTCGAAGAGATGGAAAAGAAGTGGGCGGCGGAAAATGAGCGGATCATGCGCGAGCATGCCGCGGAGCCGCCGATGATCGAGGGGGAGATGGTGCCGCTGGGCGGTCCTCCGGAAGCACCGCCGACAGCGGATGCGCCAATGCCCGCTCCTGTCGATATCGAAGCCGAGCCGGCCAAAACTCCGCTGCCATGAACGAGACTGCCGACATCGACGAGAGCCGCGCTCCGCTGCTCGACCATCTGCTCGAACTGCGGCGACGGCTGCTGATGTCGGTCGCGGCGCTTGCGGTCGCGTTCGCCGTGTGCCTCTATTTCGCGCGGCCGATCTTCGCCTTCCTCGTCCAGCCGCTGCTGCGCGCCGGCCAGGGCAAGCTGATCTACACGCAGATTTTCGAGGCCTTCTTCGTCGAGATCAAGGTCGCCTTCTTTGCCGCGATGATGCTGTCCTTCCCGATCATCGCCAACCAGATCTGGCAGTTCGTCGCCCCCGGCCTCTATCGCAACGAGAAGCGCGCGCTGCTGCCCTTCCTGTTCGCAACGCCGATGCTGTTCCTGAGCGGGGCAGCGCTGGCTTATTATGTCGCGATCCCAGTCGCCCTGCATTTCCTGCTCGGCTTCCAGGGCAATCTTGGCGGCGTTCAGCAGGAGGCGCTGCCCGGCGTGGGCAATTACCTGTCGTTCGTCATGCAGTTCCTGTTCGGCTTTGGCCTGTCTTTCCTGCTGCCGATCCTGCTGATGCTGCTGGAGCGGGCTGGCGTGGTCACCCGCAAACAACTGGTCGGCGCGCGCCGTTATGCGATCGTCGGCGCGTTCGCCATCGCCGCGGTGCTGACGCCGCCCGATGTCGGCTCGCAGCTGTTGCTCGCCGTTCCGCTGGTCATCCTGTACGAACTGGCGCTGATCGGCATCTGGATCACCGAGCGCGGCCGAAAGAAGGACAGCAACGAAAAGCCCGAGACGGCCTGACCGCCCCGGGCTTATGCCCTGCCCCGGCTACGCCCGGGCAGTTCGTGCCTTTACTTGGCGTCGTCTGCAGCGTTGGCGACCGCCTTGCCAGCCGAGGATACGTCCTTGCCGGCACCTTCGACGGTGTTGCAGGCCGCGATGGCGAGCAAGCTGACGCTGACGAAAGCAATGGCGATGGTGCGCTTGAACATGGTGAACCCTTTCGGTTGATCCAGGCCCCTCCTCGGAGAGGCTCGATCGTCAATGCTCCCGCGCAGGCTTTGTTCCCGCGCGGTAACATATGCGTATGCATGGACATTACTGGGAAATTTATTGGGCCCGGCCGCATCTACGGGGGGGATGACGCGACCGGGCCCTTGTTGAGCGGATAGCGGGAGCGGGGGGGGCAAAGCATCGCTATCCGAAGACGAGAACGGGTTGCCGCTGATTTGGTTCCTGTCACCGCGAAAATTTTTCGACGCGGGCCGCAGGATCTTGAATCGGCTGGTCAGCCCAGGATGCTGATCCGGATTTCAAAGCGCCCGGCGTGAAGATCTTCGGCCAGCGGGGCCCGGAACTGACGGGCAATACCGGTCACCACCCGCTCGAATCGCGTGATGCCCGGATAATGATCGAGCGCGCCCTCCGGCATGCCCACAGACTCGATGCGCAGGTTCGCGCGATCCGGCTCGGCGGTCGTCTCAAGCGATATCAGCACCGATCCCTGCGGATTGCAGTGCATCATCAACTCCACCACTTCGGTGATCAGGAACGCCGCCGGCACGGCGACATCCTGGATCACATAGACGTCGATCATGTTGAGCGCGATCGGCATACCCGCCGCCGACGCTGGAGCCGACGCCCGGAGCGAACTGGCAAGCTCGCCAGCCAGCGACCGCATCGAGACGCCGCGATTCTCCTCCAGCTCCGCATAATGGTTGCGGTGGACCACCGCCAGCGCATCGACACGGCGCTGGATAGCCCCATAGGCGTCGGCAACGGCGCCCTCTGCACCGCGGGCGTGCAGGTTGATCAGGCTCGACACCACCTGCAGGTTATTCTTGACGCGATGATGGACTTCACGGGTCAGCTTGGTTTGCCGGGCGAGCCCTTCCTCCAGCTCTCGCTCATGCTTGTAGATGCGTGCTGACACAGTCGCGAAGCTCTCGGCAAGATCGCGGATCTCGTGGCTCGGGGTATTGATCCGGGGCAGGACGAGAGGACCTCCGGTACCCTGCCAGGCATCGATCGATTCCTTGAGCTGGACCAGCGGGAGCACCAGCAGCCGGCTGACGATGAACCAGCCCGTAAAGGCGGCCGCGGCCCACATCAGGATCGGCAGCATGACCATGAGCAGGGTCCTCGCCCGGGCCGGCGCGAGCCTGTATTCGGCCGACAGGGCCAGCCGGCCACCGGCCAGCGGCTGCGACAGGCGCAGTACGCCGTCATCCCCCTTGTTTGGGCGATTGAGCAGGACAAGCACGCTATCGCCTTGCCGCAAACTCAGATGCGTCAGCGGCAACCCCTCCTCTTCTCGCCGGTTCAGGTGAATGGCGGCAAGCGGAAGCTCGGAGTGGATCGTCACGCTTCCGTCCGCGCGTGCGGAGGTGAAGCGTAAAAGTCCTCTTTGCGGATCGAGTTCGAGACGATCGGTTCCAGGTGGCAGCGCGGTCGCGAGGCGGATCGGCGAGCCGACCGACTGGCACAGCTTGCGGCCAGACCGGTCGAAGATCGCGGTGGGCAGGCGGCGGATACTGTTGAACTTCGTCTGCCGGTTGAGCGCGGCACATAGACTTCGGGGCTCTTGCACGCTCGCCGCTGCGCCACGGACGGTATCGAGACCATATTTAAGGGCCGCATCCAACTGAGCTGCGTACATGGCCGTGGTGGTCTGCGCCGCGGTCCTGCTTTCGAGCGATGCCGAGCGGGCCATGTCGAGCGAGGTGAGCAACGCGATGAATCCCAGCGGCAGCATCGCGGCCGAGAGGATAATCAACATCTTTGTGCCGGTGGAGAGACGGGCAAAAGCGAGCTTGGTCGTCAGCTTCATCCGTAGGCGTCACCAGCGCGTTTAGCCCGGCCCGTCCGAGGGTTAGCCGGCCTCATGGGGTCAATCCAGCTTGCTCAGCAGATCCAGAAACTCGTTGGGAACAGGTTCATCAACCGTCTGGGAATATACCGAACGCAGTGCGGCGCCGACATTGGTGTCGCGCGCAGTCTCGCTGCGGCGGCGCTTGGCTGGCTTGCTCGCCGCGATATCGTTCGCCGGTGCTTGTGATGTATCTTTTTGTGCCAACCGGCCCGCGCCCCTGAACATCATCTATTGCCCAACACTCTCCAGCAAAACGGCGCTCCGCTCAGCCGCCCCCTTGGATAGATCCGGATGCGTATCATCTTATGGAGTTCCATAAAATGCACGCTGTGGGGATGAAACAAAAAACTCTTCCGTTGGTTCCATAGCTCGAATGTCTCTTTTCGCACATTCGATAATGGAAGCTGCGGGTGGCTTCCGCGACACGGGTGGGGCTGCTATTTCCCCGATAATCGTGGCGGCATATGCCTGCGGTCAATGAAGTCAGGGAGTGCTAATACACCATGTCGCTCGGCCAGAAACTCGCCCCCCACCTGCCCTTCCTGCGGCGTTACGCTCGGGCGCTCACCGGCAGCCAGAGCCATGGCGACAATTATGTCCGCGCCACGCTCGAAGCGATCGTGGCCGCACCCGAAGATTTTCCGAAGGACGTCGATGCCCGCGTGGGCTTGTACCGCACCTTCCAGGCGATCTGGGCATCTGCCAATTATGACGAGATCGAGGCGGCCGCGGGCGGCGTGGAACGCGAAGCCATCGCCCAGGCCCGCCTGCAGGGAATCACCCCATTGTCGCGCCAGGCGCTGCTGCTCACCGCCATGGAGGGCTTCACCGTCAGCGACACCGCCTATCTGATCGACACCACGTCGGAGGAGGTCGAGGCGCTGGTCGCCGACGCGATCGCCGAGATCGACCGCCAGACCCGCACCGATGTCCTTATCATCGAGGACGAGCCGATCATCGCGATGGATCTAGAAACCATCGTCCGCGATCTTGGCCACAGCGTCAGCGGCGTCGCCGTCACCCGCGATGAAGCCGTGGCGCTGGCGCATGCGCATCGGCCGGGCCTCGTCCTCGCCGACATCCAGCTGGCCGACGACAGTTCGGGCATCGATGCGGTGAAGGATATCCTCTCCGAGTTCAGCGTGCCCGTCATCTTCATCACCGCGTTTCCGGAGCGACTACTGACCGGGGAGCGGCCGGAGCCGACCTTCCTGATCACCAAGCCGTTCCAGCGCTCGACCGTGAAGGCGGCGATCAGCCAGGCGCTCTTCTTCAACGCGGCAACGATCGAGGCCTGAGCGATATCGCTTCGGATGCGGTTTTATTGGAACCGAGATGCCCGGCTTTTGTTCTAGCATCGGAACGGACGGCCCTCGCCGTCCGATCACATCCGGGTGGGATTTTCAGTGCTACTGACGAAACGCGCAAGGGCTCACTCGTTTAGCGGGACACGGCAAAAGATGGATGGTGAAGATCAAGACGGCGTCGCTGGCGTTGCGCCACCGGCCGCCGAACTGGTTTCACTTTCGGATGATGATTTCAAGGCCGAGCTGGCCCGCGTCATCCCTCATCTGC
This sequence comes from Rhizorhabdus sp. P4_G5, assembly GCF_056401065.1. Lineage (NCBI taxonomy): Bacteria > Pseudomonadati > Pseudomonadota > Alphaproteobacteria > Sphingomonadales > Rhizorhabdaceae > Rhizorhabdus > Rhizorhabdus sp. P4_G5. The sequence continues at coordinate 616,027 of NZ_JBFUKB010000003.1, read as the reverse complement.
GGGCATTCGGCCGATCGCTTTCGGGTAATCGCGACCTCGCCGACGATCTCGTCCAGGAAACACTGATGAAGGCCTGGGCGGCGCGCAAGCGCTTCCAGGCCGGGACCAACATGCGGGCCTGGACATTCATCATCCTGCGCAATCTGTTTCTCTCGCAGATGCGGCGTGCCCGCTTCCGGGGCGAGTGGGACGAGCATACCGCCAACCGGCTTCTAGCCGCCCCGGCCTCGCAAGATCGCCACATCGAACTGGCCGACATGCAGCGCGCGCTGCTCCACCTGCCCCAGCCTCAGCGCGAAGCGCTGATACTCGTCGGCGCTGGCGGCTTCGCCTATGAAGAAGCGGCGGAGATCTGCGGCTGCGCGGTCGGCACCATCAAGAGCCGCGTTGCCCGGGGTAGAGCCGCGCTCGAGCAACTGCTCGACCATGGCCAGCTGCCGTCGCGGCGCGACCACAAGACCGACCCTTCGACGACGACGCTTCAGCAGATCATGGCGGACGTGGATTTCCTGAGCAAGGAATAGGAAAAGGTGCGGAACCTCGTCGTGCCGATGCGTGCGCGGCACGATGATCAACGGCGCCGACGGACTGCGCGTCAAGCGTTTTGCGCATCGTCAGCCGGATCCAGCCGGCCAGAAATACTCTACCCGTCGATCTTTCCCAGCAGCCGCACCAAGTCCTCGGGCAGCCCGTAGCTCCCGGGGTCGAAGGCCGCGCGAAGGGCATTGCCGATCCCCTCGTGCCGCGTGGGCGCATCGATCGCGCGGGCGCCGGCGATGCGCGCATGCGACGCGAGATAAGAGGCGCTAGGCTTTTCCATATATTCATAACGCAGCGACAGGGCGCAAGTTTCCCATTCTTGCACTCCACGGCAAATCGCCTATTCGATGATCATGACGTCGCGCGCGGATATCGTTGATTTTTCCGACACTTTGCGCCGGATCGAGAGCCATTCGCCGTTTCTCGCAGCGCTCGTCCATCGTCACCCCGCGACAGTTGCGGCGGTTCGTGACCAGGGTTTGGCGCGTGCGATCCGGGACGGATTGGCCGAGGCGAGATCGCCGGACATCGCCAAGATGCTGCGCCGCCAGCGCCAGGTGGTCTCGCTCGCGACCGCGCTTGCCGACCTCTCCGGAATGGCATCGCTCGAGGAAGTGGTGGAGCATCTCTCCGCCTTCGCCGACCATGCGCTGGACCTGGCGATCCGCACCGCGATCATCGAGCGCATGCCCGATGCCGAACCCCGGGGCTTTGCGGCCCTCGCATTGGGTAAGCACGGCAGCCGCGAGCTCAACTATTCTTCGGACATCGATCCGATCCTGATCTTCGATCCCGATACCCTGCCGCACCGCCCGCGCGAGGAGCCGGTCGAAGCCGCCGTCCGCATCGCTCGCCGCGTGGTCGAGCTGCTGCAGAATCGCGACGAGCACGGCTTCGTGTTCCGAGTCGACCTTCGCCTGCGCCCATCGCCCGAAGCATCGCCGCTGGCGCTGCCGATCGGCGCGGCACTGAGCTATTATGAATCGGCAGCATTGCCGTGGGAACGGGCGGCCTTCATTCGCGCCCGCGCTGCGGCCGGCGACACCGCGCTGGGCCAGAGCTTCCTCGATGCGATCCGCCCCTTCATCTGGCGGCGATCTATCGATTTTGGCGCCGTCCAGGAGATCCGCCTGATCTCGCGGCGTATTCGCGATCATTTCGCCCAGGGGCAGCTGCTCGGCCCCGGTTATGATCTCAAGCGCGGGCGCGGCGGCATTCGCGAGGTCGAGTTCTTCGCGCAGATCCAGCAGCTGATCCATGGCGGCCGCGAGCCGAAGCTTCGCGCGCCCGCCACGCTGGACGCCCTGCGCGTGCTGGGCGACGCGGGACGGATCGATGGCGACATCGCCGCCGCTCTCTCCGAAGCCTATCGCCTCTATCGCACGATCGAGCACCGGCTGCAGATGGTCGACGATCAGCAGACCCATCGCCTGCCCAGGCAGGCGGAGGCGCTCGACAATGTTGCGGCGCTCCACGGTCTCGACGATGGCGCCGCATTGCTCGCCTTGCTGCGCCCGCACATCGAGACGGTCGGCACCGCCTATGATGCGCTCGACAGCGGCGGCGAGGAACGGCTGCCACACCAGCCCGAGAAGCTTGAAGCGCTGCTGCGCGAGAGCGGCTTTGCGGACCCCTCCTCGGCGCGCAAGCGGATCGAGATATTGCGTGCCGGCAAGAGCCGCTCGCTGCGCACCCCAGTCGCCCAAGCGGCGCTCGAGGCGATGCTGCCGACGCTGATCGCGGCGCTCGCCAAGGCACCGTCGCCGCAGGATGCACTCAACCGTTTCGAAGACCTGATCGCCGGCCTGCCGAGCGCGATCAACCTGTTCCGGCTGCTGGAGGCGCGACCGTCGCTGGCGCGTGCGCTGATCGATGTGCTGAGCCACGCGCCGACGCTGTCGCAGGCGCTTAGCCGACGGCCCGCGCTGATCGACGGCCTGATCGACTCGACAGCGCTGGAGCCCCCACCACCCCTCCCCCAGCTGATCGCGGAGCTGGGCGCGGGAGAACGCAGCGACAGCTATGAGCAGTTGCTCGACGGCGTCCGCCAGAAGGTCGGCGAGCGGCGCTTCGCGCTGGGCGTGCAGCTCATTGAAGGCATCGCCGATCCGATCGACGTGGCACAGGGCTATGCGCGTGTCGCCGAGGCCGCATTCGATGTGTTGGGCCGGGCGACCATCGCCGCTTTCGAGGAGACCCACGGCAAGGTGCCGGGCAGCGAGTTTCTGGTGATCGCGCTGGGCAGACTCGGCGGCGGGGTGCTCACGCACGCCTCGGACCTCGACCTGATCTACCTGTTCACCGGCGACATCCTGGCCGAATCGGACGGGCGGCGGCCGCTCGGTGCCACCACCTATTACAACCGGCTGGCACAGCGCGTCTCCGCCGCCCTGTCCGTTCCGACCGCCTCGGGTCCGCTCTACGAGATCGACACGAGGTTGCGTCCGTCGGGTACGCAGGGCCTGCTCGCAGTGTCGACCGCGAGCTTCGCCCAATATCAGCGCGAGAGCGCATGGACCTGGGAGCATATGGCGCTGACCCGGGCACGGCCGATCTTCGGCTCGCCCGGCGCGCGTGACGAGGTGCAGGCCATCATCACCGAAGCGCTGTCCCGCGAGCGAGATCCCGCCACCCTGACCGCGGACGTTATCAAGATGCGCGGCGACATCGCCCGGCACAAGCCACCGTCCAGCCCGTTCGACGTCAAGCTGATCGATGGCGGGCTGATCGATGCCGAGTTCGCGGTACACCTGCTCCAGCTGCGCCATCGCACCGGCTTCGATCCGCGCCTGCGCACCGCCATGCGACTACTGGCGGATCAAGGGCTGATCGATTCCGCCGTGATTGCTGCGCATGAGCTGCTGACGCGGATGCTGGTGACGTTGCGGCTCGTCTCGCCGACATCGGGCGAGCCGCCGCCTGCGTCGAAACCGCTGGTCGCGCGGACCTGCGGCGAAGCGGACTGGGATTCGCTGGTTAAAGCCTATGAAACCTCACGAGCGCTCGTCAGCGCCGCCTGGGCCGGGGCGGCAAACGGCCGCTGACGCCGCCCGGATCCCGCATTCCGGCCTCGTTCCGCCTCCAGCCGAAATCGGCGGAAGAAGAGGGTTTTCACGATTTTAACCACGCTAGGCGACGCCGGTTTAAAGACTGGCTGCTAGTCAGGGAGCATCAACTGTGTTGTTGCTTAGCGTGAGAAAATCGATGGTCGTATTCATCGAAGGGCGCCCCAGCGTATCGGGGCGTCCCCTTTCCTTCGGGCCGGAAACGGCATGAAGCATGATCCCAGGCTCCAGGATGTCGCCGGCGGCATCGTTCGGGCGGCAGAGCCCCAGGTTCCGGCTGCCCTGCTCCTGTCCGAGCTCGAACGGCGCTGCGTCACCCTCAAGGTAGCGTCGGGCGGCGAGCGGATAGACGCGCTGTTCGCCAGGCTGGACGAATTCGCGGTGCTGGCAGCCGATCTTACCGACTGCCTGTCGATGCCGACGTCGCTCCAGCCGTCGATGCGCCGGAGCTTCGATGCCAGCTACGCCGATCTCGAAGCCGCGTTCGGCGAGGCCGAGGCGGTCTTGGCGCCGCTGTCCGATCTTCTGCTCAGCAGCGATGGCTTCGATGGCGCAGTGGCGGCGGCGGCCGAACTGCTGGTCACGCTGGCACCGATCCGCGCCGATGCCGCGCGGCTCTACGACCGGCTGTCGCGCGATATCCGAGCGCTGCTCTATCGCGGCGTCCGCGACGCTACCGAAGTCGCGCTGATCGACGCGGGGTTCGCCGATCCGATCACCGCCGCGCGGCGGCTGCGCGAGTGGCGGGCCGGAGTGCCGGCGGCGCTGCGCTGCGGCTCGGAGCGGCGTGCAGTCGAAGCGGTTCTGCCTATGCTGGTGGCCGAGCTGGAACATTTCGAAGACCCGGACGGTGCGCTCGCCGCGCTGGACGAGATCGTGTCGCGGCTGCCGGCCGACGTCACCCTGTTCGCCCCGCTCGAGGCACGGCCGTCGTTGATGAAGTCGCTGCTGTCGCTGCTCGGCCATGCGCCGATGCTGTCGCGCCACCTGATCGCGCAGCCGGAGCTGATCGGCCGATTGATCGACAGCAGCGCCTATGCGCCGCTTCCACCGGCCGCCGATCTCGATGCCGAGTTCAGGCTGCTGATCAGCGGCAGCGACCGTGGCGCCGGCCAGCTCCGCGTCGCCCAGGCGATCGGCGGCTACCGCTTCGGCCTCGGCCTGCAGCTGCTCGAGGCGACCGACGATCCGCTCGATCTCGCCATCGCCAATTGCGATCTGGCCGAGGCCGGCCTGCGTGCGATGGCCGACGATGTGCTGGCGCGCATGAAGGAGAATCACGGCGAGGTGCCGGGCGCAGAGCTGGTGATCCTGGCGCTGGGGCGATTCGGCGGACGCTCGCTCACCAACATCTCGGACCTCGACCTGATCTACCTGTTCACCGGCGACGCCCGCACCCATAGCGACGGACGCAAACCGCTGGATGCCAACGAATATTTCAGCCGGGTCGCGCAGCAGATCACTACCGCGATGTCGACCGTGACGACGCTGGGCCCACTCTATGAGGTGGACACGAGGCTGCGGCCATGGGGCGCCAAGGGGATGCTCGCCTGCTCGATCGAAACCTTCGAACGCTATCATGGCGAAAACGCCTGGACATGGGAGCATATGGCGCTGACCCGGGCGCGCCCGGTCTTTGGGTCGGATGCCGCGCGCAAGGCGGTCAAGACGGTCGTCGACCAGCGGCTGCGCTGCCCGCGCAATCGCGCCACGCTGCTGCTCGACGCGATGAAGATGCGCGGCGACATCGCCCGCCACAAGCCGCCGCGCGGTCCCTTCGACGTCAAGCTGGTTGCGGGCGGGCTCGTCGATCTCGAATTCGCCGTCCATGTGAACCAGCTCGATCAGCATGTCGGCATTCACCCCCGGCTGCGCACGGCGCTGCGTTCGCTGGTGAGCGCGGGACTGATGGACGCCGCTATCATCCCGGCGCACGAAGTGCTCAGCCGCATGCTGATCGTCCTGCGCATGCTGTCGCCGCACAACCAGTTGCCTGCGCCCGAGCAGCGCGGCGTGATCGCCCAGGCCTGCGGCTATCAAAGCTGGGATCTGTTGACCGCCGCCTATGCCGAGGCACGCGAAATCGTGCAGAAGGTCTGGTCCAGCGCGATATCCCAGCCGGCCGCGCGAAGCGGTTGAACTTCGGGCGCAGCCCATCCTAAGAGGTGGCATCCACAAGAGGACAGATGATGCTGCAGCCAGGCGACAAGGCCCCCAACGTGACATTGGCGCTGCCCGACGGGACCACGACCAGCGTCGCTGACCAGGCCGGAAAGATCCTCGTCCTCTATTTCTATCCGAAGGACGACACGCCCGGCTGCACCACCGAGGCCCAGGGCTTCACCGCGCTGGCCGGCGCCTTCGCCGCGAAGGGCGCGACGATCATCGGTGTCTCGAAAGACACGCCTGCGAAGCACAAGAAGTTCATCGACAAATATGGCCTGCAGGTCCAGCTCGCCTCGGACAGCGACGGCAGCCTCTGCGAGGCGTTCGGCACTTGGATCGAAAAGACGCTCTACGGCCGCAACTATATGGGCATAGACCGCGCGACCTTCCTGATCGGCGCGGACGGCAGGATCGCCCGGATCTGGCGCAAGGTGAAGGTCAAGGGCCATGCCGAGGAGGTGCTGGCCGCGGCCGAGGCGATCTGATGCCTGTTCATTCCAGCATGGATTGAACGGCGGCTACCGCATTGCATCAGTCCCCGCCATTGGTGCGCAAGCCAGCCTTTGTCCCAGCTGCACTTCGACACCTGCAACGGCATAGAGCGTCTCATTCCATCAGACTGGAAGCGTAGCCCCATGAACGACCGTCAGCAGGATCTCCTCGCGCAGATCGTATGTGAAGTTCTTGAAGCCAATCGTTCCGAACTCGGGGCCAGTTATATTTCTTCACCAGCGATCCGCGAGGCGCTGGTCACGATACTCGCGATGTCGGTCGAGGCTGGCGACAACAAGGCCGGTGCAGACATCCGGGCTGCCGCCGAGCGTGCAGCATATCAATTGCGTGAGGACATCATTCCTTTCCTGGAATGAGATCGCCAGCACCCGCCGGCCTGCTGGCGTCTCAGTACACGTCCGAAGCTTCGGGCCGCCCCATCGCAAACCGGATGCCGATGGTGAGCAGCGCCCATGTGGTGACGAAGGCATAGCCCAGCAGCGGCCAGACCATGCTGCGGACATCGACCAAAGCCATGAAGACCAAGGTCAACAAGGCGGCAACGATCATGGCGCAGAGGGCGATCAGGAAGAGTCTCATCGGTCGCATCCTTCGATTGCCCCCGATCCATGTACTACGCCTGCTCCAGCCGGGACTCGAATCATCTTCTGCGACCTTCCAGCTATTCCACACCGGATTGACCGAACGACGGTTGCGACCAAAGCCAGACGCTTGATCCGCTGCCCGCTCCGCCCGATAGCAGATGGTAGAACAGAAGCGCGAGATGGACGATGGGAGCAGGTGTAAGCGGTTTGAACCACATCACGCTGGCGGTTACGGACGTTGAGCGTTCCTTGGCATTCTATCGTGACGTTCTCGGTTGTACCACCCGAGCGGTGTGGGCCGACGGCGCCTATCTTGAGGCTGGGACGTTATGGCTTTGCCTTTCCCGCGATCACCACGCACGGTCGTCACCGCACCCGGATTATAGCCACATCGCCTTTAGCGTGTCCGAGGCGGATTACGGGGCGATGAGAGAGCGCCTGATGGCCGAATGCATCATCTGGAAAGACAACAGAAGCGAGGGAGCCTCGACCTACTTTCTCGATCCAGACGGGCATAAACTCGAAATCCATTTGGGGTCGCTTGAGAGCAGATTGTCCCACTATCGCGAGAACCCGTCCAAAGGCGTGCATGTGTTGGACAACTGATGCGCCTCAACGGCAGAAAATCTGATTATCGTACCGAAATCTGCCCGGCAGCTAACCACCCGTCTCCCTCCTTCCCGCTTTCACGACCAGCCTCGCCGAAAGCGAGCTTATCGCGGCAGAAACTCCGAAAAAGCCTCCACCACCTGCGCATAAAGCGTTCGCTTGAACGGCACGATCAGGTCGACCAGCTCGCGCGCATCGACCCATTTCCAGGCGCGGAACTCGGGTTCGGGGGTGTCGATGTTGACGTCGGCGTCGGTGCCGAGGAAGCGCGCAGCGAACCAGTACTGGCTCTGGCCGCGATATTTGCCGCCCCAGATCTTGCCCTGCAGTTCGGGCGGCAGGTCGTAGAGCAGCAGCTCGGGCGCCTGGCCCAATATCTCCACCAGATGGGGCGGAATGCCGGTCTCCTCCTCCAGCTCGCGCAGTGCGCCAGCCTGGGGATCTTCGCCGGCGTCGAGGCCGCCCTGCGGCATCTGCCAGGCCTCGAGCTGGCTGTCGATTCGTTGGGCGACGAACACCTTGTCCTCGCTGTTGAGCAGCATCACCGCCGCGGCGGGACGGTAGGGCAGAGTCTTTTTCACGGGCGATATTCCTCGATCATCATCCGGAACGCGGCGAGGCAGCCGCGCAGGTCCTCCTGCGAGGACGGGATCGCCCGTCGCAGCGTCAACCAGCCGTGGATATTCCCCTTGGCCTCGCGATAGGCCACCGGCACGCCGGCCTCGATGCAGGCCATCGCATAGGCCCGGCCCTGGTCGAGCAGCGGATCCAGCGTCGAGGTCACGATCAGCGCCGGCGGCATGCCGCGCTGGTCGCCTAGGCGGGGCGAGGCGCGCCAATGGTGGAAATCCGGATTATAATGCTCGTTGAACCAGCGCAGCGTATCCAGGCTGAGCATATAGCCCTCGCCCAGCCGCTCCGTGGACGGATAGCGCTTGCGGAGGTCGACCGCCGGATAGAGCGGCCAGATCGCGATCACCGGCAAGGCCGCCGGATGATTGCGCAGCGCCATGGCGGTGACGATGCTCAGCGTGCCGCCAGCGCTGTCGCCGGCCAGCGCGAGCGAATTGATCTGGCGGCCGAACAGCATGGCCTGCTCCGCCACCCAGCGCGTTGCGGCTTCGCAGTCGTCGGGCGCCGCCGGCCAGCCATGCTCGGGCGCGAGCCGATAGTCGATCGAGAGGAGCGGGAGATCGAGGCCGATCGCGATCTCGGCGCAGGCGGCGTCATAGGCCTCGAGATCGCCGAGCACGAAGCCGCCGCCATGGAAGAACACCACCAGCGGCCCGTCCCCGCGCCGCTCGCGGGCGTCGTAGAAGCGCGCCGGAATGGAGCGGCCGTCGGCAGCCGAGATGTAGAGATCCTCGCGCGTGGCGATCGGCGGGCTCGGCAACTCGGCGATGTGACGCAGCTTCGCGGACATCCGGCGCGCGGTGCCGACGTCCACCTCATGCGTCTTCGGACCATCCCGGCCGTTGAGATCGTCCAGAAAGGCGCGGACATCGGGGCGTACAAATTCCTGGGTCATGGCCTTCCATCGGTAAAAGGCGCTACGCTGGCAAGATGCTGCAGCTCGTCCATCATCCTTATTATGTCTCGCCGGCGGCGCCGGGCAGCGGCTTCAGCTTCGATAAATACGGGCTGGTGATGATCGCGATGGCGGAGACGCAGCTGCCGCACCGATTGCACCAGCCGGAACCGATGCCGCGCCACTGGATCGAGGCGGTCCACGATCAGGCCTATGTCGCGGAAGTAGCGTCGTCGCAGGTTCCGCCCGAAAAGGCCCGCCGCATCGGCTTTCCCGTCACCGAAGGCGTAACGCGGCGCGCCTTCCTCGCGCCCGGCGGCACCTGGCTGGCGGCAAAGCTCGCGCTCGACCATGGCTATGCGGCCAACAGCGCGGGCGGCAGCCATCATGCGCTGGCGGATAGGGGCGCCGGCTATTGCATCTTCAACGACCTGGCCATCGCGGCGAACCGGCTGATCGCCGAAGGCGATGCCGCACGGATCATGATCGTCGATCTCGATGTCCACCAGGGCGACGGCACCGCCGTCCTGATGGCAGGGCGCGAGGACGTCTTCACCCTTTCCCTCCATGCGGAGAGGAACTTCCCCGCGCGAAAGGCGCAGTCCAGCTTCGATCTCGGCCTGCCCGACGCAACCGGCGACGAAGCCTATCTCGCCGCTCTCGCCGAGCATCTACCGTCCGCGCTCGACGGCTTCCGTCCCGATCTGATCCTGTACCAGGCCGGGGTCGACCCGCATCGCGATGACAAGCTCGGCCGGCTCGCGCTGAGCGACGACGGCCTGCGCGCGCGTGATCGCTTCGTGATGCGGCAGGCGCGGATGCGCGGCATACCGCTAGCCAGCGCGCTGGGCGGGGGCTATGGCGACGACCGCCTCGCCGTGGCGCGGCGTCATGTTCGCTCGATCCTCGCGCTCGACGAGGCGCATCGCGAATATGCGCGGGCCCAGGCGGCCTCCTGATGACGGGCCGTTTCGTGATGGACGTTTCCGCGGCCTGCCGAGCCGTCCTCGACGAGCCCGACCCGCTGGCGAAGGTAAAGGCCGCCCGCCGCGCCGCGCGCCGATGGCGGCTCGGTGAACTCGACTGGGCGTTTGCGACGCCGATGCCCGACAAGCCCGCCAGGACAGACCGGCCGCCCCTGCTGCCGCCAACGCGCATGCCCAGGCGCGGGCGGGCCGGATCGGAGCGGGCGCGGATCGCGATGCTGCACGCGATCGCCCATATCGAATATGTCGCGATCGACCTTGCCTTCGATCTCATCGGCCGCTTCGGCGCAGCCTTCCCTCGTGCCTTCGTCGATCGCTGGATGAAGGTCGGCGCCGAGGAAGCCATGCATTTCGCGCTGCTGGAACGCCGGCTGAATGCATGCGGCGCACGCTATGGTGACCTGCCCGCGCACGACGGCTTGTGGGAGGCCGCGCAGCAGACCGCCGGCGATCCGCTCGCCCGGCTGGCAGTGGTGCCAATGGTGCTGGAAGCGCGGGGGCTCGACGTAACCCCTTCATTGATAAGCCGTTTCGAAGGCGCTGGTGATCGCCGGTCGGCGCAGGTGCTGCGCCGCATCGCAACCGATGAGATCGCGCATGTTGCAGCCGGGGTCGAATGGTTCGGCTTTTTGTGCGGTGCGATGCGAATCGACTGCGTGCAGAGTTGGCAATCGCAGGTCCGCCTGCATTTCAGGGGGAGCATCAAGCCGCCATTCAACGACTCAGCCCGCCATGAGGCCGGGTTAACGAAAGAAATGATGGCTGGGGTTGCGGCGTCCTGTGATCTTTTTCACAACCGCCCGGTCGCAGAAGGGGGGGCAAATCCCGACGGCGAATAACAGGGCCCGGCCGGGTGTTTCGGTCGGGATCGTTCCGGTCGCGGGGGAATAATGCACTTCCTGAGCAATTTCGTACGGGCCGGTCTGCGCCTTCTTTCCAGCAACCTGCGCTCGAGTCGCACCAAGGCAATCGCCGCAGCACTGCTGATGACGTCCGTGGTGACGCCCGGCCTGGCCCAGACCGGGGACTCGTCTCCAAACGCCCAGTCGGCTGCCCAGTTCCAGGCGCTGTTCCAGTCCTGGAAGAAGCTCGACGCGATGGACAACGGGGTCATCTCGATCCCCTCGATCCAGCCGATCGCCAACTACACCTTCACCAGCGCCTTCGGCGTCCGCTCCGACCCGTTCCGTGGCTATGCCGCGATGCATGCCGGTGTCGATCTCGCCTCGCCGACCGGAACGCCGATCTACGCGACGGCTGACGGCATCGTTGACCGTGCCGAGTGGTTCGGCGGCTACGGCAACATGGTCGAGATCGATCATGGCAAGGGGATCGCCACCCGCTACGGCCATATGTCCCGCATTGCCGCGCATCCGGGTGAGCGCATCAAGCGCGGCGAACTGATCGGCTATGTCGGCTCGACCGGCCGCTCCACCGGCAGTCATCTCCATTATGAGGTCCGGATCGATGGTCATGCCGTCAACCCGATCCCGTTCCTCCAGTCCGCCAATTATCTGATGGCGGCGAGCCAACAGCGCTCCGACGTCGCGCTCGGCGGTCCCGAAGACTGAGCCGTGGCGGCATAAAAGGACCGCAGAAGCCTGCCAGCGATTGTCGGCGGGCTTCCAAGTGCCTATCTTCCCCGTCATGACAACCATCGCAGACATCGACCTGACCCCCTCCGCCGCTGCGCGCGTCGCCGCGATCGCGAAGAAGACGGGCAAGCCGGCGATCCTCCGGCTGGCCATCGACGGCGGCGGCTGTGCCGGCTTTCAGTACAAGTTCGAGCTGGCCGAAGCGCCGGCCGAGGACGATCTGGTCACGATCCGCGACGGCGTGTCGCTGGTGGTCGATCCGATGAGCCTCGACCTCGTCCGCGGCGGCGCGGTCGACTATGTCGAATCGCTCGGCGGCGCGGCCTTCCAGGTGACCAACCCGAACGCCGCCTCCGGCTGCGGCTGCGGATCGAGCTTCTCGATCTAGCTTGAGGGAGGGCAGTCGGAAGTTGAGCGGTGACGCCGCTCTCGCTGCGCGCTATCTCCTCGCCCATGAAAATCTCGACGTTCAACATCAACGGGATCAAGGCCCGTCTTCCTCGCCTGTTGGAGTGGCTTGAGCAGAAGGCGCCCGATGTTGCCTGCCTGCAGGAGATCAAGACCTCGGATGAAACCTTTCCTATCGCGGAGATCCAAGCTGCCGGATATGGCGCTATCTGGCACGGCCAGAAGGGGTTCAACGGCGTCGCCATCCTCGCCAGGGGAAGCCAGCCGATCGAGCGGCGCAAGGGCCTGCCCGACGACCCCGATCCCAGCCACAGCCGCTACATCGAGGCGGACGTCGAAGGGGTGATCGTCGGATCGATCTATCTGCCCAACGGCAATCCCCTGCCGGGACCGAAGTTCGAATATAAGCTCGCCTGGTTCGACCGGCTGATCGATCACGCCGCGGAGCTTTGGAAAAGCGAGGCCCCCGTCGTGCTGTGCGGCGACTATAACGTCATCCCCACGGCTTCGACCGACGACGTCTTTTCGGAGCGGGCGATGGCGAGCGACGCCCTCACCCAGCCGGAAAGCCGCTCCGCCTTTCGCCGGCTGTGCAACGGCGGGTGGACCGACGCCGTTCGCACCATCCATCCGCATGGCCCGGTCTATACCTTCTGGGACTATCAGGCGGGCGCCTGGCAGCGTGACGCGGGATTCCGCATCGACCACCTTATGCTGAGCCCCGCCGCCGCGGACCGGCTGACCGGTGCCGGCGTCGACAAGGATACGCGCGCGATGGAAAAGGCCAGCGACCATGCGCCGACTTGGATCACGCTGCGGTAGGAGACGCGCTCACGCGCGGTTCTTCGCTACGCTCGCATCCATCCGCGCGAGTTGCTCTGGCGTCGCCGCCGGCTGGCCGGCCTTCCACTGCGCATAAGGCATGCCATAGACCGCCTCGCGCGCCGCCTCCTTGTCGAGCGCGCCACCTGCCGCCTCGCCGACCCAGTCCGACAGGCAGTTGCGGCAGAAGCCGGCGAGCCCCATCAGGTCGACATTCTGCGCATCGGTGCGATGCTGCAGATGGCGGATCAGCCGCCGGAACGCGGTCGCGGCGGCCGCGTCGTCGATATCGTCGATCGTCAATGTCTCTCTCCTACCGGTGGCGCCACGCCAGCAGCGACACGCCGAACAGCATGAACAGCCCACCCGTAGCGCGATTGAACATCCTCTGCCATTCCGACCTGCGCATATAGCGCGCGAGCCCATGCCCGCCGCTGGCATAGGTGAAATACCAACTCATTTCGATCACGACGAAGGTTATCAGCAGGATCGCGAATTGCGGACCCTGGGGAAGCGCAGGGCTGACGAACTGGGGGAAGAACGCCGTCGCGAAGATCAGCGCCTTGGGGTTGCTGATGCTGATCACGAAGCCGCCGCGGAACAGCTCTGCGCCGCTCTCGCGGCGCGCATCCATGTCGCAGCCCGCGACGTCGAAGGGTGCGCTATCGTCGCGCCAGGCCCTGATCCCGATCCAGACCAGGTAGAGCGCACCGACGATCTTGATCGCGTTCAGGGCGTGAGGCAGCACCGACAGCAACGCACTCATGCCAAGTGCCGAGAGACCGAAAAGGCCCAGCAGCCCCAGCATGCACCCGAGCATGGCGAACGATGCGCGCACTATTCCATGCCGCATGCCCTGGCGCATCACATGCAGCATGTTCGGTCCCGGCATGGCCGAGATCAGGAAGGTTGCGCAGACGAAGATCCACCAGGATTGCAGGGTCATGTCGCGGCTCTACGCCGTTCACGCGAAATCCGGAATGCCCCTTCCGCCGGTCGCGGCGCGATCACAAGGCCTTGGAATATATCCGGTAGGTCTTGTTGACGCTGCCCTCGACCGTCTCGGCGATCGAGCGCATCCCCTGGTTGTTGTCGAGGATCCAGCCGATCTCGGCGCGGGTCGCACCATAGTTGGCCACCGAATCACGGCGGATATACTCGATCATCATGAAGGCGAGCTGGCTGGCAAGGCGTGTCGCCTGGAGCTTTTTCACGACGCCCATCAGCGGCACTCGCATCGTGCTCACCTGCGGCCTGCGCAGCCGCCACAGCAGCTTCGCCCAACCGAACGGGAACAGCCGCCCGTCGAGGTCGGCGGTCAGTTCGTTGAGGTCGGGCAGCGTGAGCATGAAGGCTACGGGCTCTCCGTCGACCTCGGCGACCCGGATCAGGTCCTCGAACACGATCGGCTTCAGCTTGCGGCCGGTATAGGCGATCTCGCTAGGGGTAATCGGCACGAAACCCCAATTGTCCGACCAGGCATCGTTGAGGATCGACAGGATCAGCGCCGCCTCCTCGTCGAAGCGGCTCTTGTCCACCTTGCGGATGCGGATGCGCGAATTGCGCTCCCCGGAACTGACGATACGCTGGACCAGCGCCGGAAAAGGCTGCGCGATGTTGACCGCGTAGCACAGCAGGTCCTTGACGCCGGCATAGCCGAGCGGCTCGATCCAACCCTGATAGGCGGCATTGTGATGGCCCATCATCACTGTCGGCGAATGATCGTGGCCGTGGACGAGCAGGCCCGGCTCTTCCCAGATCGAGCAGCTGATCGGGGCCATCACGCTCGTCATGCCCTTGGCCTTGAGCCAGGCCTCGGCCTCGGCAATCAGGGCGGTGGCGATGTCCTGGTCGGCTGCTTCGAGCAGGCCCCAATTGCCGATCTCGGGGCCGCCGCCCTGCTCGGCCGGCATCGACAGCCAGAGATGATCGATATGCGCCGAAATGCGGCCCAGCGGCTTGCCATCCCGCTCGGCGATGAACAGCTGCTGTTCGGCATGCTCGTAAAAGGGGTTCTTGCCCGGGGTGATGAGCTCCATCGCCTCGATCCGCAGCGGCGGAACCCAGTTCGGATCGTCGGCATTGAGCCGATAGGCGAGATCGATGAAGAGTTTCCGGTCCGCCTTGCCGGCCACCGGGCGGACGGTGACGGCCATCAGTGCTTGATGCGCTGGCTCGGGTGGCCGGTAGCGACACCGCCGGACAGGCGCGCGACGTGTGGATAGCGCTCGGCCACCTCGGGCGTGTAGCCGAGGTTGAACACAGTCTCGCTCTTCCTGTCCTTGTCGATCCGCTCGTAATAGGTGCCGAACAGCCTGTCCCAGAAATAGTTGGTGATGCCGAAATTGCCGCGCTCGTCATGGAAATGATGGGCCATGTGGCGCGCCTTCATCTCGGCGAGCGTCCTGTTCTTCGGCTTGTAGGCCAGATGCTGGATGCAGTGGCAGAATTCGTAGAAACAGGTCGTCAGCAGCCCCGCCGCCAGGCCGGCCAGGGCACCGCCGGTACCGCCGATCGCATAGCCGACCGGCGCCGTCGCCAGCGCGATCGTCGGCAAGGTCGTGTGGAGCGCGCCGAACAGGATCTCGAGCCGGTTCGGATCCTGGTGATGATCGTAATGGATACGCTTCCAGGTCGCGGCCAGCAGCGGCACCTTGAACATCCAGCGGCTGTGCAGCACCCAGCGGTGAAGGCAATACCAGACGAGCGGATAGACCATCACAGCGACGCCGACCGACGCCAGCGTCGACAGCACCGGGGCCGGGTAGCGGACATAAAAGCCGATGGCCACCGAAGCGCAGGCGAGATAGCCGATGATCGCCGGATATTGAAAATAGGCGACAACCAGCTCGCGCAAGGTCATGCGGTCGAGGTGGTGCTCCTTGGCCCAGAAAGAGGGCTTGATGGCGGTCAGCTTCACTCGGAACCTCGAAATCAAGTCGATAGTCCCCCGTCAGGGACCCATATGGGGCTGCGCTCTGGCTTGGCAATGCGGCGCTTTTGCGACGGCGGCAAGGCCAAGCTTTGAAAGCTGCTATTCCTCGGTGCGGATCAGCACCGCTTCGCCGATCAAAAGGAACAACAGAAAGGGTGCCCAGGCGGCCAGCACGGGCGGATAGGCACCGAGATTACCCATCGCCAGCGCAAAATTGTCGGCGACGAAATAGGCGAAGCCGAGCGCCATGCCGACGACGGCACGGATGAACAGATGCCCGGTCCGGGCCAGACCGAAAGCGGCAACGGCGGCGAGGAGCGGCATCAGCACCGCCGAGAAAGGTCCCGACAGCTTGTGCCATAGCCCTGCTTCGAGCGGACCGGTCGGCCGGCCGGCGGCATCGAGATCGTGGATTGCCGAGCGAAGCTGCAGAATGGACCGCGCCGCCGGATCGACGCTGGCCAGGGTGAAGCGATCCGGTGTCACCCCGCGCCCGAACTCGAAGGCCGGCAGGCGCGTGGTTACCCCCCGCGAGACATCGAAGCGCGACACATTGGCGAGTCGCCAGCCGCCGCCGGCCTGCACCGCGCGAGCGCCCTTGACGATCGAGATGAGCCGGCCGCCGTCGCGATCGTAGATCGTAACGGTATCGAGCGTGGTCTGCGCTTGCCGGCCCCGCGCCGACACCGCATGAATCAGGTCGTCGCCGTCGCGGACCCAGACATTCGCGACGATGCCCCGATCCCTGGGGATGGGACCATAGCCCGCATCCTGCCAAGCGCTGAGGGTCGCGGTGGAGCGCGCGACCACCCGCTCGTTGAACATCAGCGAAACCAGCGCGACGCCGATGCTGGCGACCACCAGCGGCGCCAGGATCTGGTGCGCCGAGATGCCCGCCGCCTTCATCGAGATGATCTCGCTGTTCTGGTTCAGCGTGACGAAGGTGATCAACGTCGCGAGCAGCGCGGCAAAGGGCAGGAAGCGCGCGATGATCTGCGGCGTCCGCAGGGTCACATAGACCCATAGTTGGTGATCGCCATTGCCCGGATAGGCGAGGATGTCACCCGATTCGCCGAGCAGATCGAGCGCCATCAGCACGATCACCAGCGCCGCGAGGACCGCCGCGAAGCGGACCAGGAACATCCGCGCCATATAGAAGGTAATCGTTCGCGAGGCGAAGAAGGAGATGTTCATGCCGCCCGCCTCCGGCCGAGCTTGATCCAGCGGACAACCGCCTTCGCCGCCTTGTCGGCCACGCGTTCGAGCGCACCGATCGGCTGGCCGCCCGGCACGTGCGCGATCGTCCGGTACATCCACCACACCAGCGCAGCGAAGCCGAGGAAGGGTATCCACAGCGCGAGGATCGGGTCGATCCGGCCCAGGGCCGCCACGGAGGCCGCATATTCGTTGATCTTGTGCTGGGTGACGATCATCACGATCGACAGGAACACGCCGAGCGCGGAGGAGGAGCGCTTGGGCGGAATGGCGAGCGCCAGCGCCAGCATCGGCAGCAGCAGCATCGTTGCCACCTCGACCAGCCGGAAATGGAATTCGGCCCGGAACTGCGTGCGCTGCTTCTCCGGCGTGCTCTCCTTGTGCGCGATCACGGCGAGTTCCGGCATCGTCATTTCGAGATCGCGACCACCACGCTGGCGAAACGCCTCCATTTTCGGCAGGTCGATCGGCAGGTCATGGCCGACGAACTGGAGAACGCGCGGCTCCTTGAAGCTTGGCGCATCATGGACGAGCACGCCCTTCTGCAGCCGCAGGATGATCGTGTCCGGATCGTCGGTCGCCATGAACTGGCCATGCTCGGCGGTGACCGCCAGGCTCTTGCCGTCATTGGTCTCCGTCATGACGAAGATGCCGGACAGTTCCCGGCCACCGTCGCGGCTGGTTTCGACGCGGATCGTCATCCGCTTGCCGAGCCGGGTGAACTCACCCACCTTGATCGACGCGCCCAGCGCACCCGAACGCAGCTCGAAGCGGAGCCCCTCATAGGCATAGCGCGAATAGGGCTGGATGAAACCGACGATGGCGAGATTGAGCAGCGCCAGCGCGATCGCATAATAATAGGGCACACGCAGCAGCCGGCCATAGCTCATGCCGACCGCCCGGAACACGTCGAGCTCCGACGACAGTGCCAGCTTGCGGAAGGCGAGAAGGCAGCCCAGCATCAGGCCTATCGGGATGCCAAGCGACATATATTCCGGGATCAGATTGGCCAGCATCCGCCACACCACGCTGACCGGCCCGCCCTCCGAGACGACGAAGTCGAACAGGCGGAGCATCTTGTCGAGGGTGAGCAGCATCGCCGCGATCACGAGCGTCGCGAACAGCGGAGTTGCGATCAGTCGGGCGAGGTAGCGGTCGGTAAGCGTGTCAAATCTCAACTTTTGGACGCCCCGTGACCATGTTCTGGCCGCAATCGCAGCCCATTTTCCGACTCATGGGGCAGCGTACCGGCCATGCGTCTTCGCAGGGCTATAGCTTCCAGGAGTAGAGAGGTCATGTCGAAACTTGTGGCAGGGGTGGCTGGATTGATGCTTGCAGCGGCGGCTCCCGCCGGCGCGCGCGCAGCCGTGCTCGGCCCCGATGCGGCGGCATGCGACGGCAATGGTCCGGCGATGCTCGTCCATGTCGAAGGCTTGAAGAAGCGCAGCGGCGTAATCCGCGTGCAATCCTATGGCGGCAATCCGAGCCGCTATTTCGACAAGGGCAGCTATCTGCGGCGCATCGATGTGGCCGTGCCCGCCACGGGACCGATCGATATCTGCGTGTCGGTCCCGGGCAACGGCAACTATGCCGTTTCGGTTCGCCACGATCTCGACAATTCGGGTAGGACCGGCCCCTCCGACGGCGGCGGCATGTCGGGCAATCCGCGGCTTTCGCTGTTCGACGTGATGTTCAAGCGCAAGCCCGACCCGCGCCAGGTGCAGGTTTCGGTGCACGGCGTCGCGAAGGTTCCGGTGGTGATGAACTATGTCCAGGGCGGGTCGTTCGGCCCCGTCGCGATGGCGGCGCGCTGATCGATGGCCAGCGTCGCGCTCCTCTCCAATCCGCGCTCGACGGGCAATCTGTCGATGCTGCCGCGGATGCGGAGCTTTTGCGCGTCCCATAGCGACGTCTTCCACTATGAGGTCGAATCGATCGAACAGATCGGTGAGGCGCTGCGGACGATCGCCCGGGTGAACCCCAAGGTGCTGGTGATCAATGGCGGCGACGGCACCGTCCAGGCGGCGTTGACCGAGCTCTATCTCGGCGGCCATTTCGATGGCTCGCCGCCGCCGGTCGCGGTGCTGCCCAACGGCAAGACCAATCTGATCGCGCTCGACCTGGGCTCGGTCGGCGATCCCATCGTGGCGCTCAGCCGGGTGATCGAGATCGCCCGCACCGGCATCGAGGAGCATGTGGTGGTGCGCGAGCTGATTGCGCTTTCCGACGGTGTCGCCGGCAGCCGGCCGGTGCTGGGGATGTTCCTCGGCGGCGCCGGGCTCGCCGACACGATCCTCTATTGCCGCAACAAGATCTATCCGCTCGGCCTGCCCAACGGCATCAGCCACGTACTCACCGCGGTTGCGGTGCTGGCGACGCTGATCCTGGGTATCCGGACCGCTTTCCTGCCGCCCGCAGCGACTCCCCTCAAAGTGTCGATGATGCGGCAGGGCCAGCTTCACGGGCGCTTCTCGCTGCTGATCGTGACGACGCTGCACAAGCTGCTGCTGGGCAGCAGCGTGCCCGGCACGGGATCGCTGCAGATGATGGTCGTCGAGCAGCGCCCCCTGCCGCTGCTGCGAGCGATATTCGCCGGGATGTTCGGCCGGGTCGGGCGCGACCAGATGGACGGCGTCCACTTTGAGCGCGGCGACGAGATCCGCATCGAGGGAGATCGTTCGAGCGTAATCCTCGATGGGGAAATCTTCCAGGCCGACCCCGGCAGGCCAATCGTCCTCAAGACCACTCCGCCGGTCCCGTTCTTGCGCCTCGCTGCCTGAGCGGGCGTCCCATGTTCCTCGAACAGCTGGTCGCAGCCGAGCTTGCGGAGCCGGTCGATGCTCGCGTCACGGCGATGGCCGCAGCCATTGCGGCGCGCTACGGCCCGGCCGCGCGGGCCGTGCTGTTCTATGGATCCTGCCTGCGCGAGGCCAATCTCGACGGGCTGATGCTCGATTTCTACCTGATCGTCGATGATTATGCGCGGGCCTTTGGCAAAGGCTGGCTCGCCTTCGCCAACCGGCTGCTGCCGCCGAACGTCTTTCCATTTGAGCATGAGGGGCTGATCGCCAAATTTGCCGTGCTCAGCGAAAGCGATTTCGCACGGCTCGCGTCGTCGGAAACCCGGAATGTCTCGGTCTGGGCGCGCTTTGCACAGCCGTCGCGGCTGATATGGGCGGCCGACGAAGCGGCGCGGAGAAGCAGCATTGCGGCGATCGCGGGCGCGGCGCCGGCGCTGCTCGCGGCAGCGCGGCCGATGCTGCCCGACAGGCTCTCGATCGAAGCGCTGTGGGAGGGAGCGTTCGCGCTGACCTATCGCGCCGAACTGCGCGCCGAGCGGACCGGGCGCGCGGCATCCGTGGTGAGCGCCGATCCCGGGCGCTTCCGCCGCTTCACCGCACCAGCGCTCGACGCCGCCGGGCTGGAGGCGGAGATCGAGGACGATATCATAGGGTTTCGCCGTCCGCTCAGTGCCGCGGATCGTCGGGCCGGCGCGGCGACCTGGCAGCGCCGTCGGCGCGAAGGGAAGGCACTGACCATCGCCCGGCTCGCCAAGGCCAGCACGACCTATGCCGGAGGCATCGATTATCTGGCCTGGAAGATCAATCGCCATGCCGGCACCGCGATCACGATCAAGCCCTGGCAACGCCGCTGGCCGATCCTCGGCGCGATCAGCCTGCTGCCGCGACTGCTGTTGAAAGGCGCGGTGCGATAAGCTGGTTCGCTCTCGACAATGCTGGCGCTAGGCGAGCGGATCAGGCCGCCTGATATGTCGGCGTCTTGCCCTGGCGGCTCATCGCCTGGCCTATGGCCACGCCGAGCGCGGCGATTGTGAAAGGCTTGCGCAGCACCTCATGTCCCGCAAAGTCGTCGCTTTGGCCGGCTTCCCCGACATAGCCGGTCACGAACAGCACGGCTGTGCGCGGATAGCGGCGGCCGATCGTGGCAACCAGCTCGGGGCCGGTCATGCCCGGCATCATCACATCGGTCAGCACCATGTCGAATCGCGCATCCTCCGCGAGAATCTCGAGCGCTTCGTCGCCCGAGCCGCAAGCCCGCACCTCGTGGCCCAGCTCCACCAGGCCATGGCGCGTCGATGCCTGGACACGCGGATCGTCCTCGACCAGCAGGATCGACAGCGATCCCAGTCTCGGCTTGGCCGCCGCCGAGCTTTCCGCCACCGACCGGTCGACCGCTGCGCCGATGTGGCGCGGCAGATAGAGCATGATCGTCGTGCCCTGGCCGACGGCCGATTGGACTCGCACATCGCCTTGCGATTGCCGCACGAAGCCGAAAATCTGGCTAAGGCCGAGGCCGGTCCCCTTGCCGACCGGCTTTGTCGTGAAAAAAGGTTCGAACGCCCGCGCGACGACCTCGGGCGACATCCCGCAGCCCGTGTCGCGGACGCTGATCCGGACATATTCGCCGGGCGCAATCCCACTTTGGTCGCCGGTGCCGATCGGCACGTCGGCTACCTCGATGTCGAGCCGGCCTGCTCCATCCATGGCGTCGCGGGCGTTCACCGCCAGGTTGAGGATGGCATTTTCAAGCTGGTGCGCATCAGCCCAGATCGACCAGCTCGCCTGGGACGCATCGACATTGACGCGGATTCGATCCCCCAGTGTACGATCGAGCAGGACGTTCATCCCCGCCACCAGCTTCGACGGTAGCACCGCGTCGGGAAGCAGCGGTTCGGCCCGTGCGAAGGACAGCAGCCGTCGCGTCAGCGCAGCCGCCCGGTCAGCGCCTTCCATCGCGCCATCGATATGGGTGATGACATCGGGCGAGCGCTGCGCCAGCTTGCGTCGCGCGAGATCGAGCCCGCCGACCACCACCGCCAGCATATTGTTGAAATCATGCGCAATGCCGCCGGTCAGCTGGCCAACCGCTTCCATCTTCTGTGCCTGGGCGAGCTGCGCCTCGGCGCGGGCTCGTGTCTCGGTCTCGGCACGCAGCTTCTCGTTGGCGCTGAGCAGTTCCTGGGTGCGCTCGGCAACCGCCGTTTCGAGCATGGCGGCGCGGTCGCCCTCTGCCTCGGCGAGTTCGTCCGCATAGGCGCGCTTCGCCGCCGTCGCCGCCGCAAGCCAGCCGAGCAGGATGGCGAGCGCGACGAGCGCCAGCCCGAGCACCGACAGCAGGGTGGAGAAGCTGTTTGCCCGCTCGGCCGAGAAGAAGGTCGCCTCGGATCTCCGCCCCAGCCGGGCCCGCTCATTGGCCGCGATCCGGTCGAGCGTATCGGAAATCGCCCGGACGTTGGCCGATTCGCCGGCGCGGTTGAACATGCCGATGGCGTACCAGCCCTTGCCGACATTGGCGAAGGCGGCCGCCGCCGCCAGTTCCTTGGCCCGCGCATCGCACAGCCCGTCGAGCCGGCGCACCAGCGGAATCTGGTCGGCCTGTCCGTCGGTGAGCTTTTCCAGCTGGCGTAGCTGGCTGCTCGCGCGCCGCCACTCGTCATAGTAGATCGTGCCGGTGCGGCGGTCGCCACTCACCACATAGCGACCCAGCGATGCCTCTGCACGTGCGAGCGAGGCATCGAGTGAGCGCGTCAACACCATGATGTCATAACTGCGTTGCTCGCGGACCAGCGCCTGATCGCGGGCCGCGTTCGAACGTGCCACCATCGTCACCACGGCGACCAACAGGCCCAGCGCCGCCAGCGCCAATATCGCGGCAGCGACCACTCGCCCCGTGGCCGGTGACAATTCCCGCCTCAAGGCATCCGGAGAGAACGTCGCCATGCGCCCGTTGTACCGCAGCCGAACCGACGGGCAAAGCCGTCTAAATGCCGAATGCGATAGATTGCTCAGGCGATCACTCCGATTGCCCGGCCAGCCCGCTCGAACATGCCGAGAATCTCGTCGACCTGGGCGTCGCTATGCTCGGCGCACAGCGAACAGCGCAGCAGGAACATGCCGGCCGGGGTCGCCGGCGGACGCGCAGTATTCACATAGAGCCCGGCCTCGAGCAGCCCCTGCCACAGCCCGACCGCCTGGGCCATGTCGTCCAGGATGACGGCAATGATCGCCGACTGGGCGGTTTCGGTGCCGAGTTTGTAGCCCATGTCGCGCAGCCCCTGGTGCAGCCGCCGCGAGTTCTTCCACAGGTGCGCGCGCTTGTCCTGCGCGTGCATCAGCTTGCGGATCGAAGCCGCCGCCGTCGCAACCACCGATGGCGGTAGCGAGGCCGTGAACACATAAGGCCGGCAGACCAGGCGCAACACTTCGAACTTGGGATGATTGGACACGCAAAAGCCGCCGACGGTGCCGACCGACTTCGAGAAGGTTCCGACGACGAAATCGATATCGTCGGAAACACCGGCTTCCTCGAACACGCCGCGGCCATGTTCGCCGAAGAAGCCCATGCCATGCGCCTCGTCGCACAGGATCATCGCGCCATGCTTCTTGGAAACCGCGACCATCTCCTTGAGCGGGGCGATGTCGCCCATCATCGAATAGACGCCTTCGAGCACGACGAGCTTGCCGGCCTCGGGTGGAAGCCGGCCGAGCCGCTTGTCGAGATCCTCGACCGAATTGTGGCGGAAGCGGATCACCTCGGCCTTGCCCAGGGCGCAGCCGTCATAGATCGAGGCGTGGCTGTCGGCATCGAGGATGATATAGTCGCCCTTGCCCGCGAGCGTCGAGATCATGCCGAGATTGGCCTGATAGCCGGTCGAAAACACGATCGCGTGCTCGGCCCCGTAAAACTCCTTGAGCGCGTCCTCGCATTCCCTGTGGGTCTGGTAGGTCCCGTTGAGGACGCGGCTGCCCGTGGTCCCCGATCCGAAGGCGTCGAGCGCGGCCTTGCCGGCCTCGATCACGTCGGCATCGAACGTCATGCCCATATAATTATAGGTGCCGAGCAGGATCGTGCGCTTGCCGTTGATCATGGCCTCTGTCGGCGACAGCACCTTCTCCATCACGATGCCGTAGGGATCGCGCACGCCGGTATCGAGCAACGCCTCGCGCTCGGCGATCAGCGGGTCGAATTTCGAAAAAAGATCGCTCACCGCTGCTCAGCCCTGCAATTTGACGACGGCATCGACAAGCTGGCCGACCGTCTCGATCTCCGCCTGCATGTTCATCGTGATGATGATGTCGAACTCGTCCTCGACCGCCGCGACGAAATCCATCACCGTCAGGCTGTCCCATTCCAGGTCGCCGGCAAAGCTGGTGCCGTCGGCCAGATCCACGCCCTTTTTGTTGAAGGGTTCGATCTGTTCCGCCACGCGGGTAAAAATATCGTCTCTGTCGCTCATGATGCGTCCTTAAGGTCGTTGTGCCGCGCATGACAAGCGATTGCGGCGGCTTCACGGCAGCGGCTTGGCGGCGATCCGATAGCGTGCCATGAATATGACAGGGAAAAGGGGATGCCATGCCAGCAGACGAGACGAGAGCACCGCCACGGGGCCAGTTTGCCCCCGACGCGGTCCATCTCCTGCGCACCGCCCAGCAGATCCAGTACCAGCTCAGCCAGATGGCCGATCAGAAGGCCAGCCTGCTGATGGGTGCCACCTTCGTCATCTTCACCATCACGGTGGGCCAGATCAAATCCGGCGGCGCGCCGACCGCGCTGCTCATCCTCGGCGCGACGGCCTTCCTGTCGGCGTTGCTGGCGGTCATGGCAGTGTTGCCATCGACCAAAGTTCCCCCGCAGGCCCATGGCCCGTCAAACATGCTGTTCTTTGGATCCTTCACCCAGATGCCCGAGGAGGATTTCGTCCAGCTCGTGCTCGACACGGTCACCGACAGCGATGCCGTCTATGCGGCTTTCGCGCATGACATCTACCAGAATGGCCGGGTGCTCGCGCGCAAGAAATACCGGCTGATCGGCTATGCCTATAGGGTGATGGTGGTCGGGCTGGTGCTCAGCTTCATCAGCTTCCTGTTGCACTTTGCGGCGGGGATCGGCTGAACTGCGTTGAAGCTCGTCCCAGCCAAGGGCCGTCTTTGCAACCGTGCTGGCCGGACTACAGCCAGCCTTGCGCCTGATACCAGTCGGCGGTCGCCTTCAGCCCGTCACCGGCCATTATCGCCGGCTCCCACACCATAGCGGGTGGCCGCTTCTGCGCCACCCAGTCGGGATGGCAGAAATAACGAACCCGATCGGGCGTCAGCTTGGCGCGATCGCCCAGCCGCAGCCGCTCGGCGGTTGCGGCAAGACGCAGCACGAAGCGCGGCACAGCAAGCAAAACCACCCGCGATCGCCCAACCGCCCGGCCGAGCAGCGCGCCGAATTCGCGGTGGCTATAGCCATCGATGCGGCCATCGTCCGGCTCGTAAACCTGCCCGATCGCCGCACCAGTCTGGAGCAGGTCGACCAGCAGCCTGGCGAGATCGCCGGCCTCTATCAGCGACAGCCGTCCCGCCGGCGGCAGCGGCACCACGCCCTTGCGCCTGGCGATGCGGAACAGCTCGAGCATCTCGCGGTCGCCGGCACCATAGATGGCCGGCGGCCGAACGATCGTCCAGTCGAGCGGCGACTGGAGCAGGAGCGCTTCCGAGGCCGCCTTCGACCAACCATAATCGGAGAGATCGGGCTCACGCGCCGACAGCGACGACACATGGACGAAGCGCTTGATCCCGGCCGCTTCCGTCGCAGTCAGCAGCGAGGCGGTGCCGGTGACATTGGCGGCGACGAAGCCTGCCAGCGCCGGTGCGTTGATGGCACCAGCGATGTGGATCACGGCATCGGCGCCGCCAACCAGTGCAGCGAGGCTGTGATAATCGTCGAGCGTTCCCGGCACCCACTCGACATTGGGGCGAGGCAGTTGCGCGCTGCGCGCCAGCGCCCGGATGCTATGGCCCTGGGCCGCCGCCTCGCGCAGCACATGTCCACCGAGAAAACCCGTACCGCCCGTGATCGCCAGGATCACAGCACCACCATATGATCGCGATGGACCAAGGCAGAGCGCGGCGCATAGCCAAGGATCGCTTCCAGCGCGTCGCTGCGCCGCCCGACGATGCTTGCGGCATCGGACGCATCATATTCCACCAGGCCGCGTGCCACCACATGGCCGTCGGGCCCGACGATATCGACGACATCGCCGCGCGCAAAGCGTCCATCGACGGAGATCGCTCCGGCGGCGAGCAGGCTGCGGCCCTGGGTCAGTGCCTTGGCTGCACCGGCGTCGACCACCACCCGTCCCTTGGCGGTGAGACGCCCGGCCAGCCACGCCTTGCGCGCATTGCCGGCCTTTTCGCCGACGAACACCGTGCCATGGCCATCGGCGTCGAACGCCGCGAGCGGGTGCTCCCGCTTCCCCGAAATGATGGCGAGATGGGTGCCGGACCGCTGGGCGATCCGTGCTGCCTCCAGCTTCGAGATCATGCCGCCCGATCCCATGCCCGAGGCCGATCCGCCATCGGCCATCGCCTTGATCCGCGCGTCGATGCGGCGGACCTCGGGCACCAGCCGTGCGGTCGGATCACGATGAGGGTTGGCGGTATAAAGCCCATCGATATCCGACAGGAGGATAACCCCCTGCGCACCAGCCGCCTGGCCGATCCGGGCTGCGAGCCGATCATTGTCGCCGAAACGGATCTCCTCGGTCGCGACCGAATCATTCTCGTTGATGACCGGCACGACGCCCAGGCTCAGCAGCCGGTCGAGCGTCGAGGCGGCGTTGAGATAGCGGCGGCGATCCTCGAGATCGTCGAGCGTCACCAGGATCTGCGCCGCCGTCAGGCCCTGGTCGTGGAGCAGTTCCGCCCAACAATGCGACAGGGCGATCTGGCCTGTCGCCGCTGCGGCCTGTGCGTCTTCCAGGCTGGCGCGCCCGCCCTTGGTCAGTCCGAGCCGCCGCGCGCCCAGCGCGATCGCCCCGGATGAGACGACCGCAACCTTCTGTCCGGCCTGGTGCCGCGCGGCGATGTCTGCGACGACGCCGGCAAGCCAGTCGCGCCGCACCCGACCCTCGGGATCGACGAGCAACGCCGAGCCGATCTTGACGATCAGGCACGGGCAATTGGCCGGGTTGAAGCGGGCAGACATGCGGCTAAAGCGCCATCAGATGGGCGACCAAGGCTCCACCCCTTCATCGTCGTTGACCGCGACCTTGTCGGGCATCGGCCCCAATATCTCGATGATCCGGTCGAGCACCTGCTCGAGCCCTTCGCCGGTGGCACCCGACAGGCGCATCACCTCGACGCCGCTCTTCTTGGCGAGCTTCTTCACCAGCTTGTCGATCAGTTTGGGGTCGATCGCATCGATCTTGTTGAGCGCCACGATCTGCGGCTTGTCGGCCAGGCCCGCGCCATAGGCGTCGAGTTCCCCCTGGACGATCTCATAGGCATCGACCGGATCATCACCGCCCACATCGACCAGATGGAGCAGCACCCGGCAGCGCTCGATATGGCCGAGGAAGCGGTCGCCGATGCCGGCGCCCTCGGCCGCGCCTTCGATCAGGCCCGGGATGTCGGCGACCACGAACTCGCGGCTCTTGTGGCTGGCGACGCCCAGTTGAGGCCGCACCGTCGTAAACGGATAGTCGCCGACCTTCGCCTTGGCGTTCGACACTGCGTTGATGAAGGTCGACTTGCCGGCATTGGGCAGGCCCACCAGGCCGCAATCCGCGAGCAGCTTGAGCCGCAGCCACACCCACATCTCCTCGGCAGGCCAGCCGGTGCCATGCTGCCGCGGCGCCCGGTTGGTCGACGTTTTGTAGCTTGCGTTACCGCGCCCGCCGTCACCGCCGCGCAGGAACACCTCGCGCTGGCCGGGGACGGTGAAATCAGCGAGCACCTCTTCCTTGTCCTCGGACAGGATCTGGGTGCCGACGGGCACGCGGATGACCAGATCGTCGCCGCCTGCGCCGGTGCGGTTCGAGCCCGCCCCGCCCTTGCCGCGCGGTGCCCGGAAATGCTGAGTGTACCGGAAGTCGATCAGCGTATTCAGGCCGGGCACGGCTTCGAAGATGACGTCGCCGCCCTTGCCGCCATTGCCGCCGTCAGGGCCACCATATTCGACGAATTTCTCACGCCGAAAGCTGACAGCTCCCGGCCCGCCCGCACCCGAGCGAATGAAAATCTTGGCTTGATCCAGAAAATGCATCGCGCGCCTTTATACGAATTGGCGGCGAAAAGAACCCTTACCAGCCGCGCATGATCCGCAACTGGTGCGCCAGGTTCGCTCGCGTCGTCTCCCGCGGCACTTCGAGCGCGGCGGCAATGGGCGCGCCGATCATGCCGTCGCCCAGCGCCGCCAGCACGAGTATCTGGGTAATCTGGCGGACGGGAGCGCCGCGATATTCGCCGAGTTCCTCGACGAGATTGTGGACCGCATCCAGGATCGGCGCCAGGCCGTCATGCTCGCCCGTCAATATCATCCACGACATCAGCGCGGCCACGCCCTGTTTTTCAAAGGCATCGAAGGTAATGTCGACGAGTTCGCGGATATCGCCTTCGGTCTGCCGCTGTCGCAACACCAGCTCTCCGATCTCGCCGGTTATCCGGCTGATCATCATCTCCGCCATCGCACGGCGCAGCTCGCCGGCCGAGCCGAAATGATGGAGAATATTGGCGTGGGTGCGGTTGATCCGCTTGGCCACCGCCATCAACGTCACCGCCTGCGGCCCCTCCTCGATCAGGATGGCGCGCGCTGCCTCAAGCGCTAGCCGGCGCATCTCGTCGGTAGATAGACGCAAACGTAAATGCGGCATGCAAAGCTTCTCATCGTGGCAGCGGTATGACCAACAGGGCTCCTGCCGGCCACGACTCTGCCGGAACGGGAGCCGCGCTTCCACCCCCATCGGCGGCGCGCATAGCACCATGGGCCGGCCGCGGCCTCGCAGGATTTTCTGTCACCGTTACAAGCCGGGCTTGGCATCATATGTTACCCTCGGCACAGGGTATATGGCCGGCCCCCAATGGCGATGCTCAGGCCGCCATCGCATCCTCTCGATCATATCCCACGCCCGCTGCCGGCCGCTCCCGTCCGACGGCACCGGCAGCGCGACTATATTCGACGCAGGTCTCCACCGAATCGCGCGCGCGGCAGGGTGCCATGCTGCCCACCCCGCTGGGCGTGAAGCCCAGTTTGCGGAGAACCCGTGCCGCAGCGGGATTGTGGACGAAGTGCCGGGCGAACAGGCGCTGAAGGCGCAGCCCCTTGTCGGCCAGTTCGATGACGGCCCGCCCCGCCTCGGTAGCGAAGCCGAGGCCCCAGTAGGACCGCGCTATCCAGTAGCCGAGTTCGATGCCCACATCGCGCTGCTCGAGCCCGATGCCGCCAACGAGGCGCGGCGCACCATGCGTCCGTGAAAAGATAAGGAAGTTCGGCAGGCGTCCATGATCGGCAGCGAGATAGGACTCGGCATCTTCGATCCGATAGGGCCAGGGTGCGCGGGCGAGCTTGCCGACGATCGCATAATCGCTGATCGCGGCCGCCAGTGCGGGCGCATCTTCCTTCCAGCCAGGACGCAGCAGCAGCCGCTGAGTACGAGCGAACATTGGTAATCTCCCTCTCCGCCGTCCCGAAACGCCATTGAACCCAAAAGGTTACAGGGCAGCGACAATGTTATGAGGGAGACACGAAAAAGGGAGCCGGTGCTACCGTCTCCCCTCGCGATCCGGCTTGCCGGATCATCGGGTCGCCCTCTGGACGACCCGGATATGGGCTCGCCCGTTACTCGGCCGCTTCGGCCATCGCATCGACGCTCACATATTTGCGGCCAAGCTTGCCGCTGTGGAAGGCGACGCGGCCTTCGCTGAGCGCGAACAGGGTGTGATCCTTGCCCATGCCGACATTGCGGCCAGGATAGACCTTGGTGCCGCGCTGGCGGATGATGATGTTGCCACCGATCACGATTTCGCCACCGAACTTCTTGACGCCGAGGCGCCGGCCGGCCGAATCGCGACCGTTGCGCGAAGAGCCGCCTGCTTTCTTATGTGCCATCTCAAACTACTCCGTTGGCTCTATCGATCAGGCTTCGGCAGCCACGGGCGCATCCGCCTTGGCCTTGGCCGGAGCCTTCTTCGCCTTGGTCTCGCCGCCGATCGACAGGATCTTGAGGATCGTGTGCTGCTGACGGTGGCCGTTGCGGCGACGATAATTGTGACGACGACGCTTCTTGAAGACGATGACCTTCTCGCCCTTCGCCTGCGCGATAATCTCGGCCGAGACGGTAAGGCCCGCCACGTCCTTCAGCTCGGCACCTTCGCCAGCGAGCAGGACGTCGCCCAGCGACACTGTCGAACCTGCATCGCCGTCGATCTTCTCGACGACGATCTTGTCTCCTGCGGCAACGCGATACTGCTTGCCGCCCGTGCGCACGATAGCGAACATGGCCCTCATCACTTCTTCAAATCAGTTAGCGCAAGCGCAATGGCACGCGGCCATTTACCCCCGCACGGGAAAGCGGTCCGCTAAAGACTGAGTCCCGGAATGTCAACCACGCAGAGGGGTTTCGCGGGAAACTTCCCTGCGCGCACGACCGGGGCCGGCACTGCCCGCGAACTGAATGCGCCGATATGGACCATATAGCAGGAGAAGCCCGGAAAACCGATAGATTAATCTGGCGTTCATCTTCAGAAGGTGTCGAGTTTGTAAAGCGGCTGGGGGGCCACTGGTGGCAGCAATAGTTTCGATCGCAGGCGTTGATGCCGACCGTCAACGTCGTCGGCGACAAGATCAGCGAGTTGAACGAACAGTTCACCGTTTCGCTGTCCTCCCCGTCGACGGGCGTGAAGATATCCACGGCCAGCACGACGGGCTTCATCCAGAATGACGACGCCCCGCCGGTTTTCTCAATCGAGGCGATGGCGGCGGACAAGCTGGAGGGTTCGGCGGGTGCATCGACCCCATTTGTTTTCGCTGTCACGCGCGTCGGCAATACCGCCGGGGAAGACAGCCTAAGCTGGAACTTCTCGACGTTCGATACGCCCGACGAACGCACCCGATCATCTGAGCGAGCCAGCCATGCACGCAGGATTCCCGTTCTAGGCCGGCGGCGGTTTGGCTTGATCTTTCCTGGATGTCGCCGGGGGTAAGAGCTCCCCGATGGCACTCACATCAGTGCCGATGCTCGCGCCGCAGCCGATACCGCCCATCGACATAACTGTCGAACAGCCCGGCGATCGCAGGGTGGTCGATCATCTCGTCGCTGTCGTCACGGACCAGATTCTGCTGGCTGACATAGGCGATATAGTTGCTGTCACTGTTCTCGGCGAACAGATGGTAGAAGGGCTGCTCCTTCGACGGACGAATATCCTCGGGGATCGCCTCATACCATTCCTCGGTGTTGGCGAAGACCGGATCGACGTCGAAGATCACGCCGCGGAACTCGAACAGGCGGTGCCGCACGACATCGCCGATCGCGAAGCGGGCATGCGCTACCGACGGCGTACTGATCCCCTTGTGCGGAGCGCCAACGACGGTGGGAACGGACAGGTTTTTTTCAATCACCTTTCCAATGTAGGGAAGTCTCACCCACTTGCAAGCAGGCGCTTGGCAAGTGCCGATCCATCCGCTAATGCCCCGCCCCTATCGACTGGCGGACGGCTCCACGGCCTCCCGCTTGCTCCTCTGCGGAGAGGTGCCGGAGTGGTCGATCGGGGCGGTCTCGAAAACCGTTGTGCCCGCAAGGGTACCGTGGGTTCGAATCCCACCCTCTCCGCCACTTCGGAACAACGGTGGGCACTCCGCCCACCGCCGAGGCTACGCCGTTCGCGGCGAGCGCCCGCAACAGGTTGCTCTTCGAGCCCATGATGCGGACTTCTTCGCGATCGACTTCCACCCGTTGCGCGAGCGCACGCAGATGATCGCGCCGGTAGCCGCCGCCCTCCAGCCGGATACGTCGCCGCGCGGTCGATGCGAACTCGCGCAGCATCGTCGGCGTGATCGCCTGCTGGGTCGAGCTTACGAGCAGCGCTGAGGCGCGCTCGGCATCCGCTCGCGCTTGGTCGCGGGTCGCCTTCAATCCGTCGATGCGATCCTTGAGCGCCGGATCATCGAGATCGGCGACTCCACTTTCGATTGCGTCATAGAGCCGCTTCAAACGCAGCTCGGTCTCCGCCACACGCCGGTTCAACTCCGCGATATGCTCGCGGCGTCGCTCGGATCGCTCTTGCCGGCGATCCAGAACCTCGGACAACACGACTTCAAGCCTGACTGGATCGAGCAGCCGTTCCGCCAGATGATTGGCGACAAGATCGTCCAACCGCTCCATCGCCACGGTCATGCCTTCACACGCCGTTACGCCCTGCCGCGCCTTCATCGAGCAGGTGTAATAGCGATAGCGCCCGCCCTTGCCGGTGCGGATCGTCATCGCGCCGCCGCACTTGCCGCAGTGGATCAGTCCCGTCAGCAGCGTCGGGCCGCCGACGACCTGCGGGTGGACGACCTTCGGGCTGCGCGCCTTCAAATGCGCCTGCACGGCATCGAACATCGCCTGGTCGATGATCGCCGGAACCTCGACCGCGATCACTTCGGTGGCAGGCTTCAATTCCTTGCTCTTGCCGCGCTTGTTGAACTCATGCCGGCCCGCATAGGTGGCGCGCGTCAGCATCCGATGCACCGTGCCGATGCCCCAGCGCCCACCGTCGCGGGTGAAGATACGGCGCTCGTTGAGATGCTTGGTGATCGTCTTGACACCCATCGGGCCGGACGTGCCGTCCCCTTCCAAAGCCAGCTTGAACGCCAGCCGCACCGTGTCGGCGTGCAGCGGGTCGATCTCCAGTTTCTTCTTGGTCTTGGCCCCGCGCTGTTCGGCGGCGACGACGCGATAGCCGATCGGTGGCAGCGAGCCATTCCAGAAGCCCTGTCGGGCGTTTTCCTTCAAGGCGCGCAGGACGTGCTTGGCGTTCTCCTTGGACTGATACTCGTCGAACAGCGCCATGATCTGGCGCATCATGACGTGCATCGGATCATCACCCATCTCCTGGGTGATAGAGAGCAGCTTCACGCCGTTCTTGGCGAGCTTGCGGACGTAAAATTCCAGCTCGAAGTGGTCACGAAAGAAGCGCGAGAAGCTGTGGACCACCACCACGTCGAACGGTGCCGGCTTGCTCGTTCCGGCCTCGATCATGCGCTGGAACTCGGGTCGGCGGTCGTTGGTGGCGGATGCGCCTGCCTCTACGAACGTATCGACCAGCTCCAATCCCCGCGACAGGCAATAGGCTTCGCCCTGCTTGCGCTGATCCGGGATCGAGACGTCATGCTCGGCCTGCCGCGCCGTTGAGACGCGCAGGTAAAGGGCGGCGCGCAGCGGCACGGTCATGGCAGTATCCTCACATCATTGGCACGGCCCGAACAACTCGTCGAAGACATCGCCGAACCATGCCTCGAACACCTCCACTTCGGCGCTCGTGACCGGCACGCGCTCGGGCCAGTCGTCAGTGACCGTCCAAGTCGCAAGATCGTCTTTGGGCGGCCGACCCACATGAAGCTGAGCCGAGCTGACCGGCAATCGGAAATAATCGAGCAAGTCGTCCGGGCAGTATGCAGGACGGCGCGGCGTTCGGCGACGAGGCTTGCGAGACGTGGCCATGCAGACAGGGTGCCGCCCGCCTTCCTCTCGCGCAAAGGCTCAGAGGCAGCGTAGCGCAGATAGGGACGGACGGCGGCGCGGTTCATGGCTCGCCCCACGGGTTGACCACCGTGATGCCGCAGTCGGCGAAGTCGGCCACGTTGCGAGTCGCCAGCCGCGCCCCTCGCGAGCGGACGATAGCCGCGATCTGCGCGTCGATCTGGCTGATCGGCTGGCCGCCCTTCCGCCGCCCGGCCGCGATATCGGGATAGGCGTTGGCGGCATCGGTATCGAACGGCAACACGCGCCCGGCGAGATCGACATCGAACATCGGCTGCGCGGCCGCCACTAGCGCATCGCGGCGGCGTCCCTCGGGCAGCAGCGCCAGGCCGTAGAAGATTTCCGCCTGCGTCAGCGTGGTCGTGAACACCCCCGCCATTGGCTGCTCGCCCATCCAGGCCATCACCGCCGCGTCCGGCTCGCGCCGCATCAGCTCAGAAATGACGTTGGTATCAAGGACGATCATTCGCCGAAGTCCACCGGCGGTCGGATCGCCTCGCGCGGCAGGTCGGACAGATCAACGCCGCCCAGCGGGCCGAACCTCTCATGGATCGCTTGAGCGAAATTGCGAGGGCGCGGATCGTCTGTGGACAGCGCCGAGCGCAGAATGTCGCGTGCCTCGTCTTCCATCGACCGGCCATTGACGGCTGCGCGCACGCGGAGGCGCTTCTTGATGACATCGTCGATGTTTCGGATCGTCATGACCGCCATGCTGGCCTCCATAAGTCAATGACTTCATATTAGTCGATGCTGGTGGAAATCACAAGGTCAGGGGGGCGCCTCCCTACGGGACCGCCGCTCTATCTGCGCTGCGCTCCGACCGAACCCCTGACGGGTTTCGGCCCTGCCGGGTGACGATCAGCGTTGCGGGGCGGCGCTGGGGCGCCGGGCAGCACGCGGTTTCAATAGAGCGCACTCTGCGACTTCTACGAAGCCGACAGGGTGCGCGCCTTATCGTAGCCGCGTTGCACTCTTGCTCTGCCCGGAGGGCGCGGCGGCGGCTGGCCCCCAGGCCCGCGCGCACGCCGGCGCGCCGGCCGGTCGCCGCAAGGGTGCCTTCATTGGTGGCGCCGCGGACGCGGCGCGGCTGCTTGGGGCTCTGCCCCAGCGCCCTTCGGAGCGGCTTCCGCCCAGCTTCCCTCGCTTCGCTCAGTGCAGCCGGTTCCCCGCGAAGCCGCCCACTCCGGTTGCACCCCCGGTCTCGCCGACGGGCAGGGTTTCAGCGCGGCGCTCCGCTGCGCGGAAACCCAAGCCAAGGAGCAGTAAGATGACTGAGACCGTTCAGACCGAAGCCGTCAGTGGCGTCGAGATTTTCGTGCCGCTGAACAAGCTCAAGAAGTCCCCCAAGAACGCCCGCAAGGTGCCGCATGGGGAGGCCGCCATTGATTCTCTAGCCGCTTCGATCCAGCACAAGGGGCTGATCCAGAACCTTGTCGTGGAACCGGAAACCAAAGAGGACGGGACGCCCACCGGCTGCTATCTCGTCACCGCTGGCGAGGGTCGCAGGCTGGCGATGGTGCTGCGCGCCAAACGCAAGCAGATCAAGAAGTCCGAGCCGGTGCGTTGCTGGCTCGATACGGCCAACGATCCCGCCGAGATCAGTCTGGACGAGAACGTGACCCGGACGCCCATGCACCCCGCCGACCAGTTCGAGCGGTTTGCGGAGCTTTCCAACGACAAGGGTTGGGGGGCGCAGGAGATCGGCGCGCGGTTCGGCGTGTCGGCAGGCGTCGTGAAGCAGCGGCTTCGCTTGGGCGCCGTTAGCCCGAAGCTGTTGCAGGTCTATCGCGAGGACGGTCTTACGTTGGACCAGCTTATGGCTTTCGCCATCACCGAGAACCATGCCCGGCAGGAGCAGGTGTTCGAGGGACTGCATCACAATCGCGAGCCGTGGATCATCCGGCGCGACATGACCGCGAGCAATGTTCCAGCGACCGACCGGCGCGCGGTGTTCGTCGGGGCCGACGCCTATGTCGAGGCGGGCGGCACGATCATCCGCGATCTGTTCAGCGAGGACCGGGGCGGGTTCTTCGAGGATGCGCGCTTGCTCGACATGCTCACCGTCGAGAAGTTGCGCGAGATCGCGGGCGAGGTTCAGTCCGAGGGCTGGAAATGGACCGAGGCGCATATCGACTATCCCCACGCCCACGGGATGCGGCGCTTCTATCCGCAGACCATCGCCCTGTCAGACGTGGACGAGGCGCGGCTGGTGGCGCTGTCCACCGAGCATGACGAGCTCGCCGAAGGCTATTCGTCCTATGACGAGATGCCCGAGGACGTGGCGACGAAGCTGGAGGCGGTGTCCGACGAGATCGACGCCATTTCGGCCAAGCGTTCGGCCTACGACGCCAGCTTGACCGCGCATGGCGGCGCGTTCGTCGTGCTTCACCATGACGGCACGGTCAGGATCGAGCGGGGTTTCGTCCGTCTCGAGGATGAAGCGCTGGCCGACCCGCAGCCAGAGCCGGAAGCCGAGGGCGATGCGACGGCCCCGGAGGCCGTGGAGGTTGAGCAGGCCGAGGACGGCGACGAGGAGGTGCGGGAGATCGAGGAAGAGGACGAGGAACCGGGCAAGCCGATTTCCGACAGCCTCACCCGCGACCTGTCCGCCCATCGGACGCTGGCTTTGCGTGTGGCGCTTGGCGAGCGGCCCGATCTGGCGCTGATCGCCTTGACCCACACGCTCACGGCGCAACTGTTCTACAGCTACACCGAGGCCGGTTGCCTTGAGGTTCGTCCGACCGTGACGCCACTTGGCAGCCACGCGGATGGGATCGAGGATATGCCGCTTGCCGCCAAGGCGAACGAGGCGCGCGAGGCATGGGCCGAACGGATGCCGCGTGACGTGGCGGACCTGTGGGACTTCATCGCCGGGCTGGACGACGAGAAGCGGTTGGCGCTGCTGGCGCACTGCGCGTCCCGCACCGTCAATGCGCTTCGCCTGCCGTGGGACCGCAAGCCCCGCTCGCTGCAAACGGCGGACAGGCTGGCGACCGCGCTGGCGCTGGACGTGGCGAAGGACTGGACGACGACCGTGGACAGCTACCTTGGCCGTGTCACCAAGGCCTATATCGTCGAGGCCGTCGCCGAAGGCGTCTCGGAGGATGCAGCCCGCCGTATCGTGGACATGAAGAAGCAGGACATGGCGCAGGCCGCCGAACAGCTTCTTTCCGGGACCGGCTGGCTTCCGACGATCCTGCGGACCCCCGAGCCGGAGGCGGAACCGCCGCTCGAAGCGGAGGGCGACGAAGCATCCTACGCTGTAGCTGCCGAATAGCGGCATGGCCGGGGCCGCAAAAGCGGTCCCGGCCATCCACCTCCCGCAAATCGCTGGCAGTCCCATCCAGAGGCGGCGGTGTCGTTTAATTTCGCCGCTCGCCGGGCTCAGCCCACTCGCAGGTCAACTCTTGAAGTTTTGAGTAGTCTGGACGAGAACGGCCGCAGGCTTACAGGCAGATTTGTTATCGCGCATCGCGATATAAGACATCGATGTTGGGCAGTGATGCTTCCATCTATCCCTATTGCAGCTTTACGGCTGAGCGGACGATCCGATCGAACGCATAGGAGTGCCTGTAAGCCGCCTATTAGGGGGGTGGCGTGTCGAGTCTGGCGAAACTACAAGCGGCGAAGTCGCTCGATGATCTAGCCGCGATCCTTGGCTACAAGCCGGCGGCGCTCGCTTACCTGCTTTACCATCTGCCCACGGCCCAGAAATACACAGCTTTCACCATTCCGAAGCGCAATGGCACGCCGCGAGACATTCTTGCGCCGACGCCTAAGTTGAAGCTGCTCCAGCGCCGTCTCGCAAATGTCCTCTATCTCGCGCTGGCTGACATCGACAAGGCAGGCTCTCCTCGCCGGCACCTGTCGCATGGCTTTGCCAAGCACCTCTCAATCGTGACGAACGCGAACGTCCACCGACGGCGCCGCTATGTGCTGAACCTCGATCTCAAGGACTTTTTTCCCTCAATCAATTTCGGCCGCGTGCGTGGCATGTTTATCAAAGACAAGCGCTTTGGGCTCGACATCAAAATCGCCACGCTGATTGCGCAGATAGCTTGCCATGACGATGTCCTGCCGCAGGGCAGCCCATGCTCGCCAGTCATCTCGAATATCATCGGCCACCTGCTCGACATCAGGCTAGTGCGCTTCGCCAAGTCGCAGAAATCCACATATTCGCGTTATGCGGACGACATCACTTTCTCCACGAACGCCAAGGTGTTTCCGGTCGATGGCGCCGCTCCCGTTGCCGGGTCAGAGCACGACTGGGCGCTTGGCGCGGCGCTATTGAAGGAGATCGATAAGGCTGGCTTCGCAGTCAACCCGGCAAAGACGCGAATGCAATATCGCGGTTCGCGTCAGGTCACGACGGGTTTGCTCGTCAACGAAAAGCCCAACATCCTGCCCGAATATTACCGCACAGTCCGCGCGATGTGCTGGTCTCTATTCGGCTCTGGCACCTATTACCGCATGGTCCCCGCCGCCTTGGCGGGCGGCAAACCTGGCGACCCCGACGTAAAGGTCAGCGCGACTTCATTGGCTATGCTGCAAGGGATGCTCGGCCATGTCTATCATGTTCGCGATCAGGTCGACACACGCACCTCGGCCGAAAAGAAGACTGAAAAGACCGCGACAGCCACACGCAAGCTCTACATCCGCTTCCTGTTCTATCGGAATTTCGTCGTTGCGCCCAAACCGCTCATCATCCCCGAAGGCAAGACCGACTCCGTCTATCTGCGCGCTGCGATGGAAAAGCTCACCGCCTACCATCCGCGGCTTGGCGCAATGGATAAGGGGAAGTTCAAACCCGCGCTCAAGTTCATGAACTTTTCGAGCACGGTCCATGACGTCCTACAGATCGGCAATGGCGCGGGCGACCTCCTGCACTTCATTCGGAAATATCCTGATGCGCTCAAGCACTACCGGCACCGGCCTTTGCCCAACCCCGTCATTGTGTTGATCGACAATGATGACGGCGCCAAGGACATATTCAGCGTCGCCAAGAATCTCGGCGCTCCCAATATTTCGCGAACCTCCACAGACCCGTTCTACCGTCTCGCCCCCAATCTCTATCTCATAAAAACGCCGGAGATCGGCGCAAAAGGCACAAGCTGTATTGAAGACTCGTTCGATCCTGCGCTTTTGAAGACCGTCATCGACGGCAAAGTGTTCGACCCCAACAAGAAGCACGGCGAGGCCGGAAAATACGGGAAAGCTAGGTTCGCCGAAAAGGTCGTGCAGCCGCAAAAAGACACGATCGACTTCTCAAAATTCGCGGGCCTGCTCGATCGCATCGTTGCGGCCCTAGATGATTACGCCGCTAATCCACCGCCGCCCTGACCCGATCAGGGACGCGGCGGCATGTGGCTGGCGTCGAGCCGGCGATGGATGAGGGATACGAGGGTCAGGAGATCCTCGGCGTCGGTCTTGGTCATCGGCCAGTGGATGCGCGCTTCGTGGGCGGTCGTATTGCGGAACATGCCGAAGACGCCTTTGACGAGATTGGCGAAGCCGCTTTGCTCGCTACGCTCGCTCACCGTGCCGCGCGGATTGACCGCCAGCATCGGCGGATCGCCGCTCAACACGCGGTCCACCAGCGCTCCCCCATCATCGGTCAGACCCGTCATGACGCGCATCTTGTCGGCGACGCTTTTCACCGCTTCTTGGACCGCATGGAAATAGTTGTCGGCCAGCAGTTCCGCGCGGCAGAAGCGCAGCACATCGGGATGGACGCCGCGGGTCTCCAGATCAGTGCGCAGTTCTTTCGCGCGGCGCTGTGCTTCCGGCAGCGTCGTCGCCTGTTCGACGGTTTCGATCTTTCCCGCCTCGCTCACTACGAGGCCGGCGAAGGACAGCGCCTGGTTGATACTGGCACGCATCGGCTCGTAGCGATGCGGCTCGCGGCTATAGCGGGCTGGTCTCATCGCATGGCGGATAAAGCCAAGGATGCGCGTGCGGTCCTGCCGGGCGTTCTGGCTGGCG
The DNA here is from genome assembly GCF_056401065.1 of Rhizorhabdus sp. P4_G5. Lineage (NCBI taxonomy): Bacteria > Pseudomonadati > Pseudomonadota > Alphaproteobacteria > Sphingomonadales > Rhizorhabdaceae > Rhizorhabdus > Rhizorhabdus sp. P4_G5. Next base: position 576,554 of record NZ_JBFUKB010000003.1, on the reverse strand, counting down.
GCGAAGGCGTTGTAGATGCGGTGACGCTTGGTCATCTCACCTGGATCGGTCATCTGACAGGTCGCGAACAGCATCGCGATCTCGGTCCCCTTGAGCCCCGTATCCGTGTCGCCGAGTGCGCCGGCAATGGCTTCGAGCTGATCCTGCGAAAACAGTTGCGCCACCTTTTCCTTCTCCCCCTTGCGAACCTCGGCGTACAGCAAGGAACCCTCGGTTTGCGCCGGCTCCACCCTGAATGTTTCGTAGAAGTATCGGCTGGCCACGAGCACGCGCAAGTCGGCATCGACCACAAGCAGCGGTTCGCGGATCGTATTGATGATCGCCTGAGCAAGCAGGTTGGCTTCGTTGAGGCTTCGCGCGGTATGGATCATTCGCGCAGCCATATCTGTTCGGCGTCATCCAGCGCTTCGAGCATCTCGCTCTCAGCCTGCATGCTGCTCAGATGGCTGCGCACCGTATCGGGATCGCCCGCGCGGGGAAACTTACGGTCCGCCTTGGCAGCCCTGGCCAGATCGCCGACCCAATCCGAACGATCATGCCGGGTCAGCAACCAGGTGCCGAACGTCACCTTGTCGCCGGTCTCGGCGGACCAGGAGTCGATCGCTGTCACAGCCCCTTTGTCCTGCCGGCAAGCTGCCAATGACCATTGACCGGCTTGATCATGGCGCGGCGACAAATCAGGCAGACACTGACGAACAGACCGTTTTCCCAGCGCTGGCCGGCTGGATCGGCCTGATGCTGACCCAAAAGATTATGCAGTATCACGCTGGGTTTTCCTCGTTCTTGGTGTCCTCCGCATCGGCTTCATCCTCCAGCAGAAATTCCAGTGCGATGGCTGCGTCCTCATTGCTCAGCGCGTCCTTCGACCCAGCTTCGCGGCTCTCGGCTTCCAGCGCTTGCACTTCCCATGCGCGGGCGGCGGCCAGCGCAACCTTGCGAACATTCTGGAGGTCCGTCTCCGCCGCGATCCGGCGGTGATGCGCCTCCTGCTGTCTGCACAGCGCGGAACTGTTGAACATGGCTGAAGCTATGCCCCTCTGCCCGACCAGGGGACGCGGACCCACAAGGGCACCCAGCGCCAGTTGACGGGCGGCGGTATCGAAGGATCGGACACTTCGTGTGGTAGCACGTCTGTCGGAAGAGCCGCTGCTTCGCGGTCTCGCCGCAAGGCCGCCTCCAGGTCTTTCGGATCGACCGCGCGATGCTCGACCCGACCGGTCGTCGCCACCACCAGAGTTGTCGCAATGCGGTGAAAGACCGTGCGGACATTTCCCTCGATGGCATCTTCCTCCGTGTCGACCGTGTAGCTGCCGGCTGGCAGCGGGGCGTCGAAGCCGGGCAAGCGGAAGGGCGCGGCGAACGTGACCGAGCTTCGCGTGGAGCGAACCGTCATATCGGTCGCCGATCGTTATGCTCGGTGCAGGCAATTATGAGGAACATCGATGCGACTCCCGACGGCAGGCGGGAGCACGATGGTCTCTCAGTCACGATATGCCTGCGGCACTATACGGGTGATGCGCGACCATAACATATTGGCGCCGTTATCGCGTCATTTGATTCCGGATCTAAACCAAGGAGGCAGAGCGTATGACGCCTCTGCCTCCCACGTTTGGGTTCGCGGCCTGACTTAGAATCCCATACCGCCCATGCCGCCGGCCATCGCAGGCGCACCGGCGCTATCATCGCCCAAATCGGCAACGGCGGCTTCGGTTGTGATCAGCAACCCTGCGACCGAGGCGGCATCCTGAAGCGCGGTGCGCACGACCTTGGTAGGATCGATGACACCGGCCTGGAACAGATTCTCATATTCCTCGCTCTGCGCGTTGAAGCCGAGATTCTCGTCATTACCATCGATAAGCCGGCCCGCGACCACGCCGCCGTCATGTCCGGCATTTTCCGCGATCTGCCGCAGCGGCGCCTGGAGCGCCCTGCGGACGATGTCGATGCCGCGGCGCTGATCGTCATTCACGGCGTTGAGACCGTTCAATGCCTTCGCCGCATAGAGCAAAGCCGTCCCGCCACCGGGTACGATACCCTCCTCGACGGCCGCGCGGGTAGCATGGAGGGCATCATCGACGCGGTCCTTACGCTCCTTGACCTCGACTTCACTTGCACCGCCGACCTTGATGATCGCGACACCGCCGGCGAGCTTGGCAAGACGCTCCTGGAGCTTTTCCTTGTCATAGTCGCTGGTCGTGTTCTCGATCTGCGCCCGGATCGCCTCGACCCGGCCCTTGATGGCATCGGCAGGCCCAGCGCCATCGACGAGGGTCGTGGTGTCCTTGTCGATCGTGACGCGCTTGGCGGTACCCAGCATCTCCAGCGTGACGTTCTCCAACTTGATGCCCAGTTCCTCGGATACCACTTCGCTCTTCGTCAGGGTGGCGATGTCTTCGAGCATCGCCTTGCGTCGATCGCCAAAGGCCGGTGCCTTGACGGCCGCGACCTTCAGACCCCCGCGCAGCTTGTTGACGACCAGAGTGGCAAGGGCCTCGCCCTCGATATCCTCGGCAATGATGAGGAGCGGACGGCCGGACTGGACGACGGCCTCTAGAACGGGAAGCAGCGCCTGCAGGTTCGACAGCTTCTTTTCGTGGATCAGGATATAGGGATCCTGAAGCTCGACGAGCATCTTCTCGGGGTTGGTGATGAAGTAGGGCGACAGGTAGCCGCGGTCGAACTGCATGCCCTCGACAACGTCCAGCTCGAACTCGACGCCAGTGGCTTCCTCGATGGTGATGACGCCCTCCTTGCCGACCTTCTCCATCGCTTCGGCGATCTTGCGACCTACGACCTCATCTCCGTTCGCCGAGACGATACCGACCTGGGCGATTTCCTGATTGTTGTCGACGGGCTTGGACCGCGCCTTGAGCTCGGCGACCACTGCCGTGACGGCGATGTCGATACCGCGCTTGAGGTCCATAGGATCGACACCTGCCGACACCGATTTCATACCTTCGCGCACGATCGCCTGCGCGAGCACTGTCGCGGTCGTCGTACCGTCACCCGCATGGTCGTGGGTTTTGGACGCGACAGCCTTGATCATTTGCGCGCCCACATTCTCGAACTTGTCCTTCAGTTCGATTTCCTTGGCGACGGTGACGCCGTCCTTTGTAATGCGCGGCGCGCCGAAGCTCTTGTCGATTAGAACGTTGCGGCCCTTGGGTCCAAGCGTCACGCGGACCGCGTTGGCCAGAATGTCGACACCGCGCGCGATGCCTTCGCGCGCGTCACGGGAGAATTTTACGTCCTTGGCTGACATGGTCAGTGATCCTTTATGGAAAAATCGGTGAACCGTTTCGCTACGGCCAGACTGATAGGAAAAGGCTGGATCAGCCAATGACGCCCAAAACGTCGCTTTCCTTCATGATGATAAGGTCTTCGCCATCGAGCTTGACCTCGGTGCCCGACCATTTGCCGAACAGGATCTTGTCGCCGGCCTTGACGTCCAGCGGCATGATCGTGCCATCCTCGGCGCGGATACCGCTGCCGGCAGAGACGACCTCGCCTTCCTGCGGTTTTTCCTTGGCGGTGTCGGGTATGATGATGCCCCCGGCGGTCTTTTCAGCGGCTTCGATGCGGCGCACGAGCACGCGGTCGTGGAGCGGGCGAAATGTCATGGAACAGGCATCCTGTCGCTGGACCGCGACGAAATCGTCGCTTTCACAAGCGGGGAGCCAGCGCTGCCAATTTGCGAGCTGGCAGTCTCAAACTGAGAGTGCCAATGCACGCCATATGTGTATTGCGCTGGCCGATAACAAGATTGTCCTCGCAATAACGCAATCACTTTCGGTTTTCAGCTAGAGGCCTTCCCCGCTTCGCTACGATCATAGAGCTACAGCGTAGAGGCAATGCGTATTATCATCGGACGACGCCCGCATTCAGCCATGCGAAGCCGTTTGCCAATGCCCCCTTTGTAGCCGCCGCCGCTACGCTCGGTCCCGGAATAATGGCTGGGCTGAACGATCCGAAGCGGTCTGCTCATTTCTCATTGGATCGGTTGAGCGGCCCTTGATCTATCTGGGCATCATTTCGCTACTAAGGCAGGGTGAGTGGGGCATTTTCTCTGAGAGCAATCGCCTTTACCGGTGGATTGATGTAAGGCGAACGTCTCATCATTATCGAGACGGATGACATGTCGCGGGCTGCTGATGCTGCGCGCGTCTAATGTCGTTTTCTATTGATGTTTCACCAAGCGCGTCGGCCCGGCGGGCTCTCCGAAAGAACGCCGATGCCCCATGACACCAGTCTCATCACTACGATCGTCATGGGGCTGGTCCTTGCCTTCGTCGGCGGCTTCGTTGCGAGCCGGCTGAAGCTGCCCCCGCTGGTTGGCTATCTGGTGGCGGGCGTTGTGGTCGGCCCCTTTACCCCTGGCTTTGTCAGCGACGCGGGTATGGCTGAGCAACTCGCCGAGATCGGCGTGATCCTCCTGATGTTCGGTGTAGGGCTGCATTTCTCGGTCAAGGATCTGCTCTCCGTCCGGCGGATCGCCATTCCGGGTGCCATGATGCAGATCACCGTTGCGACCTTGCTCGGCGCAGGGCTGGTGCACGTGTGGGGTTGGACGCCCGGCGCGGGTATCGTCTTTGGCCTCGCGCTCTCGGTTGCCTCGACGGTGGTGCTGCTCCGCGCGCTCGAACACCGCAGCACACTGGATTCGATCAATGGCCGCATTGCCGTCGGTTGGCTCATCGTCGAGGATCTCGTCATGGTCCTGGCGCTGGTCCTGCTCCCTACACTTGCTGGTATTCTGGGCGACAGCGCCAGTGGGGCTGGCGAGGCGACCGGAGAGGCCATCGCGCTGGCCCTGTTGCTGACGCTTGGGAAGGTCGCGCTTTTCCTGGCTCTGGTGCTCGTCGTTGGCACACGCGCGGTGCCCTGGGTGCTGGAGCATGTCGCGCGGACAGGATCGCGCGAACTGTTCACACTGTCGGTGCTCGCAACGGCGCTGGGCATTGCCTATGGATCGGCGGCGCTGTTCGGTGTGTCTTTTGCCCTGGGAGCCTTCTTCGCCGGTGTGGTGCTAAGCGAAAGCGACTTCAGCCATCAGGCAGCAGCGGATTCGCTGCCGTTGCAGGACGCCTTCGCCGTCCTGTTCTTCGTTTCGGTCGGCATGTTGTTCGATCCGGCCGTGCTCGTGCGCGAGCCGCTGGCTGTAGTCGCGGTTCTTGCGATCATCCTGATCGGCAAGTCCGTTGCCGCCTTCGCCATCGTGCTAGCCTTTGGCTACCCGGCACGAACGGCACTTACCGTATCCGCGAGCCTAGCCCAGATCGGAGAATTCTCCTTCATCCTGATCGGCCTCGGCGTGACGCTTGGCTTAGTGCCGGCGGAAGGCAGGGATCTGATATTGGCCGGTGCGCTTCTCTCGATCACGCTTAACCCTCTCGTTTTCAAGACCTTCGACGGGATCGAGCGATGGCTGGGTCGGCGACCACGCATCCTGTCAGTCCTGGAGCGGGCTGGCGGACAAGCCCTCTCTGCTCTTCCCGAAACACGCGATGAAAGTCCGCGCGATCATGCGATTATCGTGGGCTACGGCCGGGTCGGCCGCGTGGTCGGCAAGGCGCTCAACGACCAGAAGCTTTCTGTCATCATCGTGGATAAGGACCGGCGGCGCGTCGAAGCGCTTCGTGCGAAGGGCATACCGGCAATCTACGGCGATGCATCGACCCCCGGTATTCTCGAAGACACAGGCATCGCCGATGCACGCCTTCTGGTCATTGCGACGCCTGAAGGGTTCCAGACACGGCGGATCATCGAACTTGCCCGTGAACTCAACGCGAATATCGATGTTGCCGTGCGGACGCAGAGCGATGCCGAGGTCGCCCATCTCGAAAGCCAAGGCGTCGGCCTTGCGATCACCGGCACGCGCGAACTGTCGTTCGGCCTGGCGGACTATGCTTTGCGAAGTCTGGGCGTATCGAGGAAACGAGCTGCGGCCTTCATTCAGAAGGAACGGATATCAGGCGATGGCGGAGCATTCGAGCGTCGGCCAGATGTCCCTGACCGCGAAACTCCTGAACTGCGCCTCCGTCGCCCGGACGATGAAGAGCCCTCGTAAAGACGCTAGGAACAACCGGTGTCGAGGTAACTATCGCCTCAAAGCCGTTTCCCGGACCAATTCAGGCGTTTTCGAACCCTCGATCCGGATTTTCGCTGAGCAGCCTGTCATCCTCGCCGGGCGCAGATTCATTTTTTAGAGCCGCCATATCGGCGATGATGCGGGTTCGCTCGCGGCGCGCTTCGCGCTGTTCGGCGGAAAGGGCCACGGTGCCCCATGCCTTGGCCGCCTTCTCGGCCACAAGGCGAATATTCTCCAATGCCGCATTGGCCGCGCGATCTCGCTGGACGTTCTCCTGGATCCGGCAGAAGGTCGATGAAAGTTCCATTAAACGTCCTTCACAAAGTGTGATGGCGTCGCTCGTCGCGCTTGGCCTGGGCAATTGCGTCACTGAGCTTTGAGTAGCGATAATCCTTGTAGCGATATTGATCGGCGGGGACGCGGGTGATCCCGTAAAGAGCCATCTGCTCGACCGCGACGGCTTCGTCGGGTTTAGAAGAGCGGCTCATAATCGTTGCTCCTGCGCCAGAAAGCTTGCGCGCAGGGCATCGAGCTTCGCCTTTTGCTGGCGAAGAACACGCGAGCGATGTGCATAGGTATTGTAGCTTGTCCCCACCCGACCATTGGAAAAGTCGCTGGCCAGGGTGCTTTCCATGACATTGACTTGTGCCGCAAGCACTTCGACATCACCGGCTGAAATAGCGGAAGATGCGATCACGAGCTTCGCGGCAGCGAGATGACCACCTTCATTTTCCCAATTGTCCTCGCGCAGACATCGCGCGGGATCACCCCGTAGATCGCTGGATGCCAGAATCACGGGAAGATCGAACGGAATGGCCCCTTTGCCGGTATTCGTAACGGGAGTGAATAAAAAGGACATCGTTCGTCTCCACCATGAGCGGGAGCACGAACTATCTCTCAGCTGCACTCGTGCCCGAGGCATACGGAGTGCGGTAGCTCCTATATGGGGTGGGCAAGGTCATTTTACTACGGGCGACAATCTTTTCATCGGCGGTGGCGTGATTGCAAGATTCTGTATCCGATTGGTCGCCCAAGACGACCGGAGGCGCAAGCAGCGTACTGGGATAAACGCAACAAACACTCCGCCCCTCCAGACGTAACAGTGTCTGCTCGCAAACCGCCCGGAAAGCATTGGATCCACCTGACCGAAGCCTAACGTTTTACATTCTCAAGCCCTGCCACTACGCCGGGTTTTCCAATGGTTTTGACGCATTCGTCTTCGGTTTTTCGGCCTTCGGCTTTCGCGATTGGTTCTCTTCTGTGATTTGGCCATGACCTGTCCTTTCGGAATGATGCGGAGCGACGTCGGGTTGTCGCTCAGGCGAAAGCCACGTCTGCTGTTCTGGGATATGACGGCGGCATCGGTGCCTAGCTCATGGCGGTTGGCGGTTGGTCGAGCCGGATCGACGATCTCTAAGAAACTCAGACGATCTCGAAGAAACTCAATGGCAGGGCTGTCACAGCTATGGGCCGTACAGAAATCCTGTGCGGTTCTAACGGGGCGTTGGCATATTGGGGGGCTGTACGGAGAACAGTATCAGCGTATTGAACCGCGACGAACGAGATTGACGATCGCCAGCAATATGATCGCACCAGCCAGCGAGACCAGGAATGTCATGACTGTGAGCGGGGCGTTGTTGATGTCGCCTCGGGAGAGGATCAGGCCGCCGATGAAGGAGCCGATAATGCCGACCACGATATTGAGGATGATGCCCTGCTGACCATCTGTCCGCATGATGATGCTGGCAAGCCATCCGATAACGCCGCCAACGACGAGCCACATGATAATTCCCATAACCGTTCTCCTGCAATCCAGAAGACGATTTGGCCGCATTGACGCATCGTGCCCGGGATATCTGCTAACCCCTCAGTTGGCAGAAGCGTTCCAAAGAATTTGGATACACCAGACGAGATGAAATAGTTTTGGCGCTTACTCATGATATTAGCGCGAAAAATAAAAATAAAATCTGCCGCCCGTAACATTGTCACGTGCGGATCGTTGTCTGAATGCTCCAAGCGATGCCTTTCCATTCTGGATGGTGCGTTTCCAGCTCAACAACAGACGCCAACTTCCCACAGGCAAAAGCCTGCGGATGTCGCGTCTGTAAGGAATAACACTATGAAACGTACTGTTTTCGCCGTCCTCGTCGGGACGGCAGCACTCGGTGCCGCGACTATTGCGGCGGCCCAGTCTACGACGCCGGCCACCACGGGCAGCTATTCGAGCATGAATGTGGGCGCCGCTCCCATCCACGGTCTCGACGGCCCCGCTTTCTCCGCCGCCGCCTCCGATGCCAATGGGTTCCAGATCGCGGCAAGCCGGCTCAGCCTGACTCGCTCGCAGCGCAGCGATGTCAAGGACTATGCCCGGCGCATCATTTCGGAATCACAGACCTCCCAGCAGACGCTGATGGCGTCGCTGAGCAACGACCAGCGCAAGATCGCCCGGCAGACCACGCGTCTGTCGGCCGAACGCGCCTCAATGCTCAAGATGCTTCGCAGCACGCCGCGAAGTTCGTTCGACAATCTTTATCTCACCCAGTCCGCGCAGGTGCAGCAGGGCAACTGGGCGACCTACAAGGGTTATGCCGAGGATGGCGCCGACCAGTCGCTGAAGCAGGTCGCCGGCAACGGCGTGCCGATCATCGAGCAGCAGCTCCAGCAAGGCGGCGCGCTCCTGCCTTCGGCGCTCTCGGCAAACTGAGCGGTCGGGCTGACCACGGAAAAGCCTGGCCGGCCAATCGCCTTCGAATCAAGGATCCAGACATGAACGACAAGCATGACATCTCCGTCCTCAATGGACTGATCACCACGACCCTCGACAGCATGAAGGGGTTCGAGGATGCTGCCGAGGACGCGAAGAGTACCCGTTTCGCGGCGATGTTCGCCGATTTCGCGCGTGATCGTGGCGCGGTCGTCGCCTCCTTGCAGGCCGAGGTTCGTGGGCTCGGCGGCAAGCCTGAGGACAGCGCCAGCTTCCTCGGCGCCGCGCACCGCAGCTTCATGGACCTGAAGCAGGCCCTCACCGTCAAGAACGACAAGGCGATCATCGAGGAAGTCGAGCGAGGCGAGGATCACATCAAGGCGAAGTTCGAAATCGCCCTGAAGGATACCGATCTGGAGCCGGCAACGAGGTCCGTCATTCGCGAGGCCTTCACCTCGGTGAAGGCCGGCCATGATCAGGCGAGCGCTCTCAAGCACAGCATGGCCTGAGAAGGCACGTTTTCGGCGCGGTGGGCAATTGCCTGCCGCCCCGGAGATTTATTGAACGGAGAATGACCATGGCCATCAATGCAGAAATACCCGTTGCCCATCCCTTCGCAACCCGCATCCTGATTTCCGCCGACGATGTGCGAGGCAAGACCGTGCATGGCCGCGATGGCGACAAGCTTGGCACCGTCGACAAGCTCATCCTCGACGAGCGGACCGGACAGGTCGCCTATGTCATCCTGTCCACAGGCGGTTTTCTCGGGCTGGGACAAAGCTATCATCCGGTTCCCTGGCCGGCGTTTCGCTACGATGAGACACAGGGTGGATATGTGGCCGCGATCGACAAGCGCTTGTTGGAGGGCGCCCCGAGTTTCCGGCCGGATTCAGCGCCTGTCTTCGACGAGGCCTATGGCCGGCGCGTGACGGACTATTTTCGGCTTCCGCCTGCCCCCACCGGCTGATCGGCCTCCTTTACAGGGACGGCCAAGAGGGAATAGCTGCCGGCGCCGGATTGGCGCGTGAGCGGTGCCAAAGTGCGTGTGCGAATCCCTGCGCTCACGTTGAGGGCGATCCGCTCGCGATTCCCTGGCCTCGGCTTTCACCCCGCGAGCTTTCCAATTTCCCCGGAAAGGGGGCATCATCGCAAACCGAGGCACCCTTCCCGATGCCGCGGGCGATCTGGCGTTGGCGATTCTTGCTTCGTCCGCCGCTGCTGCTTGACAGGGAGCTCATCGCTTCAAGTGCCGCCGTTTTCGGCGCAAGCTCCGGCACCCGCGCTTCGGCTATGGCTTTGACCTCTGCAGTCGACCAGTCGCAATCAGACCAAAGCGCCAGCAACTTCTCGATCTCCGGTCGAAAACTCGGCTTCACCATGCCCGACCATGCCCGGCCCGTGCGGACGCGGTTTTCTATATGTGAGCTGTCAGCTTCCGCCAACTTCTGACTTGATCCAGCTGCTCAAATACCGTCGTACGTCACTGAGCATTGAATTGCGCCGAGACAGACCCCTTTATGCGCTTCGCCCTATTTTGGAGAGGCGACTTTATCATAGTGCTATAGCGTAGACGTATTGCCCATCATCATCGGGCGTGGCCCGCCAGGAACCCCTCCGCAGGGGTCCGCAGAAGTCCACCGATATCGACCTTTTCCCTCTGATAACTGAAATTCGCTCTGGAGGAATTGCCGTTGGCAAAGCCGGAGCTCTCGCTCGGCGGATTTCTGTCAGATATCCCGCTTTGCTACATGGATGGCGCGAAGCGGCTCACCCTTCGGCTGACGCGGTGCTCACGAGGAGTGTTCCTTCACTGTTGCCGCGAAACAGGTCAACAAATGCCTCGGGCAGTCGTTCGAATCCCTTCCGCAAATCAATGCGACACATGATGTCGCCGCGCTCGATCCACAGGCGAAGTGCGGTGTACGCCTCGTCATATCGCGCGGCAAAGTCACCGACGACAAAGCCCTGCATCAGGATGCGGCCGTAGACCAGTTTCATCATGTCGCGCGGGCCGGGCGCAGGCTGTCCTGTGTCATAAGCCGAAATCTGGCCGCACAGAACGATGCGGCCATGCACAGCCATGGCATCCACAGCCGCCTGCAAGACAACGCCTCCCACATTGTCGAAGAAGAGATTCACGCGCTCGGGACAGAGTTCCGCAATCCGGGCGGCCAGATCCTCTTCCTTATAGTCAATCGTCGCATCCACCCGGGCAACATCGCGGAGCCATGTGCATTTATCGGGCCCGCCGGCGATGGCGACGACCCGGCAGCCCCGGATCCGCGCGATCTGGCAGGCGACCGCACCGACCGAACCCGCGGCGCCCGAGATGAGGACGGTATCACCCGCCGCCGCCCGCCCCACGTCGATCATGCCGAAAAAAGCGGTCAGGCTGTTGGGCGAATAGGGGCCGAGCGCGTCGGCGAGCGTGAGCCCGTCGGGTATCGCGACGATCGGCACGGCCGCCCGATCCGGCGTCAGCACCGCATAGTCCTGCCAGGGCGACACCGCCGTGATCAGATCCCCGGCGCTGAAATGCGGATGGCACGAGGCGATCACCTCTGCACCTGCCATGCCCGCCACCGGCTGGCCGATGCCGATCGCGCTTCGATAGCTGTTGCCCGGCTGGTTAAGCCAGTTCCGGATCGTCGGCGCGCAGGAGAAGAGGTGGTTGCGCACCAACACCTCGCCTTCCGCCAGCACCTGCGGCACGAACGGTTCCTCGCGATATGCGAAATCTGAAATCGACACGCGCCCCTGCGGCCGCCGCGCGAGCAGCCAGGCGCGATTGACGGTCATGGCTGGAACCGCGCGCCTCGCGCGGCGAGATCGACGAGCAGATCGGCAGGACGGAAGGCAGCGCCATGGCTGGCTTCCAGATCGCGCAATCCGGCGACAACTCGATCGAGGCCGACGGCGCCCGCCCAGAACATCGGCCCGCCGGTATAGACCGGCCAGTTATAGCCGAGCACGGCTGCGACATCGATATCGGACGCGCGCAGCGCGATGCCCTCCTCCAATATCCGCGCGCCTTCGTTGACGACGGGATACAGCAGGCGCGCAAGCAGCGCGTCCGCGCCCAGCGTCGGGGCCTGTGTGACACCCCTGGCCTGCGCGACATCGCCGATGATCCGGTCTGCCAGCGGGGAAGGCGTCGGCCGGCGGGCCGCGTCATAGTCGTAATAGCCGCCATTCTGCTTCTGCCCGAGCCGGCCGGCGGCGACGAGATCGCCCATCGCCGTGCGCTCATTGCCCTCGCGGCCGACCACGTCGAGCCCGACCAGATCCATCATTTGGAAATGACCCATGGCGAAGCCGTAGTCGAACAGAACGCGATCGATCGTGGCGATCGGCGTGCCTTCGAGCGCAAGCGCGTCGGCCTGCGCACCACGCGGTGCGAGCAGCCGGTTGGCGATGAAGCCGGGGCAGGTGCGGCTCAGCACCGGCACCTTGCCGATCCGCCGCGCGAGCGCCATTGCCGTCGCGATCACCGGCTTCGCGGTCTGCGTCCCGCGCACCACTTCGAGCAGCCGCATGACATTGGCGGGCGAGAAGAAATGCAGGCCGACCACCCGTCCGGGATTGCCTGTCGCCGCGGCGATGGCGTCGAGATCGAGGAACGACGTGTTGGAGGCAAGGATCGCTTCCGGACGGACGATTCGGTCGAGCCGGGCGAAGATGTCCCGTTTGACCTCGAGGCTCTCGAATACCGCTTCGATCACGAGATCGGCAGCCGCCACCGATCCGATGTCGATCGTGGGCGTGAGCAGCCGAAGTCGCTCATCGACCTGATCCCGAGTCAGCCGGCCCTTCTTCGCGCTCGTCTCGTAGACGCGGCGGATATTGCCGACGCCCCGATCGAGCGCGGCGGTGCTGGTTTCGACCAAAGTTACCGGCAGGCCCGCATTGAGGAAATTGATGGCGATGCCGCTGCCCATCGTGCCTGCGCCGATGATCCCGACCGTGCAAATGTCGATCGGCCGGATATCGGCACGGATATCGGGCACGCGTACCGTCTCGCGTTCGGCGAAGAAATTATAGCGCAGCGCCTCCGATTCGGTGCTGGCCACCAGCGTGTCGAACGCCGCTTGCTCGCGCGCCATGCCGTCTTCGAACGGCAGGGCAGCGGCGGCCTCGACCAGCGAGACGATCGCCTCCGGGGCTTTGAGGCCGCGAAAGCGCTGGGCGTTCGTCTTGCGAAATTCGGCGAACAGCTCAGGCCGCGCCTCCACGCCGGTTCGGTCGCGGATGCGCGGGCGAGGCGCGCCCTTGCGGATCACGTCCTGTGCGAATGCGATCGCCGCTGCGCGCAGCGCCTGATCGGGCACGACCGCATCGACCAGGGCGAGGTCGAGTGCTTCGGGTGCGCGCACATGGCGGCCCGAGGTCAGGATGTCGAGCGCAGCCGCCGCCCCCGCGAGGCGGGGAACGCGTTGCGTGCCGCCGGCCCCCGGCAATATGCCCAGGGTCACCTCGGGCAGGCCGACCCGTGCCGATTGCGTCGCGATCCGATAGTGGCAGACCAACGCAAATTCGAAGCCGCCGCCTAGCGCGGTGCCGTGGATCGCGGCGATCACCGGCTTCGGCCCGTCCTCGATCAGGTCGAACAGGTCGAAGAAGGTCGGCAACGCCGCCGGCTTGCCGAGCTCGCCGATATCCGCACCGGCGATGAAGGTGCGGCCAGCGCAGATCAGCACGACGGCCTGCGCGTCGGGAGCCGCGAACGCCTCCTCCAGGCGATCGAACAAGGCGCGGCGGAGCGCCGCACCGAGTGCATTGACCGGAGGATTGTCGATGGTGACGACGGCGACGCCATCTTCGATCGCCAGCGTGGCTAATGCGGTCATGCTGTCTTAGACCCTTGTGCGCTTTGCAGGACGTCTTCGGCGGCGCGCGCAGCCATCGCCTTCTTGTCGATCTTGCCGGTGGCGGTCAGCGCCATCGCATCGACCAGCACCAGATGTTCGGGCCATTTCTTGCGGCTCAATCCCTGCCCCGCCAGATGATCGAGCAAGACCGGCAGATCGACCTCGCCGGCGCCGGGGCGGACGCGGCAGACCGCGCAGGCCTGCTCTCCGAGCTTGCGTTCGGGCACCGCGACCACCGCGACTTCGGCGATGGCCGGATGGCGCAGCAAAGCCGCCTCGATCTCGGCCGGATCGATGTTGAAGCCACCGCGAATGATCTGGTCCTTGATCCGCCCGACGACCCGGACGAAGCCGCCCTGATCGCGGATGATCTCGTCGCCGGTCAGGTAGAAGCCGTCCGGCGTCATGCGTTCCTGGCCCGCCCCGAGACCGTCGGCATAGCCCAGGAATAGCGACGGCCCGCGTACGCCGGCCTGCCCGCGGGTGCCGCGCGGCTGCATCCGCAATTCATCGTCGAACGCTTCCTCCTCGGTTCCGGGGAAGGGGATGCCATCGAAGTGCTGGCGCCGTTGGAGCGGGTGGCCGGGATGGTTGGAACTATGGCCCATGCATTCGGACATGCCGAACATCCGCAGCACCTTGAGCCCGAGCAGGGCGTCGGCATCGGCGATCAGCTCCGGCGTCATCGCGCTGCCGCCGACCGCCATCGCGCGCAGCGGCAGCGTGCCGCTCCACTCGCCCAGCCGGACGGCCTCGATCATCGTGAACAGGTGCGTCGGCACCGCGATCGCCCAACCGCATCGATACCGCTCGGCGCGTGCGAGGGCCGCGGCGGGGACCCAGGGATCGATCAGCACCAGCGGATAGCCGAGCGAGAGCGCGAAATGCGCGGTGAAGGTGAAGCCTGGCGCGCTATCCATCGGTACGATGCCCAGGATCGCGTCACCGGGCTGGAGCCCCGCGATCGTCGCGCAGGCTCGCGTCGCATAATTCAGCGCGCCCGGCCCGTGCATCACGCCTTTGGGCACGCCGGTGGTGCCCGACGTGAAGCCGATCAGTGCGGTAGCCCTGTTGCGGGGATCGGAGGAGCGCGGCATCGCTGTCGGCCCCGCGATGGTGAGATCGCCGCTTGCGTCGGCATCGATCCGCGCGGCATGGCCCAACCGCGCCTCCAGCACCGCCACATCGCCGGCGCTGAGCTTGGGCGAGAATGGGCAGAACACCGCGCCGACGGCTGAAATGGCGAGCGCGGCTGCCAGGGTCTCCGCGGTCTTGTGGGCGGCGACCAATATCCGGTCGCCTGCACCGATCTCGAGCGCCCGCAGCCGATCGGCGATATCGTGCGCTATCGCGTGCAGCGTGCCGCGTGACCAGAGTTGGTCGGCACAATCGACGACTGCCAGCGCGTCGGGATCTGCGGAGGCCAGCCCATCGAACTGGGGCCAGAGGCGGGTATCGTCCCAGGCCAGGTCGGTCGTGGTGGAGCTCTCAGGCAAGCGATTGCCCTCCGTCGACCAGGAAGGTCTGGCCGGTGATGAAACTGCCAGCCTCCGAGGCTAGCAGCGCCAGCGTACCGGCCACTTCGCCGGGGCGGCCGAAGCGACCGAGCAATATGCCGGCGCGGGTTTTTTCCTGGACGGCAGCATCGAGCGTTTCGGTCATCCCGGTTTCGATCGATCCCGGCGCGATCGCGTTGACGCGGACGCCGTGCTCGGCCCATTGCGCGGCAAGGTCGCTGGTCAGGTGAACGATCGCCGCCTTGCTCGTCGTGTAGGGCACGACCTGCCCCGCCTCGGGCCGATAGGACAGATAGGCCCCCACCGAGGCGATGTTGACGATCGCCCCGCCACCCGCCTCGATCATGTGCCGCGCCGCGTGGCGGCAGGCCAGGAACGTGCCGGTAAGGTTGACGTCGATCACCTTGCGCCAGCCCTTGAGCGGTATGTCCTGCGGCAAGCCCCACCAGGAGGCCCCGGCATTGTTGACGAGGATGTCGATGCCGCCGAGCCGCTCGACCGTAGCGGCGACCGTCCGTTCGACCGAATCCTCGTCGGTGATGTCGCAGGACAGGCCGATCGCCCGTGTGCCGAAGCGTTCGGAGACCGATGCCGCGGTCGCGGCACAATCGGCCTCATGGCGCGAGGCGAGCGCGATGGCACAGCCGAGATCGGCGAGGGTCACCGCGATCGTCTCGGCCAGCGCGCCACGGCCGCCGGTGATCAGCGCCTTTTTGCCGTCGAGCCGAAAAAGACGGCCGGTAAAGCCTGCGGTTTCGTCAGCCATGATCGCATCCTTGGGCAGGGTAATCGGTCAGATACTGATTATATGCCATGGTCTGTTCCATACCGATCCTCCCAGGGGGAGTGGCAGCGCAAAGCGCTGACGGAGGGGAGGACGGCGTACGCCTCGGAGGAAGAGGAGCAGGTGAGCCCTCAAGCTGCAGCTGGTCGCCGCCCGCCCCTCCGCCGCCTTGGGCGACACCTCTCCCTAGCGGGGGAGGATAGATGAACGTCTTCGCCCACGAGCCTTATCTTGGCGTCTGTGGGCAATGGCCGACGAGACAAAGCAAAGGCGCTCCGCTCGTTCACGCGCTTCCCCCGCTTCCCGGCATCAGCAGATCGACTTCCTCGGTAATGAGGACGATCCGCTTGCCGCCCATGCCCTTGGTCTGCCGCGTCGCCGCCGCCCATTCGGGCGAGGCGAACGCGGTATCGAGCGCCTTTTGATCGGCGAAGGTCAGCACGGCATGGCCGTCCCAGGCGGGTTCATCGGGATTGTCATAATCCCGCGTCACCACGCCATGCCGATAGGCGATCAGCCCCGGCAGCACCCGGGCCGCGTCGGCATGCGGACCGCGCCACCAGGTCGTGAACCGATCCTGGTCCCAGTCCGATGGCCGGCGCGCCAGGACGACGAAGCTGACCGCCATCGATCAGTTGCCAGTCCAGACCGGCTTGCGCTTTTCGAGGAAGGCGCTGACGCCCTCCTTGGCATCGGCCGAGTGATGGACGACGTTGCAGGTCATCGTTTCCAGCGTGATCAGCGAATTGGTGTCCGCATCCATACCGCGATTGAGCGCCATCTTCGTCATCCACATGCAGAACGGGCTCTTGTCGATCAGCGGCGCGCAGAAATCGGCGATCAGCTTGTCGAATTCAGCCGCGGGCGCGGACGCGTTGCACAGGCCCCATTCGACGGTCTCGTCGCCCGACAGCAGCTTGCCGGTGAGCATCAGCTCCTTGGACTTGCGCATGCCGATGTAGCGCGGCAGGCGATAGATCGGGCCGGCACCGCCGAACAAGGCGCGGCGGATGTGGAAATCGCCGATCTTCGCCTCGGACGCGGCGAGCGCGAAATCGCACGAGATCATCAGTTCGAAGCCGCCGGCGACGGCATAGCCCTCGACCGCCGCGATCGTCGGTTTGCTCATATTGTAGATCTTGTCGTAGGTGCGCGCCGAATCGATCGCCAGCTGCAGCGAAACCGTCGATTCGTGCAGGACCGGGCCGACCAGCTGGTCGAGATCCGCGCCCGAGCAGAAGGTGTTGCCCCGACCGCGGAACACGACGGCCAGCGCCTTCTTGTCGGCCGCCGCGCGATCCACTGCGACTTCGAGCTCGCGCAGCAGTTGCGGGCTGACGCAGTTGCGCTTGTGCGGGCGGTTCAGCCAGATGGTGCAGATGCCGTCATCGGCCAGTTCATACTGAATGACGTCCTGTTCAAGTTCCATGTTGAGTCTCCTTTTTTCACATCGGATGGGCGCGCAGATGGACAGCCGACCTGCGCAAAATCTGTCACGCGGCACCGCTTTCGTCCGGAGGCGCCAGCATCGCGCCGACCGCCATCCAGGCAGCGATGCCCGCCGACGGCACCGCACATAGCACCGCCTCGGCAATCTCCTCGTCGGTGGCGCCCGCCAATCGAGCGCCACGGACATGGGTGACGGCCATCGGGCTGTAGCCGGCGGCCAATATGGTGAGCAGCAGCAGCTCGCCATATTTGGGCGACAGCGGATTGGCGTCGATGCTGCCGCGCCGCATCAGATAATAAGCGTCCGCAGCCGCGGGATTGAGGCGCAGCAATTGCGCAAGCGGGGCGGGGATCGTTCCGAAATACGCGGCGAAGTTGGCGACGGCTTCTCCCGCAGCCGCAGTCGGCAGCGGCTGGGGTGCCGGTGCGTCGATCGCCGCGAACGACGCCGCGATGACCTCGGCAAAGTCGAGCGCCGCCGCTTCGCCGCGCAAGCTGGCCAGCACGATCAATCCCGCAGTGGCTTCGACCGAAGTCAGGCCCAGTCCCACGCCCCGCGCCAGTTCGCGCCGGGCAAGGCAGAGATGGCGGCGGTCTATGGCCGCAACCGCGGCGAACAGCGCCTTGAACTTCGCCGGCACCGCCCCGTCGGTGTCGATCACCGAACGGAATGCGGCGAAACCCGCGAGGGTGTAGGGTGCATGCCCCCTGAGCAGCGGGACGTCCATCAACGGGCTTGTCGGCATTGGTCTCTCCTGCATGAAAGCATGTCGACCGACTGGTCGGGCGTCAATCGGAAATATTCGCACTGACCTATCTGACAGCCGACCGCGTGGTCGGGCATTTTCCATTGACAGCCGACCAGTCGGTCGATTACCAGTTTTTCCCGACCGACTGGTCGAACGAGCCCACCTCGACGGGAGCTGTCTCACGACGGCCTCGTTGGCCAGGCTGTTAGGGGAGCGAAATGGATTTTGAACAATCGGCACGATCGCGGGAGTGGATGGAGCGCGTACGCACCTTCATCGACGATCATATCGTTCCGGCCGTTCCGGTCTATCACCAGCAACTCGCCCAGATCGATCGCTGGGCCGAGATCCCGCCGATATTCGACGAGCTGAAGTCCAAGGCGCGGGCGGAGGGCCTGTGGAACATCTTCATGCCGCCGTCCCCGCATGATGACGAATATTTCACCAGCGTCGGACTGAGCAACGTCGAATATGCGCCGATAGCCGAGCTGATGGGGCGCATCTCCTTCGCGTCCGAAGTGTTCAACTGCATGGCGCCCGACACGGGCAATTTCGAAGTGCTGCACCGCTATGGCACGCCGGACCAGAAGCAGCGCTTCATGATTCCGCTGCGGGATGGCGAGACTCGCTCCGCTTTCCTGATGACCGAGCCAGCGGTCGCGTCATCGGATGCGCGCAACATTCAGACCGAGATTCGCCGCGACGGCGACGACTATGTGATCAACGGCCGCAAATGGTGGTCGTCGGGTGCCGGCCATCCACGCTGCGCCTTCTTCATCGTGATGGGCAAGACCGACCCGGACGCGCCGGCATATTCACAGCAGTCGATGATCCTCGTGCCGCGCGATACGCCTGGCATCACGCTGATCCGCCACTTGCCGGTGTTC
This sequence comes from Rhizorhabdus sp. P4_G5, assembly GCF_056401065.1. Lineage (NCBI taxonomy): Bacteria > Pseudomonadati > Pseudomonadota > Alphaproteobacteria > Sphingomonadales > Rhizorhabdaceae > Rhizorhabdus > Rhizorhabdus sp. P4_G5. Next base: position 557,508 of record NZ_JBFUKB010000003.1, on the reverse strand, counting down.
GGCTACGATCACGCCCCGCATGGGCATTTCGAGGTGGACCTCGCAAATGTCCGGGTGCCGGCCGCAAATCTGCTGCTTGGCGAAGGCCGTGGCTTCGAGATCGCCCAAGGCCGGCTCGGGCCGGGCCGTATCCACCACACGATGCGCAACATCGCGACGATGGAGGTCGCGCTCGAAAAGACGTGCCGCCGCCTGCTGACGCGACACGCGTTCGGAAAGCCCATCGCCGAGCATTCGGTGTGGGAGGAGCGGATCGCCCGTGCGCGCTGCGAGATCGAGATGGCGCGGCTGCTGTGCCTCAAGGCCGCGCACAGCATGGATACGGTGGGCAACAAGGCCGCGCGCGCCGAAATCGCGATGATCAAGATCGCTGCACCCAAAATCGCGCAGCGGATCGTCGACGAAGCCATTCAGGCGCATGGCGGCGGCGGAGTGTCCGACGATTTCGGGCTTGCCGAACTCTATGCCAACACCCGCATCGTGCGGCTGACCGACGGCGCCGACGAGGTGCATGAGCGCCAGCTGGCGCACATCGAACTCGGTAAATATCGGGGGCCGCGCGCATGAGCGCTCCGCAGCCCGCATCCTATATCGGCGGCACGTCGACCGTCGCCGCCGGCGCCCGGTTCGATGAGCGAAGGCTCGCACAATATCTCGATGGCGCGGTGAAGGGCTTTGCAGGCCCGCTGGCGGTCGAGCAGTTCGAAGGCGGCCAATCGAACCCGACCTATTTGCTGATCACGCCCGACGCCAAATATGTGCTGCGCCGCAAGCCGGCCGGCGTGCTGCTCAAATCGGCCCATGCCGTCGATCGCGAATATCGCGTCACCCGCGCCTTGTTCGAGGCCGGTCTGCCGGTGCCGGAGCCGCTGGTGCTGTGCGAGGACGAGGATGTCATCGGCACGATGTTCTATGTGATGCGCCACGTGGAGGGGCGCATCTTCTGGAACGCGATGATGCCCGATCTCACGCGCGAGCAGCGGGCGGCCGTCTATGATTCGGCCAATGAGACGCTCGCCCGGCTCCATCTCGTCGATTATGAGCGGCTCGGGCTTGGCGACTATGGCCGCCCCGGCGATTATTTCGCGCGCCAGGTATCGCGCTGGTCGCGACAATATGCGGCTTCGCGAACGCACGACTTGCCGGAGATGGACCGGCTGATCGAATGGCTACCCGGCGCGATTCCCGAGGAAAAGGGATTATCAAGCCTCGTCCACGGCGACTACTCGTTCCATAATCTGCTAATCCATCCGACCGAGCCACGCGTCGTGGCCGCCCTCGATTGGGAACTGTCGACGATCGGCCACCCGCTCGGCGACCTGACATATCATATGATGGAATGGTTCCGCCCTGAGGGGGTGGATGTGCGCGGCACATTGCTGGGCAAGGATCTCGGTGCCCTCGGCATCCCAACGGCTGAGGATTATGCGATGCGCTATCGCGACCGAACCGGCTTCGATGTCGATCCGATGTTGCCTTTCTATCGCGCATTCAATTTGTTCCGGGTGGCCGCGATCCTGCAGGGCATCGCCGGCCGCGCTCGGGACGGTGTCCAAACGGCCGCGAACGCATCCGACATCGTCACCCGTATCGAGCCATTGGCCAAGGCGGCGTGGGCGCAAGCCCGGCGCGCGGGCGCCTCGTAAGCAAGCTTAGGACCATCACCGACCCTGAGCTCAAAATCAAAGCCGGCTCAGCGTCCATCCAGGGGAGAGGGAAATGAAGCGCCTATCACATGACATTCCGCTGACGCGACTGCTGCTGGCGAGCAGTGCGATTATCTGCCTGGCTTATCCGGCTGCGGCCTGGAGCGCCGAGGCTGATCAGCAAGCCGAGGCACCTACCGATGCCGCGGAATCATCCGGCACGCAATCCGCTACCGATATCGTGGTGACAGCGCGTCGCCGCACCGAGCGGCTGATCGATGTCCCGGTTGCCGCAAACGTCATCGGCGCGCAGGACATCCGCCAGTATAACATGACGTCCATCGCCAACATCAAGATTCTGGCGCCGCAGATTTCGCTGGACCGCGGCTTCACAGGATCGGGCACGTCGATCACCATGCGCGGCGTCAGTTCGGCGAGCCTCGATGCCGGGGTCGAGCAGTCAGTTCTCCTGGATTTCGACGGTATGGCGATCAGCCGCGGCCGCATCCTCAACGACGCATTGTTCGACATTGAGACGGTCGATGTCCTCAAGGGGCCGCAAGCGCTGTTCTTCGGCAAGAATTCGCCTGGCGGCGTGGTTTCGGTCAAATCCGCCGATCCGACGTCGGAATTGTCCGGTTATCTGCGCGGCGGTTATGAGTTCACCGCCGACACGGCCTCGCTGGAAGGTGCGATCGCCGGGCCGCTCACCGAAAATCTGGGCGCGCGGGTCGCCCTGTTCGCGAGCCAAAGCCAGGGCTATATCCGCAACCAGAACAACGGTGTGGTCGACCTGCTGCGCAGCGGCGCCACCGGCAGCGTGTTCGTGCCCGCTGCGCAGCACAAGCTTGGCGCCGAGAAGAAGCTGGCCGGCAGGTTGACGCTCAAATATGAAGCCGGCGATTTCGATGCCACCTTCAAGATGCTCTACAGCCATTACGAAGGCCAGAGTCTGCAGAGCTTCGACGAGGTCATGGGCTGCCCCGCGTCCCGGGCACGTCCCGGCACGAGCACCGGCCTGCTCGATCCGACCGGCGACTGCAAACTCGACAATCGATCCTCGCAGGGGTGGCTGTCGCCCACCATCATCAATCTGTGGCCGCAGGTGAAGAGCCACGACAACGGGCAGCCTTTTTCGAGCAACGATACCGCGATGCCGACACTCTCCCTCAATTACGAGGTCGGGAAGATCAAGCTGACATCGGTTACCGGCTATTATGACTATGATTATGTGAGCCAGGGCAATGCCGACGGCACAGCCTATTCGCAGTTCTGGTCCTACAGCAACGAGAAGAACAAGAGCTTCTACGAAGAGGTCCGCGTCGTCTCCTCGTTCGACGGCATGTTCAATTTCGCGGCGGGCGGCCATTATGAACGCAACCGGCGCACCTTGTTTGTCGGCGGCGCCAATGGGGCGATGCTGCCGGACGCAACGAGCGGCAAATTCCACACCTATGACAACGAGCAGCATAACAGGAGCAGCGCCTACTCGGCGTTCGGCCAGCTCATCTTCAAATTCTCGGATGCGCTCGAGCTTGCGGGTGGTGGACGTTACACCAAGCAAAGGAACAGTCTGAGGAGCTTCACGACTTTCGTGAACTCGAACGCTGTGGGGCAGCTCCCTATCGGCACCGTCATCCGGGGTCGCAAGAGCGAGGACAATTTCTCGCCCGAAGCAACCGTGACCTGGCATCCCGCCCACGACGTGATGATCTATGGCGCCTACAAGACCGGCTACCTAGCCGGCGGGTTCTCCAATCCGGGCATCCTCGCTGCGACCGCCACCAAGGATACGTTGAGTTTCAGCGCGGAAAAGGTGCGCGGTTTCGAGATCGGCACCAAGGCGTCGCTCCTCAACAACCGACTCACCGCCACCCTCACCGGCTTCCGGTACAAATATAAGGGCCTGCCGCTGACGTCGCTGCTGGTGCTGCCGAACGGTTCGCCGGTGTTCGTCACCCAGAATGCCGCGAGCACGTTGACCCAGGGCGTCGAATTCGAAGCAAGCTATCGCCCGGCCAGGGGGACGACTTTACGCACATCGGCATCCTATAACGACGCTCAATTCGAACGCTTCCCGATCGCCCAATGCTATGCCGGACAGACGGTCGCGACCGGATGTATTCCGGCCGTGGCGGCGACCCCAACCACCACAGCGGTCCCCGCTCATCAGGATCTGTCCGGAAAATCCGTCTATCGCTCGCCAGATTGGGTGTTCACGGCGGGAATCGTGCAGGAATTCGATCTGACGTCGGAGTTCAGGATGACCGTGAATGCCGATATTCGTCACACGTCGGGCTATTATAGCGGGCTCAACCTCAACCCGGTGTCGTTCCAGAAGGGCTTCACGACCGTCAACGCCGGCGCGCGGATCACAACCGTGGACGACCGTTGGGCCATCTCGCTGATCGGCCGTAACCTGACCAACCGGCGCTATGCGACGCTGGGCGTCGATAAGCCCGGCGGCATTGGCGAGGTCTTCACCGTCGCGGGTGAACCCCGCGCCGTCGTTCTCCAGGGGGAGATGAAGTTCTAGCTGCCGATACCCCCTCCTCTTTCGAGGGGAGGGGCACGACTCCAGGCCAGGCCAGGAACGGACGGAATGGACGAAGACACCATCGATTGCGATCTGCTTGTCATCGGTGCCGGCATGGCGGGCCTGTCGGCGGCGGGCTGGGCCGCCGAGCGGGGCGCGAAAGCCATCGTTGTCGAACGAGCGCCGGCGATCGGCGGATCGGCGGTGCTTTCCGGCGGGGTGTTGTGGACCGCATCATCGCGCGGGAAGATGGCGCTCTATGCCGGTGGCGACCCGGTGCTCGGCGACGTCCTGTTCGATACCTATCCCGATGCGATCGCCTGGCTCAGGCGTCGCGAGGTGGCCATTTCGCCGCGCATGGGCGTCCTCCACGGCTATGGCTACCAGATCGACATCGTCGAACATGTGCGCGGTTGCGCGTCGCTGGTCGAAGCGGCGGGGGGTCATGTAATCCTGGGCACGACCAGCGATACGCTCATCAAGGACGATGCGGGCGCGGTGATCGGCGCCCGCACGCGTCACGCCGATGGTGATGTGACAGTGCGGGCGCGCTCGACGATCCTGGCCACTGGCGGCTTCCAGGCATCGCCCGAGCTGCGCGCGCGCTATATCCATCCACACGCGCGTGACATGCGGCTGCGGTCGAACCCGTTTAGCGATGGACAGGGGCTACGACTTGGCGAGGCCGCGGGCGGCGAGATTGCCGCTACCAACCCCGGCTTTTACGGCCACCTGGTCAGTGAATCGACGGAATGGGGAGAGGAACGCCTCTATGTCATGCTGTCGCAATATCACAGCGAGCAGGCGCTGTTGCTCAACGAGCAGGGTCTGCGCTTTTGCGACGAGACCTTCGGCGACCATGCCAACAGCTATGCAACGCTGATTCAGCGCAACGCCCGGGCCCTGTGCATATGGGACGCGCGCGTGCACGAGCAATATGCGACCCAGCCGATCGTCGCGACGGGGGTGCCAGTCGACAAGATGCAGGCGGCGCTCGAACTGGGCGGCAAGGGGATCGTCGCCTCGACCCTCGCGGAGATTGCCGCCTTTGCAACGGAGCAGGGCTTTGACGGCGGCCAGGTCGAGCGCTCTGTCGCTGCCTTCAACGAGGCTGCCCGCCAGGGATGGGAAACGCTCGATCCCCCGCGCATGGATGCGTGCGAGCCGCTTGACCGCGCTCCTTTTTATGCGCTGGTCGTGCATCCCGCGATCACCTTCACCTTCGGCGGGCTGACGATCGATACGCGGGCGCGGGTGCTCGATCGAACCGGAAGGCCCGTCCCGGGGCTGCTGGCGGCCGGCAGCGACGCGGGCGGCGCCTTCGGCACCGGCTATGCCGGGGGGTTAGCGCTGGCCATGACGTTCGGGATCACCGCCGCGCGCACCGCCGGCTGGAACTGAAGGGCGATCCGATGAACATCCCGTCTCAAGCGCCAGGCCAGCACGCCGCTTCGGATGACACGTCCGTGCGCAAGAACGCCTTGTTCGCACTCTTCCTGGTGTCGACCTTCAATTATATCGACCGCACCATCCTTTCGATCTTGCAGATCCCGATCAAGACGGAACTTGGCCTGTCGGACGCGCAGATGGGGGCCCTGACCGGCCTGTCCTTCGCTCTGTTCTACGCGACTTTGTCGCTGCCGGTTGCCCGGCTCGCCGATCGCATGAGCCGGCGGTTTCTGGTCGCAGCCTCGCTCGCCATCTGGAGTGCGATGACGGGGCTGAGCGGCCTGGCAATCGGCTTCGGCACACTCGTCTTCTTCCGCATCGGCGTCGCGATCGGCGAGTCGGGTAGCGTTCCAGCCAGCGTATCGCTCCTCGCCGACTATTATCCACCCGCGCGCCGCGCCACTGCCATGTCAGCCTGGGGACTGGCGCTGCCGGTGGGAATGATGCTGGGATATAGCGTGACCGGTTGGCTAGCGGCCACGGTCGGTTGGCGGTTGTCGTTCGCAATCATTGGAATGGCAGGGCTCCTGCTTGCTCCCCTCGCACTGGCCTTGATCAAGGAGCCGCCGCGCGGACGCTTCGAGGCGGCTGGAACGCGCACCGAAACCGTGCCGGTACGGGCCGCGCTGACCTTCCTCTGGCAGGAAAAGGCGTTCCGCTACGTCGTACTCGCCACCATGCTGCACGGCTTCTCGCAATATGCGATGATGACCTGGAACGCACCGTTCTTCACGCGTAATCATGGCCTGTCGCTTCAGAACGTGTCGCTGCTGATGGCGATGCTGAGCGGAGCCGGTGGCGCGGTGGGCATGTTTCTAGGAGGCTTTCTCGCCGACCGGCTGGCAGTTCGCGACCAGCGGTGGCGCGTCTGGATAATGGCGCTGGCCGTGGGCACGACCGTGCCGGTGGCGTTGGCGCAATATCTGGTCGCTTCGACAGGCTTGTCGATCGCGATGGCCGCAATCTCTTCGCTGCTGATGATCGCTTATTACGGCCCGGTACTCGCGGTTACCCAGTCGCTCGTCCCCGCCCACATGCGCGCTTTCAGCAACGCGGTGCTGCTGCTGATCTTCAATCTGTTCGGGCTCGGGCTGGGTCCATGGTGCACCGGCATGCTGAGTGATCTGCTGGTTCGGCAGTTCGGGGCGGGCGATAATGGGCTTCGTTATGCGCTGTCGCTGTCGCTGATATCTTCGGTCGTCGGCGCAATGCTGTTCGTCTACGCGGCTCGGCTCTATCGCGCGGCCATGGCGCAGGGGAAAGCGCCGGAAGTTCCCGGCTCTCGCCCGATCCCGACAACGACAGCCCCCGCGAAAGGATAGAAATGATCTCCGATTTTTCTGGCAAGACGGCCGTCATCACCGGTGCCGGGAGCGGCATCGGCGCCGCGCTCGCCCGCCGGGCGGCGGCCGAAGGTATGAACGTCGTGCTCGCCGATATCCGCTTCGAGGATGCGGCCAAGGTAGAGGCAGATCTGGGCGACGGACGGGCGCTGGCCGTAAGAACCGACGTATCCGATGCAGCGAGCGTTGCCAGCCTCGCCGATCTGGCCTGGGACCGCTTCGGCTCGGTCGATTTGCTCTGCAACAATGCCGGCATCGTTCCCGGCGGACGTCACCGCAAGGTTTGGGAATATAGTCTGGGCGACTGGCAATGGTCGCTCGGGGTCAACCTCTACGGCGTTGTGCACGGGATGCGGGCCTTCGTGCCGCGGATGATCGCTGCGGGCCGCCCCGGCCATATCCTCAACACCGCTTCGGTCGCGGGCGTCGTCAGTGGTTCGGGCTCCGCCTGCTACGGGGCGTCCAAGCATGCCGTCGTGCGCGCTACCGAGGCGCTCTATGCTGGGCTCAAGGAGGTGGGCGCCCCAATCGGGGTGACGATGCTCTGCCCTGGACTGGTGGCCACGGGCATCTACGACGCCGAACGCCACCGCCCCGACGCGTTCGCCGATGGCGACGGCCCATTGCAGGAATCCGCCGATCTCGAGGCGATACGCGATGAACTCTATCGCCACGCCACCACGCCCGAGGAAGCCGCCGACATCGCCTTCGCAGCGATCATCGAGAATCGCTTCTACGCCTTCACCACGACGAGCTTCGATCCGGCGATCCGGCAGCGGGCGGATGACATATTGGCGCGCGCCAATCCGAATTTCGAGGATATCGTCGCGATGAGCCGCCGCGACGCCGGGCTCGACCGCAGATGAACCGGTTCGCCGATCGCATTGTCCTGGTAACGGGCGCGGCCTCGGGGATCGGACTTTCGGCGGTGCGGCGCTTCGCGGCCGAGGGAGCACATGTCTATCTCGCCGACCGCGACATCGATCGCCTTGGCGATGCGCTCGCAGCATTGGCACCCGCAGACCGGCATCGCGCCGTGCCGTTCGACGCCACCGACGAGGCGGCATGGGCGATGCTGGCGGATCGCATCGGTGCTGAGGTCGCTCGGCTCGACGTGCTGGTCAACAATGTCGGCAATGCGGTCATGCGATCGATCGCCGATACCAGCCTCGCACAGTGGCGAGAGACGATGGCGATCAACCTCGACAGCGTCTTTCTCGGCACACGCGCGATGCTGCCGTTGCTTGCCGCATCGGGGCATGGCGCGATCGTCAACATATCGTCGATCCGCGGATTCATCGGCGGGGTGAACGCGGGGTCTTATTGTGCGGCCAAGGGCGGCGTCCGCATGTTCACCAAGGCGACCGCGCTGGAATGCGCCGCGCTCGGCAACGGGATACGCGCCAATTCGCTGCACCCGGGGCTAATCGAGACCCCGCTGGCGGCGGCCTTCTTCGCTGATCCCGGGAAATCCGCGCGCCGGCTCGCCGAAATCCCGCTCGGCCGCGCCGGCCAGGCCTACGAAATCGCCGACGCGATCCTCTTCCTCGCGAGCGACGAATCCCGCTATATGACGGGTGCCGAACTGGTAATCGACGGCGGCTGCGTCGCGCAATGACGCCGTTTCCGCGGCTATTCTCACCGCTCACGGTCGGGCCGGTCACGCTCCGCAACCGCATCGTCATGCTACCGCACGGCACCAGCATGGTCGCAGCGGGAGCGCCCACCGACGATGATATCGCTTATTACGAGAGCCGGGCACGGTCCGGCGCGGGCCTGCTGATCACCGGAGCCGCCGTCGTTTCACCCGATAGCGCACGCCGCGGACGCAAGCTGATCGAAACTTATAATGACGATGTGCTGCCGATGCTCGCACGCCGTGCCACTGCGGTGCGCGCGCAGGGCGCCGCGATCGTCGGGCAGATCGTTCATCTGGGGCGCGAGTCGATCGGCATGGAGAGCGATCATCCCCTGATCGCGCCAAGCCCGATCCGTTCGCCACGCGACCTGTTCTCGCCGCACGAAATGGACGAAGCCGATATCCGCCGCGTCATCGTCGACTTTACCCGCTCGGCAAGCAACCTCAAGGCGACCGGCCATGACGGCGTCGAGATTCACGGCGCACATGGCTATCTCGTCGGCCAGTTTCTGTCGCCCGCCACCAACCATCGCGAGGATCGCTGGGGCGGCGATCCAGAGCGGCGGATGCGGTTCCTGTTCGAGCTGATCGACGCCATCCGCAGCGCCTGCGGCGATGCCTTCCTGCTCGGGCTGCGGCTGAGTGCCGATGAGGAACAGGCAGAGGGCCTCGAACTGCCCGATACGCGGCGCATCGCCGAAGCCGTCGCGCGCGGCCATCCGGTCGATTATCTGAGTGTCACTTTGGGCACGCGCGGCGCCTATGTGAAGGACGCGACCCAGCCGGAGGCGACCGCGGCGCGAGCGGCCGGCACGCTGCGCGCCGCATCGGGACTGGTGACGATCGTCGGTCAGCGTTTCACGTCTCCGGCTCTTGCCGAAGCAGCGCTGGCGGCGGAACAGGCTGATGCGATCGGCTTCGCCCGGGCCTTCGTCGCGGATGGCGATTGGGTGGCGAAGGCCGAGCGAAACGAGGCTGGGCGCATCCGCCCGTGTATCGGCCTGAACCAGGATTGCCGCGCTTTCGCGCCCCACTTGCACTGCGCCGTGAACCCGCTCGCGGGGCGCGAGAGCGATCCGCTTTCGCCCCTGTCATTCCTGCGGCGCGTCCTCGCCGTATCGCGATCGTCGGCGGCGGGCCCGCCGGCATGGAGACCGCCCGGATCGCAGCGCTACGCGGACATCATGTCTCGCTCTACGAAGCCGGCGACGGGCTGGGAGGACAGTTTCTCTATGCGGCGTCGGTGCCTGGACGGACCGGGCTGTTGCGGCTGATCGATCATTTGCAGAGTGAGCTCAGGCGCCTGCCCGTCACCGTCGCGTTCGGTCGCCGGATCAATGGCCCCGCCGATCTTGCCGGCACGGCCGATGCGCTCGTGCTGGCTACCGGCGCGCTGCCCCGGCCGCTCGACTCGGAGCGCCATGGTGCCGGCGTCAGCGCCTGGATCGACATTTTGCGCGACGGCGCCCCTGCGCCTCATGGCACCGGGCATGCGCTGGTGCATGACGATGGCACCGGCTTCTGGTGGACCTATGGCGTCGCCAACGCGCTGGTCGACGCGGGGTGGCGGATTAGCATCTCGACGCCGTCGGCAACGATCGCCAGCGCGATCCCATCGGAAAGCTTGGCGCCGTTGCTGGTGCGGCTGGGCGCGGGCGACGCGCGCTTTCGGCCATTGTCGGAACTGCTCCACGCCGGGGACGGCAAGGCGCACCTGATGTGCTTGGCCAATGGCAGCGAAACGGTGATCGAGGCCGATCTCATCGTGGTGCAGACCGGGCGGGAACCGGCGGGCCCATCCCCGGCCGCCTTCGCGCGCCACATCGAGATCCACCGAATCGGCGATTGCATGGCACCGCGGCGCCTCTCCCACGCGCTGTTCGAGGCGCACCGGCTCGCGGTACGGCTCTAAGGCTCAGGCTGCCAGCCTGGCCCGCGCCGCCAGGGCCCCGCCGAACAGATGCGACAGGACGAGCAGCCGGCGATGGCCCCGGCCGATCGGCAGTTCATCGGTCACACCTATTCCGCCGTGCAGCTGGGTCGCATCCTGCGCCAGCCGCAGCGCCGCGTCGGCGACATACGCTTTGGCGGCGGTGACCGTGCGAGCCCGATCACCGTCCTCGACCAGCGCCGCCTTGAGCATCATCGAGCGCGCCTGCTCAAGGATGACGAACAGGCGCGCAACGCGGTGCTGGACCACCTGGAAGCTGCCGATCGGCGCCCCGAACTGCCGCCGTTGTTGCACATATTCGACGGTTTGCCCGTACAGAGTCGTCATCGTGCCCACCATCTCGGCGATCGTCGCCAGTTCGGCATCCGAAATCGCCGCGTCGAGATCGGCCGCGGTCACATCAAGCGCCTCTACGGCGACGCTGTCGAACCGAAGCTCGGCGGCGATAGTGCCGTCGGCAAGGCGGACGGGCGTGCGGCTGAGCCCGGCTGCCTCAGCGGACATCAGGACCGCCCCTTGCCGCTCCGGCAAGGCGATGACGAAGGCGCTCGCGTCCATGCCATAGCGCACGATATGCGCCTGTCCGTGGAGGCTGGCGCCTTCATGCCGCAAGCCATCGCCCGCGGCATAAGCAAGTATCGCTTCGCCCTGCACCACCGGTTGCACCCATTGCGCGATCTGCTCTGCCGTACCGCAGCGCCCGATCAAAGCAGCGCAAAGCAAGACGCTCTCGGCAAGCGGCGTGATCGCCATGGCGCGACCCAGTTCCTCCGCCACGATGGCCGCATCCTGCGACCGCCCGCCCGTGCCACCCGCTCGTTCGGGCAGGAGGAAAGCGAACAGCCCGAGGTCGGCCAATGCCCACCAATCCTCGTTCGATATCGGCCCGCGCCCCATGCTGGCCATGTCCTGACGGCGCTCAAGAAAACGGCGAACCATATCGCGGAGCATCGCCTGCTCCTCGCTCGGCTCCAGATCCATCGTCAGAGCCGCTCGACGATCGTGACGTTGGAAATGCCGCCGCCCTCGCACATCGTCTGCAAACCATAGCGTTTGCCCCGCGCGTGCAGCGCGTGAACCAGAGTCGCCATCAGCTTGGTGCCGGTCGCGCCGAGCGGGTGGCCAAGCGCGATGGCGCCGCCATTGACGTTGAGCCTGGCCGGATCGGCATCCAGCGCCTTGAGCCATGCGAGCGGGATCGATGCGAACGCCTCGTTGACCTCGAACAGGTCGATGTCGTCGAGCGTCATGCCGGCCCGCGCCAGAGCACGGCGGGTCGCAGGGATCGGCTCTTCGAGCATGATGACCGGATCGCCGGCGGTGACGGTAAGGTTCACCACCCGGGCGATCGGGGTGAGCCCGTGCGCCTTCACCGCCGCCGCCGACGCGACCAGCACGCCGCTCGCGCCGTCGCAGATCTGACTGGCGGTGGCGGCGCTCAGCGTGCCGCCCTCGCTCAGCAGCTTGACCGAGCCGATCGATTCCATGGTCGATTCAACGCGCACGCCCTCGTCGCGATCATGGACAATCTTCTCGCCGGCAGCGGTGGTGACCGGGATCGGCACGATCTCACTGGCAAAGGCGCCGGCGGCGATCGCCGCGGCGGCCTTCTGGTGGCTGTCGAGCGCGAAGCGGTCCATCGTCTCGCGATCGAAGCCATATTTGTCGGCGATCACCTGGGCACCGTAAAACTGGCTGAATTCCGGGACGCCATAGCGTTGCTGGATGCTCTTGGCGAACGGGCCCTCGCCCATGCCGGCCTGCGCCGCCAGGGTCAGCGGCGATCCCATGAAGACGCGCGACATGCTCTCGACGCCGCCGGCGATGACCAGATCCTGCGTGCCCGACATCACCGCCTGTGCGGCGAAATGCAGCGCCTGTTGCGAAGAACCGCACTGGCGATCGATCGTCACCGCGGGGACGCTGTCGGGCAGGCTCGATGCCAGCACGATGTTGCGGCCGAAGGCGAAACATTGCTCGCCGACCTGGCTGACGCAGCCGATGATGACATCGTCGATCGCCGCCGGATCGACGCCGCTCTCCGCGACCAACGCATCGAGCACGGCCGCGCCGAGATCGGCGGGGTGCCAGCCGGCCAGCCGGCCATTGCGGCGACCGCCGGCGGTGCGGCGGGCGGAGATGATATAGGCTTCGGGCATCGATCAGATCCTCTTGTAGGGCATCACAAGCCAACGGCCTGCTTGGCGATGACGGTGAGCTGTATTTCGCTGGTGCCGCCAAAGATCGACCAGGCGCGGCTGTTGAGGTAGCGCGCCGCGGCGATCCGGGCATCGGGAGAGCCGACCGGCGCCGGCATGTCGGATCGATAAAAGGGCCGCTCGACCGGAAGCTGCAAGGCCGCCAGCCCGAACGCGTCGACCGCGAGTTCGTCGATCCCCTGGCGTATCTCGGATGCGACCAGCTTGGTGATGAGGCTGCGCGGCCCAGGCTGGAGGCCCGCTTCAACTTCGATCAGGGTGCGCAGCTCGGTCATCTCCAGCGCCTCGGCCTCCAGCGCGAGCCGGGTCGCGCGCGGCGCGAGTTCACCCTCGAACGCTCCGGCAGCAGCGCGCAGCCGGGCAAGGTCGGCGACGAGTTGCGGCCCGAAGGCGGAACCGCCGCGTTCATTGTCGAGCAGGAATTTGGCGATCGTCCAGCCCTGCCCTTCATCGCCGACACGATTGGCGACCGGCACGCGGGCATCGTCGAGAAACACCTCGTTGAGTTCATGATCGCCCGAGGCGCTGAGGATTGGCCGCACCGTCACGCCGGGGCTGGCCATGTCAATCAGCAGGAAGGATATGCCGCGCTGCGGCTTGGCTTCGGGATCGGTGCGGACGAGGCAGAACAGCCGATTGGCGAACTGCGCCTGCGTCGTCCAGATCTTCTGCCCGGTGACGACATAAACGTCGCCGTCGCGCACCGCGCGGGTGCGCAGGCTGGCCAGATCCGATCCGGAGCCGGGCTCGGAGAAGCCCTGCGCCCAGAAATGCTCGCCGCTGCGCAATTTGGGCAGATATTCGGCTTTCTGCGCCTCGGTGCCGAAGTGGCAGAGCACCGGCCCGATCAGCTTCAGGCCCATGAACGGGAGAACCGGCGTGCCGGCCTCGGCGCATTCCTTCTCGAAGATCCAGCGCTGGATCGGGGTCCAGCCGGGGCCGCCCGCCGCGCGCGGCCAATGATAGACGAGCCAGCCCTGCGCCTCGAGGATCGCCTGCCATTCGCGCGCGATATCGGGCTCGGCGAACACGCCCGAGGTGAGGCCGGCGCCACGCCGCAGATGATCGGGCAGCGCCTCGCCGAGGAACGCGCGAACCTCATCGCGGAACGCGGCCTGCGCGGGAGTCAACGCAAGATCCATGCTCAGCGCTCGACGATCGCAACGGCCGAAACCCCCGGCGCGCCATAGACATGACTATAGCCGATACGCGGCTCGCCCGGCACCTGGCGCGCGCCGGCGGCACCGCGCAGCTGCATGAAATTCTCATAGACTTGGCGCAGGCCCGATGCCCCGATCGGCTCGCCGCAGGCAAGGCAGCCGCCATCAGTATTGACCGGCAGGCGGCCGCCGATCCGGGTGCGACCTTCGGCGATCCACGCCTCCTGCTCGCCATCGGTGCAAAAGCCGTTTTCGGCGATATGCATGATCTCGGCACCCACTTCGGTATCCTGGAGCTGGGCGACGCCGATCTCATCCGGCCCGACACCCGCCATCTCGAACGCCGCCTGCGACGCCAGGATTGTCGGTGATCGGCCACGCKCGACGTCGAGCGATGGCGAGAACACTTCGAACGAGCCCGCGGGCCGGCTGCGCACCGCGGCCGCGCGCAGCCGCACCCCGGGCAGCCCGAGCGCCCGAGCGCGCTTTTCGCTGGCGAAGATCAACGCCACCGCGCCCTCGGCGGGCGAGCAGAACATGAATTTGGTGAGCGGATCGCTGACCATCTGCGACGCAAGGATCGTCGCGGCATCGACCGGCTCGCGCCGCCAGGCATGATCAGCCAGCGCACCATTGGCGAAGGCTTTCTCGGCGACCGCGGCAAGTGTTTCCCGCGAGATGCCATGGGCCGCCATATAACGCTGGATCTTCATCGCGAAGAATTGCGTCGTCAGCATCAGGCCGGTGTCGCCATACCAGTCGGGCAGTCCCCAATCGGCCGGCTTGGGATCGAAGGCGCCGCGCGGATGCTTGTCGAAGCCGATCGCGATGCCCAGGTCGAACTCGCCCGATTTGATCGTCGAATAGGCGCCGAACATCGCCGAGCCGCCGGTCGCGCAGCCATTGGCGACATTGACGAACTGGAGCCCGGTCAGACCGAGTTCGGCGACCATTGTGTCGGCATTGCCGGCCGAATCCGATCCCCCGAACGCGAACTGGATGTCTCGCCATGCGAGCCCGCTGGCGGCGAGCGCCGCGCGCACGGCATAGACGCCCTGCTGCATGCCGCTGCGACCGGGCGTGCGGCCGAACGGGTGGATGCCGGCGCCGACGATGAAGACGTCGCTCATCGATCGCTCTCGCGGGTGAAGGCATAGGTCGTCCGCTGTTCGCCAGTCGCGAGCGCGAAACTTTCGGTGACGAGTCGCATCGGCAGGTCGATGCGCAGCGCATCGAAGGCGATGCCGGTCAACCGCGCTTCGACGATGATCGTATCGCCGAGCTGGACATAGCCGACGGCATAAGGCTCGAACGCCTCCGGTCCGGCATAAGGTGGCGACTTCGGGCGGAAACGCTGTACGGTCCACGACCATAAGCGGCCGGTGCGCGGCAGCGGCACAATCTCAAACCGCTCTTCGTCGGCCGGCGCCGGAAAGGTGATGCGCCCCGTCTCGCGGTCGCGGCCGCCAAGCAGCAGCGGTTCGCCATCGGCATCAAAGTTGAAAAGGCGTTCCGCGATCGGGGCAACAAGGTCGGGCATGAGCACTCTCTCCTGCCCGTCATCTTAGGTGGGCCGGCCTGCCCCGGCTTCTGACCAAAGCGTCAGCGCATCATGCCCAGGAAGCCGAGCTGCGCCGCCTTGAACAGGGTCTGATCGCGATTGACTGCGTCGAGCTTGCGTGAGGCGGCGCGGATGTGGAAGCGCACCGTCGTCCGCTGCAGCCCCAATATGATGCCGATCTCGTCATTGGTCTTGCCCGCTGCCGCCCACCGCAGACATTCGACCTCGCGCTTGCTGAGCGCTGCGCCCGACAGGGTGGAGCGGCGGCGTTCGGTGACTTTCACATAGCTCTGGATGAAGGTGCGGGCGCAAAGCGCCAGCGCCTCGGCATGGGCCGCGAACGGCGCCGAAAGATCCTCCTCCGCCGGATCGGGCGACAGGAAGCTGGAGGCTCCGATCTGCCCGAAAGGCAGATGAACCGGCACCACGATCGCGGCGCTGGTCAGCGCCCGTTGGCGAAAGTCCACAAGATCGAGGGCATCGAGCAGCGGGTTGGGTGTCCGCGGGTGGAAGCCGCTAGCATTGCACCAGAAGGGTTCGCTTTCCACCCGGCATGCGTTTGCCAAGGGAGATGACAACGCGAATTGGGGAAATTGCCACCAGCGCGCCTCCGCATCGGTAAAACCGAAGACGTCGCCGGCCAGTACCGCGCCATCGGCATCGCGCATCGGCTCCTGCACTGCGATATTGTGGCAGATGGCGGTGCGCAGGCCGCAGAGCCTTGCGACGGTGTCGCGTAACGCCTCGGCAGCCGAACGGATATGCGCGAAATCGGTGATCCGGAGGGGATCGAGCGCCGCCTGGTTCACTATGGCGGCCATCAATCCTCCTTAGGGTCCAGACTCATAACTTATGAGGTCGTGACAAGGGGAAGAGGGCTCGTGGCAAGGCGCAAGCGCAGGCGGATAGCAGCGCTATCCGACAAGCGCGCAACGCAGCCGCGGGCGCTCTTTCCCCTTGTCCTTCGGGTGGCGCGGAAGCGGGCGATCCGCAGCGTCGAACGATCTCGACGTGGCGCCGCCACGCCTTCGGCCGTCCTCCTCGCGTCTCATCCCGCTTTCGCACCATCACGGCCTCATAAGTTATGGATCTGGACCCTAGTCCGCCGGCGTGAGGCAGAGCCCATCGAAGAACGGGCGGCAAAGCGCATCTGCAACCTCTTCGGGCGTCTGCTTGCTGGCCAATGGCGGATACCATTTATAAGCCCAGTTGCACATGCCGAGAAAGGCATATGCGGTCAGCATCGGATCGCAGTCGCGAAACTGGCCGCGCTCGACGCCGCTGATGATGATCGCCCGCAGCCGATCGAAATAATCGTTCCGCCGGGCGCGGATCTGAACGCGCATCTTACCTTCCAGATCGCCATAATGATCCATGAAGGCGCGGACATAGCCGGGGTGATCGGCTATCTGGCGCAGGATGTCGATGCACGCCGAACGCAGCTGGCTGCGGGGATCGCCTTCTTCCTCGCCACTGCTGGCCAAGCCATCGAGCAACGCGCCGATATGCCGGTCGTGGATGGCATAGAGGATGGCGTCCTTGCTGGGAAAATAATGGTAGAGAGTCGGCTTGCCGAGGCCGACTTCGTCGGCGAGCATCTGCATCGACGCCTTATGATATCCCACTTTGTCGAACAACGCTGCGCAATGCTGGATGATCTCGGCGCGCTTTTCGTCATGTGCTTCGGTGGTCGGTCGTTTCTTGATCGGTGTTCGCACCATGCCCGGTCCATTCTAATCTCTCTCGACCGCCCGGTCGGATGCGTTCGACGATGCCCCGCCGATGCTGACGACGCAAGCAGGAGATGCAGGTGATGACAAAACTCAGGCGTCCATGGCCGTCGCGCCCACCACCCAGGCGGAGAGCCCGCTGGTCGGAACCGCGCAGAGGACCGCTTCCGCTATCGCCGCCTCGCTCGCGCCGGCCTTGCGGGCACCGGTCATGTGCACATTGGCCCAGCTACTGTAATCAGCCGTCAACACCGTGACGAGCAGCAGCTCCGCATTGGCCTTGCCGAGCGCGGTGCCCGATAATGTTCCTTCGCGCATCAGATAATAAGCGTCCGCCCCAATCGGCACCAGCTCGAGCAATTTGCCGAGTGACGGCGGCATCGACCCGAAATAGGCTAGGAAATTCGCCTCGGCCTCACCGGGCGCGACGCTCAGATCGTCTTCGGCCTGATCGGGCTCCGCAGCGTCCGGATAGGCCTGCAGAAACAGGCCGCGATAGCGCAAAGCGGCGCCCTCGCCGCGCACGCTGGCGAGGATCGCGATCGCAGCACCCGCCTCCCCCTCGCTCAGGCCGGCATCGCGGGCGCCCGTCAGCTCACGCAGCGCCATCTCCTCATAGCTTTTCACCGTTGCCGCACAGGCCACGAACAGCCGCTTGATCCGCGCCGGGATGGCGCCGTCGCTGTCGATCACCGATCGGAAACGTCGATAGCCGGCCACCGTCTTTGGCGCATCGTGGCAGAGACGCCCGGCCGCCAGCAGGGGATTTGCGCCAGTCAGGGGCATCCACATTCCTCTCATTTCATTAGACCGCTCGGTCGGGCGACCACGCTATTCGGCTCTCCCGAAGAGGTCAATTGACCACAAGGAGATTTGACGACCGACCAGCCGGTCGAGTAATCTGTCGGCTATTCGAGTCTGTCGCGAACCGGCGATGGATCGCCGCAGAGAAGGAGCTTTATGCCAGATTTCGCAGGCCGCGTCGCGCTGATCACCGGCGCTGCTTCGGGCATCGGGCTGGCGACGGCGCAGCTTTTCGCCGCCCAAGGTGCGACCGTGCTGCTGGCCGATCGCAATGCCGAAGGGCTTCAAGCCGCGCTGCAGGGCCTGGGTGCGGGATTGCACGCAGCGTTTCCCTTCGACGTGACCGACGAAGCCGCGTGGATCGTGGTGGCGAAGCGGATCGCGGACGATCACGGCCGGCTCGACATCCTCGTCAACAATGCCGGTTATGGCAGCTTCAAGTCGATCGCCGATACATCGCTCGATCAATGGCGGTCGATCCTCGCGGTCAATCTCGACAGCGTGTTCCTCGCGACCAAATATCTGCTACCGCTGCTGGCAGCATCGGGACGCGGCGCGATCGTCAACATGTCGTCGATCCGCGGCATCGTCGCCGCGGCCAATACCGGTTCCTATTGCGCAGCGAAGGGCGGCGTCCGTCTATTCACCAAGGCGACGGCGCTCGAATGCGCGGCACTCGGCAACGGGGTGCGCGCCAATTCGATCCACCCGGGCCATATCGCTACGCCGCTCTCCGCGCCGGCTTATGCCGATCCGAAGATCGCCGAGAAACTTCTCGCTGACGTGCCGCTAGGCCGGATCGGTGAGGCATCGGAGATTGCCGACGCGATCCTGTTCCTGGCGGGCGACCAATCGCGATATATGACCGGCGCGGAACTGGTGCTAGACGGCGGTACGACGGCGCAATGACGATGTCCGATCGATGGGACCTGACCGGCAGCATTGCGGACCTCGCGCCGGTCATCGATCGGATCGATATCCTGGTCAACAACGCCGGCCTTGTCCGCTTGTGCCGCGAGGGCTAAAACCAGAAGCGCGCGCCCATGACGAGGCTGGTGGACGATGGCCCCTCCCCTGCGGCGCGGGCGTAGCGGGCGCCGTCGCCCAGCTTGCGTTCCCAATTGACGCCCACATAGGGCGCAAATTCGCGGGCGAACTCGTATCGCAGGCGAAGCCCCAGCTCGAAGTCGGAAAATCCCGAACCGATGCCGAGTGCCGGGACGTCCTGG
The DNA here is from genome assembly GCF_056401065.1 of Rhizorhabdus sp. P4_G5. NCBI lineage: Bacteria > Pseudomonadati > Pseudomonadota > Alphaproteobacteria > Sphingomonadales > Rhizorhabdaceae > Rhizorhabdus > Rhizorhabdus sp. P4_G5. Next base: position 538,241 of record NZ_JBFUKB010000003.1, on the reverse strand, counting down.
GCGGCGACGTTGATTTCGGCGGCGGGTTGGAGGATCAGCCGCTGGAAGATGCGTTGATCATAGCTTCCCTCCAGTCGCAGATGCACGTCCCCCTTCTCGGACAAAAAGGCCTTCGCTTCGAGCCCGAACCAGTAAGGAGCGAGACCTTCGATGCCGATCGTAGCGTAGGTGCGCTGGGGTCGGGGACGAAAATCCTGCCGGATGCCGCCGACGAGGTTCCACCAAGGGTCGATCGCGCGGCTGTACAGCGCCTGCACTTCCACGCTCTCCAGCGTGCCGCCGACGTCCCCTTCACCTTCCGACCTGATGGCCAGACGGTTGATGTCGCCGCCGATCCAGCCTTCGCCTTCCCAATTATAGCCGTCCCGCCCCTTTCGCGCACGATATTCGAAACGCTCCAGCATCAGCTCCGAAAAGCTCATGCCGCCGCTCTCCCTGGTCATCGCCGAGCGGGCGCGCGCCATGGCGGCGGCGTCATAAAAGGCTTCGGCGGCATGGTCGGTCGGGATCGGCGGAGCCACGCCCTGCGGAACGATATTGCTGGTTACAGGCGCAACATGGCCGGCATGGGGATCGGCTGGCCGATCCTGCGCGGGCATCGCCTGCGCCGGCGGCGTCTCATGCGCGCCATGCTCCATCTGACTATGGTCCATTTGCGCGAACGCGGGCGCGGCCGTGCTTGCGAACAGTAACGCGACAGCTTCGATCATTCCGCGCGTCATGCTGCTGCTCCGTCATGGCGGACGGTGACGATCCGCATCATCCCGGCGTGCATGTGCATCAGCATATGGCAATGGAACGCCCAGTCGCCGAGCGCATCGGCAGTCAGGTCGAAGCTGATCTTGCCGCCCGGCAGGACGTTCACGCTATGCTTTCGGGGGTTGTGTGCGGCATCCTCACCGGTCAGCAACTGAAAGAAATGGCCATGAATGTGAATGGGATGCGGCATCATGGTGTCGTTGATAAGGGTAACGCGGACTCGCTCCATATGACGAAAGGCGATCGGTTCCGCGCCGTCCGACAGCTTCACGCCGTCGAACGACCACATATAGCGCTCCATGTTGGCCGTCAGGTGGATGTCGAGCGAGCGGGTCGGTGCGCGCGTGTCGTCATTGGGCTCGAGCGCCCGCAGGTCGGAATAGGTAAGCACCCTATGGTCGACATGCTCCAGCCCTGTCGGGCGGTCACCAGTGCGGTCGGCCGGCATCGGCGCCAGGGTCGCTACGCCTGGCCCCACTGATACATGCGGCGCCGCGGACGGATCGAGCATCTTCATGCTGTGGCCGGCCATGCTGGAATTGGCGGGCTTGCTGAGGTCGATGACGCCCCCCTGGCCCATGTCCATGTCGGACATGTCCATGCCCATGTCCTTCATGGTCAGCAGTGGGCGCTTCCGCAATTCAGGAATCGAGGCGACCATGCCAATCTCCGGCGCGAGCGTTGCGCGAACCAGCCCCGACCGGTCGATGGCTTCGGCAATCAACGCATGGGGGGCCGCGTCCACCGGCTGGACGATCACGTCGTAGGTTTCGGCAATGCCGATCTGGAACTCGTCCGTCTCCACCGGCTGGACGTGCTGACCGTCGCACTGGACCACGGTCATCGGCAGACCGGGCAGGCGAATGTTGAAATTGGTCATCGCCGAGGCATTGATGATACGCAGGCGGACGCGTTCTCCCGGCACGAACAGACCAGTCCAGTTTTCCGCCGTGCCATGGCCATTCACCAGGAAGCTGTATGTCGACCCGGTGACATCGGAAATATCGGTGGGATCCATGCGCATCGCGCCCCACTCCATCCGCTCCTTCAGACTCTGGCCTTCGCCCTTCAGCAGATCGGAGAGCGTTTGGCGCCGCATATTATAATAGCCGCCCATCTGCTTCAGGCGCGTCAGGAGCATATGGGGGTGGACCGGCGACCAGTCTGAAAGGACAATCACATGCTCGCGGTCGCTATGGACCGGATCCGGACCGGCGGGATCTATGACGATCGGGCCATAATGACCCATGGCCTCCTGCATACCCGAATGGCTGTGGTACCAGTAAGTGCCGGACTGGCGAATGGGAAACTCATAAGAGAAGGTCTCACCGGGCCGGATTCCAGGGAAACTGATGCCAGGAACGCCATCCATCTGAAACGGGACGATCAGGCCGTGCCAGTGGATCGACGTATCCTCCTTCAGATTGTTGGTTACCGCGAGACGAACGGTCTGCCCTTGCTTGAGTCGGATAAGCGGTGCGGGGATCGTGCCGTTGATGGTGATTGCATGGCCCGATCGCCCGCCCGTGCCGAAATGGCTTTCGCCTACCGTCAGCGCGATCGTCTCGCCCGAAAGAACCCCGGGCGCTGGATGGAGTCCGGCGGTTCCGCTTCGCGCCCAGGCAGGGAAAGCCTGAGCAAGCGTAAGGGCGGCGGCGCTCTTGAAGAAGGTTCGGCGATCGACGGCAAATTGGTTCATGCCTGCTCATACGCGGGAGGATGTTCAATCCCTTAAAATATCCGCAAGCTTGGCGCGGGCGCGAGATAGCCGGGTTTCGACCGACTTTTCAGTGATTTTCAGGACTAGCGCGGTATCTGCCTGGCTCATCGCTTCCACCGTGCGAAGGAGAAGGACATCCTTGAGCGCAGCCGGCAGCGCGGCGACCGCGGCGTGGATCCGGGCCAGATCCCTCTGCGAGTGTAGCGCCTCTTCTGGCGATGCGCCGGAATCGGCAAGATCGAGCGCGTCGTCGATGGGCCTGGCAAAGGTGAAGAAGCGCCTCACCGCCCTGCGCCGGGCCCAGTCGCGACATTTGTTGAGCGCGATCCGGGCGATCCAGACGTGAAATGGACGCGTCGGATCGTAGCGCGCGAGCGCGGCGAAAGCGGCGACGAAGGTCTCTTGCGTGATGTCGAGCGCTTCATCCGGGTCACCGACATGGCCCCGCGCAAGCCGCCAGACCGCGTCGCGGTGACGCCGCATCAATATGCCATAGGCGGATTGCTGCCCTTCCAGCGCGCGGGCAGCGAGCACGCTATCCTCGGGCTCGGCTTCACTCACCGGGCCGGCTGCGTCAGCGCCTTGACGATGGCTGCATCAAACTCCGCCGCCTGGTCGGGCCGCAGCACTCCACGCATCGTGAAGATATGCTGAAGCGTCTCCTTTTGCAGTTGCCCCATGACATGGTGCGAACGATCGACAGCCGCGCCAACCTGCGGGCCATAGCCATGTTCGGCGGTGATCGCTTTCGCTAGCCGCTCATTGTCGACGCGCATTTCCGCCTCCAGTGCCTCGCGGCGCTTGGCGAAAGCGGCCTCCAGTTGATGGATGCGCTGCTCCTGTGCAGGGTCGAGCTTCAGCCGCTGGTGCAGCAAGGCGTGCACCTGGCTTTCGACACGCGGCGCGGGCGCCAGCCACGTGCGCGCGACGAGCACCGCAGCGAGCGCTGCCGCAAAGGCCGTCACGGCGACGAGAATATAGCGCCCGGGACTCATTGGCCGAGCAAGAGCGAGGGCGCATAGTCCGACATGCCAATCGGCAGCGACGCGGCCTGCGCCGGGGATACGGGCACGATACTGCCCGCCCAGCCTACGCCGATCGCCAGCAGGGCCGCCAGCATCATGCTGCGCCGGGCGATCAGCTGGTCGCGGCGATGTGCGAGACCTTCGATCACGGCGCCTTCGATATGTTCAAGCCGGGCATCGGTCGGCATCGTCCGCATCGCGCCCAGCATCCGGTCCAGATCGGTCATCGTATAATCTCCATCGTCACGATCGCATACGCATGACGATGCATCCACCCCTTGCCCAACAGACCGGAAAAGTTCGACGCACAGGCAAGGGTTTGGGCAAGTCCATGCGTAATCCTCCAGAATCACCCCGAATGGAGATCACCGATGACCCGCACTTTTCTGATCACCGCCGCCGCTATCGCAGTGGCCATGCCCGGCATCGCCAGCGCGCACGCCAAACTCCTCTCGTCGAACCCGGCCGCCAATGCCGTGATCGCCAAGCCGACCAAGTTGACGCTGACTTTCTCCGAGACATTCCTCGCGCCGATGAGCGGCGTCGATCTCACCATGACCTCTATGCCGGGGATGGCCGACCACGCGGCGATGCCGATCAAGGGTTTCAAGACCAGCATCGAAGGCAAGACGATGACCATCACCCTGCCTCGCGCCCTTCCTGCCGGCAGCTATGATCTCAAATGGCATATCGTCGGCGCCGACCAGCACAGGATGGAAGGCGGCTACACCTTCGACGTGAAGTAAGCCGGGATGGCGGAGGGGGCATTGCTCGGCGCGCGGTTTGCGCTGATGATCGACCTGGCGTTGCTCATGGGGACGCTGATCGTCGCCACTTTGGTGGTAAGCGGCGCAATCAACGCTGCCATGATCGTGGGCGTGGCGCAGCTGCCGGTGCTGACCGGGAGCCGCTATGGCTGGCTGCTGGGCACCAAGCTGGCGTTGTTCGGACTGATGCTGGCGCTGGCCGCGGCAAATCGCTGGAGGCTGACGCCCGCGCTGGAAAGCAGCGCACCGCAGCGCGCGGTAGCGCATCTGCGGCTGTCGCTGCTCATCGAAACGAGCGCCGCGATCGCCATCATCGGACTGGTGGCCTGGCTGGGCACGCTGGACCCGATGGCATGAGTCGCCCCGTCAGGCGGGGCTCGTCCATGTAATCCATTCCAGAATTCCGCAGTATCCGGGACAGGATATCAAATGTTATCGTAGTGCTACAGATTTTGGCAAGATCGCCCGGTCAGAACGAGCTACACTAGCGCATCAATGAGTTAGGAAGACCGCGATGCGCGTGGGCACTGTCAAGGAAATCAAGAATCACGAATATCGCGTGGGCCTGACGCCGGAGAGTGCGCGCGAGTTGATCGCCCACGGCCACGAGGTTTGGGTCGAAACCGGCGCCGGCAACGGTATCGGCGCGTCCGATAGCGACTACACGGCCGCGGGTGCGCTCATCAAGGCAACAGCCGCCCAGATTTTCGCCGAATGCGAGATGGTTGTGAAGGTCAAGGAACCGCAACCAATCGAGCGCGCGCAGCTGCGCAAGGGTCAGATCCTCTACACCTATCTCCACCTCGCGCCCGATCCGGAGCAGACTGCCGATCTGGTCAAGTCGGGCGTCACCGCAATCGCCTATGAGACCGTGACCGGCGCGGATAACTCGCTGCCGCTGCTCAAGCCCATGAGCCAGGTTGCCGGCCGCATGTCGATCCAGGCCGGCGCCACCGCGCTCGAAAAGGCCAATGGCGGCCGCGGCGTGCTCCTTGGCGGCGTACCCGGCGTGCTTCCCGCAAAGGTCGTGGTAATCGGTGGCGGCGTGGTTGGCTTCAACGCGGCGCAGATGGCCGTCGGCCTCGGCGCCGACGTGACCATTCTCGACCGTGATCCGGCCGTTCTCGAACGACTCGACAGCCATTTCGAAGGCCGTGCGCGCACGCTCTATTCGGGCCGCGCCGCGCTCGCCACCGAAGTGGCCGCGGCCGATCTGGTGATCGGTGCGGTGCTGGTTCCCGGCGCCTCTGCGCCCAAGCTGGTGACCCGCGACATGCTCGGCACCATGATGCCTGGCGCGGTCCTCGTCGATGTCGCAATCGACCAGGGTGGCTGCTTCGAAACCAGCCATGCCACGACCCATGCCGAACCGACCTATGTCGTAAACGGGATCGTTCATTACTGTGTGGCCAACATGCCGGGTGCCGTTGCTCGGACCAGCACCTATGCGCTGAACAACGTGACCCTGCCGCACGCGCTGCGGATCGCCGATCTCGGCTGGAAGGCCGCGCTCAAGGCCAATCCGCACCTCGCAGCAGGCCTCAACGTCCATGAGGGCCAGGTTACCTACGAAGCCGTCGCGCGCGACCTCGGCTATGACCATGTCCCGGTGGGCAGTCTGCTCGGCTGATCTTCGCAGGCACGCGCACGATTAGGCCAGTTGAGTATCTCTCCGATCAATGGTGGCCGCAAACCCGGCGAGGCGTCCTGCAATCAAGCGCTCGGCATCACCGACGATCGTGGCGATCAGATCGGCAACGGAAGGGATGTCGTGGATCAGGCCCTGCACCATGCCGGCGGTCCAGATACCATGTTCCGGATCTCCCTTGATCAACCCCTCGCGCCCGCGCGCGCCCTTGACCAGGTGCGAGATCGCCTCGAACGGATTGCCCTCGCGCTCGATTCGGACCGCCTCGAGCGCGATGCCGTTCTTCGCCACGCGGGCGGTGTTGCGATAGCTGCGGAACAGCAGCTCGGTCGCCCGCTCGTCGTTGTTCACGATGGCCTGCTTGATGTTGTCGTGGATCGGCGCTTCCTTGGTCGCACAGAAACGCGTGCCCATGTTGATGCCTTCGGCGCCGAGCGCAAGGGCGGCAACGAGTCCGCGGCCATCGGCGAACCCGCCCGACGCCAGCATCGGAATCCTGACCTTGTCGGCCGCCGCAGGAATCAGGATCAGCCCCGGAATATCGTCCTCGCCGGGATGGCCGGCGCATTCGAAGCCATCGATCGACACCGCGTCGACGCCCATGCGCTCGGCCGCCAGCGCATGCCGGACAGCCGTGCACTTGTGGATCACCTTGACGCCGTGCGCCTTGAAGGCATCGACATGCTCCTGCGGCTTGTAGCCGGCGGTTTCGACGGCCTTGATGCCGCTCTCGATGATCGCGCGGCGATACTCGTCATAAGGGGGTGGGTTGATCGACGGCAGGATGGTCAGGTTAACGCCGAACGGCTTGTCCGTCATGTCGCGCGTCCGGGCGATCTCGCGCACCAGCGCCTCGGGGGTCGGTTGGGTCAGCGCCGTCAGAAAGCCGAGGGCGCCGGCGTTCGCGACAGCGGAAACGAGCTCCGCGGTGCCCACCCACTGCATGCCGCCTTGCGCAATAGGATGCTCGACTCCGAACATCTCCGTGAACCGCGTTCTCATCACTCTCACCACTTTTCCAGACCGGCCGCCGACAAATGGCTGCCAGTACTCTGCTGACACATTAGCGGCGCGGCGCGGAAATCCAATTCTGCTAGTTGATCAATTGTTCCCTAAAAATAAGGGGCACGCACGACGAGCCCTTCGCTGCACCGCCTCCGCGATCATATGCGGCGATCCCATGACGATAATGCTTGAACATAACGAGAACATGGTCAAAGAGCGATCGCGAGAGTGTGGCCAGCCTGCGGGGATGGCGGACCCGAAGGCACTCACATGGGTAATTGCTGGTGCCGCCCGAATCACCTAGTCGCCGGATGTGAGCTGCCAAAGCAGCCTATAGGAGGGATGATGCTAGACGAGATGGATCGAGCCTACTTCTCGCAGAAGTTGAGGCATGCAACAGAGAAAGCCGAAGCGGCCCAGGATGTGAATACGGCCCGAAGCTACAGCGCCCTGGCTGCCGAATATGAGCGCAGACTGAGGGAATTACCGGAACCGCGGTTCGCCTGATTGCGGCGATTTGTCACAAACACTCCGCCGGGGTTTATCACTTGATGGACCCCGGTTCGGCGTGATCCAACAATGTTTGCCGGCCGCCGGGCGACAGCTGCCCTCCGATCAGGTCCAGCCGCAAGCCTGCCACACCATGCTCACCGGAACATGCCCAAGTTCGACCGACCGAATCCTTGGCCGATTCAGGCCGGCCGCATCATGATATCAGCATATCAACAGGGAACGGCGTGGTGGAGCTGAGGGGAATCGAACCCCTGACCTCTGCAGTGCGATTGCAGCGCTCTCCCATCTGAGCTACAGCCCCGCACGCCGGGCGCCCCCTCTACCCGCAGCGCGGTGGCGATGCAACAGCACATGAGGGTGTGCGGCCATCTCTCCGACACGCTGGCTGGTCCGCCACTTCGCTCTATGTAAAGCGCGGCTAGCTCTTGATGCGGTGCAGCATCAGGCCCACAAGAGCGCCATGGCCGATGCAGAAACTGTGAAGCGCTCCGCGACCGGCATGCCACTGCCCGATGTGGTGGCGCTGGTGCTGCAGGGCGGCGGTGCCCTGGGCGCATTCCAGGTCGGGGTGTTTGAAGCGCTCGACTCGGCGGAGATCGAGATCGACTGGATCTCAGGCATTTCGATCGGCGCGGTCAACGCGGCGATCATCGCGGGAAATCCCCGCGGCCGCCGGCTCGAGCGGCTGCACGCCTTCTGGGACCGGATCACGGGCGCGCTGCCGGCGCTGGCGGTTCTCGACGGCAATTTCGGCCGCGAGGCGCTGCACCAGACGGCGGCGGCGATGGTGGCGATGTTCGGTGTGCCCGGCTTTTTCCGGCCGCGATTGCTGCCGCCGCTGCTGGCACCGTCGGGTTCGATCGAAGCGTTGAGCTTCTACGATAGCGCTCCGCTGGCCGCCACGCTCGACGAGCTGGTCGACTGGGAGCTGCTCAACGATGGCCCGATGCGCCTTTCCGTCGGCGCGGTCGAGGTAGAGAGCGGCAATTTCCACTATTTCGACAACCGCTCCGAGCGCATCGACGCCCGTCACATCATGGCCTCGGGTGCGCTGCCGCCAGGGCTTCCACCGGTCGAGATCGATGGCAAGCTGTGGTGGGACGGCGGCCTCGTATCGAACACCCCGCTCGGCCATATCGTCGATCACCAGCAAACCGACATGCTGGTGTTCCAGGTGGACCTGTTCTCCGCGCAGGACGAGCGGCCGAAGACCATGCTCGACGTGCTGGCTCGCGAAAAGGAGATCCGCTTTTCCAGCCGCACCCGCCAGATCTCGAACCAGCTTGTCCGCGCGCGCCGCGAAAACCAGCGGGTAGCAAAGCTGCTCGACAAGCTGCCCGCCGACATGGCCGACGATCCCGACGTCATCGCACTGCGGGCGGCCACGCGCGAATCGAGCCTCAACCTCGTCCAGCTCATCTACCGCGCCAACGCCTGGGAAGGCGGTTCGCGCGACTATGAGTTTTCGCAACGCACGATGCGGGATCACATTGCCGCTGGCCGCGCGGCGATCGCCGAGACGATGACCAAGTCGGGGTTGATCGCCCGCAACATCTATGACGGCAAGACCGCCGCCTTCGATCTCATCTGACCATCAACTCGACGGAGAAAGACCCATGTTCCTGAAGGGCAAAACTGCGCTGATAACAGGCTCCACCTCGGGAATCGGCCTTGCTTATGCCAAAGCGATCGCAGGCGAAGGCGCGAATGTCGTGATCAACGGCTTCGGCGATGCGGCCGCCATCGAGGCGGAACGCAAGGGGCTGGAGGCGCTGAGTGGCGCGCGCGCGCTCTACAGCGGACATGATCTGTCGAAGGTCGACCAGATCGAGGCGATGATGACCGAGGCCGCCGCCGCGTTCGGCGGGGTGGACATCCTGATCAACAACGCCGGCGTCCAGCATGTCGCGCCGATCGAGGAATTCCCGGTCGAGAAATGGGACCTGATCATCGCGCTCAACCTGACCAGCGCCTTCCACACCGCGCGGCTTGCGCTGCCATGGATGAAATCGAAGAAGTGGGGTCGAATCATCCAGACGGCCTCGGCCCATTCGCTGACCGCCTCACCGTTCAAGTCGGCCTATGTCACCGCCAAGCACGGCCTGGCCGGCCTGACCAAGACGATCGCCCTCGAGGCGGCGACCTTCGGCGTGACCGCCAATTGCATCAGCCCCGGCTATGTCTGGACGCCGCTGGTCGAAAAACAGATTCCGGACACGATGAAAGCCCGCGGCATGACCAAGGAGCAGGTGATGAACGACGTCCTGCTCGCCGGCCAGCCCACCAAGCAGTTCGTCACGGTCGAGCAGGTCGCGGCGATGGCGCTCTTTCTGTGCCGCGACGATGCGGCGTCGATCACTGGAGCCAATATGTCGATCGATGGCGGCTGGACTGCGCAATAGGAGGCTAAGCGCGACTTCCGCAGCGCTTGCCAAGCGTAGCGGGGCGGGGCAGGCTGCGTTTCTTTGAGCGAGAGGAGACGATCGCTTGTTGCGTTCGAGAGCCGCCCCGGTCCTGTCCGTGTTGCTGATGCTGGCGGGCTGCGGCGGCAAGTCGCTCGAGACCAAGGCGCCCAAGGCGCGTCCCAATGACTGGCATGCGATCGTGACGCCCACCGATCGGGAGCGGCTGGCGCGGTGGCGCTCCGCCTGGATCACCGGTCTCGAAAAGGCGACGGCCGCCGGCAGGAGCGCGCAGATCGCGGCGCAGGGCGCGCTGCTCAAGCCCGATTTCGCGCTTGACGATCCGGTCACGCCACCCGGCGATTATAGCTGCCGTGTCGTCAAGATGGGTGCGCAGACCCAGGGCATGCTCGAATTCGTCGCCTATCCGCCGTTCACCTGCCGGATAACCGCCGAGGAAGGGCGAATCCATCTTGCCAAGATCGACGGCTCGCAGCGTCCGGTGGGCGACATCTTCCCCGACGAAGGTTCGCGGATGATCTTCCTTGGCGCGATGACGCTGGGCGACGAGGCACGACCCCTGCCCTACGGCCGGGATGCCGAACGCGACATGGCGGGGATTGTCGAGCGGATCGGTCCGCGGCGCTGGAGGGTCGCCTTTCCCTACCCCCGCTGGGAATCGACGATCGACATCCTCGAACTGATCCCGAAAGGATAGCATGAAAGCCATACTGCCCCTCCTCGCGCTGGGCGCTTCGCTTGCGGCAGCGCCAGGTCGTGCCGATCCGCTCGGCCAGGCAGTGGCGGCGGACTTGCCAAGCCTCATCGCCATCTATCGCGATCTCCACATTCATCCCGAACTGAGCTTCAAGGAAGGGCGCAGTGCCGGGATCATGGCCGTTGAGGCGAAGAAGGCTGGCTTCACCGTGACGACCGGCGTTGGCGGCACCGGCGTCGTCGCGGTAATGAAAAACGGGCCCGGACCGGTTCTGCTGCTGCGCGCGGACATGGACGCCCTGCCGGTTACCGAGCAGACCGGCCTCCCCTATGCCAGCCAGACCCCCGGGGTGATGCACGCCTGCGGCCACGATACCCACATGACCAGCTGGATCGGCATTGCCCGCCGCATGGCTGCGATGAAGGATCGCTGGTCGGGTACGCTGGTGATGATAGGCCAGCCAGCGGAGGAGATCGGCTCCGGCGCGCGCGCCATGCTCAAGGACGGGCTTTACACCCGCTTCCCCAAGCCCGGCACCGTGATCGCCTTCCATGACTCCGCGTCGCTGAAGGCCGGGACGATCGGCTATGTCGACGGCTATATCATGGCGAACGTCGACTCGGTCGACGTGGTGGTGAAGGGGGTCGGCGGGCATGGCGCCTATCCGCACCTTGCCAAGGATCCGATCGTCACGGCGGCGCGCATCGTGACGACCCTGCAGACGCTGATCTCGCGCGAGACCGATCCGCTCGAATCGGGCGTGGTCACGGTCGGCAGCTTCCAGGCCGGTACCAAACACAACATCATACCGCCCGAAGCGAAGCTCCAGATCACCGTGCGATCCTACAAACCAGAGGTGCGCCAGCATCTGCTCGACGGCATAGCCCGTATCGCCAGGGGCGAGGGCATCGCCGCCGGCATGGCCGACGACCAGCTTCCGGTGGTCACACTGCAGGACCAGCGCACGCCGGCCACGTTCAACACCCATGAAATCACCAGCAGGATGGCCGAGATATTCACCGCGCGTTTCGGCAAGGAGCGGGTGCAGCCGGTGCGTGCCCAGATGGGCGGCGAGGATTTCAGCGAACTCTACCTGGCCGACACCTCGATCCAGTCGATGCTGTTCTGGGTAGGCGGCGTGCCCAGGGAAAAGTGGGAAGCCGCCGGCGGCGACATCGGCAAGCTGCCGTCGATTCACAGCCCATTGTGGGCGCCCGACGCCGAAGCGGTGATATCGACCGCGGTAGAGGCGATGACCACCGCAGCGCTGACGGTGCTGGCAAAGAGCTAGGATCCGTGATGGGCAAGAGGGAGATCGCGTCCAACAACGGTCTGCCTTGAGCGGGCGTTTGCGGTGACGATGCGTTTTCGCATGACGGCAACGAGGCCGGCAAGAGATGCAGCCCGCTTGTTCTCAAGGCTGCGGAGTTCGGGCGGAGATCATCCCTCGGCTGGACGAGCGCGAAGCCGGCTTCGCAGACCGCTTCACCGCTCCTGACGGCGCGCGGTTCATGCCAGCGCATATCGCCCCTATGATCGTCAGCCTGTGTTGCGGGGAAGTGTTGCCCTCGGCGGCGGCCAGCCATTACCCTGCCTGCCATTCACCCGGGGAGCATCGATGACGGATCTTTCAGACCTTGTTCGCCGGATCGAACGAAGCGAAGCCCGGCAGGCCATTGCCGAACTGCCCGCGCGCTACGCGATCGCGGTGGATTCGCGCGATATCGACAGCTGGGTGAACCTGTTCGTGGAGGACGTGGACTGCGGCAAGCGCGGAAAGGGCCGCGATGTGCTGCGCGGCTTCATCGCCCCGAGCGTGAAGACCTTCTATCGGTCGATCCACCAGATCTGCGGCCACGTGATCGACTTCATCGATGACGACACTGCGACCGGCACGGCCTACTGCCGGGCCGAGCACGAGGACGGCGACAAGTGGATCGTCATGGCGATCATCTATTATGACCGCTACGTCCGGCGCGATGGCAGCTGGTACTTCGAACGCCGGCAGGAGAAGCACTGGTATTCTGCCGATCTGCTCGAGCGGCCCCACACCCCCTTCCAGCTCTGGGACCGGTGGGCCGCCCGTCTGCCTGACCTGCCGGGCAGCTTCCCCACCTGGGCGCCGTTCTGGGAGGGGACCGACAAGGACGTGCTTGCCGGGCTGACCAGCCAGCCTTGAGCCGGACACCCTTCGCCGCAGTCCCGCAAGATCCATCGCGCGTGCCGCACTGATCATGGCGTTAGCGCCGATGGCTTGATCAGGCTTATCGAAATCTGCGCAAAGGATCGCAGTCCCGATGGTTTGACTGATCTGACGACGAAAGACCGGTGAGGGGTTCACGGTCCCTCATCTGGAGATACATTTCCCGACATAAACATGACCGGGAGAGATGCGGCGCGCGCTGGCCTGACTCGATCCCGATGCAGCGGCACTGGACCACCCTACAAGGAGCATGAACCATGAGTGAGCCCCAATTCCGCGGCAAGACCGCGCTGGTCAGCGGATCGGGAGCAGGGATCGGCCGGGCTTCGGCCCAGGCCTTTGCCGCCAAGGGCGCGCGCGTCATGGTCTGCGACATCAGTCTCGCCGATGCTGAGGAGACGGCCGCGATGATCCACGCCGCTGGCGGCGAGGCCGAGGCGATGCAATGCGATGCCACCGACGACGCTGCGGTCGAGCGCCTGATTCAGGCCACGCTCGACCGGTTCGGCTCGCTCGACTTCGCCCATAACAACGTGGGCTGCGGAACCGGTAAGGCCCTGGAAGACCTTACCGAAGCCGATTACCAGTTCTCGGTCGATACCTCGTTCAAGTCCTGCTACCTTGGCCTGCGGTATGAACTGCCGGTGATGCGCGCGCGCGGGGGCGGCGTGATCGTCAATACCGCGTCGATGTCAGCCATCAGCACGACGCAGGCGGCCGACATCGTCTATGCCGGAGCCAAAGCAGGGGTCATTCAGATGACCGCGCACGCCGCGCGGGGCTATGCCCAGCACAACATCCGGGTGAACTGCGTCGCGCCCGGCCTGGTGGCGACCAAGATCATCAGCCAGATGTACAGCCACGAGGAGCAGGTCGGCTTCGCCGCCGATCACCTGATCAAGCGTCCCATCAAGCCGGAGGAAGTCGCTGCTGCGGTGACCTTCCTGTGTTCGGCCGAGGCGGCGATGATCACCGGCATCGTCCTGCCGGTGGACGGCGGCCAGAACGCCAACCGCTGACCCGCAAGGGAACCCCAGGCTGTTGAGCCGGGCAGGCTGCGCAGGAAACTGGCTGGCCCATGCAGCCGACGCTCTTGAAGACCGCACGGTCAACACAGGCGCGATATTGCCGCGAAGCACCCTTGCCAGCAACGACCCCTCCGACAAGGGTGGCATTGATACAAAAGTGGAAGAGATAGTGTGACCACAGCCCCGACCCTTACCACGCCCGCTGACCTCGCGCCGCTATTGGAGCCGCTGACTATCCGCGGCGTGACCTTGCCGAACCGCTTCGTGATGTCGCCGATGACGCGCAGCTTTTGTCCGGACAACCTGCCCGGCGACGATGTGGTGGGCTACTATGCGCGGCGCGCCGAGGGCGGCACCGGCCTGATCCTGACCGAAGCGATCGGCACGGACCATCCCGCCGCAGCCGGCGATACAGGACTGGGCGAGGCCAATCTGCCGCTGTTCAGGGGCGAGCGCACGGTGAACGCCTGGGCGCGGGTGGCCGATGCCGTCCACGCGCGCGGCGGAGTCATCTTCCCGCAGCTGTGGCACCAGGGGCCGATGCGGATGCCCGATGGCGTGACTCCGGCCTTCTCTCCTTCGGGGCGCTACGGGGACCCCTCCAAGGCGGCGGACTACTATATCGAAAAGGCGAAGATCATATCGGCCGCGGAGATGCCGGTACCGACCGACGAGGACATCGCGGACGTGGTGGCGGGCTTCGGCCGGGCGGCGCGCGATGCTGTCGCGGCCGGCTTCGACGGTCTCGCCCTGCACGGGGCCCATGGCTATCTGATCGATGCGTTCCTCTGGGCCGAAACCAACCACCGCCCGGCCCCCTGGGGCGGCGACGCTGTAGCGCGCACCCGCTTTGCTGTGGAAGTGGTCAAGGCCTGCCGCGAGGCAATCGGCCCCGATCGTCCACTGATCTTCCGGTTCTCACAATGGAAGCAGCAGGATTTTCGCGCCAAGCTGGCCGAGACCCCCGGCGAGCTCGAGGCGATCCTGGGCCCGATCAGCGACGCCGGAGTCGACCTGTTCGATGCCAGCGTGCGCTTCTTCAACACGCCGGCCTTCCCGCAGGAGAACGAACTGTCGCTGGCGGGCTGGGCCAAGAAGCTGACCGGCAAGCTGACCGGCGCCGTGGGCGGCATCGGCGTCACCAAGGGCATGTACGACACGACCTCCGTCTCGGCCGAAGCGTCCAACAATCTCGGCATGCTGCTCAAGCGTTTCCTGGCAGGTGAGTTCGATGTCGCGTCGGTCGGACGCATGATCCTGCACGATCCGCAGTGGGTCACCAAGGCCCGCACCGGCGCGCCGCTGCCGGCATTCGACCCGGATTCGCTGAATCGCCTGACCTGACAGGCAGGAGCGGCAGGTGCTCGCGCCGGGCCTGCTGCCTCGCAGCGCAAAAAAGCGCTGGCGTGAAGTTCGTGCTACTCGATGATGCCGAGCACAGTGCCGACTTCGTAAAGCTCGCCAGCTTCCTTCAGGATCTTGAGCGTGCCGGTGGCCGGGCTCTCGACCTCGTTGGTCGACTTGTCGCTTTCGAGCGCGAACAGCGGCTGACCTTCGATTGCTTCGCCGCCATCAGCGACGAGCCACTCGGCAAGCGTTCCCTCGTTCATCGAGAAGCCAAGCTTAGGCAGGAGCACTTCGGTTGGCATATTCTATCGTTCCTATCGTGCAAGGTTGATGGCGGTTTCCGCGATCCGCTTCGCGTCTGGTGCATAGGCGGTTTCCAGCGGCTTGGAAAAGGGAACCGGTGCATAAGGTGCACCCATGCGGGCGATCGGCTTCTTGAGCCGGCCGAACAGTTCGCTCGATAGCGTTGCTGCGATCTCGGCGCCTACCCCGAACTGCGTCACTGCCTCATGAACGACCAGGCACCGTCCCGTCTTGGCGACCGACGCCAGGACGGTATCGCGATCCCAAGGCGATATCGTGCGCAGGTCGATGATCTCGGCTGAAACGCCCGCTGCATCCATCTGCTCAACAGCCGCCATCGCTTCATTGAGGACACGCGAGTAGCTTACGATGGTGACGTCGCTGCCCTCCTTCGCAATCCGCGCCTTGCCAAGCGGCACGCGGTGGCCTGGTTGGGGTGCCGGGCACGGCAGCCAGTAAGTGGGCAGGTTCTCGATGAACAGCACAGGATCGGGGTCGTCGATCGCCGCGCGCATGAGACCATAGGCATCCTGCGCGTTGGAAGGCGCCACCACCTTCATCCCGGCAGTGTGCGCGAACCAGGCCTCGAGATAATCGCAATGCTGGCCGCCGGAAGAGAAGCCGGTGCCCGTCATCGTACGAATCACGATCGGCACATGCGTCTGCCCGCCGGACATGAACCGGAGCTTGGCCGCGTGATTCACGATCATGTCCATCGCGACCGTCGTGAAATTCATCAGCATGATTTCTGCTACAGGCTTCCAGCCGACGAGGCTGGCGCCGATCGCCGCCCCTATAATCGCCTGTTCCGCGATCGGAGTGGAACGGACACGCTTGTCGCCGAAGCGCGAGGAAAGCCCCTTCGTCACGCCACACACGCCTCCCTCTTCCGGGTCGGCGACATCTTCGCCGAGCACGACGACCTTCTCGTCGTCGGCCATGGCATCGGCGATCGCGCTATTGATCGCCTGGAGGATCATCATGGGCTTGGTCTCGGCCACGGCCGGATGTGCGATGGTCGTAGTGCCGTTCATGCCGCCACTCCTTCGGCGTAGACGTCGCGGGTCAGTTCGGCGAGGTCGGGGAAAGGGGAGGCGAGCGCGAATTCGACTGCCTCGTCGATCTCGCGCTCGATGGTGGCTTCCATGTCGGCCAATTGCGCTTCCGTGGCGATGCCCTCGGCGATCAGGCGCGCCCGGAAGGCAGGCGCCGGGTCGGCCGCGATCGCCGCCTTCTTCTGCGCCTTGTCCATATAGCCGTCAGCATCGCCGAAGACATGGCCGTGGAAGCGGAAGGTCATCGCCTCGATCAGCGTCGGCCCCTGGCCGGCGCGTGCGCGTGCCACGGCCTCGCGCGCCGCGGCGTACATCTCGATCGGATCGTTGCCGTTCACGCGGACGCCCGGCATGTCATAGGCGACCGCGCGGTCGGCGATACGCTTCGCCGAGGTCGCCTTCTCATAGGTCGTATGCTCGCCATAGAGATTGTTCTGGCAGAGGAAGATCACCGGCAGCTTCCAGACCGACGCCAGGTTGAGGCTTTCATGGAACGCGCCGATATTCGACGCGCCGTCGCCGAAGGTGGCAACCGCGACGCGCCCGTCGCCCGAAAGCTGCGATCCCCAGGCAAGGCCGTTGGCGATCGGCATCGAGGAGCCGACAATGCCCGTGGTGACCATCACGCCTTTGCTAGGATAGGTGAGATGCATCGGGCCTCCCTTGCCCTTGCAGGTGCCATCGACGCGCCCCGCAATCTCGGCCCAGAGGTCTTTCAGCGGCAGGCCCTTGGCGAGCATGTCGTGAATGCCTCGATAGATAGTTACAAGATAGTCGTCGTCGGTCAGATTGGCGGACATTGCCGCCGGGATAACCTCCTGCCCACGATAGCTGTAATAGGGCATGACCAGCCGGCCGGTCATGATGACCTTTCGACTGCGCTCGTCATTCGCCTTGAGCAGCGCGATCTTTCGATAGATCTCGACCTGGGTCGCTGCATCCGGCGCGAAGTTACTCGTCATTTTGCGCTCCAATTGCGAAGATTGAGTTGAATCCGCGAGCGGATCGCCGCTTCCCGAGTTCGGGTAGCATAGATCATAGGGATAAGGTTCAGTCTGATTTCACACTTCGCGCCACATTGCTGGCCTGAATGGTGCGGCCTGAGGAGTGAGATTATCGACACCGATTCACCCTGCCGCGATTGTGCCGTCGAGTCGAAGGGGTGAAGCGATTTCATCGTATGGCCGATGGATTGCGCGGATCGTTGGTCCCCAGGCCTTCATTGGGGACGGGCTCCGTGATGAGGAGCTATGTGATCGCGACAATCCCGGCTGCCTTCCGGCGGCGGCGATTACGGGTGCCGCGACAGCGTTGATGTTCCAATCCGATCGACCCAGATCGGAACCCATCGCCCATGGTATGTCGGGAAAAACGATGGCTGGGGGAGATCCAGCTTCAGGCCATCTTGAACTGCGGCGCGCGCTTCTCGAGGAACGCAGCGCGCTTCTCCCCGGCATCCTGGGTCGCCTGCGCTATATGCACGGCACGACTTTCCAGTTCGATCGCCGACTCCAGGCTGCCTGCGGACTGGTTGAGCCACAGCGACTGTTTGGTAAGCTCGACCCCCATGGGGACGTTGGCGACAACCCCCCGCGCGATCTTGAGTGCCTCTTCCATCAGTATATCGTCGTCCACGGTCCGCAGCACGAGCCCAATCCGTTCCGCCTCCTCCCCATCGACGGGGCGTGAAGTGAGCAACAGTTCCGCCGCCCGCTGGCTGCCGATCGCGCGGGGCAGCATATAGGACAGGCCGAGTTCTGTGCCCGTGGCGGCATTGTGGATGGTATTGATGAAGCGCGCCGAACGCCCGGCGACGCACATATCCGATGCCAGCGCGAGCGTGTAGCCGACGCCGGCCACCACCCCGTTGATCGCGCCGATAATCGGCTGCGGCAGGTTACGCATCGCGATCGGGATCGCGCCGAGCCACCTCAGACTGTTGCGCTTGTTGAACGCGCTTCCGAAACCCTCGCGATCATGGGGCGAAGGCCCGGCGTTCTTCAGATCATGACCGGAGCAAAAGCCGCGGCCTGCTCCGGTCAGGATTACCGCGCGAACCGAGGGATCAATCCGGATATCGGCAAGCATATCCAGCAACCGCTGGTACATCTCCCAGGTGAAGGCGTTGAGCGCCCCCGGACGGTTCAGCGTTAACCGGCGAACGCCTTCCATTGGCGTATCGACAAGGATGGTGTCGCTCATTTCGAAGAGTCTCCAAGGTGGTCCATCGGAGGGGAATCCTAACTAGCTACCTCCGTGCGAGTTACATCGATCAAAAGCAATGCGGCGAGCCTGGCAACCGGACATCTCAATGCATCGCACTTGCGATCCAGTTTACAGTAGCAATGGACATAAGACTGACGGCGGCCACTTGGAGATTTATCGAGGGGGATGCATGGCGCGGCCTCATCGCTGCGCTCGATCGGGCCGGATCGCGACTTCTAAGGGAGAAGGCTCCCGTGATCACAGCTGGTTCACCGGAATCTTGAGATAAACGACGCCGTTGCCTTCGGCTGGCGGCAGATGTCCGGCGCGCATGTTGATCTGCACGGAAGGCAGGATGAGACGCGGCATGGCCAGCGTGCGGTCCCGGCCTTCGCGCATGGCCACGAACTCGTCCTCGCTGATCCCGTCGCGGGCGTGCGCGTTTGCCCGGCGCTGTTCGGCCACGGTCGTCTCTCAGGCGCAACGCCCCCTCCGTCCGTCGAACGGGCGGGCAATTTGGGTGACTAATTCATCCAGGCAAGGATGCCTTTGCACCCTTGCCTCTGAAACCAGGTCTCGACTCCGCGTGACCCGATCGATCGGTCCTCGTTATGCCGCAGGCCGGGCCGGCGTCGCGGCTCAGCCGACCTAGCCGGCGAAGTGCTTCTTCAGGTCGTCGAAGAAGTGCTGGTAAACGCCCTGCATGAACTGCAGCAGCACCGCCGAATCCCCTTCGGTGACCTCATAGCGGTGCTCCATGCGCAGGTAGGTGCCGCCGCCGCCGTGCGTGATCTCCCGCACCTGTATGCATGATTTCGTCCCCTGCGCGGTCTTCACCGCACCGAGGTCGGTTGGGCAGTCGATGACATAGGTCAGCACCCTGTCCTCGTCGCTCAGCCCGGTCAGCCGCTCGGGCACCTTGAACCCTCCGGCGTTCGGAACTTCCACCATGCGCACCGCGCCGATCTGGTCGGTGGCCTTACCGTCGGCAACCGTGCACGATGCCGCGCCGGAAAACCACTTCGTCAGGCCGCCGAAGTCACGGAAAAGCGCCCAGACCTCGTTGGCAGGCGCATCGAGAACAATGGAACCGGTGGTCGTCGTCATCATTGGCAATCCTTCTGCTTGCGGGTCAATCGGTTGCGTCCGAGCTTCAGGGGCGCTTCATGAAGGCCAGTACCGCGCTCTCGAACGCCGCCTTCTGCTCGATCATCGCCCAGTGTCCGCACTTGGGGAACACGTGCAACTCGGCGTTCGGGATCAGCCGCAGCGGCACCAGCGCCCCGTCCAGCGGGGTCACGCGGTCGTCCCTACCCCACGCCAGGAAGGTGGGAGCCTGGATCTTGGGCAGGTATGCAAAGCTCTGCACCGCTTCCGGCCCGGCCATGCCCTGCGCGATCGCCGCCAGACCGGCGCGGGAATAGATCTTGCGGTTGGTCTCCAACGCCACCGGATCGCTGGCGGCCTTGAAGCGCATGTCAATCAGCTCGTCGGTCAGGATCGACTTGTCGTGGACCATCGAACGCAGCCAGCGGACGATCTGCTCACGGGTCGGCTCTTCGACGAATTCGGCCAGCCGCTCGATCCCTTCATAGGGAAACGGGTTGAAAATCGGCACGCCCACGCCGCCGATGCACACAAGGCGGTCCACTCGGTCGGGATAGGCAGCGGCAAGTCGCGCGGAAATCAGCCCGCCGAACGAATTGCCGATGAAGCGCGCCTTGGCGATCCCCAGCGCATCCATCAGCGCTAGGACTGCGTCGATCGTCCCCGCGAAGGGATCACCTTGGATGGGGCTGCTATTGCCATACCCCGGCAGGTCGGGAACGATGCACCGAAAATGCTCGGCAAACACGGGCACGTTGCCGGAAAAGTTCATCCATGCCGTTACGCCCGGACCGGATCCGTGCAGCATGAACAGTGGCTCGCCCTGCCCCGCCTCGTGATAAGCAATCTGGCCTCCGGCAAAGGGGATCGTTTTCTGTTCGTTGACCACTCCGCGCTCCTCTCGCCACTTTGCGTGATTCCAGCGGTAGGCGGCCCCCCTGACATCAGCCTCGTCCGAGCGGACGTGGCCGATCTATGCTTGCCGTCGCATCGCGTCCTCAGTCTCGACGCTCTCAAGACGCGCGCGCGTCGGCGAAGGAAGCGCCGAGGTCCCTGTGTACAGGATATGCCTCAGCCGGCGGAAATCGACACACCCGACAGCGGGATGCTCATCCCGCCATCCACCCGGATGATCTGGCCGTTGATAAAGGCGGCGTCGTCCGAAAGCAGGAATGCTGCAGCCGCAGCGATATCTTCAGGTTCGCCCAAACGCGGCGAAGGGGTCTGACGGAGCAGGACTTCAAGCGGGAGCACGTCGCTTTGTTCGACCGCGTTTTCCACCATGATCATGCCGGGCTGGATTGCATTGCACCGGACCTTCTGCTTGCCAAAACGCGCCGCGACATGGCGGGTCAGGGCATCGACGCCCGCCTTCGAGGTGCTGTATCCCACCATAGCGGAATCCCCGCGCGATGATGCCAATGATGACGTCTGGACGATCGCGCCGCCGCCGCGCTTCAGCATGTGCGGAATCGCAGCCTTGCATGACAGAAAATAGCCGACGAGATTCGTTTCAAGCGACTTCGTGAAAACGTCCGCGCTGGTCTGCAGCACGTCGAAGTCATGCTCGAGGAGGCGCAGGTCGGCTCCATTGTTGAATAGGCCGTCGATACCGCCGTGGTCCTGGGCGACGCCGTCCATCAGCGCAGTGATGGTGTCACCGTCAGCCAGGTCGACCGACCGGAACTCGGCATCGCCGCCGGCCGCACGGAGTTCCTCAGCGAACGCCTTGCCACGATCGACGCTGACGCCACCCAGAATAACCGTCGCACCCTCGCCACAAAGCCTGCGGGACGTGGCAGCCCCGATCCCGCGTGTCGCGCCGACAACGACCACGACCTTTCCGGCCATCCTTCCTTCCATGGGAATTTCCTTTATTCTCAGTTGGTAGCGCGATTTCCGGCGATATGTCCGCCATCAACCGGGAGGACATGACCGGTGATGAAGGACGCTGCGTCCGAACAAAGCCAGACCGCTGCCTCCGCCTGCTCTTCCGACGTCGCAAATCGACCAATCGGTTCGACCCAGTGCTTGAGGAGTTCAGGATCGGTCTTTTCGACCTCCTCGAATGCGGCTCGCATCATCGGCGTATTGGTTGCGCCGGGACAGATTGCGTTGACGCGCACATTGCGCGTCGCAAATTCGAGAGCGGCGGTGCGCGTCAGCCCCGCGACGCCGTGCTTTGCACTGACATAAGCAGACATGCTCGGCGTTCCGATTACGCTGGCGAGCGAACCGGTGTTCACGATGGCACCGCCTCCGGCCTGCCGCATCGCGGGAATTTCATACTTCATGCCAAGAAAGCAGGACACGGTGTTCAGCCTGTAGCACCGGTCGAAGTCGGCAAGCGAAATGTCGGTCAGGTCACCTAGCGGCCCTGGATGCCCGACGTGGTTGTGCGCCGCATCGAGACGGCCATAGGTGGTCAACGCAAACTCGACCATTGAACGGACTGAATCCTCGTCGGCCGCGTCGACTTTCACATAGGCTGCTTCGCCGCCTTTGGCGCGGATCAGATCAACCGTCTCCGCGCCCTTCTTCTCATCGAGTTCGGCAACCACGACCTGGGCGCCTCGCTCCGCAAACAATACTGCCGAAGCCTGTCCAATGCCGGATCCGGACCCCGTCACGAGGGCGACCTTGCCATCAAATCTCATTCGCATTGGATCCCTATCCTCTTGCCGCGCCGCAACTGCCGGTTGGGGCACATCTTATCACCGATATGGTCTCAAGTTCGGCGCACATCCACGCAGAGGCATGGTCCGCATAGACTAGAGCTGCGGGCAAGGTTCCGGCACATCAGGGCTGTCGACATCGGTCGCCTGGCAGGAGATCTGCGGGCACCCGCGTCGATCGGGCCCACGCCGCCAGAAATGCCGCGCTGTCTCACGCACGAGACCAGTTTGCCGTCCGCGCTTCCTTCATCCGCATTGGCATGGCGGGCCGTCAGGTCGCAATCGCGTTGCGCTCCCCGGAACATCCATTCGGACGAGGCTCCGCGCCAGCACCTCTGCAATTGTCTGAACTTGCGCCGAAGGCGGCGAGGTCGACCGTAGCGGAAGGTGACCGCAAGAGAGAGGGCCACCGCAGCCGGAAACGGCGGCTACGCCGCATGGGAGAGTTGCCGTGAAGGAAGTGCCTAGTTTCTGCAGGCTTTGCGGCGCCGGTTGTGGAGTGCTGGTCAGCATAGATGACGAAGATCGCATCGTCGGCCTGCGGGCTGACCGCGAACATGGGCTGAGCCGCGGCTATGCCTGTTTCAAGGGCCTTCATTTCGGCGAGGCACACAGCGCACCGGCGCGGCTACTTCACCCCCTGAAGAAGCAGCCCGACGGATCGTTCGCGCAAATAGATTCCGAAACTGCGCTGGCCGAAATCGCAGAGCGACTGAAGCCGATTATCGCGGAGCACGGACCCGAAGCCTTTGGCATGTTTTGCGGAAATGGCACCATTTCCACGTATCTTGCCTTCCCGATGCAGCGGGCGTTCATGGCCGCCATGGGGTCCACCCAGCGTTACTCGACGATCACCATGGACCAGTCAGCCAAGTTCGTCTCGTTCGAACGCATGGGTGGATGGGCGGGTGGCTCCATTCAGCTGGAGACGGCGGATGTAGCCATGATGTTCGGCACCAATCCGCTGGTATCGCACGGCGCGATCGGCGTGATCAGCATCGATCCGGTAAAGCGGCTCAAGGACGCGAAGGCGCGTGGAACGAAGTTCATCGTCATTGATCCGCGCGTAAGCGAAACGGCGCGGCATGCCGACGTGCATATCCAGCCCCTGCCCGGTCAGGACTACGCCATCGCCTCGGCGATGATACGGATGATCCTCGAAGAGAACTGGCACGATGCTGATTTTTGCTCGCGCTTCGTCAAGGATGGCGGCCTTGCTCGCCTGCGTGAGGTCGTAGAACCCTTTACGCCCGATTTCGTCGAGCAAAGGGCCGGCCTGCAGCCGGGCGATCTCCTCCGCGCCACACGCCTGTTCGCGCACGAATGCAATCGCGGAGTCGCCGTGACTGCGACCGGCCCCTGCTTCGGGCCGCATTCCAACCTGTCGCAGCACATGGTCGATTGTCTCAACGTGATCTGCGGGCGATTTCCTCGGGCCGGGGAACAAGTAGTCGCGATCGATGTGCTCAATCCGCTGCCTGAGTATCGCGAGGAGGTCTACTCACCGCCCCGCTCATGGTCCAGCCTGCCGCCCAGCCGCATTCGCGGCGTGGGGATGATCATTGGCGAGCGGCTGACCGGAACCTTGGCAGACGAGATTCTGACGCCTGGCGATGGCCAGATCCGAGCACTGATCGTCAGTGGTGGGAACCCGGTGAACTCCGTACCGGACCAAGCCAAAATTACCACGGCACTGGAATCACTTGAGCTTCTTGTAGCGATCGAACCCTTCATGTCGGACACCGCCAAACGCGCCGACTATATCATTCCGCCCAAGCTCATTTATGAGCGTCCCGAGCTTCCCGTCAGCTTCGAAGGCTTCCCAATTCTTCCCGTCCCTTGGTCCCACTACACACCGGCTATAGTTCCGCCACCCAAGGGCTCGGACGTTTTTGATGACTGGTATCCCTTGTGGAAGATCGCTTCGCTACTCGGAAAGCAGGTCAAGTTCGAGGGTATCGACCTCGACATGACCACGCCGCCGACCAGCGATGATCTCATAGCTGTCAGGGCGCGCCATTCCGCGGTTCCGCTCGATGAGATCAAGAAGCATCCCCGCGGCGCGCTCTTCGACGTCGGCGACATTCGTGTCGGCCCAACGCGCCCCGGCCACGAAGGGCGGTTCGACGTGATGCCCGACGACGTAGCCGAGGAAATGGCTGACGCATCGGCATCGCCACAACCGGACGAATTCAAATTCCTTATGATCTCCCGCCGGACGCGCGACCTGTTCAACAGCAATGGCTTTCATCTCGAATCCGTGCGAAAGCGCAATGCCTTCAACCCGGCCTGCCTTGCGTCGACAGAGATGGATGCTCTGGGCCTGATCGACGGCGACATGGTTGAAATCAGTTCCGAGAATGGAGCGGTACGTGCCATCGTCAAGAGCGACGACAGCTTGCGCACCGGCGTCGTCTCCCTCACCCACGGATGGGGCGGAGCTCCTGACGACTCCGAGAGTCCGCGCGAAATTGGGACGAACATCAATCCGCTGATAAGCGACAATCGCTATGTCGAAGTCGTCAATGCGATGCCCAGGATGACAGCAATCCCTGTCAATATTCAAAAGGTCTGAGCTTCAGCATTGCTCGTACACGCGATGAATCGATCAAGAGCGGAGTTCGCGGCCGTCGCGGCAGCGGCGCGGAAACAGGGCGTCTATCCGTAATGATCCCTTATGTTCTTGGTGCCGGGCTTTGCCGCCAAGGAGGCTTCCATCGCGTCCGACATGATCCGTTTCGCAGCCTTTAGGGCAATTTTCAGTGATCGAAGCGGACATGGATATGCGCCGGGACCCGCATCATGATTCCGCGAATTTCGGGCACAGGCTTTTCCGGGTCGAGCCGCAGGTTGTGCAGGCTGTCCAGAACCGCATGCAGCGCACGGGTCATTTCCACCCTCGCCAGATGCTGGCCGACGCAGATGTGCGGCCCCCTGGCAAATGCGTAGTGCGCCCGCTTGTCCCGGTTGATGTTGAAGCTGTCAGGATCGGGATAGATCGCCGGATCGCGGTTGGCGGCGCCGGCTACCGCGTCAAGGTAGGCCCCGGCGGGGATCTGCACGCCGCCGAGCGTCGTGTCGTGAATCGCGACCCGCAGTTGCGCCAGCACTGGGCCGTCCCAACGCAGCGCTTCCTCGATCGCGGCGGGAATGAGCTCCCGGTTCTGGCGGATCGCCTCCAATTGGTCGGGATTGTTGAGGAGCGCCGTCAGCAGCACGCTGGTCCCGCGGTAGGTCGTGTCGCCGGCGGCATTCATGAGCTGGCGCAGGAACGACACCAGTTCGAGCTCGGGAAGATTCTCGCCGTCCACCTCGGTCGCGGCGAGCAGGCTGACAAGATCATCGCCCGGATTGGCGCGGCGCGCGTCGATCAGAGCCTTGAAATACTCGCCAAGCTTGACCCCTGCCTCCTGGGCCTGGGCCATATGGACATAGTCGGTCTGGCCGATGGCGAGCCGCTGGAAGGTCTGGACGTCAGACTCCGGCAGGTCGAGCTGGCGATAGATCACCTCGAACGGGTAGCGTTGGGTAAACTCGCCGACAAGGTCAGCCTCGCCGCGCGGCAGGAACTTGTCCATCAAGCCGTTCACGACCGGGTCGACGATGCTCTCGCCCCACGTCCTCACAAACTGCGGCAGGAAGATCTTCTGGAAGATCCTGCGCCAACGGCCGTGCTCGGGATTGTCCATGGTGCTGATGCTGCCCATGCCGAACGTGGTGCCAAGCGTCGGGCGATAACCTGAATTCGAAAAGCGGCTGGTATCGGTCAGCACCTCCTCGATTTCCTTGCTGCCCAGGATCGAGAATTTGGGCCCCGGTCCGTAGAAGCACGAATAGCCCAGGTTCTCGCGATAGGAGCCGGGCAGGACAGCACCGCGCGCGCGCATCGCATGGATCTGTGGATAGGGGTCCAGGTCGTCCCCGAAATTGACCTCGTCCGAGAGGAACGGATCGTAGGTGGGATCGTCGAATTCCCGGATCTTGAATGCGGTCGCCATGACTCGGCCATCCTCTCCTGTGTAGTAATCACTACATAGTGGCATGAAGCGCATTGGTCAAGCCGCAGTCGATCCGGCACGCGGGTCCAGAGTCCTTCCTGTTTGCACCTTGCAGTCACAATCAAGCAGCCGCCACGCAACGGAAAGCGGGGCAGTTCAGCCCGTCATCGCCTTCAGCGCGGCCTCCGTCTCGTTCCAGATCGCGCCCATGTCCGGATGTTGCCGCGCCTTCGCGACATAGCTGGTCAGAACAGGGAAATCGCCCAGAATGCCCGGCTCGCCAAACATGGCCCCGGCAATACCGCAGAGCATGAGGGTCGGCAGCACAAGGCAGTCCGCCTTGCTGACCGCGCCGCCTGCGACATAGGGTGCATCATCGACGAAATGCTGCAGCAGGGCCATTCCGCTGCGCAACTCCGCCAGCTCGGCGGCAACAACGCGATCATCCCGGACCGCCGCATTCCGTTGTGCGAATAGACGCGACATGGCCGGTACGGCATAGAGTTCCTGGGTGCGGATCGCATTGCGCATCTGCACCCGCGCTGCGTCACCGGTGGGTGTCAGGGACGGGGCGGGATAGTGATCCTCGAGATAGTCGATGATTGTCTCGGATTCCGCGATGATCAGGCCGTCGTCGGTCACCAGCACCGGCAGCTTGCCGATCGGATTGATGGCCAGATATTCAGGCGAACGGGTCCCACCGCCGGGCGGGGCCTCCTGCTCATAGGAAAGACCCTTCAGCCGCAACGCAAGCCGGATGCGCGCGGCATAGGGCGACAGGGTCAGGGCGTAGAGTTTCATCGGTCATGCTCCGCAGGAAAAATCTTCGGCACCGTCCCGCTGAGCGCCACCGGCACGAAACCGTCACCATGCGGCCAGTCCAGGAATCCGGCCGCGGCCATGGTGCCCCCATCGACATGCAGCGTCATGCCGGACACGTAGGCGGCTAGATCGGAGGCCAGAAACAGGACGGCGTTGGCCAGGGCCTCGACCGGGGGCGCGCTGCCGGCAGGAATGTACATCGCCATGGCCTTGCCGATCGATTCGACGGGGACGCTGACGTAGCCCGCTGCGATTTCCGGGGGCATGGCATTCTCGTTGCCGCGGCTCGGCGTGGTATCCGGGGCAATGCAGTTCAGGCGGATGCCTTCCTTGCCGAGTTCAACCGCCATGGCGCGGGTGAAGTTGGTGGTTGCCGCCTTGGCGCCGGCATAGACCGAGAAGGTCGCCGCGCCGCGATGTGCCTCGATCGTGGTAAAGTTGATGATGCTGCCGCCGCGTCGGCCGCCGGCGCGCAGCAGCGGCACCGCGCGCTGCACCGACTGGACGACATAGCCGTAGTTGCGCTGGATATCGCGGGCGATCCCGCCCCGGTCGAGATCCATGAAGTTGGTACGGTACGTCCCACCCACGACGTTGACGACAACATCCAGATGGCCGAACGCACGGGTCACCTCGTCGTAGAACCGGTCGAGCTGGGCCGCGTCGGTGGCATCGATCACGGCGGAATAGACCTTGCGCCCCAGGGCGGCAGCTGCGGCGGCCGTAACCTCCAGCTGCTCCGCGTCGATGTCGCAGATCGCGACGTCGACCCCTGCCTCGGCCAGGGCGATGGTGATTCCCGCGCCAATGCCGCCGCCACCGCCAACGATCGCCGCAGTCTGCCCGGCCAGCCTTGCGCGCTGGTCCAGAAATCCCGGTGCATCAGCCATGAGTCCTCCCGATCATCGGACGCGTTCGGTCTATTGTTTGCATGGCTATCCCCTCTCCTCCGGCGCGTATCTCCCGAGCGCAGATCAATGCGGATGCCTGGCGCACGCGCAATGGAGCGCCCCAAAGCATCGCCTGTCCGATATCGAGGCGCCAGCCCCTCCGGCATATGAATGAGGAGCGAGCGGTCCAGCCAGCGCGCCGGCCGCTCGGTAGAGGCGAAACCCCGGCGCACGACCCGCCCTCCTGCGTCGAAACATCGTTGAAATCGGCCGCGGCCTTGCCGCCTTCGACATGGCGGGGCAAGCTTCCGCACCGCGGCAGTTCACGCGGCTCCGGGTAGCATCGGCATCAGGGATGCGATCTCGCGAGCACATGCTTTCCTCACCGCATCAGGCACGGCAAGATCATAGTGGAAACCCGTGAGCCGGATGTCCGGAACCGTTAACAGGAGACATGATGCAGGATTATCGCGGGAAGTGGCTCTACGAGCCACAGCATATCTTGTTCGCGGTGAGCGACGCCGTCGCCACGATCACATTCAACCACCCCGACAAGCGCAACGCCCTGAACGGCCCGATGCTGAGCGAAATGCGTGACGCCCTGCTCGAAGCGGACGACCGGATGGACGTGAACGCGATCGTGCTGTGCGGCGCCGGCAAGGACTTCTGCGCCGGCTACGATCTCGAACAGTCATATCAGGGGCGCGGCGAGACGACCCAGATGGGCGATTTCGAGTACCGCAAGGCCGGTCAGCGCTTCGACGACGATTGCTTCTCGCTGGAGCGCGTCCAGGAAAACGCGCTGATCATCCCGGCGATCCACAAGCCGGTGATCGCCAAGGTCCAGGGCAACTGCCTGGCGGGTGGGACCGACATCGCCCTGTCGTGCGATCTGGTTATCACGGCCGATGATGCACGGATCGGCTTTCCCGCGACCCGCGCCAACGGGTCGCCACCGGCGCACATGTGGATCTATCACTGCGGTCCACAATGGGCCAAGCGGATGCTGTTCACCGGCGACAAGATGACCGGAGCTGACGCGGTGAAGATCGGCCTGGCGCTGGAATCATGGCCGGCCGACGAACTCGATGCCGCAGTCGACGCCCTGGCCCGCCGGGTCGCCGCGGTCGACCAGGAGCTGCTCTCGGCCCACAAGCGGATCGTCAATCTCGCGCTCGAACAGATGGGGGCCGGGACGCTCCAGCGGCTGGCCGCCGAAGTCGATGCCCGCGCGCATCTGGCCACGGGGCCGCGGCGGCTGCGCTTCAAGTCCGATATGAAGGAGCACGGCCTCAAGGAAGCCCTCACGAACCGCGACGCGCCGTTCGGCGACGGATTCGTCCACGTGCGGGGGCGCTGACGGCGCCCGCCCGGCCAGTGCGAAACCATTTGATGTTTTGCTGCCTGGCGGGTCAACGGCGCGGCGCGACCGGACAAGAACAGCCAGGACAGATCATGGGCGCGAAGGAGCCTTTTAGATGTCTGGGGCGCGAGATCGATGCTAACATTTCGTATCGTTAGGGACGAAAGGAGATCGCATGGATCGTTTTCGCGAGACCCGGCCTATGAGGATGGGTGTCGAGATACGGGACGATCTGCGCGTCCCACTGGAACCCGCCGACAAGGAGCGATTACGATCGCTGTTCCTGCGATACGGCCTGCTCTATTTTCCCGATCAGCAGCTCAGCATGGTGCAACAGATCGAGGTCCTCGGTTCCATCGGTCCAGTTCTACATCGCAGGGATGGGGTCGGCTACATTTCCACCGACGAGAAAAAAGGTGAGCTGGGACGAACCGAGCTGATTTTCCACAGCGACCTGGATTTTGCCACGCCGTACACATCGATTTCGCTACTGGCGAAGGATGTTGTCCCAGGAGCAACATCCACTCGCTTTGCGAGCAATCGTGGCGCTTGGCGGATGCTTTCGGAGGATGAGCGGCGGCGGCTCGCATCGATGCGTCTCACAACGGCGCTGCCCAGCAACGTCGCTCACGATGCGGTGGGGATGGCGATAACGCCGGACACTCCCCACGCGACGCGTGCGCCAATTGTCGAACATCCGCTGACGGGCGAGCCGCTACTGATGATATCCCAGCAGGCGGTGCGGTTCGAGGATATGGAGGATGAGGCAAGCCGTGCACTCCTTCTCGATCTTCATGCTCGAATCTATGCGCCGGGCAATGTTCAAGAGCATTTCTGGCGCAATGGCGACCTTGTTGTCTGGGACAACATCGCCTGGCAGCACGCCCGCGGCCCCGTGACAGGCGATGGATCACGAACGCTTCAGCGCGTGGTCGTCGCCGATGTCAGCTACTTCGACATCGTGTTGGCTCGGGAAGACGAGCATTTCCGCAATGAACAGGTGATCGATGCCGAAGCTTGAGGGAAAGCCCATCGTCAAAACCGGTCGCAGCCCAGCCTGGCTGATCGAAAAGCCTTAGGTCCAGTCAGGCGCGCGCGGTCATCCCGCCATCGAGTGAGAAGGTCATACCGGTGTCCTCTCCCGCCAGGAACAGGGCCGGTCCGCCCGCCTCCTTATTTCAGGCAGGCGTGGCCTGAAGGCTGGCTTGTGGATGCCGGATTAGCCACTTCTGGATGATCT
Source organism: Rhizorhabdus sp. P4_G5 (assembly GCF_056401065.1). Lineage (NCBI taxonomy): Bacteria > Pseudomonadati > Pseudomonadota > Alphaproteobacteria > Sphingomonadales > Rhizorhabdaceae > Rhizorhabdus > Rhizorhabdus sp. P4_G5. Next base: position 507,448 of record NZ_JBFUKB010000003.1, on the reverse strand, counting down.
GAAGCAATGTATCCGCACCGCTCGGCTACGGGCTGCGATACCGTCAACCAGGAACTGATCCTGCTCCAGCATCGGCATGATCGGGCAGAGGGCCGCGTTCGACGGCGGGGTGCTTGGTTTTCTGCGGCACGCCTGAGCACCGCATCGGCCGGCGGCGCCTCGTCGCGAGCGCCGCCGGTACGACTGGTCAGGGCAGCAGCACCACCCTGCCCCGCACGCCGCCCTCTTCCAGCAGGCGATGGGCCTCAGCCGCTTCGGTCAGCGGGAGGGTGCGCGCCACGGGCATCGTGATTGCACCGGTAGCGATGGCGTTTATGATTCGGGAGAGCCTTTCGCCATCGGGGTGATAACCGAACACCTTTGGTTCTGCGGGCAATCCCTCGGGGTCGATCGGCGTCGTGGCAACCGTGATGAACCTGCCGCCGGGTGCAAGATTGCGGGCCAGGTGCGCAACCTCAGGTCCGCCCACCGTGTCCGCGATATGATCGAATCGCAGGCCGTCGGGCACGGGTCCACCGAGGACGATCACGTCGCCAAAACCCAGTTTCCGCGCCTCATCCATGTAGGACTCGCGTACGGCCATGATCACCCGACAGCCCAGTCCTTTTGCGGCCCAGGCGGCAAACCGACCCACCCCGCCCGTGGCGCCCGTGACGAGCACGGTCTGGCCCCTGGAGGGCGCAACGCCTTCCTCGACCATCTCCACACCGGTCAGCGAAGAGCATGGCAATGCGGCGGCCTGGACAAAATCGGGTCCGTCAGGGATCGGAGCGATGGCACTGGCGTCCGCCACGGCATATTCGGCGTAGGCGCCATTGACCGTCGCCAGAATGCGGTCGCCGATCTTGAAGCCCACCACCCCTTCGCCAACGGCCGATATTGTTCCCGCGACGTCATAGCCGGGCACATGTGGCAGCGGCAGTGGATAATAGCGCAGGTTGAACCCGCTACGCCATTTATAGTCGGCCGGATTGAGGCCGACCGCCTCCACCCGAATTTGCACTTGTCCGGCGGCGGCGGCCGGCGCTTCCAGTTCTACCAGTTTAAGCACCTCCGGAGTTCCATGCTCCTTGAACTGAATGGCCTTCACATCATTCTCCTTGATCAACAGAAAACTTGCAGGGGACAGGCCACCTCAGACGAGAGTGATCGAGCGGCGCTCCGCACGGGACGCTCGACGCATCGTTGATAGTGACGTCATAGATCATGCCCTTGGATGGACCGCGTCCGCCCCGATCACCCACTTCGTCGCAAAGGCGTCCCACGCCCTGCACGGCCCCGTCAATGTCCGACAGGACGATATCGTCCTTCCACGCGCGCGTCGCCCGCCGCCATCCTAAGCGTGTAGGCCTGACGCGATCCCACGGGTGTGGCACAATTTCTTGCCCACGGTTTTGATCGCCGCGCGATCCACTGGGCGACGGCGGCGCTCGACTTCGGCCAGGGCATGAATGCCAGCCCGCTCTGGATTGCCCAGCTCGAGCGGTTCTTTAAGATGATGGTGGTGCCCTGGCGGCGATCTCAGCCTTGCTCGGCGAGCCTGGACATCAGAATATCTCCGATTATCCCAGAGACGTTCGTCGCCGCCGGAGACATGGCGATTCGGTTGCGACCGAACCGCGTGATGGGCAGTGGTCCGCCCATTACATCGAACATCTCAGGCCCGTTGAGTTCGATCAGTCTGTGCTGGCGGACGTCATCGCGGGCCAAGGGCTCCAGCGTTGCCCATATGGCATCAGACCGCAGGGCAAGATTTCGTAAGCTGTCAGCCTGTTCGCAGACAACGACCCGTTGCCGGTTTCCGAATGACCGTCGGATTTCAGCCAGGGTTGCCGCTCCCGCTGCGATCGTAAAATCGTTCAGGCCGTTCCTGTCGGGCACCGCGTCAGCTGCAAGAGGGTGACCTGCACGCACGAAAAAGCCGCCCCTCAGCGGCGGCGTCAGATGATGAACGTCCAGGAGTTGCAAATGGGCTGGGCGGTGTTGGGTCAGCACGGCAAAATCGCATTTTCCGTCGATGACCTCGTCGATAAGAGTGTGCGCCGGGGCGGTCTTGATCACCAGCGAAAGATTTGGCCACGTCTCCAAGGTTCGCAGGAGAAGTTCGGGCAGGACAAGGTGGGCCACGCTCGTTCCCAGGCCGACCGAAACGTCGCCGCCATCACCTACGGCCAGGCTATGGCCGAACGCTTTCAGGTGAAGCGCAGAGCCATAGACTTCTCGGGCCATGCCCAGGAACTCCCGACCCTCTTTCGTCGCCACTGCACCACGGCGGCCTCTCGCGAATAACGACAGCATTATTTCGTCCTCCAGCGCGCGGATGCTGCGGCTTAGCGCGGACTGGGTGAGATTAAGCTTTTCGCTGGCAAGGGTGAAACTGCCCAAATCCGCCAGAACAAGAGCGTGATATAGCTTGCGGAGGTCTATATTCGATTTATGCATGGAATATGCCTAAACCATGCATTGGACGCACGCCAGCGCCTCTGCCACGTTGCCGACAATCATTTCTCGGAAAGGCCGCCATGCGAACCCGAAGTGCTTGGATCCTCTCGGCAGCAGTCGCTGCGCTGATACCCGGCACCGCCCTGAGCCAAGTGCGCGGCGGCAAGCAGGCTGCGGCACTCCCGGTCGATACGAACGCTCTGCCGACCAGCTATCCGCCCATAGTAACGGCCCGCATCGACGCGCCGAACATCTTGCTGATCATGACTGATGATGTCGGATTTGGCGCCTCGTCCGCATTTGGTGGACCGGTGCCGACACCCAATCTGGAACGACTGGCGAACGAAGGCCTTAAATATAACAATTTTCAAACGACTGGGATGTGCTCGCCCAGCAGGGCCGCCCTACTGACCGGCAGGAATCATCACGCGGTCGGAACCGGATCGCTCACGGATTTTCCTATGGGAGCACCGGGCTATACGGGAATGCTCCCGCCAACCGCAGCGACGATCGGGGAGGTCCTGCGTGAAAACGGGTATAACACGGCTTGGATCGGCAAACATCATAACGTGCCCCATGGCCCCTTCGCGGGGGCGGGTCCGAACGACTACATGCCGAACGGGCTGGGGTTCGAGTATTTTTTCGGATTCGTCGGGTCGGACACCGACCAGTGGCATCCGACATTATATCGAAACGGCATCCGGGTCGTCGATGCATCACCGCAGCCGATCCTCGATCAGCGCCTGGCAGACGACGCCATCCAATGGCTGCATCAGCAGCAGGCGAACGGCCAGGGCAAGCCGTTCCTGCTCTACTACGCCCCGGGATCGGCGCATGCGCCGCACCAAGCTCCCGCCGAGTGGATCTCCAAGTTTCGCGGGAAATTTGACGCTGGCTGGGAAGAAGCACGCAACACGACGTTGAAGCGCCAGAAAGCGATGGGCATCGTGCCACCGGGCATCCATCTGCCGGCGTGGCCGGTCGACGTGCCGCACTGGGATAGTCTTTCTCCGCAGGAGAAAGACTATCAGGCGCGGACCATGGAGGCGTTCGCGGGCGAACTCGCCTTTCAGGATGCTCAGCTTGGCAGGCTTCTTGATGAACTCGACAGGATGGGGCTGCGCGACAACACGCTGATTATATTCGTTAACGGCGACAACGGGCCGGACTCGGCCGGCTCACCGCAAGGCTCCGTCGCCGAAGCGGGTGAAAACGCCAACCGCCGACTATCCCCCGTCGAACACTGGACGCTGAAAGATCAAGTCGGCGGCCCGAAGGTCGGTAGCAACTATGGCACGGGATGGGCCCAGGCGATGGCGACGCCCTTTTCCTATTACAAGCAGATCGCCTCTCATCTGGGTGGTACGCGAAACGGGCTTGTCATCTCCTGGCCAGCGAAAATCGCGGCGCGCGGCCTCAGGACGCAATATGCCCATATCACTGATATCTTTCCCACCGTGCTCGATGCGGCAGGCGTGCCGGCTCCCGAGTCGGTGCGTTGCGTCAAGCAACAGCAAGTCGATGGCGTTGATCTGACCTACAGCTTTTCCGACCCGCGCGCTGCTTCGCGGCATCGGTTGCAATATTATGAGATGCTCGGGAACAGAGCGATCTACTCCGACGGATGGCTAGCGTCGACCTTGCCCGAGCAGCAGCCATGGAAGATGGGGCAGGGATCCGACGCCTCGAAAAACAGGGCACCGTTCTACAAATGGGCCCTTTACGACATCCGACGAGACTTCAATCAGACGACGGATGTCAGTGCGCGCTATCCACAGAAGCTGGCGGAGATGAAGGCGCTGTTCGACCAGCAAGCGGCGCGTTACAACGTCAATCCGGTCAACGACCGCACCGATTTCGCGCGCATCACCAGCGAAGCCCGCGCCTATACCACGCCCCATGACCAATATAGATACTGGGGCAAAGGTCTTACCGTTACGCACGATGACGCTCCGCCCATCGAAGGTCGCGCTTTCACCATCACCGCCGATCTGACCGGGGGCGATGGTGTTTTGGTCGCGACCGGCAGTTGGTTCGGCGGTTGGAGCTTTGGCATCAAGGATGGCTATCCGCAGGTGCATCATGCCTTGACGATCATGCCGGCAGATCAATTCGACCTTGTTTCGTCACAAGCCATACGCCCGGGCGAAAAGGCGCGCGTCACCTTCGATTTCGATTATGACGGTGGAGGCTTCGGAAAGGGAGGCATTGTCTCCATCGCGATCAACGGCCAGGCCGTCGGCACAGGGCGCGTGAACAGGAGCATAATCGTGGCCGATCCTTATAGCGAGACCTTCGATATCGGCCTCGACTCCGGTGTTCCGGTCATCGACCTGGGAGGAAAATCGAACGCGTACACGGGCAATCTGGAAAAGCTCACGATCGATCTGGGGCCTGCGGGCCAGAAACGGCCCTGATGTCGTGATCGCGTCGCCGGACAAGGGGGCGGTGTCGATGGCGGCGCGAGAGGGGATGCGCTTCCTTGAAGGCGGCGCGTTTGAAATGGGCTCAACGCGCTTCTATGTCGAGGAAGCGCCGGTGCGCCGGGTGCGCGTCGATCCGTTCTGGATCGACGAAGCTCCCGTCACCAATGGGGAGTTCGCCCGCTTCGTAGCGGCCACTGGCTACACGACCTTCGCAGAACTAGCCCCGGACCCGGCAGACTACCCGGGCATGCCGCCCGAACTGGCCCATCCCGGATCGCTCCTGTTCGAATGCACTGCCGGCCCGGTGCCGCTCGATGACCTCACCCGGTGGTGGCACTTCCGCTTCGGGGCGGATTGGCGCCACCCGCTCGGCCCCGAAAGTGCGATCACGGGGCTAGAGGATCATCCCGTCGTCCATATCGCCTATGCCGATGCCGAGGCCTATGCGGCCTGGGCAGGCAAGATGCTGCCCACAGAGGCCGAGTGGGAATATGCCGCCCGCGGCGGTCTCGAAGGCGCCGAGTTCGCCTGGGGCGACGAACTGGCGCCTGACGGCGCGATGCTCGCCAATTACTGGCAAGGCGCTTTCCCTCATGCGAACGATCTGATCGACGGATGGGAGCGCACCTCGCCGGTCCGCAGCTTCCCGCCGAACGGCCATGGCCTGTATGACATGATAGGTAATGTCTGGGAATGGACGTGCGACTGGTATGCGCGGCCACCGGCCGAGAGCCATCGGGCCAAAGCTGCTTGCTGCATCCCCACCAATCCGCGCGGCGACGATGAGCGCGAAAGCTACGACCCCGCGACACCCCAGGTACGAATAGGTCGCAAGGTCCTGAAAGGCGGCTCGCATCTCTGCGCGCCCAATTACTGCCAACGCTACCGGCCCGCCGCCCGTCAAGCGCAGCCGATCGACAGCGCGACCAGCCATATCGGGTTTCGCTGCGTCATCCGCTAGTAGGCGTTGCCCACGGCCCTTGCCGCGAGAACTCGCACAACACATCCCCGTGATTATAAGGTAGAGCGATCACTCTATCAACTTGCGCCAGATCGCGCCATTATGTTAGAGTGATCCCTCGAGAAAAGGAGAGACTCCTTGGCGCGAACGATCGACCCATTGCGGCACGCCGCCAAACGTCTGGAAATCCTCGAGGCGGCGAACCGCTGTTTCTGCCGAACCGGGCTGCGCGCGATTGCCGTGTCCGAGATCTGCGCGGAGGCCGGGATCAGCCCCGGGCACCTCTACCACTATTTCGACTGCAAGGACGACATCATCGAAGAGCTGGCCAAGGGACGGCTCGATACCGCGCGCGATTCACTCGACGCCGCCTTGGCGCAGGACAGTCCGGCGATCGAGATCCTGGTCGACGAGGTCACGGCTCTGGCGGCGGGAGACCGCGCGATTACCGCGGCCCTGCTGTTCGACGTCCTGGCCGACAGCGCCCGCAACGAGAGCATCGCGCGGATCGTGCGGGAATGCCATGCCGGCATGGCGGATGCCCTCTGCGCCGTCTTGCGCCAAGGGCAGGCCGATGGCGAGATCGATCGCAGCCTGGACCCACGTCACGCCGCCAGCATGCTGATCAGCCTTGTCGATGCGGCCCAGTCGCTGAGCCTTCGCGATCCGGAGATGGACCGGCAGCACGCCTTGCAGATGTTTGCCCGCGTGATCCGCTCGTTCCTGGCGCCCGGTGGCGCGCCAGCGACCACCAGGAGGGATAAGCTGCCCCACCATTCGGTTCCCGACCATTGCAGCCAAGGATGACAAGATGAAGGTACGTCAACCCCAGCTCGACTTTTCCGACATGCCCACGCGTTGGGCCCGGAACGGAGAGTTCGCCCAGTCGGCCAATGCGTCATCGACCGCATTTCCCCATCTTGAACCCTTCCTCAACCGCGTGATGTCGCGCGCCCGGGCCGCCATCAAGGGCGACAGCCCCGCCGACGTGGAACTGCGTAAGCAGATCTCGATATTCATCAAGCAGGAGTCGGTTCATTACAAGACCCACGCCCAGTACAACGAGATCCTGCGCCGGGGCGAATACCCGAAGATTCCCGAGTTCGAGGCCGAACTGGCGAAACATTACGAGAAGATCCTCGCGACGAAATCGCTAGCGTTCCTCACCGCCTATTGCGAAGGCTTCGAGATCCTCGGCCCGCCGAGCGCGATCAACTGGCTGGATGAACTGGAAGACATGGTCGAAGGTGCCGATCCCCGCGCCGTGGCGATGTGGAAGTGGCACCTCATGGAGGAGTACGAACACCGGTTTGTCGCCTACGACGTGTTCAAGCGCATCCACGGCGGCTACTTCATGCGCATCTACGGGATGCTATACCAAGCCTACCACCTGTTCAGCTATGTCGCGAAGGTGAGCAGCTACATCCTCTCCGTCGACCGGAAAAAGATGACCCCCGAGGAATTACGCGCCTCGAAGATCAATGCCAAGGTCGCCTCGAAGCGTTACAGCAACCGGATGTTCAAGCAGTTCCTGCGCGGTCTCTCGCCGTTCTATCGGCCGCAGATCAACGAGGAGCCGAGGAATTACAAGCACTTCATGAAAAATGTGGAGCGCATGATCATACCGACCTGAGCGCCGCGGAGAGAAGCATGCCAAACACGGACATGTGATAAGCGCAATTATCCCTGCAGCGTTTGCGCGATGATCAACGCAAGCTGCTCGAGCCGGTAAGGCTTGGAGATCACCGGCGCGTCTGCGAAGCCGCTGCCGGGAGGAAGTCCATCATATCCGGTTGCAAAGATGAAGCGTTTCCCATCGTCGCGGAGACGCTGAGCGACTGGAAGGCTGTTCTCGTCGCGCAGGTTGAGATCGAGCAACGCAATGTCGAATTCAGTATCGCCGGCGCGGGCCAGCGCCTCGGCGACCGTACCGGCCACTGCAGCGGTCTTGCAGCCGACTTCGTCGAGCATGTCTTCCGCCGTCATGGCGATGATCGTATCATCTTCCACGATCAGGACCCGCGTACCCGTGGGGGGGTGGCTCACATGCATATCCTCATCGACGTCCCGGGGGGCCCTGATGGCGCAGAAATGCTGCAGGCGCAATTGCGCGTTCGGTCGCGCAGCGGCACTGCACGAATTACCGGCACGCCCGGACAATAAGACGCCCGCCAGGCCAGGCCTGACGGGCGCTTCTCTTCCTCCCCAGGAAAAGCTCGGATCTGGCTTACAAACTTCGACAGCCCATAGTTGCCAGCATGAATTCGCTTCCCGTCACTAGGGCGGAAATTGACGGCATGCAGCCGCTTAGATCGTATTTTGATGTCCAGCTGTGCCAAAAACCAGTAGCACGATATGTAATGTTGTAAGATTCTTACCGGTCGGGGGTAGGCGATGGTGAAACAGGGAATATTGGCAGGCCCGCGGATCAAGCGGCTGCGCCGCGACCATGGGCTTACCCAGCAGGGCATGGCCGAGATGCTGGGCATCTCGGACAGCTATCTGGCCTTGATCGAGGGCAACAGGCGGCCGCTCACCGCGGGGCTGATCGTCCGCCTCGCCGAACTGTACGACTTCGACATCCGCAGCCTGAGCCAGGAGGAGCCCGGCGGCGGCGCCGCGGCAATGCGACGCCGATTGTCGGACCCGCTCTTTGCGGACCTGTCGATCGACCGCACCGAACTCGAGGCCTGGATCGACAATGCTCCCGCTGCGGCCGAAGCCTTCGCCCGGCTGTTCGATCGCTGGCGGGAAGGCGGCGGCGGCGAGCAGCAAGGCCCGGGGCCGGTCGGTGCGGTGCGGCGCGAGATCGAGCGGTGGCGCAACCATTTCGCCGACCTCGACGCCCATGCGGAAGCGCTGGCCGACGAACTGCGCATCGGCGCCGGGGATCTTTACGGCGCCATCGCCGAGCGGCTGCGGGTCAAGCACCAGCTCACCATTCGCATATTGCCGTTCGACGTGATGCCCGACCGGCTGCGCCGGCTCGACCTGCACGCCCGGCAGTTGCAGCTCTCCGAACTGCTCGATCCGGCCGCGCGCAGCTTCCAGGCCGCATTCCAGCTCGCCCAGATCGAGGCGAAAGCGGAGATCGATGCGCTGGTCGCCGGCGCCGCCTTTGGCGACCGGCCGGCCGAACGGCTGTATCGCCGGCATGTCAGCGCCTATTTCGCCGCGGCGCTGATGATGCCCTATGGCCGCTTCCTGCGGGCTTGCGAGACCACCGGCTATGATATCCAGCTGCTGCAGCGCCGCTTCGGCGCCGGCTATGAGCAGGTCGCCCACCGCCTGACGACGCTGCAGCGCGTCGGCGCACGCGGGTTGCCCTTCTTCATGCTGCGGATCGACCGCGCCGGCCAATTGTCCAAGGGTTATGCCGGTGCCAGCGGATCATCGCTGATCGACGCCCTCCACCGCTGCCCGCTCTGGGCGATTCACCACGCCTTCGACCAGCCCGGCCGGCTGATTCGGCAGATTGCCGAACTCGAGGACGGCTCGCGCTGGTTCACGATCGCACGCAGCGTCCGCCATCACGGCGGTGCCGCGGACGTTCCGGCTGCGGAGCATGTCGTCGCCTTGGGCCTCGCCGCCGAGCATGCCGCCACCCTCGCACTCGCACGGGGCATAGACCTGGCCGGCCCGGCGGAGCGGATCGGACTCGGCTGCACCCATTGTCAGCGGGTCGAGTGCGTCCAGCGCGCCGCACCGCCGATCGGCAGCACCCTCACCATCAACGAGCGCGAGCGCGGGATCACGCCCTTCTCCTTCGCTGGAGATTAGGGCCCAGCTTGGCAGCTAGACTCAATCCCGTTCAGATTGAACCGGATCGAGCCTAGATTTTGTCCGTTTTCCGTGATTTCCGAGCCGGCAGATGATTCCATCTGCCTCGAAATCACTCTAAAATGGTGTGTCGAGCGTCTCGTGGCCTTTCGACTTGAGCTCTTCGACGATGCGCTTGACGTCCTGGCTCGATCCGCGCGGCAGGATCATTACCGCATCGCGGGTCGCAACGACGATGAGATCCTGCACGCCGACCATCGTCACAACCGGCCCTTCGCTACGCACCAGGCAATCGCGGCTGTCGATCGTCACGACATCGCCGTGGATGACATTGCCCTGCGCGTCGCCAAGGCCGAGCGCATGCAATGCGTCCCAGCTGCCGACGTCCGACCAACCCATTTCAACCGGCACCACGGCAACCTGCTCGGCCTTCTCCATTACCGCATAATCGATCGACTCGGACGGGCAGCCGAGAAAGGCGTCACGCGCCGGCGAGATGAACACGCCGTCTCGTGCCGCTCCGGCGAGCGAAGCCTGGACCGCATCGACCATCGCCGGTTGATATTTCCGAAGCGCAGCCAGATAGGCATCCGCCCGGAACAGGAAGATGCCGCCGTTCCAGCTATAGCCACCCTCGGCGAGATAGGCAGTCGCACGGGCGAGATCGGGCTTCTCGACGAAAGCCTCGACCTTGTGGACGCCAGGCGCCACCGGTGCGCCGCGGCGGATATAGCCATAGCCGGTCTCCGGCTTGTCCGGCGTAATGCCGAAGGTGACGAGCCAGCCTTGCTGGACCAGCGGGATCGCCGCATCGATCGCGGAGTGGAAGGCGGGCACGTCGTCGATCACATGGTCGCTCGGCATCACCAGCAGTGCTGCATCGGGCGCGGCCTCCATCGCAGCGAGCGCGATCGCCGGTGCGGTGTTGCGGCCGGCCGGCTCGAGAATGATCGCGGATGGCATGCAGTCGTGCATCTGCGCGGCGATCTCCTCGGCGTGGAGCGTGTTCGTGACAACGATGGTCTTGCCGAAGCGGCCGGTATCGGGGCAGCGGGCCACCGTCATCTGCAACATGGTGCGATCGCCGGTCAGAGCGAGCAGCTGTTTCGGTTTCCGGGAGCGCGACAGCGGCCATAACCGGGTGCCCGAGCCACCCGAAAGGATAACCGGCGTTATTAAGGTGGTAGAAATAGCGGGCTCCATGGTCCAGAAGGATAATGCCGTTATCCGATGAGTATTATACGGGCGGCAAGGGGGTTTCATGTACGGGGGTATGAAACCGGTTGTGACGCGGCGTCGGCAATGATCAGGCTATTCAAGCATTATATAGCCTATCCGGTACTGGTGCTGTGTTTCGTCGATATGGCAGTTCTTCTGCTAGTGGCAGAGGCAGGGTGGGTGCTGCGGTTGCGCCAGATCGGTATCGATCCGGGCCCGCTTGCGAATCGCGTCCCCCAGTTGCTGACCTTCGCCTTCTCGATACAGGCGGCGATGATCGGCGTGGGGGTCTATGCGGCAGAATCGCTGCAGACATTCCGCTTCGCGGCGGCGCGGCTGCTGGTGGCGATCTCGCTCGGCGTCATCCTGATTTCGGTGCTCCACTTCATCACGCCGGGCATGACGCTGTGGCGGTCCAACTCGGTCTACGCGATGGTGCTGGCGGTCATCCTGCTGCTGGCGGTCCGCATCCTGCTCGGCGGCTTCGTCAGCGGCGACATGTTCAAGCGTCGCGTGCTTCTGCTGGGCGCGGGCCGGCGCGCCAAGCGGGTCGCCGACATGGAACGCCGCGCCGGCGCCGCCTTCCTGATCGTCGGCTGCGTGGACATGAAGGATGCGCCGCCCCAGATCGAAACGGCCATCTCGCGCACCAACGTCGAGAGCCTCGCCGATCTGGTCGAAAGGACCGCGGCCAACGAAGTCGTGCTGGCTCTGGACGAGCGCCGGAACACCGTGCCGGTCGATGCGCTGCTGCGGCTGAAGACCACAGGCGTCCACGTGACCGACATAGCCGACTTCCTTGAGCGCGAAACCGGCCGCATCGATCTCGACACGGTGAGGCCGTCCTGGCTCATCTTCTCGGACGGTTTCTCGTCGGGGCGGCAGCTGTCGCTGATCCTCAAACGCGGCTTCGATCTTGCGGTGAGCGCGCTGCTGCTGGCGATCACCGCCCCGGTCATCCTGGCGACGGCGATGCTGATCAAGCTCGATAGCCCGGGACCGGCCTTCTACCGCCAGAGCCGGGTCGGGCGCTATGGCGAGATCTTCGAGATATTGAAGCTGCGCTCTATGCGGCAGGATGCGGAGAGCGGCGGTTCCGCCATCTGGGCGCAGAAGGGCGACGCCCGGATCACCAGGATCGGCCGCATCATCCGGCTGATCCGGGTCGACGAACTGCCGCAGATGTGGACGGTTCTGAAGGGCGACATGAGCTTCGTCGGGCCCCGCCCGGAACGTCCGGAGTTCGTGGCGGAGCTGGAAAAGCAAATCCCCTTCTACGCCGAGCGGCACATGATCAAGCCCGGGATCACCGGCTGGGCCCAGATCAACTATCCGTACGGCGCGAGCCTCGACGACGCGCGCCACAAGCTCGAATATGACCTCTATTACACGAAGAATTACAGTCCGTTCCTCGACATTTTGATCATCCTGCAGACGCTGCGCGTGCTGCTCTGGGCCGAAGGGGCTCGATAGCCGAATGGCGCGGGGACTCGAAGCCGCGATGCTGGCCAGTCAGGTCGAGCTTTCTCCCGCCTATACCACAACCCTGCCCGAACCGATCATCCAGGCCGCCACGATGTGGGGCCACGCGCTGGCGGCGTTCATGTTCGCGGCCCTGGTCGGCTGGCTGGCGACTGTCCGAACGGGCGGATCGCGCCGGATCGCGCTGACCCTGGCATGCGGGCTCACGGCGCTCTGGTGTGCGCTGGTCGCCACCAGCGGCGCGGGCGGCGTCGCGTCGAGCGTCACCAAGAGCCTGGCCGATGCGGCCTGGGTCGGCTTCCTGTTCGCGCTCCAGCCGACGCTAGGCGCAGGAAAGCGGCGGCCGGCCGTTCTGGCGCTCTACGTTCTGCTTGCCACGCTGATCCTGACATCGGTGGTGATCAAGCTGCTGCCGCTGCTATTCTCCGGCAGCCCGCGCATTCAGGAAGGGCTGTTCCTGTCGGGGCAGGCGATGCGCATCGCGATCGCCATTGGCGCATTGTGCCTGCTGCACAATCTCTACACTGCGGCATCGCCGGAAGCGCGATGGGGACTCGGCTCGCCGATGCTGGCGCTCGCCGTCATGTGGGCGTTCGACCTCAACCTGGCGACCGTGGCCTATCTCCTGGACGGCTGGCCGAAGGGGCTGTTCGCGCTGCGCGGCCTCGTGATGGTGCTGATCGCGCCGATGCTGGTGTCGGTGAGCCGGCTGGCCACCCTCAATCGCATTCGGGCATCGCGCAGCGCCAGCTTCCAGACCGTGGTCCTCGTGGTCAGTGGCGGCTATCTGGCCGCGATGGTCCTGTTAGCGCGGCTGCTGGCCGTGGGCGGGCATGTCGAGCGCCTGCCCCAGCTCACGATCGCCTTCGCGTTCGCCACCTTTGCGCTGTCGCTGTTTCCTTCCACCCGGTTCCGGGAGCGGTTCAAGAAGGAGATCGGGCGCCACCTGTTCCAGCACCGCTATGATTACCGCCTTGAATGGCGCCGGTTCACGGAAACCGTGGGCCAGCCCGGCGAGGCGGCCCCTGCGCTGGCGGAACGGACGGTCAAGGCGATCGCCGATATATTCGATTGTCCCGGCGGCTTGTTGATGCTGCGGAGTCCCGATGGCGGGCTGGAGGCCTCGGCGCGATGGAACTGGCAATCGCTCGATGCACCGCAGGTGGCGGCGGGCGCGGACCTCGCCGCGCACCTCGAAGCCGAGGGCGAGGTGATCGAACTCGAACAGATGCGCGCTGGCGAAACGTCTTTGGCGCTGCCGCTCGTGCCCGAATGGATGGTGGCGGAGGAGCAGGGCTGGACGCTGGTGCCGCTGATCCATTTCGACCGTCTGGTCGGCGCTGCACTCCTCGAGCGCCCGCTCGAACCGCGGCTGCTGGACGACGAGGATCATGATCTGCTGAGGGTGGCGGGGCGGCAGGTGGCGAGCTATCTAGCCGAAGCCCGCGGACAGGAGGCGCTTTCCGATGCCCGGCGTTTCGACGAATTCAACCGGCGCTTTGCGTTCATCATGCACGACATCAAGAATTTGGTGAGCCAGCTTAGCCTGCTCGCGCGCAATGCCGAGCGCCATGCCGACAAGCCAGAATTCCGGGCCGACATGATCGACACGCTGAAAAACTCGGTCGGCAAGATGAACGACCTGCTGGCGCGCCTGTCGCAGCATCACCGCTCGCAGCCCGACGAGCCGGCGCCCTGGTCGCTGCGCGAACTCGCCGAAGAGCTGCTACGCGAGCGCACCAACAGCTATCCGGTGCGGATCAACGCGCGCGACGAGGTGATGGCGATGGTCGATCCCGACCGCTTCGAGCAGGCGCTCAGCCATATCCTCCAGAATGCGATCGATGCCAGTCCGGGGGGCGAACCGATCGACCTGATCATCGGGCGCCGCGGGCTGGAGGCCATAGTCGAGGTCGTCGATCGCGGCTGCGGCATGTCGGCGGAGTTCATCCGGTCGCGGCTGTTCCACCCCTTTTCGTCCACCAAGCAGGGCGGCTTCGGCATCGGCGCCTTCGAGGCGCGCTCGATCATCGCGGGCATGGGCGGACGGCTCGAGGTGCAAAGCCGCGAAGGCCAGGGTAGCCGCTTTACCATCGCCCTCCCGCTGGCGGCGCTGTTCGGCGGCAGGATCGGCGCAACAGCATGAGCAACGCCGCAAAGCCCCGCCTGCTGATCGTCGAGGACGATGAAGGCCTGCAGAAGCAGCTGCGCTGGGCCTATGAGGATTATGAGGTGATCTCGGCCACCAGCCGCGCGGCGGCGATCGATGCGCTACGCCATTACGAGCCGGCCGTGGTGACACTCGATCTCGGCCTGCCACCCGATCCCGACGGCACCACCGAGGGCTTCGCCACACTCGACGAGATCCTTGCGCTCAAGCCCGATACCAAGGTGATTGTCGCATCCGGCCATGGCGCACGCGAAGGCGCGCTGCGCGCCGTGGCCGCTGGCGCCTATGATTATTATCATAAGCCGGTCGACATCGACGAGCTGGGCCTGATCGTCGCGCGCGCCTTCCAGCTCCACGAGCTCGAGCAGGAAAATGCCCGGCTCCAGGCGCAGGGTGACGGCGCGGCCCTGGACGGCGGCCTGATCACCAACGACCCGGCGATGCTGAAGGTCGCCCGCACGATCGAGCGGGTTGCGACCAGCGACGTCTCGATCATGCTGCTCGGCGCGAGCGGCACCGGAAAGGAAGTGCTTGCGCGCGGCCTGCATCGCGCAAGCAAGCGCCGCGACGGCAATTTCGTCGCGATCAACTGCGCCGCCATCCCCGAAAATCTGCTGGAAGCCGAGTTGTTCGGTTATGAGAAGGGTGCCTTCACCGGAGCGATCAAGACCACCGAAGGCAAGATCGAGCAGGCGCAGGGCGGCACCCTGTTCCTCGACGAGGTCGGCGATATCCCGCTGCCGCTCCAGGTGAAGCTGCTGCGCTTCCTGCAAGAGCGGGTGATCGAGCGGATCGGCAGCCGCAAGCCGATTCCTGTCGACACGCGGATCGTCTGCGCGACCCATCAGGATCTCGACGCGATGATCGCGGCGGCGCGCTTCCGCGAGGACCTCTATTATCGCCTTGCCGAAATCGTGGTGCGGATCCCTTCGCTCGCCGAGCGACCCGGCGACGCGCTGCTGATCGCACGCATGCTGGTCAAGAAGCTCGCGCGCGACATGGGTTCGCCGGTTCGCGGCTTCGCCCCCGATGCGCTGGCGGCAATCGATGGCTGGCGCTGGCCCGGCAATGTCCGCGAGCTGGAGAACAAGCTCAAGCGCGCGGTGATCATGGCCGACGGCAAGCTGATCACGGCCGAGGATCTCGACCTGCTGCCCGAGCGCGACGATGGCGGCTTCCTCAACCTGAAGGCGGTTCGCGAGGTCGCCGACCGCACCGCGATCACGCGGGCGCTGGCGCGCAGCGAGGGCAATATCTCGAGTGCGGCGAAGATGCTGGGGATCAGCCGGCCGACGCTCTACGACCTGCTCAAGCACTATAGGATCGAGGCGTAGCCTTTAGATCCGTTAATGGATCGGTGGAATGGCGCGTGGAAACAGACATGGATGCCAGCCTTCGCTGGCATGACGGAACAGGAGAGGGTCGGGGCCGACAAAATCCCGCGCGGGCTGGCATGACAAAACCGGTTGGATTATCCGCACCGTCATGACTGACCCCACCCTCGCCCGTATCGCCGACGCGCTCGAACGCCTTGCGCCGCCCCCCGCACCGCATGCCGATCCCGCCGCGCATGCCGCCTATGTATGGCGCGACGGGGGACTCGCAGCGGCGCGCGCCTTCGCGCCGCTGCCGCTCGACCTGCTGACCGGCATCGACGCGCAAAAGGCGGCGCTGGTCGACAATGCGCGGCGTCTCGCCCGCGGCGCCGCCGCGCATGACGTGCTGCTCTGGGGCGCGCGCGGGTCCGGCAAGTCGGCGCTGGTCAAGTCCGCCGTCGCGGAGCTGCGGGCCGAGGGGCACGACATCGCGCTCATCGAAGTGGCGGGTGAAAAGGTCGAGATGCTGCCCCGGCTGTTCGCCGCGATTGCCGACGTGCCGCGTGCCTTCGTCCTGTTCCTCGACGATCTCGGCTTCGACGATGCGTCGGGCGGACAAGGACCACGGCTGCTGCGCTCGATGCTCGAAGGCGGCGCCGAGGCACGACCCGGCAACGCCAGGCTCCATGTCACCGCGAATCGTCGCCATATCGTCTCGCGCGACCTGAAGGAGCAGGACAGCCCGATCAACCCGCGCGACGTGGTCGACGACAAGCTTGCGCTAGGGGACCGCTTCGGCCTGTCGCTCGGCTTCCACGTCTGTGACCAGGACACTTATGTTGCGATGGTGGCGGGCTATGCGGCCCGCTTCGGGCTGGAATTCCAGCCGCTCGACGCGATCGCCTGGGCGACGCAGCGGGGGAGTCGCTCGGGTCGGGTGGCATGGCAATATGTGGTCGAACTCGCGGGGCGAGCGGGCAAGGCCTTGTAGAGCCGGCGCTAGCTTGCCGCCGGTAGCCTCACCCGAACCAGCAGCCCGCCGAGATCCTCGCTCTCCTCCAGGCCGATCGTGCCGCCATAGATGCCGACGACGTCGCGCACGATGGCGAGGCCGAGGCCCGTGCCGGGCTTGCCGGTGTCGAGCCGCGCGCCGCGTTCGAACAGCCTGTTGCGCTCGGCCGGCGGGATGCCGGGTCCGTCATCCTCGATCAGGATCTCGACGAAATCGATCTTGCGCGACACCGCGATGTTCGAGATTTCGCGGACCACGGTCACGAAGACCCGACCCTGGCCATATTTGGCGGCATTCTCGATCAGGTTGCCGAGAATCTCATCAAGATCCTGCCGCTCGACATGGACCACCGCCTTCTGGTCGCCGACCATGTCGACCGTGACGTGGCGGTGCATCCGCGCCATCGCGCGCTCGACCGCCTTGAGCGACGGCCACACCTCCGAACGAGCCTGCGCATTGGCGCGGCGGCCGACCGCGCGGGCCCGCGCAAGATGATGATCGACCTGGCGGCGCATGTCGGCGGTGGTGCGCACCACCGTCTCGGCCAGCTCGGCGCTGCCGGCGGTCGCCTCGTTCATCAGCACGGTCAGCGGCGTCTTGAGCGCATGGGCGAGGTTGCCGGCATGGCGCCGCGCCTCCTCCGCCTGCCGCTCGTTATGCGCGAGCAACTCGTTGAGTTCCTCGACCAGCGGCCGAACCTCGTTGGGAAGCTTGGCGTCGATCCGCGCGCTGGCGCCCGAGCCGACCGCAGCCACGGCCCGGCGCAGGCTGCGCAGCGGCCACAGGCCATAGGTCGCCTGCAGCGCGGCCAGGATGAGCAGCCCGAGCCCGAGGATCGCGAAGGAGCGCACCAGTGTCCGCCGGAGCACCGCGATCTGATCGTTGAGGTTGGCGCGACTGGCGGCGACCTGGAATCGCCATTCGGTCGATGAGCCGGGAAGCCGAACCTCCCGGTCCAGAATGCGCAGCGGCTCGCCGTCGAACTCGTCGCTGTCGGCGACGTGGAGCTGCTGGCCGGCGTGATCTCGCTGCTGGAGCAATGCGCGGTCCCAAAGCGAGCGCGAGCGGAACGGTTCATGGCCAGGGCCGGACACCTGCCAGTACAGGCCGGAATAGGGTTCCAGGAAGCGCTGGTCGCCCAGCGGGCGGTTGAACCGGACCTCGCTATCGGGGCCGATCTCGGCCGATGCGATCATCGCGTTGAGGACATATTCGAGCTGGGCGTCGAAATTGCGCGTAATCGCCTCGCTCAGCACCCGATCGAGCGCGAAGCCGCCCGCGACCAGCAAGACGCTGATCCACAGCGCTGCGATCGAAATCATCCGCCCGGTCAGCGAACCGGTCGAGTGGGTCTCGCTGTGGTGACGCCGCCTGGAGAACCAGCCGCGCACCGCCGCAAACCGACGCTTAAGCGGCGTCATGACCAGCCTTAGGCCGGATCATCCAGCGAATAGCCGAGCCCGCGGATCGTCGTGATCACATCCTGGCCGAGCTTCTTTCTTATCCGTGTGACGAACACCTCGATGGTGTTCGAATCACGGTCGAAATCCTGGTCGTAGATATGCTCGATCAGTTCGGTGCGGCTGACCACCTTGCCCTTGTGATGGAGCAGATAGCTGAGCAGCTTATATTCCTGCGCCGTCAGCTTCACCGGTTCGCCCGCGAGCGTTACCTTGCCGCTGCGCGTGTCGAGGCGGACATCGCCCGCGGTCAGTTCCGACGATGCATTGCCCGAAGCGCGGCGGATCAGCGCCCGCAACCGCGCGATCAACTCTTCGGTCTGGAACGGCTTTGCGAGATAATCATCGGCACCGGCATCGAGCCCGGCGACCTTGTCCGACCAGCTGTCGCGCGCTGTCAGCACCAGCACCGGCGTATCCCTGCCCTCGCGCCGCCATCGGTCCAGCACCGTCAACCCGTCGACCTCGGGCAAGCCGAGATCGAGGATGATCGCGTCATAATTCTCGGTGGAGCCCAGAAAATGCCCATCCTCGCCATCGGTGGCGAGATCGATCGCATAGCCGGCGCCTTCGAGCGTCGCCCGCAATTGCCGGCCGAGATTCGGTTCATCCTCGACGATCAGGACGCGCATATATTCCCCTTTTCAGGCGCCTTGGCAGGTGCCGCTTATTGACCGACGCGGCCCAGTTCGCGTCCGGTGCGGCCGTCCATGTCCATCCATATCACCGATCCGCCCCGCTGAAACTTGAAACGGTAGCGTCCTGTTCCCGGATCGAACTCCGAACCGATCATTTGGCCATCGACCCGGCCCTGCGCGCGCGCGCGCATCTCCTGATAGGGCAGGAGCTCGCCCGAGCGCACACCGTTGCGCAAAGCATCCTGTTCAGGCGAGCGATTGCGATCCGCCGAGACCGGCGCGCTGGCGAGAAAGAAGATCGCCAGACACATGGCGGCAAGGGGGTTACGCATTGACATGGGGTATTGGCATAGGGTCTGGGGCTTGAATAGGGCATGAATGTTCGTGCTTTAGCGAAAACCGGCAACCTGTTGCCGATCGAAGACACCCCAGAACAGGCCTCCGACGGCTTATGCCCGCACCTATACTCGCCTATCAGAATCTCGGCCTCGTGCAGGGCAGCGGCTGGCTGTTTCGCGGGCTCGACCTCTATGTCGCGCCACGCGACCGGCTCGCGCTGATCGGCCGCAACGGCGCCGGCAAGACCACCTTGCTCAAACTCCTGGCCGGCACGATCGACGCCGACGAGGGGCTCCGCACCATCGTGCCGGGCTCGCGCGTGGTGCTGCTTGAGCAGGAACCGTCGATGGCGGGCCACACGACGCTGCGTGATTTCGCAATGGCAGGCCCCGACGCGCCGGCGCTGCACGAGGTCGAGGCGATTGCCGACCAGATCGGCATCGACCTGTCGCGCGAGGCGGCAAGCGCCAGCGGTGGCGAACGCCGCCGCGCCGCGATTGCCCGCGCGCTGGCGATGGAGCCGGACGTACTGCTGCTCGACGAGCCGACCAATCATCTCGATCTCGCCGCGATCGAATGGCTGGAGGGCTGGCTCGGCCGCTTTACCGGCGCGTTCATCGCGATCAGCCATGACCGGACCTTCCTGACTCGGCTGACCCGCCAGACCCTGTGGCTCGACCGCGGCGCGATCCGCCGCCACGAGGTCGGCTTCGGCGGATTCGATGCGTGGACCGAGCGTGTCTATGAGGAGGAGGCGAGAAACGCCGAACGGCTCGACGCCAAGCTCAAGATCGAGGAGCATTGGAAGCTGCGTGGCGTCACGGCGCGGCGGCGGCGCAACCAGGGACGGCTCACCAAGCTCTACGAGATGCGCGAGCAGCGCAAGGCGATGCTCGGCCCGCCCGGCACCGCCCGGCTCGCCATCGCCGTCGACGACGTGAAGACGAAGGTTGTCATCGATGCCGAGCATGTCACCAAGCGTTTCGAGGCACGCACCATCATCAAGGATTTCAGCTTCCGCGTGACGCGCGGCGATCGAATCGGCGTGGTCGGCGCGAACGGCACCGGCAAGTCGACCCTGCTCAAGCTGTTGACCGGGGAGTTGATGCCCGATGAAGGGCGGATCAAGCTGTCGAAGACCCTGAACGGCATCGTCATCGATCAGCAGCGCAAGCTGATGGCGCCCGACAAGCGGGTCCGCGACGTGCTCGCCGATGGCGGCGACTGGATCGATGTCCAGGGCGTCCGGAAGCATGTCCACGGCTATCTCAAGGAATTCCTGTTCGAGCCCTCCATCGCGGAAGCCAAGATCGGCACGCTGTCCGGCGGCGAACGCTCGCGCGTCCTGTTGGCGCGCGAGTTCGCCCGCCCGTCGAACCTGCTGGTGCTCGACGAGCCGACCAACGATCTCGACCTCGAGACGCTTGATCTGCTCCAGGAGGTTATCTCGGATTATGAGGGCACCGTCCTGATCGTCAGCCACGATCGCGACTTCCTCGACCGGACGGTGACGGTGACCCTCGGTCTCGACGGCTCGGGCAAGGTCGACATCGTGGCCGGCGGCTATGAGGACTGGGAGCGGCAGCGGACCGGCCGCAGCGAACCGAAGCGCGCCGCAGCGCCGAAGGCGGAGCCGCCGGCTCCGGCAAAGGCGAGGACGAAGCTGAGCTACAAGGACCAACGCGACCTCGAACTGCTGCCGGTCGAGATCGAAAAGCTGGAGGCGGCGATCATGCGCGACGAAGCAGCGCTGGCCGATCCTGATCTCTATGCCAAGAACCCGAAAAAGTTCGACGCGCTGATGCAGGCGATCGAAGCGGCACGGACGAAGAAGGAAGAAGCCGAGCTGCGCTGGCTGGAACTGGCCGAGATGGCTGACAGTCTATAGCCCTCAAACGTCAGGCGCAGGGCGTCCGCCCTGCTTGGCTTCCTCGCATAAGCTCGGGCCGCTTTTCGCGGCTTCTCGGCTCCGCCTCCACCACCGCAAAGCTCCAGTGGTTCGAAGAGGCAAGCGCGTGCAGCGCGTCCGAGCATAGCGAGGCAAGCCAAGGTCGCGGATGCGACCGCCGGCGTCTGAGGCTAAACTAAATACCCTTCGCCTGGCGATGATGGTGAATCACCTCGTCGATGATGAAGCGCAGGAATTTCTCGGAAAAATCCGGATCGAGATTGGCGCTCTTGGCCAGCGTGCGCAGCCGCTCGATCTGGATTTTCTCGCGGGCGGGATCGGCAGGAGGCAGGCCGGTGGTGGCCTTATATTCGCCGACCGCCTTGGTGACCTTGAAGCGCTCCGCCAGCATGAAGATCAGCGCCGCATCGATGTTGTCGATGCTTTCCCGGTAGCGATTCAGGATATCGTCTGTCATGCCGCCGCCCCTCGCTATTGCTGCTTGCGTCTAATGTTGATCGGGGCCGGGCTTGGCAAGCACGGAGTTTGATCCGCAACGGCTCGAAAGTCCTGTTCATATCGCCGCCATATTGCCTTTCGCGCGATCGGGGCTCATGGGCTGGCCCATGACTGCTACCGTCACCCCGATCCGCCGCGCGTCGACGCCCTCGCTTGATCCGATCATGGCGCTGGTCGCTTCCGACATGAACGCCGTGAACAGCGTCATTCTGGCGCGAATGCAATCGGACGTGCCGCTCATCCCCGAGCTGGCTGGCCATCTGATCGCCGGCGGCGGCAAGCGGATGCGGCCGATGCTGACCCTCGCCTGCGCGAAGCTGCTCGATTATAGCGGCGAGCGGCACCACAAGCTGGCCGCCACCGTCGAGTTCATCCACACCGCCACCCTGCTGCACGACGATGTCGTCGACCAGTCGGGCCTGCGCCGCGGGCGCAGCACCGCTAATATGATCTGGGGCAATGCCGCCAGCGTCCTCGTCGGCGATTTCCTGTTCAGCCGGTCGTTCGAGCTGATGGTGGAGGATGGATCGCTCAGGGTGCTGCGCATCCTCTCCAATGCTTCTGCGGTTATTGCGGAGGGCGAGGTCAACCAGCTGACGGCGCAACGCCGGATCGATACCAGCGAAGAACGCTATCTCGAGATCATCACCGCCAAGACCGCGATCCTGTTTGCCGCTGCCTGCCGCATCGCCGCGGTGGTGGCGGAGCGCGAACCCGCGATCGAGGAGGCGCTCGACCAATATGGCCGCCACCTCGGCATCGCCTTCCAGCTGGTCGACGATGTGATCGATTATGTCTCCGACGGTGCGACGATGGGCAAGGACGCCGGTGACGATTTCCGCGACGGCAAGGTGACCTTGCCGGTGATCCTGGCCTTCGCCCGCGCCGGCGCCGTCGATCGCGAATTCCTGCGCGAGGCGATCGAGGGCTTGCGCAACGAGGACGAGGATCTGGTCCGGGCGACGGCGATCCTGCGCGAAACCGGAGCGTTGGCCGACACGGCGGCGCGTGCGCGCCATTATTCGCAGCGCGCCATCGACGCGCTGGCGCGCTTCCCGAATGGCCTGGCCAAGTCCGCGCTGGTCGAGGCCGCCCAGTTCGCGGTGTCGCGCGCCTATTGAACTCTCCTTCCGGCGCGCGCCGGGATGACGGATCGCTGCAAGTCTGCCACACCTCCGCCATGTTGCCGATCGACGCCGTCCTGCCCGATCTCATTGCCGCGCTCGCCGTGCAGTCCAATGCGGTGCTGGTCGCGCCGCCGGGCGCGGGCAAGACCACCGCCGTGGCGCCGGCGCTGGTGGGTCAGGTCTGGTGCGACGGACAGATCCTGCTGCTGTCCCCACGCCGCCTCGCCGCCCGCGCCGCTGCCGAGCGCATGGCCGAGCTCGCCGGGGAGCCGGTCGGCAAGTCGGTCGGCTATGCCACCCGGCTCGACAGCAAACAGTCGGCGGCGACGCGGATCATGGTCGTCACCGAGGGGATTTTCGTCAACCGCATCCAGGCCGATCCCGATTTGCCCGGCGTGTCGGCGGTGCTGTTCGACGAAGTGCACGAACGCAGCCTCGACAGTGATTTCGGCCTGGCGCTGGCGCTGGATGCCCAGGCGGCGCTGCGGCCCGACCTCCGCATCGTCGCGATGTCGGCGACGCTCGATGGCGGACGGTTCGCCGATCTTCTCGGCGGTGCGCCGCTGATCGAGAGCGAAGGCCGGGCTTTTCCGATCGAACTCCGCCACATCGCCCGATCGGCCGAGAAGCGGATCGAGGACGAGATGGCGGCGGCGATCCGCCGTGCACTGGCCGAAGAGAGCGGAAGCCTGCTGGCCTTCCTGCCGGGTGTCGCCGAAATCGAGCGCACGGCCGAGCGGCTGATCGGCCTGCCCGAGGACCTGGTTCTTCACCGGCTGCACGGATCGCTCGATCCTGCCGAGCAGCGGGCTGCGATCGCGCCATCGCCGCCGGGTATGCGCAAGCTTGTGCTCGCCACCTCGATCGCCGAGACCAGCGTCACCATCGACGGCCTGCGAATCGTCGTCGATTCGGGACTTGCCCGGCGGCCGCGCTATGATCGCGCTGCCGGGATGACCCGGCTGGTCACCGAGCGCGCGAGCCAGGCATCGGTGACGCAGCGCGCCGGCCGCGCTGGGCGGCAGCAGCCGGGCGTGGTCTATCGCCTGTGGGAAGCAGCGGCCACGGCGGGATTGCCGCGCTTCGATCCGCCCGAGATACTGGAGACCGATCTGTCCGCCCTGACGCTGGACTGCGCGCTGTGGGGCGTCGCCGATCCGGCGATGCTGCGCTGGCTCGATCCGCCGCCGCCTGCCGCGATCGGCGAGGCGCGCGAGCGGCTGGCCCGGCTCGAGGCGATCGACGCCGACGGCCGGCCTACGCCGCATGGCAAGGCGATAGCCGGCCTGCCATTATCGCCCCGACTGGGCCATATGATGATCCGGGCCGGCGAGCAGGGCTTTGCCGAGACGGCGGCGGAAGTGGCCGTGCTGCTGTCGGAGCGCGGACTTGGCGGCCAGGACGCCGATCTCGAGCTGCGGCTGCGGCGCTGGCGCAGCGAGCGCGGCAAGCGCGCCGAAGGGGCACGGCAGCTGGCGGGACGCTGGGCACGGCTCGTCGGCCAGCGCGGTCGCGACGACTCGATGATAGCCGCGGCGGTGGCGCTGGCCTATCCGGATCGCGTCGCCAAGCGCCGCTCCGCGTCAGGAGAAGACTGGATATCCAGCGGTGGGCGGGGCTTCCGGCTCGATCCGACATCGCCGCTCGCGCGCAACGACTGGCTGGCGGTGGCGGAAATCCAGGGTGCGGCGTCGGGTGCGAGGATATTGTCGGCAGCGCCGATCTCCGCGGCGGAGGTCGAGAGGCTGTTCGCTGATCGCATCGAGATCCGCCGCACCGCCCGCTTCGATCCCGCGACGGGAGCGGTCGAGGCAAGGCGCGAGCGCCGGCTCGGTGCGATCGTGCTCGCCTCGGGCCGCGACGAGAGTACCTCCCCCGCCATGATCAGCGCGGCCTTGCTCGATGCGGTGCGCACGCGCGGGCTCGAACTGATCGAGTGGCCCGAGGGCGTGACGGCGCTGCGAGCGAGGGCGGCCTTCGCGGCGGATCATGGCGGCGACGTGCCCGACCTGTCGGACGCCACCCTGATCCTGACCCTCGACGATTGGCTCGCGCCATTGGTCGAGGGCAAGCGGCGGCTTACGGACATTTCTGCCGCCAGCCTGTCGCATGCGCTCCACGATCTGCTCGGTTGGGATGGACGGCAGGTGCTCGATCGGCTCGCGCCAGAGCATCTTGTGTCGCCGGCCGGCAGCCGTCATCCGATCGACTATGCGGCGGAAGGAGGTCCGGCGGTCGAGATCCGCCCGCAAGCGCTGTTCGGCCTGTCTTCACATCCGATGGTGGGCGGCGGAAGCGTGCCGCTCACCTTGCGACTGACCTCGCCGGCCGGGCGGCCGATCCAGACGACCAAGGACCTGCCCGGCTTCTGGTCCGGCAGCTGGACCGCCGTCGCCAAGGAGATGCGCGGCCGCTATCCCCGGCACCCATGGCCGGACGATCCGGCGGGGGCCGATCCGACGCTCAGGACGAAGAAGGCGATGCAGCGGTCTTGACGAGCGTCGCTGCGCTGCGGCAAGGCTCTCTCGCATATATCAACGCCGTTCGGGACAGTCCACATGGCGCATGCGCGCATCTATCAGCTCACCAAGAATGCGATGCAGTCGGGCCGTGCCCGGACCGATAGCTGGATTCTCGAATATGAGCCGACCGAAGCCAAGCGCGCCGATCCGCTGACCGGGTGGACCGGGTCGGGCGACACCCGCGGACAGGTCAAGCTGGCCTTCCCGACATTGGACGCTGCGCGCGCCTATGCCGAACGGGAGGGCCTGACCGCCCATGTCGTTGCTGGTGGGGCGCGGACGCTCAAGCTGCAGGCTTATGCCGACAATTTCCAGGTCGGGCCGATCAATCTTTAACTATACCACCGCCCAGCAGCAGTAGCAGCTTCACGTCCATCATCTTGCCCAGCGCACGCTGGCGCTCGAGAAAATCCGCTACCGCATCCAAGGCGACCCGGTGGACGATGATGTTCTCGCCCTCGACGCCGCCGCCGTCATGCACCCTCTCCAGCCCCGTCGCGCGAACCAGGGTGAAGGTCTCCGAAACCATCCCGGGTGACGACGCGAATTCACCGATCGCCTCGATTCGCGCGGGGCGGTAGCCGGTCTCCTCCTCCAGCTCGCGCGCGGCGGCGGTCTCCATCGCCTCGCCCGCGGTTTCGTCGCCGATCAGCCCGGCGGGCAGTTCGATGCAGTTCGCCTTGAGCGGCACGCGATATTGCTCGACCAGCAGGATGTGGCCGTCGTCGATCGCTACGATCACCGCGGCGCGGATGCCCCGGGCGCGGCCGACATATTCCCACTGGCCTTCGCGCTTTGCAGTGATGAAGCGGCCCTGCCACATCGTCTCGACTTGCATCGTCACAGGTAGATCATCCTGTTCGGCATCTCGTCGGGGTCGTTGCCGCTGTGTGGGAAATGCTCGGCAAGAACGTCGCCGATCGCGCTGACGGCCGCCGCCATCCCCTCGCCCGGCCGGTCTTCCTTGAGGTGATCGACCAGCAGCGCCATCGCCGCGCCCCAGGCTTCGGGCGCAACCTTCGCGACGATCGCCTCGTCTGCAACGATCTCGGCACGGTGCTCGGCGATCGACAGGTAGACCAGCACCCCGGTACGACTGCGCGTGCGCCGCTCGGTCGATGCCTTGAACAGGGCGATAGCGCGGCTGCGCACGCGCCGCGTCTTGGTCTTGCCCGGCGTGAAGACCATGCGCAGCGGCCACCAGGCGATGATGAAGCGCGTGAACAGGAATTTGATCGTCGCGGCGAAGACCATAATGGTCAGCAGCTCGCGCGGCGTCCAGATGTGCCAGCCTCCGCTCAACCGGTCGATCAAGCCGACATAGACGTCGGGGAAGGCGGCATAGACGGCCAGCGCGAGCAAAGCGACCAGCGCCGCCCATACCAGCGGCACGTCGTTATAATTGTCCGAGCGTTCGGCAACGATCGTCGCGATCTCGGCGTCCGAACGGCTTTCGGCCTCAGTGACAGCCTGGGTGACGAGCTCGATGTCCTGTTCGTCGATGCTGATCTTCTGCATCACCAACTCCCCGACGATCCGCCGCCGCCGAACGAACCGCCGCCGCCCGAAAAGCCGCCGCCGCCCCAGCCGCCCCCGGAACCGCCGCCCCAGCCGCCGCCGCCTCCGCCCCAGCCGGGGCCCCAGAGGATGACTGGCCCGCCGCCGCCGCGATAGCGCCGACCACCGCCGAAGCGGTTGGCGATGCTCGACCCAAAGATGAAGAGCAGCACGATTATCCAGAAGATCAGCGAGAGCGGCGGGCCGCTTTCCTGCTTCTGGCGGTCCTCGGCGACGAGCTTCGCGGCCTGCGCCCGGGCCTGGTCGGGCGGAAGCTGGAGGAGCTGCACCAGCGCGTTACTGCCGGCGAGAATACCGCCGGCCATGTCCTTGTCACGGAATCTGGGCAGGATGTTTCGCTGGATGATGACGCTCGACAAGGCGTCGGTGACGATCGGTTCGAGGCCGTAGCCGACCTCGATCCGCACCTTCCGCTCATTGGGCGCGACCAGGAGGAGCAGCCCGTCATTGGCCTTCTTGTCGCCGAGTCCCCATTTGCGGCCGAGCTGATAGCCATAATCCTCGATCGGGTAGCCCTGCAGGTCAGGGATCGTCGCAACCACCATCTGCCGGCCACTCTGCTGCTCAAGTTGCGCGAGCTTCGCGTCGAGCGCGGCGGCCTGATCGGGCTGGAGAAGGTGAGCGTTGTCGACGACGCGGCCGGTGAGCGCAGGAAAGCTCTGCGCGAAGGCGGGAGCGGTGAGGAGTGAGAGGAGGAGGAGTGCTACAAAAGCAGCGATCCCCCTCCCCTTCGGGGGAGGGAGGAAAGATGCTGGGTGCAACACCGTCTCAGATCTCAAAAAGTGACGGTCGGCGCGTTGGCGGCACCTGCACTGGCTTCGAATGGCTGCAGTGGCTGGGCGCCATGAAACACCTTGGCGCCGATCGCGGTCGGGAAGGTGCGGATCAGCGTATTATAGCTGCGCACCGCTTCGTTATAATCGCGGCGGGCGATCGAAATTCTGTTCTCGGTGCCCTCAATCTGGCTCTGCAGCGCGAGGAACTGATCACTCGACTTGAGCTCGGGATAGGCCTCCGACACGGCGAGCAGGCGTCCCAGCGAGCCGCTGAGCTGCGCCTGGGCATCGGCAAAAGCCTTCACCTTGGCCGGATCCTGCAGGTCGGCGCCCGACAGCTGGATGCTGGTCGCGCGGGCGCGGGCGTTGGTGACATCGGTAAGCACCGACTTTTCCTGCGCCGCATAGCCCTTCACGGTGTTGACGAGGTTGGGAATGAGGTCGGCGCGGCGCTGATACTGGGTCTGGACATCCGCCCACTTCGCCTTGGCTTCCTCCTGCGCCGCCGGCACGCTGTTGATGCCGCAGCCACTGACGGCAATCGCAGCGACCGGAGCAAGCAGGGCGGCGGAGAAACGACGATCGATGGTCATCTGCTGGTCTTCCCTGAACCGACTATATCAACGCGCTACGTATTGCCGACGCGTAGGAGTTCAATGCCCGGCTTGACCTTTATTGCATGAAGGCGATGATCGCGTCACGGCCGAGCTGCTCGGACATGCACAAGGAGAGCCTGACATGCTTAATGATTTCAAGGCCTTCATCAACAAGGGCAATGTCGTCGATCTGGCGGTGGCGGTGATCATCGGCGCGGCGTTCGGGCGTATCATCACCTCGCTGACCGACGACCTCATCATGCCCGTGATCGGCTATCTTACCGGCGGCCTCGATTTTTCGAGTCACTTTATCCGGCTCGGCGCGATCCCCGCCGATTTCGCGGGCTCGATCACCAGCTACGCCGATCTCAAGAAGGCCGGCGTGCCGCTGCTAGGCTTCGGCCAGTTCATCACCGTTACCGTCAATTTCCTGATCGTGGCGTTCATCGTGTTCCTGGCGGTGCGCGCAGTGCAGCGGCTCCAGCGGAAGCAGGAGGATGCGCCGGCGGCCCCAGCGGAGGAGGTTGTGCTTTTGCGCGAAATATTGGCGGAACTTAAGAGGAAGGACTGATCCGCGCACGCGAAGGCTTCAAATATCCGCGACGCGCCCCTATATGGGTCCTGCCGGGTTCGCCCGGCTATGGTGATAAATGATGTCGCGAAATAGATGCAGCGGACCCGGGGGCGGTACCCGGCGGCTCCACCAGAAGGCCCGGCAACGGGGTTCCTGACGGGGCCGAACTAGGATCGACGTGTATTCAAAGGCGATGTTTTTGCCCGGCCTGAATGAGCCGTTAAACCGTTCGAACCTACAAGTGCTAACGATAACGAGGCACTCGCGATCGCCGCGTAACCTAGTCCTCACGGACAAAGTTACTAAGGCTTAGCGCGGTTCGGTCCGCACCGGGCAACAGAAGCGGAATCCAGCGGCCCCGGGGGGGCCGGGCAACAGAACCCCCCGACCCACTCTGAGACTCGGAGCACCGGGCAACAGAAGCTCCCCACTCCTTTTGTGCGGCCTCAGGCGCCGGCGGTCACCTCCGTGACCTAGGCTATCCTCGCTGCGCTCGGACGCGCTGTTCGCGCTTGGCTCTTCGAACCACTCTGCCTGTCGCGCGGGACTGTCTTCTTCGTGTAATACAGTCTTGCGCCTCGGAAATCAGCGGATAATCTCCCGGCCATAACCCGTTCGGGAGACGATTTTCATGGATAGACGTCAATTCATCGGCTCGGCCGGCCTGGCCCTGCTTGCCGGCGCGGTGCCGCGGCTGGTCGAGGCTGCCGCCAATTCGGGCAACACGGCCGACCAAAAGCTCTCCGCGCTCGCCGCCTCGCTGTGGGAGCAGAAGCTCGACCACAGTCCCGAACTCGCGACAAACCTGGGCCTCGACAAGGGGCCGCGCGTCGCGGCGAAGAGCAGGCTGGATGGCTATAGCAAGGCCGATCAGGCGGGCAGCCTTGCCCGCGACAGGGCCGCGCTTGCCCAGCTCCGAGGCTTCGACCGCGCCGCCTTCTCGCCAAAGGCCCAGCTCAACTATGACGTGATCGTCTATATCTTCGAGCAGGTCACCAAGGGCGGCGGCAAATATCCGTTCGGCGACACCGACGGCTATTACACGCCCTATGCGATCAGCCAGCTGACTGGCCCCTATTCGCAGGTGCCGGACTTCCTAGATTCGCAACATGTGATCGAGACCAAGCCGGACGCCGACGCCTATGTCGGCCGGCTGCGCGAGTTCGCGCGGGTGCTCGACGAGAATACGCGCTTCCAGCAGGAGGATGTCCGCTACGGCGCCTTCGCTCCGGATTTCGCGCTCGACCTGACAATGGCGCAGCTCAAGGCGCTGCGCGATACGCCCGCCGCGGACACGGTAATGGTCGAATCGGTCGTCCGCCGGACGAAGCAGAAGAATATCCCGGGTGACTATCAGGCTGTCGCCGAGAGGATCGTCACCAGCGAGGTGTTTCCGGCCCTCGACCGCCAGATCGCGCTCGTCGCCGGTCTGCGCAAGGCGGCGACCCATGATGCCGGCTGCTGGCGGCTGCCCAAGGGCGACGAATATTATGCCGACGCGCTGATGAACGCGACGACCACCAAGCTGACGCCCGAGGAAGTCCACAACATCGGTCGCGAACAGGTCGCCGACATCTCGTCGCAGATCGACGCGATCCTCAAGGGGCAGGGGATGACCCGGGGCTCGATCGGCGAGCGGCTGACCGCGCTCAACCACGACCCCAAGCAGATCTTCCCCAATACCGACGCCGGCCGGGCCGAGCTGATCGACTATATCAACGGCCTGGTGAAGGTGATCGAAGCGAAGCTGCCCCAGGCCTTTGCGACGCTTCCGCAGGCGAAGCTAGAGGTGAAACGGGTGCCGCCTTTCATCCAGGACGGCGCGCCGAACGGCTATTACAACTCGGCCGCGCTCGATGGCTCGCGCGGCGCCATCTACTATATCAACCTCAAGGATACCGCCGACTGGCCGCGCTACGGCCTACCGAGCCTGACCTATCATGAGGGCGTGCCGGGCCATCATCTCCAGATCAGCCTGGCGCAGGAGGCGAAGGACCTCCCGATGCTGCGCAAGGACGCGCCGTTCGGCGCTTATGTCGAGGGCTGGGCGCTCTATTCGGAGCAGCTCGCCGACGAGCTGGGCGTCTATGAGGGCGATCCGATCGGCCGAGTCGGCTTCCTCCAGAGCTTCCTGTTCCGCGCGGTGCGGCTCGTGACCGATACTGGCATCCACTACAAGCGCTGGAGCCGCGAACAGGCCACTGATTATATGATCGAGGCGACCGGCTTCGCGCGCCCCCGCACCCAGCGGGAGGTCGATCGCTACTGCGTCTGGCCGGGCCAGGCGTGCAGCTACAAGATCGGCCATATGAGCTGGGTGAAGGCGCGCGAGCGGGCCAAGGCGATCCAGGGCGCGAAGTTCGACCTCCGCCAGTTCCACGAGGTGCTGCTCGAAGGCGCGCTGCCGCTGACGATCCTGGAGCATGTCGCCGAGGCAAGGGCGCGGGCGTAGCGTTGGCAAGCAGAACATCTCCCGTGCGGGAGAGGTTCTGCTTGACTCTTCACAGCGACGTACCGATCTGTAACATCGGTTGGCGGCGAGGAGCAGAAGGATGATCGATCTCTATTATTGGGGCACCCCCAACGGGCACAAGATCACGCTGTTCCTTGAGGAGGCGGGGGTCGGCTATCGCGCGCATCCGATCGATATTTCCAAGGGTGAGCAGTTCGCCCCCGGCTTCCTGGCAATCTCTCCGAACAACCGCATTCCGGCCATCGTCGACAACGAACCGCCCAGCGGCGGGGCTCCGCTGTCGCTGTTCGAATCGGGCGCGATCCTGCTCTATCTTGCGGAGAAGACCGGGCGCTTCCTGCCCGCCGATCTCGCGGGCCGCGCCGAGGTGCTGCAATGGCTGTTCTGGCAGGTGGGCGGGCTTGGCCCGATGGCGGGGCAGAATCATCATTTCGGCACCTTCGCACCCGAGAAGATCCCCTATGCGATCGACCGCTATGTGAAGGAAACGGCGCGTCTTTACGGCGTGCTCGACAAGCGGCTCGCCGACCGCGCCTTCGTGGCGGGCCAAGATTACTCGATTGCCGACATGGCGATCTATCCCTGGATCGTGCCCCATGAGCGGCAGGGCCAGAATCTCGACGATTTTCCCCATATCAAGCGCTGGTTCGAGGCCATAGCCGCACGCCCCGCGACGGCGCGCGCCTATGCCGTGTTCGATCGGATCAAGGAGGCGGCTTGAACGCGGATCAGCTGGCGGTCGGAAAACAGCTTTCGGTGCTGAGCGTTGTCAGCGTGCTCGGCAGCAGCTTGGTCGTGGCACCCTGATAGGGGCTGGTGATCGCCACCTTGGTCATGCCCGCTATCGAAGAGCAACTCGTGCTCGGCGTCAGCGTGACCGACGTTGTCGCCAGCGGCACACCCGAGGCGGCGGCGCGCGCGACCGCATAGCCCTGCACCTCGGCCGAGGTCTTGCAGCCGGTCACGCCCAGCGCGGCGCAACGGGCAGTGTGCGTCGCCACCTCCTGCAGCGTCTGATAGGTCCAGGTGGCGCGCGCGCCATCGATGATCAGGAACATGAACATCAGGAAGGCGGGCGCGACCAGCGCGAACTCGACCGCCGTCACCCCCGAGACATCGCGCGGCAGGCGCCTCATTGCAGCCTTACCACCGCACTGCGCGTCTGGACCATGTTGCCGCCCAGCATCGCCGCCGGCACCAGCATCGTGCTGCTCGTCGCGACCGCCTTGATGTTCAGATAATAGCCGGCGAGGCTGCCGTCGGCGCAGGCCGCGTTGCACGCGGTCGTTATATAGGTCGGAGTCGGCGTTGTGCCGGTGACACAGGCGCAGGTCCGCGATGTGTTGACGCAATTCGCACTGCCGCCGTTGCAGCCCACGGTCACGACCGGCGCGGTCGACAGCTTCGCAGCGGCGGCAACGAACGTGCCGATCGCCGCCTGGTCGACGCTGCTGCGCGAATTGAACGCGATCATCGCGCCCTGCTCGACCGCGCTGTCGAGCCGGAGCCGCTGCTGATACCACATGCCGATATCGAGCCCGGCGGTCATCACGAAGAAGAACAGCACCGAGAGCAGCGCGAACTCGATCGTGGCGACGCCGCGGCGGTCTTCGCGGAGGCGATGGAGCAGCTGCCGGATCATCTGAACAGCGACACGCTCGGTACGGGGCCGGTGGCCCCCGACAGGGCCGAACAGGTGCCGGTCGAGGTCGCGCCACTGCCGGTCATGCTCAAGGTGCTGACGATCAGCATCATGCAGGCCGATCCAGATGCGGACATCGATGCGCCGCCGCTGATGCTCATGTCCGATTTGGGCGCATAGATCAGCCCGGCATATTGGTTGCTCGATCCGCCCCCTATGGATGTATCGGCGGTGCTCTTGGTTGCGAGCAGCAGACCGGGTATGCCGTAGCTACTCGCGGCGCCAGGGGCGGCAAGGTTAAGCGACGTGCCGCCCGACAGCGCGAAAGTACCGCCGAGGCCAAAGCTGACGTCGACGCCGGTCATCGTGCCGCCGGTGTTGTTCGTGAAATTGCCCTTGATGACATAGCTGCCCGAACCGAAGGTCGAGCTGCCGCTCAGATCGAGATTGCCGGCGATGACGTGCGTCGCCGCCTTCGGGAAGACGATCGTGCTGCCGCCATTGCTGGTGATGTTGCCGCCCGCGCTGAAGGTGCCGGCAGCGGCGGTGGGCGTGCCGCAATTGGCCGTGAAGCAGAGCTTGCTGCCGCCGCCGATGTTGATGGCAACACCCCCGCTGGATCCGATCGTAACGGTGTTGCCGACGCCGACATCGAAATCGGCCAGCGCGCCCCCGCTCAGATCGATCTTGCCGTTGATGCCGATATTGCCGCTGCCGACATGCAGCACCGTCCCGCCGCCCATGCTGATCGAACCGATCGTCAGGTTGACCGGTCCCTGAAAGGTGGCCGTGATGCCGCCCTGCAGCGTCAGCGTCCTGATCGAATAGGTGCCGGCGGGAATGACATAGGTGTTGTTGCTGGTGCGATAGGCCGCGACGTTGACGGCGGGATTATAGTTGAGATCCCAATCCGACGTGCCGGCTGCAGGCGGCGTCACCAGCGGCGAGGTGCACAGCGTGTTGCCGTCGGCATAGTCGCTGTCGCTCGTGCCCGTCAGCTTGTTGACCTGACAGAGCAGCAATTTGAGCGCCGCGTCACCGCTCATCCAGTCGCTCGCGGCATTGGCCTTGCTGGCGAAGACATTGTTCGCGGTGGGAGAGGTGGTGATGGAAGCGCCACCGCTCTTGCTCACCGTCTTGCCCGCATCGACCTGCTTGGCGGCGATCGAGGCGCTGCCCGCGACGCTGACTCCGGCGTTGGTATCGACGGCGCATCCCGCGGCCGTGACCGATGAGTTGCCGGTCATCGTGATGGCGTAGGCGGGCGAAGAAGACAACGCAGCGATACAGGGCGGCGTGGTCGTCGCGATCGTCGTGGTGGTCGCGGCGCCGACCGCGGTGACATCGTAGCTCAGCGCGGCGGTGAAGACCCGGCCGAGCGCGAGCGGCACGGCCGTGGTGATCGTCACCTCGACGAGCTGCCGGCTGCTCGACGCGTCGGTGACCAACGCCACCGTGGCCGCGCTCGCCGCAATGCCCTGCGCGACGACGACCGCCTTGGCGGTCGCAGTCATCTCGTTGGTGCTGCTGTTGACGTTATACGCCAGCGCCCCGGCCAGCGCCGCCATGTCGGCGACCCGCTGGTTGGTCGTGTCAACGGCATAGCCCTGGGTCGCCTCGACCGCGAACGCCCCCATGCCGACGATCGTCGTCAGCGACAGCGCGCCAATCAGCGCCACGGCGCCGTGCGTACTATCGGACAGGCGGCGCGCGAAAGCCGCGAAAGAGTGAATCCAGCCCCGGATCATGGGGCTCGTCTAAACGATGGTGGTTAATAAAGCGGATAAGGAGACGATTAGCAGCCACCACCTCATCACGTCGTTCCGGCGGAGGCCGGAGTGACGGATTAGGGGGAGTGTGTGTATGTCGGTGGAGCTCGCCTAGCTCAGCCGTCCCTCGTGCAGCCGCACCACCCGGTCCATCCGCGCCGCCAGCCGCTCGTTATGCGTCGCCACCAGCGCCGCCGAACCCTCGTGGCGGACGAGCCGCAGGAATTCGGCGAACACCACATCGGCGGTCGCCTCGTCGAGATTGCCGGTGGGTTCGTCGGCCAGCACCAGCGCCGGCCGGTTGGCCAGCGCGCGCGCCACGGCGACGCGCTGCTGCTCGCCGCCCGACAGCTGGGACGGGCGATGGGTCAGCCGCTTGGCGAGGCCGAGCGAGGAGAGCAGGCTTTCCGCCCGGTCGCGCGCCGGCTGCATCTCGGCACCATGGATCAGCTGCGGCAGCACGACATTCTCGACCGCGCTGAAATCCGGCAGCAGATGGTGGAACTGATAGACGAAGCCGAGCTGGTCGCGGCGGATGCGGGTGCGGCCCGCCGCGTCGGCCTTGGCGGCTTCCTCGCCTGCGATGCGGATCGATCCCTCGAACCCGCCCTCGAGCAGCCCGACCGCCTGGAGCAGCGTCGACTTGCCCGAACCCGAGGGGCCGAGCAGTGCCACGATCTCCCCCGGCGCGATCGACAGATCGACCTGCCGCAGCACCTCGATCGCGACATCCGCCTGGTGGAAGGTGCGGGTAAGGCCCGTCACGTCGAGCACGTCACTCATAGCGGAGCACCTCGACCGGATCGGTGCTCGCGGCCTTCCACGCGGGATAGAGCGTAGACAGGAAGCTGAAGCCCAGCGCCATGATGATGATCGCGCCGACCTCGACGGGATCGCTCTTGGCGGGCAGCTCGGTCAGGAAGCGGATCGACGGATCCCACAGATTCTGGCCGGTCAGCAACTGCACGAAATTGACCACCGCCTGCCGGTAGAACAGGAACACCGATCCCAGGATGATGCCCGTACCGGTGCCAAGCACGCCGATCACGATGCCGACCGTCATGAAAATCTTCATCAGCGCCGCGCGCGATGCGCCCATCGTCCGCAGGATCGCGATGTCGCGCCGCTTGGCACGCACCAGCATGATCAGCGACGACAATATGTTGAACACCGCGACGAGGATGATCAGCGAGAGCACGACGAACATCGTGACGCGCTCGACGGCCAGCGCCTCGAACAGCGACGCGTTGAGATCGCGCCAGTCGCGGATCTCGCCCTGCATCGCGATCTCGGGCTTGAGCGGGGCGATGATCTCGCCGACCCTGTCCGCGTCGATCGTCTGGATCTCGACCATGCCGACCGCGTCGCCCAGCATCAGCAAGGTCTGCGCGTCGGACATCGGCATCACCACGAATGCCTTGTCATAATCATAGACGCCGACCTCGAAGATCGCCGCGACCTGATAGGAGACGATGCGCGGCACCGTGCCGAACGGCGTGGTCTGGCCCTGCGGACTGATCAGGCTGATCTGGCTGCCGAGGTCGGCGCCGAGCTGTTCGGCCAGCCGCGCTCCTATGGCGATCTTGCTCGATCCGGGCTCCAGCGCGTCGAGCGAGCCGCGCACCACCTTGCCCTGCATCACCGGGTTGCGGCGGATATCGGCGACGGTCATGCCGCGCACCAGCACGCCCTCGACGCGCCCCGAATAGGTCGCCATCAGCGGCTGCTCGATCAGCGGCGTCGCGGATGTGACGCCAGGCAGCTTGCGCGCGTCGGCGGCGATGCGGCGCCAGTCGGGGAGCTTGCCGTCATAGCCCTGGATCACCGCATGGCCGTTGAGGCCGACGATCTTGTCGAACAGTTCGGCGCGGAAGCCGTTCATAACGCTCATCACGATGATCAAAGCCGCGACGCCGAGCGCCACCGCCACCAGGCTGATCGACGCCACCAGGAAGATGAACGCCTCGCCGCGCCCCGGCAGCAGGTAGCGCCGGGCGATCATGCGCTCGTAGCGGTTGAGGATCATGACGGTGCCAACAGGCTCATCCTGCGATCCTCTGGAGCGCGTCCTCCACCGACAGCTCGATCTTCTCGCCGGTCGCGCGGCGCTTGAGCTCGACGACGCCCTTGTCGAGCCCTTTCGGGCCGATCACGATCTGCCAGGGCAGGCCGATCAGGTCCATCGTCGCGAATTTGGCGCCGCCGCGTTCGTCGCGGTCGTCATAGAGCGTCTCGACGCCAGCCGCCTGCAGCTTCGCATAGAGATCGTCGGCCGCCGCCGCGCAGCGCGCATCGTCGGCGCGCATATTGATGAGGCCGACCGCGTAGGGCGCCACCGAATCGGGCCAGATGATCCCGGCATCGTCATGGTTGGCCTCGATGATCGCGCCCACCAGCCGCGACACGCCGATGCCGTAGCTGCCCATCTGCGGCACCACCGGGGCGCCGTCGGGCCCCTGCACGCTCAATCCCATCGCCGCCGAATATTTGGTTCCGAAGAAGAAGATATGGCCGACCTCGATGCCGCGAGACTGCTTGAGCGCCGCACCGGCCTCGGTTTCGCGGGGGAGGTCGCGCTTCTCGTCGGTCGCGGCATAGTCGGCGGTCAGGCCGGCCACGAACGCCTGCAGCGCCTGGGGATCGTCGGCGTCGACATCGAGCGCGCGCTCCGCCTCCCAGTTGCTGTGATAGAACACCTCGCTCTCGCCGGTCGGGGCCAGGACGATGAACTCATGGCTGAGATCACCACCAATTGGCCCGGTGTCCGCCTGCATCGGGATCGCCGCCAGGCCCATGCGCTTGTAGGTGCGCAGATAGGCGACGAACATCCGGTTATAGCTGTGGCGGGCGCCATCTACGTCGAGATCGAACGAATAGGCATCCTTCATCAGGAACTCGCGGCCACGCATCACGCCGAAGCGCGGGCGGACCTCGTCGCGGAACTTCCACTGGATGTTGTAGAGCGTGCGCGGCAGATCCCGATAGCTTTTGGCAGCGTCGCGGAAGATCGCGGTGATCACCTCCTCGGCGGTCGGCCCGAACAGGATGTCGCGCTCGTGCCGGTCCTTGATGCGCAGCATTTCCGCGCCATAATCGTCATAGCGGCCCGACTGGCGCCACAGGTCGGCCGACTGGATCGTCGGCATCAGCAACTCGATCGCGCCGGCGCGGTCCTGCTCCTCGCGGACGATCTGCTCGATCTTGCGCAGCACGCGGTGGCCGAGGGGCAGCCAGGCATAGATGCCCGCCGCGGTCTGGCGGATCATGCCCGCGCGCAGCATAAGCTTGTGGCTGACGATCTGCGCGTCGGCGGGCGATTCCTTCATCACCGGGAGGAAGTGGCGGGATAGGCGCATGAAACGGGGCACTCGCGAGGATCAGGTTGGGGGCTGTCTATGCGGAGGCGCCCGCGCGGGCAACATATTCGGTTCCGCCCTTTTCGGCCGTACCGTTCAGTCCCTGTTGCCGATTAAACACACCCGCCGTCTTTCGAGTCCGCTGCCCTTGAAAGCCAATGACAAGGTCGGGGGGCGGATGTAGGAGAAGCGGCACGGAACATAAGGCAACAAAATGGCCATGGTTCGGGGAAAAATCGAGGCTCCGCCGTCATTTAAAGGGGTGGCAGTGTAGAGCCCGAAATTGGGGGTTGGCGAACAATCGTCACGCGGCGCCGGGATCGGAAACGATCCCGGCGCTTGCCTTTTCAGTCCACCCTGCCTGCGGCATTTCGGTCCGCTTCCACGTCGAACTTCTTCCGGCGCGACGGATAACGGCGGCGTCCAGTGCGTTCTGTTCGCGAAGGAGAGCCCCCATGGCCAGCCAGCCGCCCTCGCCAGAAGAATTCCCCGTAGATGCGCCGGTCGATATCCCGGTGCCCTCGCCGACCGATCCCGATCCTGGCGCGCCCAGCGACCCGGTGATGCCGGATCTTCCGGGGTAGGGCGGTGCATGGCCCGCCAGCTCTGGAAATCAGAAGGCAAGTACGCCTATTTTGGCTCGCACGCCGCTCTGCCGCTGGGGTGGTCCCGACGATTGCGGCAACGTGATCGCCTTTCTCCGCTCGAACCGCGCCCGGTTTTTGTGCGTGGCGTCACCATATCCCGGTCGACGACCGCTCTGCCTAGTGGCCGAGAAAGGGGTTTATAGCGAATACGCATGCATGCCGGACGGTCTGACGCGTTCTCCTCCCACGCGTCCGCGCGCTCGGCGCTAACTCCAACGGACTGGCAGATAGGTCGGGCCCCAAACGTTGAAGCCTTCGCCCCGCCGTGGCTCGCCGATCAGTTGCAGGTCGGGAAGACGTTCGATCAACATCTGGAACGCGCGCTTCACCTCCATGCGGGCCAGCCCTGCTCCGATGCAAAAATGGAGGCCACCTCCGAAGGACGCATGCTTGCGGGCCAGGCCGCCCGGCCGATCTAGGCGAAACTCGTTCGGATTATCGAAGACGTCTGGATTCTGGTTCACGGCCACGACATTGTACATCGCCTTGGCGCCGGCTGGGATCGTGATGCCGCCGACCTCCACGTCGTGCCGCGCGGACCGGAATTGAGCCAGGACCGGTGGATCAAGCCTAAGGCTCTCGTCGATCGCCACCTCGATCAGGTCAGGGGCTTCCTTCAATCGACGCCACAAGTCCGGCTGCTCCAGCAATCGCCACAGCAGATTGCCGAGGAGGTTCATCGTCGTCTCGTTGCCGCCGAGGATTACGGCGAGCATCAGCGAAAGCGTGTAGTGGTCCGGCACGGGATCATCGCCGATCCGGCTGCACATGAAGCGCGACATGAAGTCGTTCGGCAAGGTACTACCGACGAGCGCCATGTCTGGTTCGAGGCCTAGCCGCGCCAGTTCTCCTCGTCGCTCGGCGATCAGGCCGAAGAGCGATTCCGCTATTTCCCGCGCATCGTCCATCTGCCGCTCGGCGGTGAAGTCCGGATCGTTGAAAATGCTGTAGTAATAATGGTCGGCCCAAAGCTTGTACTTGGTATAGTCGCGCTCGGGCACTCCCATCAGCACGCACATGAGACGTGATGGCAGCGGCATGGCGAACAAATCGAAGAAGTCGCCCTCCGGCTGCGGCTGCTTCATCATATTGTCGATAAGATCATCGACGATCCGCTCGACCACACCTTGGATGCGCATAAGCTCCGCGGGGGCGAAGGCGCGCTGGATGATCCGCCTGACGGCATGATGGCTCTCATCGTCCCGCAGCATCGGCGTCATGAGTTCTTCGGGAAGGAGCGTGGGAGCATTGCCGCGCTCGATCGTCCAAGTAGCGGCATCCCTCAGCATGACCTGCTCGATATAGGTCGGATCGTTGATGATGAAGAAGTCAAACCGGCCGCGGTAATGCGCGACGGGACATGTCGCCGCAAACTCTGCCAGCGATCCCAATGGATCGCCTTTGGTTTCTTGCGAATAGGGATCGAACGCCGGAGTTCGCAGCACTGCCTCGTCGGACCTTAGGCCGTTCATTCACGTGCCTCTTCTAATGTCGATGCCATCGACGTGTTTGCGACGGCACTGTCTTGCATGGACGCCTCGGACTCGGTTGTAACCGTTTGAACGAACCTGGCATCGTCGACTCGGACGATTTCAGGTCTGCGTATCTACAATTTCAGGCAGACCGGATTGCCGCAGACCAGCGCGCG
Organism: Rhizorhabdus sp. P4_G5; assembly: GCF_056401065.1. NCBI lineage: Bacteria > Pseudomonadati > Pseudomonadota > Alphaproteobacteria > Sphingomonadales > Rhizorhabdaceae > Rhizorhabdus > Rhizorhabdus sp. P4_G5. The sequence continues at coordinate 467,089 of NZ_JBFUKB010000003.1, read as the reverse complement.
GCGCGACGATGGATGGGCGGGATCAAGCGATGCTTCAGCCGCCTCAAGCACTTCCGCCGCTTCGCAACGCGCTACGGCCGGCGAACCATCCGCTTCGCCGGCTTCATTCACCTCGCCGCCGCAATGATCCGGTTACGCTGAATGTCGACCCGCCTTAGACCAGCCGGCTCTGCTTGACCGCAGCTTCGATGAAGCTGCGGAATAGCGGGTGCGGGTCGAACGGCTTGCTCTTGAGCTCCGGGTGGAACTGGACACCGACGAACCAGGGATGGTCGGGCCGCTCGATCACCTCGGGCAGCTCGCCGTCCGGCGACATGCCCGAGAATACCAGACCGCCCTTTTCGAGCGACTCCTTGTAATGGGCATTCACCTCATAACGATGGCGATGCCGCTCAGAGATCGCGGTGGCGCCATAGATCGATGCCGCATGGCTATTGCCCGACAGCACCGCGTCATAGGCGCCGAGCCGCATCGTGCCGCCCATGTCGCCGCCTTCCTCGCGCTTCTGGAGTCCGTCTTGGCTCATCCATTCGGTGATCAGGCCGACGACGGGCTGGGCGGTGGAACCGAATTCGGTGGTCGATGCGTCCGGAATGCCTGCGGTGTTACGGGCGCTCTCGATGCATGCCATCTGCATGCCGAGGCAGATGCCGAAATAGGGAACCTTGCGCTCCCGCGCGAAGCGGACCGCGGCGATCTTGCCTTCCGAGCCACGCTCGCCAAAGCCGCCCGGCACCAGGATCGCGTGCATCGGCTCGAGATGGCCGGCGATCTCGCCGCCATTCTGCTCGAACAGCTCGGCGTCGATCCAGCGGATATTGACCTTCACCCGGTTGGCAATGCCGCCATGGACCAGCGCCTCGTGCAACGACTTATAGGCGTCGAGCAGGCCGACATATTTGCCGACCACGCCGATGGTGACTTCGCCCTCGGGATTTTCCAGTCGGTCGAGAATCTCTGTCCAGCGGCTAAGTTCGGGCTCGCCCTGGGTTTCTATCCCGAAGGCCGCCAGCACCGCGTCGTCGAGGCCCTCGGCGTGATATTGCAGTGGCACACCATAGATGCTGGCCGCATCGAGCGCGGGAATGACCGCTTCCTTGGCGACGTTGCAGAACAAGGCGATCTTGGCTCGTTCGCCATCGGGCAGCGGCCGATCGCAACGGCATACCAGCACGTCGGGCTGGATCCCGAGCGAGGTGAGATCGCGGACGCTGTGCTGGGTCGGCTTGGTCTTCAGCTCGCCAGCCGCAGCGATATACGGCACCAGCGTCAGGTGAACGAAGATCGAATTGCCGCGGCCGAGATCGTTCCGCAGCTGGCGGATCGCCTCCATGAACGGCAGCGACTCGATGTCGCCCACCGTGCCGCCGATCTCGCACAGCACGAAATCGAGATCCTCGACATCGGTACGCGCAAACTCCTTGATGGCGTCGGTCACGTGCGGGATCACCTGGACGGTGGCGCCGAGATAGTCGCCGCGCCGCTCTTTCTGGATGATCGTCTGGTAGATCCGGCCCGAGGTGACATTGTCCGACTGGCGGCTCGGCACGCCGGTGAAGCGCTCATAATGGCCGAGGTCGAGATCGGTCTCGGCGCCGTCGTCGGTAACGTAGACCTCGCCATGCTGGTAGGGCGACATCGTGCCGGGATCGACGTTCAGATAGGGATCGAACTTGCGGATGCGGACCCTGTAACCACGCGCCTGGAGGAGCGCAGCGAGGCTTGCCGCCATGAGGCCCTTGCCAAGCGAGGAGACCACGCCGCCGGTGATGAAAATGAACCGCGCCATGGGAATATGGGTTTAGCGCTGTGAGAGGGCGAAGGGCAAGGTGGGGAACTCCATCTTTTTTCAATTATACTGTGGACGAACAACGGGAAAGGCGCCCCGCGATCCGCAGGGGCCTTTACCATCACATTGATATTACGAGCTTATTGCGGAGCAGCGCCGTTGGCAGGAGCGCCGCCGCCCTGCGCCGCAGCCGCGGCAAGCGGATCATTGCTGGCCGGTGCCGGCCCGGGGCTGGCCGTGGCGGTCTTGCCGACCAGCGACGTGTCGATCTTGGCCGGCGCACGTTCCACTGTGGCCAGCGCCGCCAGCGTGATGCTGAGCACCACGAAGATCGTCGCCAGGACCGTCGTCGTCTTCGTCAGGAAATCGGCCGCGCCGCGCGCGCTCATCAGTCCGCCGGGATTGCCGCTCGACGCGAGCCCGCCGCCTTCCGACCGCTGCATCAGGATAACGGCAACCAGCGCCGCCGCGATGATGATGTGGAGGACGAGCAGGAAGGTGAACATCGGACGCTTTCGATTTCGAGGTTGCGGCGCATCTAGTCGATCGGGGCACAAGGTTCAACCTGCCTGCTCCGCCCCGCTTGCCGCAGGCGCGGAAAGATCAGGATGCCGCCGCCGCGCCTTCGATGATCGGCACGAACTGCGCCGCGGTCAGGCTCGCGCCCCCGACAAGCGCGCCATCGACATCGGCCACGGCCAGCAGTTCCCTGGCATTGTCGGGCTTCACCGATCCGCCATAGAGAATCCGCACCTTCGCACCCTCGTCGCCGAGCAGCAGCGCAAGGCGCCGCCGAATCGCAGCGTGCATCTCGGCGACGTCTCCGGTCGAAGGGGTGCGTCCTGTGCCGATCGCCCATACCGGCTCATAGGCTATGACGAGTGTCGTCCCGGTGCCGTCGCGCGGAATCGAGCCATCGAGCTGTCCCTCGACGACCGCGATCGCCCGACCGGCGTCGCGCTCCGCCTCGGTCTCGCCCACGCAGACGATGGCGAGCAGCCTGGCGGCGATCGCCGCGCTCGCCTTGGCCTGTACCTCGGCGTCGGTTTCGTGCTGGTCGGCGCGGCGCTCGCTATGGCCGACGATGACGAGCTTCGCCCCTGCTTCGACGAGCATCGCAGCGCTGACACAGCCTGTATGCGCGCCCTTGGCGGCAGCGTGGCAATCCTGCGCCCCGACGGCGAGCGCAGGAACCCGATTGACGGCCGCTGCGATCAGCGTGAAGGGCGGGCACACCGCAACGTCGACCGACGGCTGCGCCGCGGCCGCGGCTGCAATCGCATCGAGTTCTGCGAGGCTCCCCAGCGAGCCGTTCATCTTCCAGTTGCCAGCCACCAGCTTGCGCAATGCCATAGTCGTTCCTCGATCAGCGTTCGCCGCGGCCTTAGATTTACCGTTCGATTCCCGCAACCGCCCCCGGACGTTGCGGTCATGGGCTTTGGACCCTATGGCAGCGAAATCGCTATCTGATCTCAGACGGAACGCTTGATGATCTCCTTTTTCCGCCGCGCGCTTTCCTCCTGGGTCGTCCTTGGTCTGCTCGCGCTGATCCTCGTCGCCTTCATCATCACCGGCGTCAGCACGCCCGGCGCGCTGGGCGGAGCCGGGCCTACGGCAACCATTGCCGAGGTGGGCGACGCCAAGATCAGGTCTGACGAGTTGCTGCGCCGTGTCCAGAACCAGCTCGAAAGCACCCGCCGCGAACAGCCAGGCGTCGACCAGAAGGCCTTCCTGGTCGGCGGCGGATTCGAGGGGGTCACCGACGCACTGATCAGCGCCCGCGCCCTCGAAAGCTGGGGCCGCGAGCAAGGTTTCGCGATCGGAAAGCGACTGATCGACGCCGAGGTTGCCAGCAACCCGGCATTTCGCGGCGTCACCGGCCAGTTCGACGAGGATACGATGCGCCGCATGCTCGCCCAGGCTCGCGTCAGCGAGAAGGACCTGCGCGCCGATATCGCCAGCACCCTGATACGCGGCCAGATCCTCGCGCCCGTCGCCGCGGCGGCGCCGGCCCCGGCATCGGTCGCCAGGCCTTATGCCGCAGTGCTCCTCGAGCAGCGGACCGGGTCGATCGGAATCATTCCTTTCGCCGCGGTGGTCGATCCGCGCCAGCCGAGCGATGCCGAGATCACCGCCGCATATCGCGCCAATATCACCGCCTACACCACTTCCGAGGCACGCGTGTTGCGCTATGCGCTGTTCGGCCCGGCCCAGGTGGCGGCGCAGGCGATCCCGAGCGAAGCGGAGATCGCCGCTTATTATCAGGAGAACTCCGCCAGCTACGCGGCCCGTGAGAATCGCAGCCTCGGCCAGGTCATTGCCCCCAGCGAAGCGGCTGCGCGGACGATCGCAGCAGCAGCGAAAGCCGGAACCCCACTGACCGCGGCTGCCGCAAAGTCGGGCCTGGAAGCATCGACCCTGAACAATCAGAGCCGCGCCGACTATGCCCGTTTGTCGAGCGCAGAGATCGCCGGCCAAGCCTTCTCCGCGGCGAAGGGCAGCATCGTCGGCCCGCTGAAGGGTTCGTTCGGCTGGTATGTGGTGCGCGTGGAGGCAATCAGTGGCAGCCCGGCTCGCTCGCTCCAGGAAGCCCGGCCGGAAATCGTGGCGCTGCTGACCAAACAGAAGGCCCAGGACGCGCTGTCGGAGCTGAGCGGCAAGATCGAAGATGCGGTGGCCGATGGCGCGAGCTTCGCGGAGGTGTTGGCCAGCAACAAGCTCGTGGCGGTGGACACGCCGCCGATCCTGGCCAGTGGCCAGCCGGTCGGCCAGCCCGGCTGGAAGGCTCCGCCGGAACTGGGGCCGCTGCTCAAGACGGGTTTCGAAGCCGCAGCCGAGGATCGCCCGACTGTCGAGACCATCGTCCGCGACCAGCAATATGCGCTGCTGAGCGTGGCCCGGGTGATTCCGCCGACGCCGCTGCCGCTCGCCCAGGTGCGGGACGCGGTGGCGCGCGACATCATCGCCAAGCGCGCCGCGCGGCGTGCCAGCACGATCGGCGAACAGGTCACTGCCGCGGTCAACCGGGGCGTCCCGCTGGCCAAGGCGCTCGCCGATACCGGCATCAAGCTTCCGCCGCCCCAGCCGGCCCGCGCCAGACAGCTCGACCTCGCCCGCGCACAGGCGAGCGGCGCCGAGGTCCCGGCGCCGCTGCGGGCGCTTTTCACGCTGCAGAAGGGCAAGGCCAAGCTATTGGCAGGCGACAAGGGCGGCGTGCTGTTCGTGACGGTGCTGGACACCGTGATGGGCGGCAACCTGTCGGCGGCTCCCGGCCTGCTCGACAATACCCGCCAGGATCTCGCCCGCTCCTATTCGCCCGAACTCGGCGAACAGTTCATGCGCGCCGTCGAGCAGGACGTGAAGGTCAAGCGTCATCCCGATGCGATTGCCGCTGCCAGGCGCCAGTTCGCCGGCGCCCAATAGGATCAGGATGATGGGGGAAACGCAGGACCAGTCGGCGCGCGAGGCGCTTGCACGCGGCGAGCCCGCATTGGTCTGGCGTACCCAGGTCGCCGACACCGACACGCCGGTCGCCGCCGCGCTCAAGCTGATCCGTCCAGGCCGTGGCGATTTCCTGCTCGAGTCGGTCGAGGGCGGCGCGGTTCGCGGGCGTTATTCGCTGCTCGGCCTCGCGCCTGACCTGATGTTCCGCGCCCGCGGCAACAGCGCGGAGATCAATCGCCACTGGGCAACCGACGCGCAGGCCTTCGAGCCGCTGGCCGAGGACGCGCTGACCGCGATGCGCGCGCTGGTCACGGCGTGCCGGATGACCGTCCCCGAGGGGTTGCCGCGCGCGCTCGCCTGCCTGGTCGGCTATTTCGCATATGAGACGATCGGCCTGGTCGAGACGCTGCCGCGCCCGCCCGCCAACCCGCTCGACCTGCCGGATATGCTGTTCGCGCGGCCGACGATGATCCTGATTTTCGACAGGCTGGCCGACCAGCTGTTCATGGTCGCGCCGCTGTGGCCCGACAGCGCCGGCACGCCGGAGGCCAAGATCGCCGGCGCCATAGAGCGGATCGAAGCGCACGCCGCAATGCTGGACGGACCGCTCCCGCCGCGCAGCCGGTGCGATGTCGACCCCGGCGCACCGGCCCTGACGCCCCAACTGGGCGCCGATGCTTATGGCGATATGGTGCTGAAGGCGAAGGACTATATCGCCGCAGGCGACATCTTCCAGGTGGTGCTTGCCCAGCGCTTTACCGTGCCCTTCCCGCTGCCGCCGATCGATCTCTACCGCGCGCTGCGGCGGATCAATCCGTCGCCCTTCCTCTATTTCCTCGACCTGCCCGGCTTTGCGTTGATCGGGTCGTCGCCCGAGATACTGGTGCGCGCGCGTGACGGCGAGGTGACGATCCGGCCGATCGCCGGCACCCGACCGCGCGGCCGCACCGCCGCCGAGGATGTCGCCAATCGCGAGAGCCTGCTGGCCGATCCGAAGGAGCGTGCGGAACATCTGATGCTGCTCGATCTTGGCCGCAACGATGTCGGGCGCGTTGCCCTGGCGGGCACGGTAGAGGTGACGGACAGCTACACGGTCGAGCATTACAGCCACGTCATGCATATCGTCTCGAACGTCGTTGGACGGCTCGATCCAGGCAAGGATGCGCTCGACGCGCTGTTCGCGGGCTTCCCGGCGGGCACCGTATCGGGTGCGCCGAAGGTCCGCGCCTGTCAGATCATCGCCGAACTCGAGCACGAAACGCGCGGCGCCTATGCGGGCGGTGTCGGCTATTTCTCGGCCGACGGATCGATGGACAGCTGCATCGTGCTGCGCACCGCGGTGGTCAAGGACGGGGTGATGCATGTCCAGGCCGGCGCAGGGATCGTCGCCGACAGTGATCCGCTCTATGAGCAGCGTGAGTGCGAAGCGAAGGCCGGCGCGCTTATTGCGGCCGCGCAGGAAGCGCTGCGGCGCGCGTCGGAACCAAGTTTCGGACAATAGACCATGTTGCGCCGAAACGGTTCATGCAAGCGACAGAAACCGTGGCAAATGTGCACCACTGGGCGTTTATCCAGCCGTAATGACGGATCGATTTGAGATGAAGGCCGTTTCCGCCTCGCCGTTCGGCAGCAGAAAGGGTTTATACATATGCGAAATCTCCTCATCACGACGGCGGCTATTGGGCTGGCAGCGCTTGGTGCCAGTGCCGCGTCTGCCCAGGACCTCACAACTACTTCGCCCAGCTGGACCGGCTTCTATGTCGGTGGCCAGCTTGGTTATGCCTGGCAGCCCCGCGATGGCGACGAGCAGATTGTCTTCGACCGCGACATGGACGGCAGTTTCGGCGATTCCTTCCAGCCGACGTTCGGCCCCGGCTACTGCGGCGGCTCTCCTACCTCTACGAGCCCGACCACCGGTTGCACGAAGGACAATGACGGCACCGCCTGGAAGGTGCATGCGGGCTTCGACTATCAGTTCGGCGAGACCAGCGGCCCGGTCGTCGGCGCGGTCGTCGAAGGCGGCAGGGCCTATCTCTATGACAGTGTCACGGCGTTCAGCACGACGCCGGCCGTCTACAAGATCAAGGCCAAGCTGAAGGAAAATGGCGCGATCCGCGCACGAGGCGGTTATTCGTTCAGCACCGGCACGCTGCTCTACGGTACCGGCGGCCTCTCCTACGGCAAGATCGAGAACAGCTTCTCGACGACGAACGCGGTGAATAGCTTCACCACCTCGGGCAGCAAGAAGGACGCCTGGGGTTATAATTATGGTGGCGGCATCGAGCAGAAGGTCGGACCGTTCTCGATCGGCGCACTGTACCTGTTCACCGTCCTGAAGAACAACAAATACACCGTGAACGCCTCTGGCGGCCCCGTCGGTGGTCCGTTCACCGCGATCAACGGGACCGGAACCGATTTCCGGCGCGGCTTCACCAAGTTCGCCTACCACTCGCTGCTGGCAACGGTCAGCTACCGCTTCTGAACGGCTCAGGAGGAACGGGCCGGATGGCTTCCCCATCCGGCCCGTTCCTTTTGCGGTTGCCCTGCTCTCCTGGAGCAGGAGATATCAGTTTTTCAGCTGGACGCCGATGTAGCGCGGCGGATTGTTTCCGCGCTGCGCGAACAACAGCACGGTGGGCCGCTTCGCCTTCTTGGCAGCAGCGATCTGCGCAGCCGCAGCCTGCGCCGTCGTGACCGGCACATTGTTGATCTGCAGGATGATGTCGCGCGGCTGAAAGCCGTTCGCAGCCGCATCGCTGGAGGGATCGACATAGTTGACCACCACGCCCTTGAGCGTCGGCGAGACGCCGAGCCGGCGGGCGATATCCGGCGTCAGCGTCTGGAAGCCGAGGCCGACGGCGTTGCGGGTCGCCTGGTCGGGCGCAGCCTGGGCGCTGCTGTCGTCATCGCCCTGATCGGCGTCGCCATCGGCACTGGCGGCCAGCTGGTCCTCTGGCGGCCGCTCGCCCAGCGTTACGGTGACGGTCCGCCTCTGGCCCTCGCGGATCAGCTCGATCGGCATGCGCGTGCCCACCGGCGTTTTCCCGACGATGTAGGACAGCGTGTTGTCGGGTGTGACGTCCTGGCCGTTGACGGACACGATCACGTCGCCCTGACGGATGCCGGCGCGCGCAGCGGCCTCGCCGGGCTCGACCCGAGCAACGATCTCGCCGCGATCCTTGGGCAGGCCCAGGCTGGTCGCGATATCCTCGGTCATCGGCTGGATACCGACCCCGAGATAACCGCGCTTGATGCGGCTGCCCGAGCGCAGCTGGTCGATGATCGGCTTCGCTTCCTCGGCCGGGATCGCGAAGCCGATGCCGACATTGCCGCCGGTGGGCGAGAAGATCGCGGTGTTGATGCCGATCACATTGCCCTGCAGGTCAAACATCGGCCCGCCGGAATTGCCCTGGTTGATCGAGGCGTCGGTCTGGATATAGCGGTCATAGGGGCCGTTCACGCCAATCGACCGGTGCAGCGCCGAGACGATGCCCGCCGTAACCGTGCCGCCCAGGCCGAACGGGTTGCCGATTGCAACCACCCAGTCGCCAACACGGGCGCGGGTGGAATCACCGAAGGTGACGAAGGGCAGGCCCTTGGCCTCGATCTTCAACAGGGCGAGATCCGAGGTCTGGTCGCGGCCGACGATCGTCGCCTTATACTCCTTGCGATCGGGCAAGGTGACGGTGATCGAGCTCACCACCGCGTTACCGCCACCTTCGGGCGCCGCCGAGATGACGTGATTGTTGGTGACGACATAGCCATCGGCCGAGACGATGAAGCCGGATCCGAGCGATGTCGCCTCGCGCGTGATCGGCTTGCCATCATCGTCGGTGCCACCGCCGCCACCGCCACCGAAGCGCTTGAACAGCTCCTCGAACGGCGTGCCGGCGAAGGCGTTGCCGCCATTCTTGACCTGAATCTTCTGCGTGGTGGAGATGTTGACCACCGCAGGCTGCAACCTCGCGGCAAGATCGGCAAAGCTCATCGGCGCGCCGGGGCGCGGGGCGGCGGCATCGATCGTGCCAGGCGCATTCTGCGGAATCTGGGCACCGAGCGGCTGCTGCATCGTCAGGGTCGCGGTGGCGCCACCTGCCAGCAAGGCCGCGGTGATCGCATAGGCATAACGCACTTTTGCCAACTCCTTAAAACTCCTGTCCTGACGAGCCGAATATCCGGGTCGGTTATCTCTTAGGTCGCTGAACCCCGCTTGAACGGTGCCGTTTCCCTTGCGGCCTAGCGCCGCCCCCGAAACTCCCGCAGATATTCGTTGTCGGGTGACAGTAATATGTTGGACGAACCGGTTGCCTCGGTTCCATCGGTGCCGAAGGTCATCCGGTAGGACTGCATCGCCCGATAGAAGTTATAGAAATCGGGATCCTTGTTGAAGCTTTCCGCATAGGTGCCGGCGGCCTGCGCATCCGCCTCCGCAGTGATGATCTGCGCCTGCTTGCGGCCCTCGGCAAGGATCGACCGCGCCTCCTGCTCGCGCGCGGTGCGCATGCGGTTGAAAGCCGATTCCAGCGGCGTCCCGTCGGGCAGGTCGGCGCGTTTGATCCGAACGTCGACGATTTCGGCGCCATATTGGCGCGCGACCCGATTGAGCCGCGCCTGGATATTCTCCATCACCGCGCCACGCTCGGGGCTGAGCAACGCTGCGAACGGCCGCTTGCCGAGCTCATTGCGCAGCGAGGAGCCGAGGATCGGGCGCAACGCCTCGCTGACCCGCCGCTCGGTGCCGGCGGTGATCGCCATCCTCAGCGGATCGACGATCCGGTAACGGGCATAGGCATCGACCTCGAGCCGCAGCTGGTCGGTCGACAGTACCGACTGGCGCTCCATGTCGAAATCCAGCACGCGCTTGTCGATCCAGCGGATCTGGTCGATGAACGGGATCTTGAAGATCACGCCTGCGCCGGTCTGCCCGAAATCCTCATTGGGTTTGTAGGCGTTGTAGACCTGCTCGGGCTTGCCGAAGCGGACGACCAGCGCCTGCTTCGTTTCCGGCACCACCGCGAAGATGCTGCTCAGGAAGATCACGGCGGCGATGATCGCTATGGTCCAGCCGATCATGGTGCGGCTGGCGAGGCTGTCGCTGATATTCATTGCTGCGGCACCGGCTTCGGCTGCTGCGTCTGCGGCAGCGGGAGATAGGGCATGACGTTGGGCGCCTCGATCACCGTCTTGTCGGTCTTGGCGAGAACGCGTTCCATCGTCTCATAATACATGCGGCGGCGGGTCACTTCGGGCGCCAGCTTATATTCGGCATAGACCTTGTCGAACGCGGCGGCCTCGCCTTCGGCCTTGGCGCCGAGCTGCTGGGCATAGGCGCGCGCCTCGTTGAGATAGGCCTGGGCCTGCTGCTGCGCGGCCGATACCGACTTGAACGCCTCGACCACGGCCGTCGGCGGATCGGCCTGCTTGATCGCGACGCCCTGCACGGTGATGCCGGCGCGGTAGCCGTCGAGGATTTCCTGCATGCGCTGCTGGACGCGGCCTTCGATCTGGCTGCGCTGCGAGCCCATCGCATCGTTGAGGGCGACCCGGGCGATCTCGGCCCGCATCGCGCTCTCGGCCACCTCGGCGACGGTATCGTCGGGATCGGCCAGCTCGTAGAGATAAAGCTCCGGATCACGGATGTTCCAGCGCACCGAATAGGCCAGGTCGATCATGTTCTGGTCGCCGGTCAGCATCAGGTTCTGCGCATTGCCGCCGGCAGCGGGAATGTCCTTCACCCTTATGTCTTCGATGTCGATCTTGGTGACCACGTCGATCGGTGCGGGGAAGGAAAAGCGCATGCCGGGTTCTAGTGTGCCCGCATAGGAGCCGAGCCGCGTGATCACGCCGCGCTCCTGCGGATCGATCCGGTGGCTGCTGGTCCAGACAATCCACAGCAGCAGCAGCCCGCCGATCACCCACAGAACGAGCCGCCCGGCCTCGGGCTCCTGCCCGCCGCGGCCACCGAACCGGGCGCGGCCCCGACGCAGCAGCTCGTCGAGCGCAGATCGGCCCGCCGGGCCGCGGCTCTGCCGTCCACGAGGCGGCTGGTTCCAGGGGTTGGGCCCCTCGCCATCGCCGCCGGATCCCCCGCCGCCCCACGGCCCGCCCTCGTTGAGCACCGGCCGCGGCACTAACCCGCTACTGTCATTCTCGTTCATACTGCCATTATAGGAGGCGATCCGCGGAAAAACAGTGCTCTTTCCCTGCCGACTGTCTATTCGCTGCGGCCATGCAAATGACAGACTCGCTCCCCAAGGCGCTCGACAGCGTCATCGACCCCATCAGCGGGAAGGGCCTGATCGCCAGCGGCCGTTCCGCAGAGCCACGCTATGACGATGGAACGGTCAGCGTAGTCCTCGACGTAACCGGCCTGTCCGGCGATGCGCGCAGCAAGCTCGAGACCGCCGTCAAGCAGGCGCTGATCGCCGTTCCCGGCGTGGAAACGGTGCGCGTCGCGATGACCGCGGAGAAGCGCGGGCGAAAGATCATCGCGATCGGTTCCGGCAAGGGCGGGGTCGGCAAATCGACCCTGTCCGCCAATCTGGCGGTCGCGCTCAGGCGGATGGGCAAGAAGGTCGGACTGGTCGATGCCGATATCTACGGCCCTTCCCAGCCCCGTCTGCTGTCGACCGAGGGGATGAAGCCGACGGCGACCGGGCAGAAGATGGACCCGGTGATGTCACCGTTCGGGGTGCCGATGCTGTCGATGGGCCAGCTGGTGAAGCCGGGCCAGGCGATCGCCTGGCGCGGTCCGATGGCCGCCAATGCGCTCGGCCAGCTGATCGATGCCGAATGGGGCGACGTCGACCTGCTGATCCTCGACCTGCCGCCCGGCACCGGCGACGTCCAGCTCACCATGGTCCAGAAGTACAAGCCGGCGGGCGCGATTATCGTCTCTACGCCGCAGGACCTGGCGCTGATCGACGCCACCCGGGCGATAGACTTCTTCAACCAGGCGAGCGTGCCGATCGTCGGCATGGTCGAGAATATGGCCGGCTATGCCTGCCCGCATTGCGGCGAAATATCCGATCCCTTCGGCCAGGGCGGTGCACAGGCCGCGGCGCTTTCGATGGGCCTCGACTTCCTCGGGCGCGTTCCGCTCGACATCGACATCCGCACCCGGTCCGATGGGGGCACGCCGCCTGCGGCGGAGGCGGACGACGTGGTTTTCGCGGCGCTCGCCGCCAAGCTCACGGACTGGTTGAATCCCGCCAAGCCAGCCGCATTCTAGCCGGATCCCCGCTAAAGGACACGCCATGCCGCTCGACAGCAACCAGGACATCGCCGACCTTCTCCGCAATGCCAGGACGATCGCGATGGTGGGCGCGAGCGACCGTCCCGATCGGGCGAGCCATGGCGTGATGCGCTTCCTGCAATCGAAGGGCTATCGGGTCATCCCGGTCAATCCGCAGCTTGCCGGCCAGTCGATCCACGGCGAACCCGTCGTGGCGGCGCTCGCGGACATCGCCGAGCCGATCGACATCGTCGACATCTTCCGCAACTCCGCCGCCGCCGGCCCGGTGATCGATGACGCGATCGCCGTCGGGGCCGGTGCGGTGTGGACCCAGCTGGGCGTGTTCAACGACGAGGCGGTGGCCCGCGCCGAGGCGGCCGGGCTCAAGGCGGTGGTCAACCGCTGTCCCAAGATAGAGATCCCCCGGCTCGGCCTATGATCAGCGGATAATCCCCTGCGCGGCCCGGTGCGCCAGCCGCTGTACGGCCGCAGAGTGGATTGCCGGCGCCGCCGCCAGGACGCCGAACTGTTCGCCCTTGGTACTGTTGTAGCGCAATGGCTGGCCCAGCGCGTCGGTGACCGTGGCGCCAGCCTCCTGCGCGATGAGCGCCGCGGCGGCGATGTCCCATTCATTGCCCCAGCGGATCGTGGCCAGAAGGTCGGCCTGGTCCGCGGCAACCATCGCGATCCGGAGCGCGATCGAGTTGGGCTTGCCCACCGTGACCAGATCGGAATCGGCCCGCGCGAGCACGTCGGCCGGAACCCGCGCACCGGCCAGTTCCTGCCGTGTCGATGCCCGGATCGGCTCGCCATTGCGGGTCGCGCCCTGCCCGGCCTTCGCGCGCCAATGCTCGCCGCGCGCTGGCGCGTCGAGCACGCCGATCAGCGGACGCCCGCCTTCGACGAGCGCGATCGAGACCGCCCAGCCTTCACGGCCACGCACATAATCGCGCGTTCCATCGATCGGATCGACCACCCAGACGCGCACGCAGTTGAGCCGCTCGGCGCTGTCTGCGGTTTCCTCCGACAGCCACCCCGCTTCCGGGTCGAGCGCCATCAGCCGCTCGCGCAGCAATGCATCGGCCGCCAGGTCGATGTCGCAGACCGGGCTTCCCGGCACCTTGTCCCAAGTCTTGAAATCGCCGCGCCATGCCGCGTGTGCCATTGCGCCGACTTCGACTGCGACGGCGCTTACCGCATCAAGGAGGCTCTCAGGCACCAGCGATCATCATCCCTTCGATCCGAATAGTCGGAGCATCAACGGCGCGGCGGAAGACAAGATCCGAAGCCGCGGTCAATTCGCGGAACATATCCTTGAGATTGCCCGCGACGGTGATCTCGGCGACGGGCTCGCACAACTGGCCGTCGCGGATCACGAAACCCGAGGCGCCGCGGCTATAGTCGCCGGTGACGCCGTTCACGCCCTGCCCTATCAGTTCGGTGACGTAGACGCCGAGCCTGATGTCGGCGATCAGCTCTTCCGGCGAGAGTATGCCGGGCTCGAGATAGAAGTTGGTGACGCCGGTTCCCGGCGGACCGCCGACGCCGCGGGTGGCATGGCCGGTCGGCTCCAGGCCGAGCTGGCGCGCGGACGCCGAATCCATGATCCAGCCGGTCAGCACGCCGTCGGCGATGATGTCGCATTTCGCGGTCGGAAGCCCCTCGCCATCGAACGGCTTGGAGCGCAGGCCGCGCAGGCGGTGCGGATCGTCGCGGATGAAGATGCCCTTGGCGAACACCTGCTCGCCCAGCCTGTCCAGCAGGAAGCTGGTGCGGCGCGCGACCGCCGACCCGGTGATCGCGCCGGCGAGGTGGCCCAGCAGTCCCGAGCCGACGCGCGGATCATAGACGACCGGCATCGCGCCGCTCGACAATCTGCCCGGGTTCAGCCGTTTCACCGCACGTTCGCCGGCGCGGGTGCCGATCGCGGAGCCATCCTCGAGATCGCTCAGGTGACGGGCGGAATGATAGGCATAGTCACGCTGCATGCCACCGCCCTCGCCGGCGATGACGCTGGCAGAGCAGCCATAACCGCTGGTCGAATAGCCGCGCGCGAAGCCGGCGCTGGTGGCAAGCGCGATCACTGTGCGGCTCGCCGATGCCCCCGCGCCTTCGCTGTTGGTGATGCCCGCGACCGCGCGGGCGGCACTTTCAGCGGCTTCGGCGCGCTCGCGCAGCGCCGCCGGGGACGGGTCGGCCAGATCGTCGCCGTCGACATCGACCGCCGTGCCGCGCAGCAGCCGGTCCTCAGGCGCCAGGCCGGAATAAGGATCCTCGGGCGCCTCGCGCGCCATCGCCACCGCGCGATCGACCAGTGCCCCAAGCGCCTCGGCCGACAGATCCGACGACGACACGCTGGCCGAGCGGCTGCCGACGAACAGCCTGAGTCCGATCTCCTCGCCTTCGGAGCGTTCGACATCCTCCAGCGCGCCGAGGCGAACCGAGATCTGGGTCGAGGCGTTGCAGATGTAGAGCGCATCGGCGGCGTCGGCACCGGCCTTGCGGGCGGCGGCGACAAGATCGGCGGTACGGGTTTCGGCTTCGGAAGTGCTCAGCATGGGGGCGACTTAAGTTCGGCGCACCGCGAGGTCAAAGGGTAAACGCCCCTCGGCGTTCCCGCTAAAACCTGTCAGGCCGTCGCACCGACGACGAAACATGCCAGAAACATCAGCAAACCGGCGAAACGGTTCGCCCGGAACTTGGCGAGCGCATCTACCGGATCGGCCGGGTCCAGCGCCATGACCTGCCAGCCCAGATGCACCGCGATCGGGATCAGCGCCACGAGCGCCAAGGCCTGCGGGCGCAGCTGCCACAGCGCTCCCGCCCAGCAGGCGATCGCGAGGACATAGAATGAAGCGACCCCTGTCCGGGCATGCCGGCCGAGCGCGCGCGCCGAAGACTTGACCCCGGCCAGCGCGTCATCCTCGATATCCTGCAGCGCATAGATGGTGTCATAGCCGATCACCCAGAAGATCGATCCGGCATAGAGCAGCCACAGCGCCGGATCGAAGCCGCTGGCTACCGCTGGCCAGCCGACCAGCGCAGCCCAGGAAAAAACGATGCCGAGCCACGCCTGCGGCCACCAGGTGATCCGCTTCATGAATGGATAGGCCGCGACGGCGCCAAGGCTGGCGAGCGCTACACAGGCCGCCACCAGATTGAACTGCAGCAGTACGACCAAGCCGATGAGGCAAAGGACGGCGAGCCACGCCCAGGCCGCCTTGAGGCTCACCCTTCCGCTCGCCAGCGGCCGTGCCGCGGTGCGGGCAACCTTGCGGTCGAGATCGCGGTCGACGATGTCGTTATAGACGCACCCGGCACCGCGCATCACGACCGCGCCGAGCGCCATCCAGGCGATCAGGTCCCAGCGTTCGACCGCGCGGCCGGCCAGCGCGACCGCCCAGGCTCCAGGCCAGAACAGCAGCCAGCTGCCGATCGGACGATCGAATCGTGCGAGCAGCCAATAGGGACGCAACGTGGCAGGCAGCCGCCGCGCCATGCCCCGAAACTCGCTGTCGGGTACGATTTCCTCGACTTCCTCGGCCATGGACGGCAGGTAAGGGAAAAGCTCCGCCTTCGGAAGACCCATGGCCAATACTCCCGCCTGGCCGCCCGCCAGCCTCACCCGCCTGTTCATCGATCAACCGCTGTCGGACGGCCTGTCGCTGACGATCGACGGCGGCCAGGCGCATTATCTCAGTGGAGTGATGCGCCTCAGGGAGGGCGATGGAATCTCTCTGTTCGACGACCGCACCGGGGAATGGCGCGCCGAAATCGAACAGGTCGGCAAGCGGGCGCTGAGCGTCCGCATCGTCAACCGGCTCCGCGAGCGCGAAGCCGTACCCGACCTCTGGCTGCTGGCCGCGCCGATCAAGAAAGGCCGCATCGACTGGATGGCGGAAAAGGCCTGCGAACTCGGAGTAGCGCGGTTACGACCGGTGATCACCCAACGCACCATCGTCGACCGGCTGAACCTCGATCGGCTGCGCGCCCATATGGTCGAGGCCGCCGAACAGTGCGAGCGCACCGCCCTCCCGGTCCTCGACGAGCCGGTGAAGCTCGCCACCCTGCTGCGCGAATGGCCCCAGGACCGCGCCCTGATCTTCGCCGACGAGGAAGGCGGCGTCCCGATGGGGCAGGCGGTGCAGCCGGGGCCGGCCGCAATCCTGATCGGGCCGGAGGGTGGCTTCACCGCGGAGGAGCGCGCGGCGATCAGGGCAATTCCCCAAACCACCGGCATATCGCTCGGCCCGCGAATCCTGCGCGCCGATACGGCGATGGCGGCAGCGGTATCGCTGTGGATGGCGCTGGCAGGCGACTGGCGGTAAGCCCCGGCTGCCGCGACGCGGGGCACTAGCCACGTACCGATCGGTCCGCTATGGGCGCGACGATGAGCACGCGCAAAGCAGCCGATGGCGAAGATCCGCTGATCGAGTCGAAAGACGACCTGATCTCCGTCTTTTCAGGCGGGGAAAAACCGAAGCAGAATTGGCGCATCGGAACCGAGCATGAAAAGTTCGTATTCTTCGAGGATTCGCACCGTGCCCCTTCCTATGAGGAGCGCGGCGGCATCCATGCGCTGCTGATCGGCCTGACCAAATATGGCTGGGAACCGGTCTATGAGGGCGACAACATCATCGCCCTTGCCGGCAACGACGGCAATGTCAGCCTCGAGCCCGCCGGCCAGTTCGAGCTGTCGGGCGCGCCGCTCGACAATATCCATCAGACCTGCGCCGAAACCGGCCGCCACCTCGAACAGGTCAAGGCGATCGGCGAAAAGCTCGGCATCGGCTTTCTCGGGCTGGGCCTGTGGCCCGACAAGACCCGCGCCGAATTGCCGATCATGCCCAAGGGCCGCTACGACATCATGCTGCACCACATGCCGCGGGTGGGCACGATGGGCCTCGACATGATGCTGCGGACCTGCACCATCCAGACCAACCTCGACTATTCGAGCGAGGCCGACATGGTCCGCAAGTTTCGGCTCAGCCTCGCGCTTCAGCCGCTCGCGACCGCGCTGTTCGCCAACTCGCCTTTCCTCGAAGGCAAGCCCAACGGCTTCCTCAGCTATCGCAGCCATATCTGGACCGATACCGATCCGCACCGCACCGGCATGCTGCCGTTCGTGTTCGAGGATGGATTCGGCTATGAGCGCTACGCCGACTATATGCTCGACGTGCCGATGTATTTCGCGTTCCGCGACGGTTATGTCGACGCGGCCGGCCTGAGCTTTCGGGATTTCATGGATGGCAAGCTGTCGGTGCTACCCGGCGAGAAGCCGACGATTGCCGACTGGACCGATCATCTGTCGACCGCCTTCCCGGAAGTTCGCCTCAAGAGCTTCCTCGAGATGCGCGGTGCCGATGGCGGCCCCCACAGCCGGATCTGCGCGCTTCCCGCCTTCTGGGTCGGCCTGCTCTACGACGACGACGCGATGGATGCGGCGTGGGATGAGGTCAAGCACTGGACGATCGAGGACCATCACCGCATCCGTGCCGAGGTGCCGCGGCTGGGGCTGCGGGCGATGGGGCCACGCGGGC
The DNA here is from genome assembly GCF_056401065.1 of Rhizorhabdus sp. P4_G5. NCBI lineage: Bacteria > Pseudomonadati > Pseudomonadota > Alphaproteobacteria > Sphingomonadales > Rhizorhabdaceae > Rhizorhabdus > Rhizorhabdus sp. P4_G5. Next base: position 449,082 of record NZ_JBFUKB010000003.1, on the reverse strand, counting down.
GCGATTTCCAGCAACTCGGCGCGACGATACTCGACATCGCTGCGAGCGGGCTCAAGGCGCGGGCGCGGCTGAACGGTGCGGGCGACGACGAGAGCGGCTTCCTCGCACCGTTGCGCGAGATTGTCGCCAGCGGCAAGACACCCGCCGATCAGTTGTTGGATCTCTATCATGGCGACTGGGGCGGGGACATCAGCCGCGTTTACCAGCACGGACGCTTCTAGCAGCACCGCAGATTAACATATAGTTGCGTAAACCGTGACGTCGCTGCAACACTCTACAACTAATATTGCGGCATGGGCTGGCAATGCCGGGACGGTCCAGAGTCCGCTGGTGCGGGCAGCCGGCTTCTAGTAGATAGCAGTGGCTGCGTCGGCAGGGACATCCGCTTAAGTGGAGCCCTTCGCAGGAGAGAGATGCGCCGGTGAAAGTCCGGTACGGCGTGCAGGACGTGGTGGCTGCGGTAAAATCGCAGAAGCGGCAATAGCCGATCTCGAGCCGGAACCTCCGGCCCGCAGCGCCCCTCTCCCCCAGCCCTGACCATATGATTCGGACGTGCCGCGCACACCAGCCGCCGCGTCGACGGTAAACAGCGCGTCAACATCTCGACCGGATCAGCCGGAAAAGGGCGGCTTCGAGCGTCAGGACTGGTGGAAAGTGCTGAACGGCACGGTCACCAATCTCCCACACCAAGCCGCAAGTCACAGTTCCTAACATTCGAGCCATCGGATGATGGAGCGATGCGATGGCTTTCGGCTTGGGGCGTGCAAAGGTGATGAAAGTGGCGGGAGCGCTGGCGCTGGCGCTGGCTGCTCCCTTCGCGCAAGGTGCCACCGGGCTGGACAATAATCTCGAACAGCGGCTGCTCGCCGGCCACAACCGCGAACGCGCGGCGCTTGGCATAGCGCCGCTGGCGTGGAACGAATTGCTGGCACATGATGCCGAGGCCTATGCGCAGCATCTCGTGCGGGTCGGCTATCTGGTGCACTCGGAAGATGCGCCGGGGGAGACCGATCCGCAGGGCGAGAATCTCTGGGCCGGGACAAGGGGCTATTATGGCCCGGAGTCGATGATCGGCCTGTGGGTCGCCGAGAAACGCGACTACAAGCCCGGCATCTTCCCCAACAACAGCATCAGCGGCGATCTCGACAAGGTCGGCCATTACACACAGGTGATGTGGCGCTCCTCGCGCGCCGTCGGCTGCGCTGTAGCCCATGGCCGCCGCGACGACTTCCTAGTCTGCCGCTACAGCGAAGGCGGCAACGTGATCGGCGAAAGGCCGTTCTGAGCCGTTCGTCGGCCGGGGATCGATAGACTCCCGGCAGATCGGAACGTCACGCCGGCGTCTTCTCGCCCTCTCGCCCCGCGTTCTTGCGATAGTTAACGCGAGGAATGCCGGGGATCACCCCAAAGCCGAGGATGAGCTTCACCCAGCTCGACGACTCCGGCGCACCGTCCGGCTCCGAGGCGGCCATGCCATCGTTGCGCGGAATGAAGATGCGCGGCGTGAGGGGCAGCCCCGCCTCGGGCTGCGGCACCTCCGCAAGCTGCGACGGACCGGTCGCCAGCGAGGCGGCCGGGGCCTGGAACGGCACGTCGGCAATGGCGAGAGGGGTCAGCGTGGGACAGTCCTCGGCCGACGCGACCTGAACGGGCTCTTCCAGCTGGCGCACGCGCGTCTTGGGTTTGGCATATTGGCGCGGCTGCACGGCCTTGTGGACGGCGTCCCGGACCTGGGGAACGCCAAGGGTCAGGGCGGTCGTGCCGGCGACCGGACACACGCAGGTCATCAGCAGCTTGGCAGCTTTGGATGCGACGGCTTCCTTCAGCATGACAACCCCGTTCCCGATATTTCAAAAGCCGACACGGCCTTCGACGATCGCAACATCGTTCCTTCCAAGAAATCGATCATCTCAGGACTGCTCCGGCTCGGCGCCGGTCCGGCCGTTGTTCTTGCGGTAGGCGCTGCGCGCAATGCCGCCTATGAGGCCGAAACCGATCACGAGCTGAAGCCAGGTCGATGGCTCCGGCACGCCAGGCGGGCCGGGCGGCACCCCCGGCGGACTGGGCGGGAAGATCGGCGGCATCGGCGGCGGAGGATCGTTCGGCGGAGGGCTCGGGGGATCGTCCGGCGGGTTCTTGGGCGGTTTGGTGGGCGGCAGATCGCCGATCTTGAAGGGCGTGACGGGCGGGCAGGCATCGTTCACGGCGACTTCGACCGGCGCCTCTCCCTGCTGCCGCACGCGCGTCTTGGGCTTGGCATATTGGCGGGGCTGGGTCGCCTTGTAGACCGCATCACGAACCTGCGGAACGCCGAGACTCAGGGCCGTCGTTCCCGCGACCGGGCAGACACAGGTCATCAGCAGCTTGGCAGCTTTGGACGCAACCGCTTCCTTCAACATGAAGAACTACCCCGAAACCCCCAACGCAACTGCGTGCCCCATCCAATAGCATAAACCGGATCAACTACAAAACCGCGCTGGTTAACAATTGCAAACCGCCGCTCCAGCAAAAACCACCGACTTCGCCCGTAATCGGCTATCCGGTCCTGTGCCGATCCGCTATGCCCGATCGGGGCGAAGCGCTCGTTACCGACTCCATCGCGCCGCGGTGCGATCGGCGGCGAGGATGCGCACAACATGGTTGAGATGGCGTAAACTTGGGCGATCATTCGGGGGACATGGCAGAGCGGCGGGCAGGCCGGAGCGCCAGCCATTATGGCTGGTCCGACTTCGCCCCGATCCGCGCTGCGCTCGCGTCGCATTGGCTGCTCGTCATCGGCATGCTCGGCCTGGTGCTGCCGACCATGTACGGCGTTGCCAGCGAGAACTGGTCGACCGAGCAGGGCGCGCACGGCCCCATCGTCCTGGCAACCGGCCTGTGGCTGTTCTGGCGCCGGTGGAGCGAGGTTCGCATGCTCGCCCGACCCGGCGATACCCGCATCGCGCTGGCCGCCTTCCTGCTGCTGGCACCGGTCTATGCAGTCGCGCGCATCATCACCGTCATCGAGGTCGAGGGCTTCATGATGTATGGGTTGCTGCTGGTCGCCGCCTATTGGCTGGTCGGGTTTGCGCCACTCAGGGCGATGTGGTTCCCGATCCTCTATATGCTCTTCATCTTCCCACCGCCCGATACGGTGGTGGCGATGATCACCCAGCCGCTGAAGATCGCGATCTCCCAGGCCGCGATCGACCTGCTCCACGGCTTCGGCTATCCGATCGCCGGATCGGGCGTGACGATCGTCATCGGCCAGTACCAGCTGTTGATCGCCGCCGCCTGCGCCGGGCTCAACTCGCTGATCAGCCTGTCTGCGATCGGGCTGTTCTATGTCTATATCCGCCACAACGCGAACTGGCGCTATGCGCTGCTGCTCATGCTGGCGATCGTGCCGGTGGCGATCCTCGCCAATTTCATCCGCGTGCTCGGCCTGATCCTGATCACCCATTATTTCGGTGACGAGGCGGCGCAGGGCTTCCTTCACACCTTTTCAGGCATCACCATGTTCCTGGTCTCGGTGCTGGGCATCTTCGGGATCGACGCGCTGGCATCGCCGCTGCGCCGCCGCCTTGCCCGAAGCGCCGCCGCATGAGCGGCAAGCTGCCGATCACCCGCCGATCGCTCATCGCCGGCGGCCTTCTCGGCGGCGTGGGGCTGGTCGCCAATTCGCGCCGCCCCGACGTGCCGTTCCGGATGATCGAGGATGCCAAGCTCGACCCGCTTTTTCCGAAGCAGGTCGGCGACTGGTCCTACGAGACCAGCAACGGCCTGGTCCTGCCGCCGGCCGACCAGCTGCGCGACAGACTCTACAATGCCGTGCTGACCCGTTATTATGCATCGCCGACCCAGCTGCCGGTGATGCTGCTCGTCGCCTATAACGGGACGCAGGACGGCATGCTCCAGGTCCACCGCCCCGAAGTCTGCTATCCGGCGTCGGGCTATGAACTGCTGGAGCAGCGGATGATCCCGCTTGATGTCGGCGGCGGCCTTACCGTGCCCGGCCATTATATCGGCGCGCGCAGCGCCAATCGCAGCGAGCAGCTCATCTACTGGACCCGCATCGGCAATGATTTCCCGACGCGCTGGTGGGCGCAGCATTGGGCGGTGGCCAAGGAAAACCTGAAGGGACGCGTGCCCGACGGCGTGCTCGTCCGCATCTCGACCGCTGCTCCCGACGACAAGAGCGCGACGCTGACGCTGATGCGCTTCATCCCGGCGCTGCTTGCCGAATTGTCACCGACCGCGCGGCGGGTGGTTTTCGGCGAGGCGGGCGCGCCATCGCCGGCAGAATCTTCCCGCTAAAGCCTAGTCGCCCGGCTTCTCCAACGGCTTCAGCACGATCTGGATATAGGCCAGCGTCGCCACGATGACCGTGATGCCGATCAGATGATAGATGAAACCTTCGCCGGCGATGGCCTTGTTGCCGAAATAGTTGGCGACGGCGCAACCCACCGCGGCGCCCAGATATTGCAGCATCGAATCTCGAGGTGGTCGTTCGCCGGTCGACCGTTGCATGAAGAGAACGACCAGTCCTGCGAAGATCGCGACCGTGACCCAATCGTAAATTGTCTCCAATTCCACACCCTCCAAGCCAATATGGCGGCATACAGGCTTGTCGCCACGGCTGGCAATCATGTAGCAATGTTGCCGACGTCAATGTGACATGCACGCGTCGGGGGAATTCAGGGTGAAGGTAAGAGCTGCACTTCTCGGCGGCGTCATGGCCGCGAGTCTTCTTGTCTCTGGCTGCCACAAGGAGCCGAAAGGCCAGGTGGTCGCGATCGTCAATGGCGACGAGATCTCGATGCAGGAGCTTAATGCAGAGCTTCAGGGCGTCCGCATTCCGGACGCCGCAGATCGCACCAAGCTGCGCAAGCAAGTGTTGCAACGGCTGATCGATCGCAAGCTGATCGTCCAGAAGGCGCGCGAGCAGGGTCTCGACAAGACTCCCGATTTCGTTGCCCAGCAGCGCCGGCTCGAGGAAAATCTTCTGGTCAGCATGCTCGGCCAGAAGATCGCCGCGACCGTGCCAATGCCCGACGACCGCGACATAACCCAATATGTCGCCGACAACCCTGCACAATTTGGCGGACGCCAGCGCCTGCTGCTCGACCAGATCCAATTTGCTGCGCCCAAAAATGCGAGGAGCCTGATGGCGCTGAAGGACGCGCACAGCCTCGACGACATCGCGGCAGGGCTCCAGAAGCTCGGCCTCGGCTTCGCGCGCGGCAAGGGGGTGATCGACACCGGGCGGCTCGATCCGCAGCTGATCGGCGTCATCAACAAGCTTCCGCCAGGCGAGCCGTTCGTGTTGCCGTCGAACGGGCAATATGTGGCCAGCGTCATCGTCGGCCGCGACAACACGCCGACGCCCACCGCCTCGGCGCGCCTGGCCGCCGCCGAAATGGTCCGCCGCCGTGAACTGGTCGCCGAAAGCAAGGCCCAGGTCGCGCGCGCCCGCACCAGCGCGGAGATCCAGTATCAGCGCGGTTTCGAGCCTGAGAAGGCTGCAGCGGCTAAGTGATTTGACCGCCCCCCCCCCCCCCCGCGCCTTATTGGCGCGAAGCCACGGTCAGCGGATGCTGGCCGCCCGGCGTATGAGGCGCCTGATCAATACGCATTTTCCCAGATCAGCCGCCAGATCGTCTCGAGGATGATCCGCAGGTCGAGCAATAGCGACCAGTTCTCGATGTAGAACATGTCATATTCGACGCGCCGCTTGGCGCGCTCGATGGTATTGATCTCGCCGCGCAGGCCACGGACCTGTGCCAGGCCGGTGATGCCCGGCTTGACCCGGTGGCGAGCCGCATAACCGCGCACCGCTTCGAAATAATAGTCGTCGCCGACCATCATCGTCGTCGCGTGCGGGCGGGGGCCGACGATCGACATCTCACCGGTCAGCACGTTGAATAGCTGGGGCAGCTCGTCGATCGACAGGCGGCGGATGATCCGCCCGAACGGAGTGACCCTCGGATCTTGGCGGGTGGTGCGCTCGGTGCCGCTGACATCCTGGCGATCGACATACATCGAGCGGAATTTGAGCACGCTGATCTTGACGTTGTTGAAACCGAAGCGCTGCTGGCGGAACAGCACCGGACCAGGGCTGGTGAGCTTGATGAGCAATGCCGTCAGCAGCAGGACCGGCGACAGCAGGACCAGGCCGAGCAGCGCGATAACCCGATCCTCGATCGCTTTCAGGATGCGGTTGAAATCGCGCATCGGCCGCTGCCACAACGCGAACAGCGGCAGCGAGCCGATGAAGCGCATGCTATATTGCTGCGACAGATCGAGCGCCTCGCGCGGCATCAGGCAGATATCGACCGACACTTTCTGCAGCGCCTCGGTAATCTGGTCGAGCCGCTCCTGACCGATCATAGGCAGCGCGATGATCACCATGTCGACGTCGCCCTTGGCGATTCGCGCCACCAGCGCTTCCAACCCGCCGAGGAAGGGCACGCTCCACGGGGTCTTGCGCTCGATCCGCTTGGACCGGTCATCGGCGACCCCTACCACGGCGACATAGGGCAACCGCTCGATCTCCAGCAGGCGCAGGACGCGGTCCGAGCTCGCTTCGTCGGCACCATATATCACGATACGCTGCCCGATATGGCCCGCCTGGACCAGATAGAAGACGAGCTTGCGCACGACGAAGCGGCTGACGAACAACAGCACGGCCGTCCCGCCCAGATAGCAGAGCGCGAGCCCCGTCGAAAACAGCCTGGCCTGCCCGAGTTGCCAGATCGTCGCGAACACCAGCAGGGCCGCCAGCAGGAACTCGAACGCCACGGCCTGGTCGCTGTCGCCGCCGCGGCCCATCGGATGGGCATAGCTGTCCCGCGACAGCCTTATGAGGAAGAAATTCACCGCGACGATGACCGCGACGTTGACATGCTGGCCGACGAAATATTGCGGTCCGCGGATCAGCTCGTAGGCGAGTGGCGCCATCAGCGCGCCCAGCGTCAGGCAGATCAGGTCGACGGCCAGGATGATCGTGGCGATCACGTTGGAGGTGAAGCGATATTTGCGCGACTGCGGCTCCGCGACCGCGCCCTGTCCTTCGATGACGTTCAGCATGACCTCACCGTCCTGTCACAATCGGCTGCGGATTACCCGGTGCCCGGGCCTGCCGTTGCTGCGCGGCCCAAGCGGCCGCAAGCCCATGCCGGGTCTTCGCTCCACCGGATATGCGGTCGAGCGCGGCGAATGTCTGTTCTACGCACGCGGCATCGCCCAGGGCGATGCACAGCCGCGCGCGCTCGCTCCAGCCGTCCCGCGAGCGTGGATTATCGTCGGTAAAGCGTTTCGCGACATCGCGCGCGTTCGAGGCTCGTCCAGTTTCGACCAGATAGCGCACATAGGCGGCCAGCATAGCGCTGTCGTCGGGCAACGCGTTCATCGCCTGCGCAAAGGCATTGTCGGCCAGGACCGGCTCCTTGCGGCGGACGTAGATCCGGGCGAGCGCAACCCGTCCTTCGGCGATCCCGGGATTATCGCGAACCAGCAGCTGCGCATAACGCAATGCCTCGGGCAGATCGCCCCGCGCGACCAGCACGCGCACGCGCATCAGCAGCGCACGCGGATTGCCTTCGTCGAAGTCGAGGATGCGGTCGACCAGTGCCGTCGCCTGTGCTCCACGGCCCAGTCCGGCCAGTGCACCGGCATAGAGCACGTCCGCCTCGACATTGGCGGCAGTGATCGCATCCTGATCGACGAACGGCCGCAGCGTTACCTCGGCGTCGGCATAGCGGTTCTGGTCGAGCAGCAGATGCCCGAGCGCGACCTTCATCTGCTCGTCGCCATCCGCCGAGACGAAGCGGCGGACGCGGTCGACATCGACCGCAGCGCTGCCCACGTCGGTCCAGATATCGACGATGCGCTGCTGGAGCGCGGCATCGCCCGGATGGGAGCGCGTGAGACGGGCGAGCATGGCGAGCGCGCGATCGGGGAGTCCCTGTTCGTAGAGAAGCTTCACATATTCGAGCCGGAGGTCGACATCCGCCGGGCGCAGCGTGAACAGCCGGGCATAGGTGCGGGCGGAGTGGCGGAAGTCATCCTGGCCGGCATAGAGATCGAGCAGCACCATCAGCTTGGGCACCGTCTCGCCGTCCTTGGCTATCGAAGCTTCAATCGTGCCGACCGCGGACTCATGGTCGCCGCCGGCGTTCAGCACCCGCGCGAGCAATATGGTGGCGCCTTCGTTTGTGGGGTCGATAACCAGCATCCGGTCGACGATCGCACGCGCCTCGGCCAGGTCATGGCGCGCCGCCGCGATCGAGCCCTTGACGAGCAGCATGCGCAGCGAGCGGGGCTGGAGAGCGAGCCACTGGTCCGCAAACTTCTCCGCATCATCCAGCGATCCGCCGGAATAGGACAGCTCGGCCAGCGCCTGAACCGCGTCGTCATTCTTCGGGTCGAGCTCCACGACGTGGCTATAGGCGCTGTAGGCGTCGAGATATCGCCCGAGCGCGGTCTGCACGCGCGCGAGCTTCGACCAATATTCGGGGACGTCCTCCTGCGCGGCGATCGCCCTGGTGATTTCGACCCGCGCGGCGAAATAATTGTGCGCAGCATAATAGGCGTCGAAGCGCGCGGCAGCCTTCGCAGCCTTTTCCTGCGACTGGCCACAGCCGGCGAGCACAAGCGGCACCAACAGCGCCGCCGCCCAGATGCGTGCCATCCCCCAAGCCATCTCTTGCCAGCCGCCCCTTTCCACTCGATTACAGACCTGTGGGCCGAACCGATCAATAGGGCAAAGCGTAAACAATGAGCCGAAGCGATATCGCAGCGGTGGTGATCGGCCGCAACGAAAGTGCGCGGCTCGAGTCCTGCCTGCGATCGCTGAAGGGGGTTCGCACCGTCTATGTCGATTCCGGATCGAGCGACGGCAGCGCAGACCTTGCACGAGCGGCGGGCGTCGAGCTGATCGAACTCGATGCCGCAGGCGGCTTTTCCGCAGCGCGGGGCCGCAATGCCGGGTTGATGCGCGCGACCGCCGATCCGGCGATCCGCTATATCCAGATGGTCGATGGCGACTGCGTGGTCGATCCCGGCTGGATCGCCACCGGCGCGGCGACGCTCGACGCTGATCCGACACTGGGCGCGGTGTTCGGCCGCCTGCGCGAGATCGATCCGGAAGCGTCTATCTACAGTTGGCTCTGCGATGTTGAATGGACTGTGCCGCCCGGACCCGCGGACATGTTCGGAGGGCTCGTCATGCTGCGCGCGGAGGCGGTTCGCGACGGCGGCGGATATCGGAGCGGGATGATCGCCGGCGAGGAACCGGAGCTCGCCATCCGGTTGCGCGCCGCCGGCTGGCGGATCTTGTCCCTCGCCCAGCCGATGGCCGAGCATGACGCCGGGATCACCCGCTTCGGCCAATGGTGGCGGCGGGCCGTCCGGGGCGGCCATGCCTTCGCGGAACTGGTCCACCTTCACCCCGGCCGCGGCGCGCATGATTTCGCCCGGAGCCGCCGGCGCATCCTGTTCTGGGGCGGAGCGGTGCCGTGCCTGGCGCTGACGGGGCTGGTCGCAGGCATGATGTTCGATCCGCGCTGGATGGCGCTTAGCGCCGCGGCGGCTCTGCTCATCGGTGCGCAGGCTGCCCGAGCCACGATGCGCGATCGGTCGCGCTACGGCGCCAAGCGCGCGTTCCTGCTGGCGCTGTTCCTCGCCATCGGCAAATATGCCGAAATGATCGGGCTCATCCGCTTCCACGTCGACCGCGGACTCAAGCCTCGGCCACGATCGATCGAGCGGGAGGCGCCATGATCGAGATCGTCGCCTGGGCACTGCTGCTCCCGCCGGCCATCGCGACGCTGGTACTGACCGTCGAGTTGATCGCCGCGCAATGGCCCTTGCGTCGTGCGGAAGTCACGATCCGGCCGCGTATCGCCATCATCGTTCCGGCGCATGACGAGGCCGCCGGTATCGGAGTGACGATCGCGACGCTCCGCAACGCCGCGCCGGGAGGTACCCGGCTGATCGTGGTGGCCGACAATTGCAGCGATGCCACCGCCGCGCTGGCGCGCTCCGCCGGTGCGGACGATGTGATCGAGCGCGACGAGCCCGAGCGGCGCGGCAAGGGCTTCGCACTCGCCTTTGCACGCGACCGGCTCGCTGCCGACCCGCCCGATGTCGCGATCGTGGTCGATGCAGACTGCAGCATGTCGGGTGGGGGTATGGCCCGGCTGGCGGCGGCAGCCCAGGCGAGCGGTTGCCCGGTACAGTCCGCCTATATGATGCGGCCCCGGCCCGATCTCGGCACCCTCGTCTGCCTGTCCGGCTTCGCCTTCCTGGTGCGCAACCTTGTCCGACAGCGCGGCCTGGCGCGGCTGGGGGCGCCGGCGCTGCTCACCGGGTCTGGCATGGCTTTCCGCTGGGACGTCTTCGCCAGCGCGCCGCTCGCGACCGCCGACATGGTGGAGGACCTGTCGCTCGGCATCGCACTGGCCCGGGCTGGCCGGCCGCCGCTCTTTCTACCCGATACGGCGACATGGTCGGAGCCGGCACCGCGGCCTGCCACCGTAGCGCAACGCACCCGTTGGGAGCATGGCTTTCTGCACACCGCCCGCCAGGCGGCGCTGCCGCTGCTGGCCGAACGCCAATGGCCGCTCATCTGGCTGGGCCTGCACTTGCTGGTGCCACCGCTCGCGCTGCTGGTCGCTGTCGACGGCGCTACGCTGGTGCTGCTCTTCGCGCTGGCGAGGACCGGGTCGACGGCATTGCCCTTCATCCTGCTGGCGAGCGTGCTGATTGCTGCGATGCTGTTGCTGGGGGTGAGTTGGGCGCGCTTCGGACGTGCGCAGATCTCGGGCGGCAGGCTGCTGCTGATCCCCTTCTATATTCTCTGGAAGATGCCGATCTATCTCGGCGCCCTGATCCGGCCCGAACGCCGCTGGATCCGCACGAAGCGGAATTAGCCGATCAGCGCCAGGCCGGCGCGGATCACTTCCGGCGCGAAGACAAGGCTGACCCCCGCGCCCAAGGCGGCGGCGGCGGCCAGCACGGCGTAGAACAGGCCGTGGGTGGCGGGACGGAACAGGTCCGCCTTCCGCAACAGCGCGATCGTGTAGAGCAGCGCGCCAAGCTCCGCGACGGTCAGCGCCAGCGGCAGGGCGATCGGGCCGAGCGTCTGGAACAGCGCCGCCGTCCACAGACCGAACAGCAGCAGCCGCACCAGATTGGCGCGCAGCATCGGGCTGCTGCGTCCCATCGCTAGGATCGTGCGGATATTGGCGAGGCTGTCGATCTCCAGCGCCACGCGCAGCAACAGCACCGAGAAATAGATCCAGCCATATTCATAGCGATGATCGAACAGGATGCGGAACAGCGTGGGTGCGAAGCCGATACCGAAGCCGAAGCCCGCGAACAGCAGCAGATAGAGCCGCGTGCGCACCGCATAGAACAGGCCCGCCAGCTTTTCCGGCGCCTCCTGCCAGGTGCGCGCGACCAGCGGATAAAAATAGCGCTCGACGTAATTCCGACCAAAGGGCTGGAGCGCCAGCGCCAGATTGGCCGGCAGCATGTAGACGCCGAAGTCGGCCACGCTGAACAGGCGGGCGAACAGGATCTTGTCCGACTGAGTCAGCAACAGGGTGAGCAGCGTCGATGCCATGATCCAGCGTGAGAAGCCGAAGAACTCGCGCGCCAGCCCGACATCCCAGCGCGGTCGCGACCCGCCGCCGATCATCGCGATCGTCAGGATCGGGCGGACGATCGAGCTGACATACAGGCCGATGAGAAGCGCGCGATAATCGGGAAGCACCAGGCTCAGCGCGAGATTGGCGGCGATCTGGGCGGCCAATGTACCAAGTTCGATCGTGCAGGTGGTGCGTACCCTGCCCTCGCGCTGCGCGACCAGCAATGCCATCGGGCATAGCGCGTTGACGAGGAACAGCGGCGCGGTCGCGGCGATCGGCAGAACCAGTTCGGGCTTCCCCAGGAACAGCGCGACCGGCCAGGCGCTGGCCATCATCGCCAGCGACTGGAGCGCGGCCTGCCCCAGCCGGATCGTCCAGATCACGTCGAGCAAGCGCCGGTCGTTGCCCTTTTTGTGGCGGACGACAAACTCGAGAAAGCCGAGATCCGACAGCATCGTCAGCACCACCATCACCGAGGTGATCACCCCGACCACGCCGAACGCATGCGGATTGAGCAGCCGCGTCAGCACGACGTTGCTGCCCAGCCTCAGCAGCAGGGTGGCGGCGGAAAAGGCGAGCAGCATCGCGCCCGCCTCGCTGCGGGCGAGCCGCAGCATGAACGCCTTGGCCTGGCCGGGCAGGGCCGCCACGCCGGTCATCGCAGCACCGGCAAGCGGTCGGCGGCCACGGCCGGGAGATCAGCGACGCCGCGCTCGATCGAAAGCACCGGGCGCGCGGCTTCGCCGAAACGGGGCCGGCGCGTGTCGAACCGCAGCGCGATCAGCATCGCCGTTACCAGGAAGCTGAGCTGCATAGGCGCCACCCAGGCGCCGAGCAGCGCGAGCGCAACGATGGTCGCGGTCTGGATCGCGATCAGCGCCTGGGCGAGCAGCAGCGTTTCGGAATCCGGCTTCGACCGGCGGATGGCACGATAATGGGGGTAGGTGGTCAGCAGGAACAGCAGATAGGGAATCAGCGACACGACGCCGCCCTGGACGATAATGGCAAGATAGGCGTTGACCAGATCGACGATCCCCTGCCCCTGGATGAACGCGTCGAGCAGGCCCATCTCGACCGCCTCGCGATAGCCGAACCAGACACCGCTGCCCAACGCACGCGGTATGCCGGTAAGAATCTCGAGCCGATAGCTCGCCGACAGTTGGGCATCCTCGCCGCCCAGCACTGGCGCGCCGACGACGATCAGCAGGCCCGCCATCGCCACCAGCCCGGCCAACCAATAACGGCCCCGCAATATCTGGAAGGTCATGATGCCGATGCCGAGCGCGACCAGCCCCGAGCGCGACAGCGTCGCCGCCAGCCCCAGCAGGACCAGCCCGCCGAGCGCCAGCAGCGGAAGCGAGCGACCCCGCATCACCAGCAGCGCCCCGGCCCCGATCGCCGAGAGCCCCAGCATCGCGCCGCCGGTGAGCGGATGTGCGAACGGCCCATAGGCCCGTGGTACGCCGCCGCGCTCGAGCCAGACGCGCGGCGCGTCGATCGTCCACAGATCTCGCTTGATGGCCCAGGTGCCGGCATAAAGCGGCCAGTGGCGGGCCGATTCGAACAGGCATAGCAGCCCTGCCGCGGCTGCAGCGAACAGGAGCAACCGCAATACAAGTTCGGGCCGCTCGATGCGGATCCGCGACAGCAGATGATAGCTCAGCAGATAGGGCAGCACGTAGGTCGCGACGTTGCGGGCGATGCCGGTGGGCGTGTTCCGGAGCGAGACGCAGGTGCAATAGATCAGCAGGAAGGCGAGCATGGCGGCGTCGCTCATCATGAAACGGCGGCGCAGATGATGTTCGGGATGGAGCAGGTATCCGACGAGCAATGCGCCCGCGAAGGACATGAAGGGCGTGATCGGGGCGATATAGGCGCCGGCGACCGCCAGCAGCGAACCGGCTGCCGGTGTCCACAGCAGGAAGAACAGATAGGTCGCCGCCATCGGCACGCGCTTGTCGAAACAGCAGATCAGCAGCAGCCCGAAACCGATCTGGGTGGCGAGCATCGGTACGAAGCTGACCGCCAGGCAGACGACCAGCGCGCCGCAGATCATCAGCCGCGCGATATAGCGCTTCTCCCACCCGGCGCGGCTAAGCATCGTCGCGGGCAGCGTGGCAACGCCCAGCAGCCCGATCAGAACGATCGCGTTCTTCCAGAGAAACATCGGCCCCCGATCGCCTGACTAGCCCGCCTTTAATCAAGCTCTACACTGCCAAGGTAAAGAAGGAATGGCTTGATCCGCCTGCCATCTCCCCCCACATGGCGTTCATGCTGATAGAAACCGAACTCACGCCAAATCCGGCGACGCAGAAATTTCTCCCCGGCCGTACAGTCATGACGGCCGGGACGCGCGACTTTGCCGATCCGGAGGAGGCCGCGAGCTCGCCACTGGCGGAGGCGCTGTTCTCGCTCGGCGACGTCACCGGCGTTTTCTTCGGCCAGGACTTCGTATCGGTCACGGCCGCCGAAGGCACCGATTGGCGCGACCTCAAGCCGCAGGTGCTCGGCGTCCTGCTCGATCACTTCTCGTCCGAAGCGCCGCTGTTCCGCGCCGGCAGTGCCGCCGAAATCGCGATCGACGACAGCGACATCGCGGATGATCCCGCCGATGCGGACATCGTCGCGCAGATCAAGGATCTGATCGAGACGCGGGTGCGCCCGGCCGTCGCGAGGGACGGCGGCGACATCATCTACCGCGGCTTCCAGCGCGGCACCGTCTATCTTGCGATGCAGGGCGCCTGCTCGGGCTGCCCCTCGTCGAGCGCTACGCTGAAGCAGGGGATCGAAACCCTGCTCAAGCATTATGTGCCCGAGGTCACCGAAGTCCGCGCCGCCTGAATCCTGTAAGATCGCGCGGACGGATGCCCCGGACACTTGTGATCGACACCGCCACCGCGGCCTGTTCGGTCGCGCTGATGGAAGACGGGGCCGTCATCGCCCAGCAGCATGACGTGGTTGGCCGCGGCCATGCCGAACGGCTGATGCCAATGATCGCGGCGCTGCCGGGCGGCGGCCGCGCCGACGCGATCCTCGTCGATTGCGGGCCGGGCAGCTTCACCGGTGTCAGGGTAGGGCTGGCCGCCGGCCGCGCGCTTGCGCTCGGCTGGCGCATCGGCGTCCATGGCTATTCCTCGATGGCGATCATAGCGGCGGCGGCCGAGTGCGGCGAGACCGCGATCGGCGTGGCGCTGATCGGCGGCCATGGCGAGTTGTTCGTGCAGCGCTATCGCCTTCATCCGACGATAGCCCTGTCCCCGCTCGAGTCGCTAACGCCCCAGGCTGCTGCCGCCTGTTGCTCCGAGGCGCATGTCTTTGGATCCGGCGCGGCGCAGCTCGTAGCCGCGCGCGGGACCGGTACCGCGCACGATCGCCTGCCCTGCGCAGCCGATGCCCTGTTGCTGCCCGACGTCCTGACAGGGCTGGCGCCGACGCCGATCTACGGCCGCGCCGCGGATGCGAAACCTGCCGCATGACCGAGCTGAGCATAGAGGAAGTCGGGATCGACCAGCTCGACGTCGTCATGGAGGTCATGAACGAGGCGTTCGATCGGGACTATGGCGAGGCCTGGAACGAGCCGCAGACCGTGTCGATGATGGCTCTCCCAGGCGTCTGGCTGTCGCTTGCGCGTGTCGGAGACAGAGCAGCGGGTTTCGCGCTGAACCGGATCATCGCCGACGAGGCCGAGCTGTTGCTGCTGGCGGTTTCCCCGCATAGTCGCCGCCAGGGTGTGGGAATGGCGCTGATCGAACGCTCGCGCCAATTGGCCCGGTACCGTAATGGAATCCGGCTTCATCTCGAAGTGCGGCATAATAATCCTGCCATCACACTGTATAACAAGGCTGGCTTCGATCTCGTAGGCCGAAGGCCCAGCTATTATAAAGGAGTCGATGGCGCGCTTCACGACGCTTTGACACTGTCTTGTAGACTTTGACCGCATTGATCCTTCTGTTATTGGAAAATGATCGTTGCATTTCCATCCGGATTGGCGCAGAGCCCGCCGATCGCGGCCACGCCGACAGTTCTTCGACTTAATCTATTTAAATCAATCCATAAAGGCCAATAACATGACGGACAATTCCGACCTCACCGAGACTCTGATTGCTTTGACCGCGGACATCGTGTCGGCGCATGTCAGCAACAATAGTGTCGCCGTTTCGGACCTGCCGTTGCTGATCCAGAATGTACACAATGCTTTGTCGTCGCTCGGTGACGAGTTGGTCGAGCCAGAGGTAAAGCAGGAGCCCGCGGTATCGGTCCGCGCCTCGATCAAGCCCGACTACATCGTGTGCCTTGAGGATGGCAAGAAGCTGAAGATGCTCAAGCGTCACCTGATGACCCATTATCAGATGACCCCGGAGCAATATCGGACAAAGTGGAATCTTCCCGCCGATTACCCGATGGTCGCGCCGAACTATGCAGAGCAGCGCCGCTCGCTCGCCAAGAAGATCGGCCTCGGCACCAAGCGCCGCACCCGCTGATCCGAATATGGGGGCGGAGAAATTCGCCCCCAATATTTCTGCCCCTTGTGTTTTCAAGGGCACGTCCGATCTTGTGCTCGCGGATGCGATACGGCTAACGAGGTGGTTATGTCCGGCAAGATCGACATCGAACAACTCTGCGCCGAAAAAGGCCTCCGCATAACGGAGCAGCGCCGAGTCATAGCGCGCGTGCTGTCCGATGCCGAAGACCATCCCGACGTCGAGCTGCTCCATCACCGCGCGGCGGCGATAGACCCCGGCATCTCGATCGCAACGGTTTATCGGACGGTGCGACTGTTCGAAGAAGCCGGCATCCTGGAACGCCATGATTTCGGCGATGGCCGTGCCCGCTACGAAGCGGCGCCAGATACGCATCACGATCATCTGATCAATGTCGAAACCGGCGAAGTGATCGAGTTCGTCGATCGCGAGCTCGAAGAGTTGCAGCGCCGGATCGCCGAGAGACTGGGCTTCCGCCTCGTCGATCACCGGCTCGAACTCTACGGCGTCCTGGCCAGCCGCTCGAAATAGATTCTGTGGCGCGATATCGGAGCATAGCGCGCCTCACCCTGGCTATCTGCGTGCTGCTGTTCTGCCTGGCAGGCTACGCACTCACCTGGCCGCTGCGGCGGTCGATCGGGTGGCCACGCTTCTTTCTGCAATGGTTCGGCGAGGCGCTCGGCCTCGACGTCAGGATCGAAGGCGTGCCGTCGACCCGGGACGTGCTCTATGTCGCCAATCACGTCAGTTGGGTCGACATATTGGCGATAGGCGGCGCGACATCCACTTTCTTCATATCCAAGGATGATGTTGAAGGCTGGCCGCTGGTCGGGATGCTCGCCCGCATCGGCGGGACCATCTTCATCCAGCGCGAGAGCCGTCGGGCTGCGCGCGGGCAGGTCGATCAGCTCGGACAGGCCCTGCTCGGCCACGTCCCGATCACGCTTTTTCCCGAAGGGACGACGGGCGACGGCGCAACACTGTTTCCCTTCCGCCCCGCGCTGTTCGCCTCGGTCGCGCCGCCACCGCCCGGCATCACCGTTCAGCCGGTTGCGATCGATTATGGTAGCGCGGCTACCGACATCGCCTGGACCGGCGACGAGGATCTCGGCCCCAACGCGAAGAAGGTCCTCGCTCGCCCCGGCCCGCTTCGCTGCATCATCAAGTTCCTGCCGCCGCTCGCCGCATCCGACGATCGCAAGCTCCTGGCGGTCCAGGCGCAGGCAGCGATCGAGGCAGCCCTGGGCCTTTCACCGGATGTGAGGGCATAGGCGCGAACGCTTTTCGTTTGTCGCCGCTTCGCCTATAGGCGCGAACGCTTTTCGTTTGTCGCCGCTTCGCCTATAGGCGCGGCGATGTCGCGTCCCGCCCCCAAGAGCTTCCACGTCAAATCGTTCGGCTGCCAGATGAACGCCTATGACGGCACGCGCATGGCCGAGCTTCTCGAAGCCCAGGGCATGCAGGCCGCCGACAGCGCCGAACAGGCCGAGCTGATCGTGCTCAATACCTGCCACATCCGCGAAAAGGCGGCCGAGAAAGTCTATTCGGATATCGGCCGGATCATCAAGCGGTCCCGGGGGCGGCAACAGCCGATGATAGCGGTCGCCGGCTGCGTCGCCCAGGCCGAAGGCGCCGAGATCCCGCGCCGCGCGCCTGCGGTCGATATCGTCGTCGGCCCGCAGGCCTATCATAACCTGCCCCAGCTGGTAGCCGACGCCGCGCAGGGCAAGCGTGCGCTCGATACCGACATGCCGGCCGCCTCGAAGTTCGACGCGCTGCCCGGCCGCCGCCGCCCCGGGCCCAGCGCCTTCCTGACGGTCCAGGAAGGCTGCGATAAATTCTGCACCTATTGCGTGGTGCCCTATACGCGCGGTGCGGAAATCTCGCGGCCATGGGGGGCAATCGTCGACGAGGCCAAGGCGCTCGTCGATGCCGGCGCGCGCGAGATCACCCTGCTCGGCCAGAATGTGAACGCCTGGAGCGGCGAGGACGAGCGCGGACGAGCGCAGGGACTCGACGGCCTGATCCGCGAGCTTGACGCGCTGCCCGGCCTCGCCCGCATCCGCTACACCACCAGCCATCCCAACGACATGAGCGATCGCCTGATCGCCGCGCATGGCGATGTCGCCAAGCTCATGCCGTTCCTCCATTTGCCGGTGCAGGCCGGATCGGACCGCATCCTCAAGGCGATGAACCGCAGCCACGACGTCGCCAGCTATCTGAAGCTGATCGAACGGGTCCGCGCGGTACGCCCCGACATCGCCATATCCGGCGACTTCATCGTCGGGTTCCCCGGCGAGACCGAAGCCGATTTCGCCGCCACACTCGACATCGTCGGCGCGGTCAACCACGCTCTGGCCTTCAGCTTCAAATATAGCCCGCGGCCCGGCACGCCCGCCGCTACGATGGCCGACCAGGTCGACGCCGAGGTGATGGACGAGCGGCTGCAGCGCCTACAGGCGCTGCTCAACGAGCAGCAGCATGGCTTCAACCTCGCCACCGTCGGCAAGCGCTGCGAGGTGCTGATCGAGCGCGACGGCAAGCGCCCCGGCCAGCGGATCGGCAAGTCGCCATGGCTCCAGTCGGTGATTGTCGAGGACGGCCCCGCGATCGGCGAACTGATGACGGTGGACATTGTCGCCGCGGGGCCGAACAGCATGACGGGCTTGGTGGTCACCTCGCCAACGCTCATGGCACCCGCACCATCGACGACGCCTCGATCATCAGCGATTTCCTCCATCAACGGTGGATAAGTGCAACGCGCTACCGCTTTTCCCCTTCGCACGGGTCGAAATGCGCGTAGGATCGTTGTGAGCCGGAAGACACCCGTCCTCGGGTTCCCAAGGAAAGGAAGCTGCCGCACCTTATGTCGCGCAAGCCAGTTCCCGCGCAGGCCGGAGATCGCGCCCGGCTAGAGATCATGTTCGACAAACCCCAGCTGCTCGGCCGCCTGTTCGGCGAATTCGACCAGAACCTGGTAGCGATAGAGAACCGGCTAGGGGTCTATATCGCGGCACGCGGCAACAAGCTGCAGATCGAAGGTGAGGCGGAGGCCGCAGGCCGTGCGCGCGAGGTGCTCACCGGCCTTTATAACCGCATCGTCCAGGGCCAGGATCTCGACAGCGGCGCCGTCGAAGCGGTGATCGCGATGTCGGCCGAACCGACACTCGACGGCATCATCCGCAGCGACGTTTCCGATCTTCCCAAGGTGATGATCCGCACCCGCAAGAAGACGATCGTGCCGCGCTCGGCCACCCAGATCAGATATATGGAGGCGCTCAACCGCTCCGACATCATCTTCGCGCTCGGGCCGGCGGGCACGGGCAAGACCTATCTCGCCGTCGCACAGGCCGTGCAGCAGCTGATCCAGGGCACGGTCGACCGGCTGATCCTGTCGCGGCCCGCTGTCGAGGCAGGCGAGCGGCTGGGCTTCCTGCCCGGCGACATGAAGGAGAAGGTCGATCCCTATCTCCGTCCGCTCTACGACGCGCTTTACGACATGCTGCCGACCGAGCAGGTCGAACGGCGAATCGCCTCGGGCGAGATCGAGATCGCACCGATCGCCTTCATGCGCGGCCGCACGCTGGGCGACGCTTTCGTCATCCTCGACGAGGCGCAGAACACCACGCCTGCGCAGATGAAGATGTTCCTCACCCGCTTCGGCCAGAACAGCCGGATGGTCGTCTGCGGCGATCCGCGGCAGATCGATCTTCCCGATATCGGCAAGTCGGGCCTGGCCGATGCGGTGGCCAAGCTGGAGGGTATCGAAGGCATCGCGACTGTCCGCTTCGGCGCCGCCGATGTCGTCCGTCATCCGATCGTCGGCCGTATCGTCGAAGCCTATGAAGGACCGGACGACGCGTGATCGAGGTTGCAGTTCAGGGTGAACCCGCCTGGGATGACGGCACGGATTGGGAAACCCTCGCCACCGAGGCGGTGATGGCCGCGCTCGGCACGACGCCCCATGCCGAGATCCTGACCGCGTCCTACACCGCCGAAGTCTCGATCCGGCTGACCGACGACGACGAGGTCCAGGCGCTCAACCGCCAGTATCGGCACAAGGACAAGCCGACCAATGTGCTCAGCTTCCCGATGGTGCAGGACGACCTGCTCGAGACGCTCGCCAATGGCGACGATGGCGAAGTGCTGCTCGGCGACATCATCCTGGCCCGCGGCGTCTGCGAGCGCGAGGCCGGAGAGAAAGGCGTCGCGACGGCCGAGCACGCCACCCACCTGATCGTCCACGGCACGCTCCACCTGCTCGGCTACGACCATATCGCCGACGACGAGGCGGAGGCGATGGAGGACCTGGAACGCGCCGCGCTCGCAAGCCTGGGCATCGACGATCCCTATGTGGTGACAGAGGAGTGAAGCGCGGCAGGCCGCTGATCTTGCTGGCCGCCCTCTTCATGCTGCTCGTTCCGGCCATCGCCTCAGCGGACTCGAACGACGAACTGACCGAAGCGGTTCGGTTGATCCCCGGCACGCCGAATATTGCGACGATGATATTGCGGCAATCGATATCTCAGGCCTGTCCTTCGTGCTCAAAGGCGGCGATATGAGCTGCGGCTATTAGCGCGGCCCCTGGTAAAACCGTCGTCTTCCTGTTGCCATCGAGAGGGCGAAGTCCCACCCGCAAACTTCCCATTGCCCCCCGCCCCTCATTTCGGATAGCGAATCACCGCATGAGAACGGCACACTAGAAAGACGATGCCCGACGACAGCAGTAGCAGCGCCGCGGATAGCGGCGGACGATGGTGGCGCGGGCTGCGCTCGCTGTTCGCGCGCGAGCATGAGCCCAGTCTGCGCGACCAGATCGAAGAGGTCATCGAGGAGCATGACAGCGAAGGCGATCAGGGAGACGACCTCTCCTCCGCCGAACGGGAAATGCTTCGCAACATCCTCCACTTCGGCGAACGTAATGTCGGCGACATAGGCGTACCGCGAGGCGACATCATCGCCGTGCCCGAGACGATCGGCTTCGACGAACTCGTCGCGCGCTTCGCCGAGGCCGAGCATAGCCGGCTGCCGGTCTACAACGAGGATCTCGATCATGTCACCGGCATGGTCCATGTGAAGGACGTATTCCGCATCATCGCCACCGGCGCGGCGCGGCCGGCGACGATCGAGGGGCTGATCCGCCAGCCGCGCTACGTGCCTTCGTCGATGCGGATCATCGACCTGCTGGCGGAGATGCGCGAGACGCGCACCCACCTCGCCATCGTGCTCAACGAATATAGCGGCACCGACGGGCTGGTGACGATCGAGGATCTGGTCGAGGAGATCGTCGGCGACATCGAGGACGAGCATGACGAGGAGGAGGAAGACCTGCTCGTGGCGCTCGGCGACTCGATCTGGTCCGCCGATGCCCGCGCCGAACTCGAGGACGTCGCCCGGCTGATCGATCCGCGGCTCGCCGATATCGAGGACGATGTCGAGACGCTGGGCGGACTCGCCTCGGCGCTGGCCGGCCAGGTTCCGCACATCGGCCAGATCGTCGAGCATCCGAGCGGCTGGCGGCTGGAAATCTCCGACGCCGACGAACGCCGAGTCAAGCGGCTGCTGCTTCACCCGCCAGTGTCGCGGGAGCAGACCGAGCAATGATATGCTGGTACAAGACAGGCTCAGCCCGATCCTACGCCCCTTCGCTGGCATGACGTGCTAAGGCGCTATCATTACCGAGCGCACGCCCCGGAGACGCCCCTGATGTCGACCAAGAAGAAGCTGCTCATCGCCATTCCGGTCTTGATCGTGCTGGCGGTGGTCGTCGCGATCTATGTGCTTGCCACGCGGGAACGTGCGACGGTCGATTTCGCGGAGACGGTTGGTCCTGGGCCCAAGATCATCGCTCCGAACGACACGCTGATTCCAACGCTGCACGTGGCCAAGGCAGTCGGCTGGAAGCCCGGTGAGACGCCGACCGCCGCGGCAGGGCTTGCGGTGAAGGCCTTCGCCGAGGGGCTCGACCATCCCCGCTGGCTTTATGTGCTGCCCAATGGCGACATTCTGGTCAGCGAGAGCAACTCGCCACCCCGCGACGAAAAAAATGGCGGCGACGGGATCGACGGCTTCGTCATGAAGAAGATGATGGAACGCGCCGGCGCAGCTGCGCCCTCGCCCAATCGCATCATCCTGCTGCGCGACGCTGATGGCGACGGCAGGGCCGAACTAAAGACGGTGCTGATCTCGGGCCTCAATTCGCCCAGCGGCATGGCCTGGGCCAATGGCCAGCTCTATATCGGCAACACCGACGCGCTCGTCCGGGTGCCTTTCACACCGGGCCAGACCAGGATCGACGCGAAGCCGGTGGTGATCGCCAAGCTGCCCGGCGGCTTCAATCATTGGGCGCGCAACCTGCTGCTCGCCAAGGATGGCAAGTCGATCTTCGTTGCGGTCGGATCCGCGTCGAACATTGCCGAAAACGGCCTGGACCGTGAAGCGAAGCGGGCGGCGATCTGGCAGATCGAGCTGCCCTCCGGTCGTGAACGCATCTATGCCTATGGCCTGCGCAATCCGAACGGCCTCGCCTTCGAGCCCACCACCGGCGACCTCTGGACGACCGTCAACGAGCGCGACATGATCGGTTCGGACATCGTCCCCGACTATCTCACCGAAGTGCAGTTCGGCGGCTTCTACGGCTGGCCCTGGTATTATTGGGGCGGTGTCGTCGACAAGCGGGTGCCGGAGCCGGATGAGGATCTGCAATCCTATGTCATCCGCCCCGACTATTCGCTCGGTCCGCATGTCGCGGCGCTGGGCCTTACCTTCGCCGAGGGTGCGATCCTGGGGCCGAAATACGCCCACGGCGCATTCATTGCACAGCATGGATCGTGGAACCGGCGGCCCTTTTCGGGCTACGATGTGGTGTTCGTGCCCTTTGCCCAGGGCAAGCCGATGGGCAAGCCGGTCGAGATCCTGAGCGGCTTCCTGTCCAGGAACGAGCAGGCGCGCGGCCGGCCGGTGGCGGTCGCGATCGGCAAGCGCGGCGGCCTGCTGGTCAGCGACGATGTCGGCGGCAAGATCTGGCGCGTGACGGGGAACGGGCAGTAAGCTTGGCCGCCTCGACCTTGATCGGATAAGGCCGAATCAGCCTGATCCGTGAATCGAGGTCCAAACCATCGACAGAGCATGATTCACGTTTCCGGCGAGAGCGCCACGCGCTTCCACCTCAAACGATCATGGTCTAGCCGGTTGGTTCAGATCATCTGGCCGAGCTTGGACGGTGCGGGAAAGGGGCTGCCCTTGCCCTCGCTGCTCGTCGGCGCCGGCACCTCCAGGCGATGCCAGCCGCCAGCCGACAGCCGCTCGAGTGGCTGGAAGCGGGTCTTGTACTGCATGCGGGGCGACCCCTCGACCCAATAGCCGAGATAGACATAGGCCAGGCCGGCCTCGGCCGCACGGCGGATATGGTCGAGGATGATGAAGGTGCCGAGGCCGGGCCGTGCGACATCCTCAGTCTCGAAGAAACTGTAGACCATCGACACGCCATCCGACTGGCTGTCGGTCAGGCACGCGCCGATCAGCTTGCCTGGCCGGCCGTCCACCGAAGGCTCGCGATATTCGATGATGTGAGTCTTCACCGGGGTCTGCTCGACCATGTCGGCGAAATCGAGCTCGTCCATCTGCGCCATGCCGCCGCCCGGGTGGCGCGACTTGAGGTAGCGGCGCAGCAGCGCGAACTGCTCCTCGGTCGTCCACGGCTTGCAGACATTGACCTCGATATCCGCGTGGCGGCGCAGCAGCTTGCGCTGGCTGGCGTTCGGCTTGAACTCGGCTGATACGACCCGCACCGACACGCAGGCCTGGCAATCGGCGCATGTCGGGCGATAGGCCACGCCCTGGCTGCGGCGGAAACCGATCCGGCCGAGCGCGTCGTTGAGCTCTCCGGCGTTGGGGCCGGACAATTCGGTAAAGACCTTCCGCTCGGTACGGCCCGGAAGATACGGGCACGGACCGGGCGTCGTCACGAAGAAGCGCGGAAAGCGAAACTGCGCCGTCATCCGAAAGCCTGCCCCATAAACAAGAGGTCGCTCATCGACCTATATTAATTATGCCTACGCACGAACCTCATGAAAAGAGCATTAACCTTGATTCTTTTGTATGCCCTCAAACGCCGGGCGGCCACATTCGTGGCCTTGGCTTCGCGCCCATAAGGCGCGGCGGCCGTTCGGCCTTGCGGGACACTGGCGCGTCCCGATGCCGGGCTTCGCGCCGCGCAAAACGGGTTCGAAGAGACAAGCGCATACAGCGCGTCCGACCCCGGACTTGATCCGGGGGGAGGAAGCCAAGCAGCACGGATATGCTGCGCCCGGCGTCTGAGGGCCAACAACTACGCCGCTTCGATGGTTTCGACCTCGTAGCCCTCGTGGCGAAGCGCCTTGAGTAGGCGCTCGAGATGCGCCGCGTCGCGGGTCTCGCATTCGATTTCGGCGATCAGGCCCTTGGCCGGCAGGGTCGTGAATACGCGCTGGTGATAGACCTCGACGATGTTCACCTGCTGCTCGTTGAACACGCGCGCGACATGGTACAGCGCGCCGGCGCGATCCCGGAGCCGGATGCTGAGTCGCGCGAGGCGGCCCGAGCGGGCCAGATCGCGCAACAGGACGTTGGCGAGCAGGCGGGTGTCGATATTGCCGCCGCACAGGATGATGCCGATATTCTTGCCGCGGAACGCCTTGCCATGTGCCAGCAGCGCGGCAAGCCCGGCCGCTCCCGCCCCCTCGACCACCGTCTTTTCGATCTGCAGCAGCATCGACACCGCGGTTTCGAGATCGCGCTCGGTCACCAGCACGATATCGTCCACCAGCGCTCGCACGATTTCGGAGGTTATCGCCCCGGGCTGCTTGACGGCGATGCCCTCGGCCAGGGTATCACCGTCGCAGGGCAGCATCAGCCCCTTCATCTTGGCGTACATCGACGGATAGAGTTCGGCCTGGACGCCGATCACCTGCATCGGTCGAGCCGCCGCGCGGGCCACGACCGCCGATCCGGAGATCAGTCCGCCACCACCGATCGGCACCACCAACATGTCCAGCTCGGGCGCGTCCTCGATCATTTCGAGCGCAACCGTGCCCTGCCCGGCGATCACGTCGACATCGTCGAACGGATGGACGAAGGTCAGCCCCTCCCGCGCTTCGAGTTCGCGCGCCGCGGCATAGGCATCGTCATACCCCTCGCCGGTCAGGATCACGCGCGCGCCATGGCCTTCGGTCTGCTGCACCTTCACGGTCGGCGTCGACTTGGGCATCACGATGGTGACCGGAATGCCCAGTCGCTTGCCATGATAGGCGAGGCCCTGCGCGTGATTGCCCGCCGAGGCGGCGATCACGCCGCGGGCGCGCTGCTCCTCCGACAGCTGGCACAGCTTGTTGAGCGCGCCGCGCTCCTTGTAGGCGGCCGTGAACTGGAGATTCTCGAACTTCAGCCAGACATTGGCGCCGATGATCTCGCTGAGCGTGCGGCTCTTCAGGATCGGGGTACGCACGATCGAGGGAGCGATCCGCGCATGCGCTGCGCGAACGTCGTCGATGGTCACGGGGACGCCCTCGGCGCCGGTCTGCTTGTGCACGCTTGCCATAGTGGCCGCGCCATAGCCGATTAGGCAGCAGAGTCCTAGCGCACCCGGAAAATCCATCTTATGCGGGGCCCATGGCAAAAGTGACATTCCTGGGACTGGGCGCGATGGGTGCGCCGATCGCTCGACATCTCGCCGCCGCCGGCCATGACGTCACCGTGTACAATCGCACCCGGCAGAAGGCCGAGGCGTGGGTGGAGAAACATGGCGGCCGCTGGGCGCCTACCCCCGCCTCCGCGGCCGAAGACGCCGATGCCGTGCTGTCCTGTGTCGGCGCCGACGGCGACCTGGAGGCCGTGACCCTGCGCAGCGATGGCTGCTTCCGCGCCATGAAGAAAGGCGCCCTCTTTATCGATCACACCACGGCCTCGGCCAAGATCGCCCGCCAGCTCGCGGTGGAAGGCCGCGATCGCGGGCTGCTCGTCGTCGATGCGCCAGTGTCGGGCGGTCAGTCGGGTGCCGAAGCGGGCGCCCTTGCAATCATGTGCGGCGGGTCGGACAAGGCGATGGCCGCGGCGGCTCCGCTGATGGAGGCCTATTCGTCGCGGATCGTACATGTCGGCGGGCCGGGCGCCGGCCAGACCACCAAGATGGTGAACCAGATCTGCATCGTCGGTGCGATGCAGAGCGCCGCCGAAGCGCTGCGCTTCGCCCAGAATGCCGATCTCGATCTCGACAAGGTGTTCGAGGCGGTGTCGGGCGGCGCCGGCGCGAGCTGGTACATGGTCAACCGCTGGAAGACGATGGCTGAGGACAGCTTCGACTTCGGTTTCGCGGTCGACTGGATGCGCAAGGATCTCAGCATCGCGATCGAGGAAGCCCGCGCCAATGGCGCCGCCCTCCCCTTCACCGCGCTCGCAGACCAGTTTTATGCCGATGCCCAGGCACTCGGCTGCGGGCGGCAGGATATCTCGTCGGTGGTCAAGCGATTGCCGAAGATATGAGCCTGTCGTTCCGTCGGCATGGCGGACCGGTCGGCTTTGCCCAATCCGTCGCCCCGGCGGAGGCCGGGGTCCCAGGAGCTGAGGGTGCGCGCAATTCTCCTGAGATCCCGGCCTCCGCCGGGATGACGAACTCCCGCAAACCCCTCCTCGCCGCCCTCCTCGCCCTCCTCGCCTCCCCCGCCCTCGCCGATGGCCTCATCGACAACGCCAACGGCTACAGCTTCGACAAGAAGGGCCAGCTCGTCCGCTTCACCGGGCTGCTCATCGACGATCAGGGCAAGGTTGCCCGACTACTCGACCGCAGCGACAAGCGCCCCGACAGGCTCGACTTCAGGCTCGACGCCGGGGGCCGGACGGTCATTCCCGGCATGATCGACGCCCATGGCCACGTCATGGGCCTCGGGCAGGTGGCGCTGTCGCTCGACCTATCCAGCACCAACAGCCTGCCCGAGGCGCAATCGGCGCTGCGCAGATATTCCGCCGATCGGCCGACCCCGCCCTGGATCCGGGGCGGCGGCTGGAACCAGGACCGTTGGGGCCTCGGTCGCTTCCCCGCCGCAGCCGACATCGATGCCATCACGCCCGGCCGTCCGGTGGTGCTCGATCGGGTCGATGGCCATGCCGTGCTCGCCAATTCGGCGGCAATGGCGGCAGCGGGCATCACCGCGAGAACCAAGGACCCGGCCGGCGGACGGATCGAGCGTGACGCGAAGGGCAACCCGACCGGCGTGTTCGTCGATGCAGCGCAGAAGCTGATCCTCGACGCGGTGCCGGCGATGCTGCCGCGCGATCGCGACGCGGCGCTCGCCAAGGCGCAGGATATATTGCTCGGCTATGGCATTACCGCCACCTGCGACATGGGCACCAGTGCAGAGGACTGGCAGGTGATGCGCCGCGCCGGCGATACCGGGCGGCTGCGGGTGCGCGTCATTTCCTACGCCCATGGCATCGAGCCGTTGCTGTCGGTCGCCGGCACCGGCCCGACACCGTGGCTCTATGACGGCAAGCTGCGCATGATCGGCGTCAAACTCTATGCCGACGGCGCGCTGGGATCGCGCGGTGCCTGGCTCAAGGCTCCCTATGCCGATGCGCCGGGACAGCGCGGACTGCAGTTCCTCGACGACGCAAAGCTGCGCAACCTGATGAGCCGCGCCGCGATGGATGGCTTCCAGGTCGCGGTCCATGCCATCGGCGACGCCGCCAATGCGCAGGTGCTCGGCGCGATCGAGGAGCTTGGCGAAACCTATAAGGGGGACCGCCGCTGGCGGATCGAGCATGCCCAGATCGTCGATCCTGCCGACCTGCCGCGCTTCGCGAAGAACGGCATCGTCGCTTCGATGCAGCCGTTCCACCAAATCTCCGACCGAACCATGGCCGAAGCCAGGCTGGGGCCCGCGCGGCTTGGCGGCGCCTATGCCTGGAAGACGATGCTGGACAACAAGGTGCCGCTCGCCTTCGGGTCGGATTACCCGGTGGAGAGCCCCAATCCTTTTCCGGCCCTGGCCGCGGCGATCAGCCGGCAAGGGCCCGACGGCCAGCCTGCGGGCGGCTGGCAGCCGCAGCAGATCATCAGCCTCACCGAGGCATTCCGCGCCTTCACCGCCACCGCCGCCTTCGCCGGTTTCGCCGAGGACCGCCTCGGCACCCTGGCGCCCGGTCACATGGCCGACTTCCTGATCCTCGACCGCGACATCTTCACCGCGACCGCGACGGACATCCGCGCGGCGCGGCCGCTGGAAACCTGGGTGGGTGGCAAACGCGTCTGGGTGGCGAAATAGTTCACGGAAGTGACATGCTCCAGACCTATATCCGTCAGCTCATCGGTACCCGCCAGTGGCTAAGGAGTGATCATGCGACGCAAGATGCTGGCCATCGCTCTCGCCGCCCTTCCCCTTGCCGCCCAGGCCGCACCTCCGCCCAAACCGAGGCTGATCCTCACCATCGCGGTCGATCAATTCTCGAGCGAAGTCTTCAAGCGCTATCGGGAAAGCTATGTCGACGGGTTGAAGACGTTGTCAGGCGGCGTCGCCTATCCGACTGGTTACCAAAGCCACGCCGCAACCGAGACCTGTCCCGGCCATTCAACGATCCTGACCGGGCGGCATCCATCGGGCACCGGCATCGTGTCGAACAGCTGGCTCGACCTGAAGACCGGCTCGAACATCTATTGCGCCGGACCACCGGGAGAGGCCGATCCCGATGCGCGAGGGCCGCAGAACATGCGGGTGACGACGCTGGGCGACTGGATCAAGGCAGCCGAGCCCGGCGCGCGCTCCTTTGCGGTTTCCGGCAAGGACCGCGCCGCGATCATGATGGCCGGCAAGCATGCCGACGGCGTCTACTGGTGGGTCGACGGCAAGGGCTTCCAGACCTCGCGCTTCGCCGGCGCGGCCGACCCGGAAGGAATCAGGCGCGCTGAAAAGTTCGACCGCAAGCTGATGCACCGATGGAAGGTTGCGCCGCCCGCGCTCTGGCAGAACCCTTCGAGCGCCTGTGCTGCGCTCCAGCGGCCGCGTCGCTTCGGGCAGATGGATATCTCCGGCCGCGTACCACCCGAAATGGCTCAGGGGGTCACCGGCGGCGACAGGTTCCTTGAGTCCAAGGCCTTCCACGATGCGCTCCGTGCGTCGCCGCTCCTTGACCAAGCCACTGTCGACTTCGCCATCCAGTTGATCCGACGCGAGAAACTGGGTCGCGGCCCGGCTACCGACATATTGTCGGTGAGCCTTTCCGCCACCGACTATGTCGGCCATCGTTTCGGGAATGGCGGCGCGGAAATGTGCGTCCAGCAGGCCGCATTGGATACCGCGATCGGCCGGCTGATCGCGAAAGCTAGGGCAGGCGGCGTGCCGATCATGGTGGTGCTGACCGCCGATCATGGCGCAACCGACGCCGCCGAGCGCGAGCATGAGCACGACAACAGGGCAGCCCGGCTGGATTCCAGAGCTTTTATCGGGAGGCTCAACACGACGCTGAAGGAAGATTTCGCGCTCGCCGCCGAACCGATCATCGGCGACGATCCGCAACAGCTGGTGATCGATCCTCGCCTTGATCCGGCGCTTGCCGCGAAAGTGCAGCGGGCGGCGATCGACTGGCTGAAGCGGCAATCCGAAGTGAGGGCGGCCTATAGCCGCGCCGAGATCGAAGCCGCCACGGTGCCGGCTGGAACGCCGCCCGACAGGCTGACGATGCAGCAGCGGTTCAACGAAAGCTATGACCGGGATCGCTCCGGCGACATTGCGGTGGCTTATGCGGAACACACCAGCTTCGGCGTGCCGCGCCGCATGGGCGACGCGGTGGCTGGTCATGGCTCCCCATGGGATCATGATCGGCAGGTGCCGATATTATTCTGGTGGCCGCAGGTTGCCGCGGAAACCCGTGATCAGCCGATCGAGACCGTCGATATCGCGCCGACCTTGGCGGCTGTGGCGGGGATAGAGCCACCAGTACCGGTCGATGGCCGCTGCCTTGATCTCGGCGGGGCGTGCCCACGCTAGACAGCGGTCATGCGCCCCCGGCGGCCTCCACGAGGGCGGCCGGTCCGGGAGGAGTGCTTAGTGGACGAGAACGACCGCGACTGCGAGCGCCTGCACCGCAACAGCGAAGAAAGCCGTAGCTGCACCTTCAAAATACGTCATATTCTTGCTCCTTCTAGGGATTATTCGTTGCCGAACATCCGTTGTGCGATGCAGCACAAATAAGAAGGGACTCCTTCCAACGCAATTTCAAAACAGGTCGTCACGAATGCAATTTATGCAACTGCATGCATCTTTTGCATTCGTGATCAGCCGATCAGGCGATCACGAACCCGCCCGGCATAATAGCGCAGCCGCGCCCGCACCTTGTCCGCGAGGGTGGGGTTGTCCGGCAGGACGCGCATCAGCACCTGCAGTTGCGGGCTTGTTCCATTTCGTTCGACCCGCTTGGCCGATCCGCTCCAGTCGGCAATCAGCGCACTCGGCCATGCGGCCCCGCGCACCTGATTCGCCACATTGTCGGCGATCAGCAGATTCGCCGAGCTGTTGCGCTGCGCCTCTGCCGCGATTGCGATGAAGGCGGCATGGTTTTCCTTGTCGGCGCCCTGGACGAAGAAATTGCGCTCGATGCGCCCGGTCGCTCCCTCGGGCAGGTCGATCATGTAATTGGTGGCACGGCCAGCGCTGTCGTCAAAGCTGCAGTCGCTAACCAGGATGCGGCCGGCGCGACTCTTCACATAATGGCCCCCCCGGCCCTTTTCGAATCGGCTCCGCCGTACCGTCACCGAGCGAAAGGCGCTGGCGTAGATCGAATGCGCACAGGCGAGCCCCCGGTCGCAGCGGCCGAGGCCGGAAAAGGTCGACCGATCGACGCTGATGTCCGACGAGGGATCGTCGCCGCCGCCCAATATGCCTTCTTCCGAATTGCGGAAGATGCTGCGGGTGACGGCAAGCGGCCCTTTCTCGATGCGGATGCCCGCGCCATTGCCGTCGGGCACGCGCAGATTTTCGAAGATGAGCCCGTCGACGCTCGCCCCGCGCCCGCGTAACACCAGTACGGCCTTGCCCTCGCAAATGCCGCCGTCGAAGATCGCCGCCAGCGGGCGCGCGGCACGATAGGCGATGCGGCCGGCGGTTTGCACCGCGCAGTCCTTGTAGCGGCCGGGCGCGATCAGGATCGAGCCGTTGCCGTCACCGATGGCGAGGACGGCTTCGCCGAGCGTCGCGTAGGATGCACCGGTCTGCTCGACGGTGAAGGGGGCCGCTGAAAGCGGCGCAGCCGAAAGAAGGAGCACTGAGAGCCGACGCCACATACCGATACCCTCTCCCCTGGGAAGCCGGGGGTCCATGCCTATCGCACCAAGCCGCGACGATATGCCACGGCCGATGAGGATCGGGTTAATCCAGGTTCGGCCGCAGCCACCGCTCCGCCGTCTCCAGGTCCACGCCGCGTCGGCCGACATAGTCCTCGAGCTGGTCCCGTCCGATCCGCGCAACGCCGAAATAGGCCGCCTCAGGATGGCCGAAATAGAAGCCCGACACGGCCGCTGTCGGCAACATCGCGAAGCTCTCGGTCAGGGTGGCGCCGGTAGCTTCGGAAGCGTCGAGCATATCGAACAGGATCGGCTTGTGGCTGTGATCGGGACAGGCCGGGTATCCCGGCGCCGGCCGGATGCCGCGATACTGCTCGCGGATCAGCGCTTCGTTGGTGAGTTGCTCGCCCTCGGCATAGCCCCACAGATCGGTGCGGACATGCAGATGGAGGCGCTCGGCGAACGCCTCGGCGAGGCGATCGGCGAGCGCTTTCAGCAGGATGTCGCGATAATCGTCATAGTCGGCCTTGAATCGGGCACTGTGCGAATCGATACCGTGGATGCTGACCGCGAAACCGCCCAGCCAGTCATTCTCGCGATCGACAAAATCGGCGAGGCACATGTTCGCACGGCCTTCGCGCTTCTTTATCTGCTGGCGCAGGAAGGGCAGGCGCACCCACGCCTCGCCCGGCTGGACGAGGACATCGTCGCCTTCGCTCCGCGCCGGCCACAGCGCGGCGACGCCCTTCGCCGTCAGCCATTTCTCGGCGATGATCGTGTCGAGCATCGTCTGCGCATCGGCGAACAGGCTTCGCGCACTATCACCGACGAGAGCGTCGTCGAGGATCGCGGGATAGTTGCCAGCCAGCTCCCAGGCGCGGAAGAACGGCGTCCAGTCGATATAGTCGCGCAGATCCTCGATCGGCCAATCGGCGAAGACATGCGTGCCGGGGTGCTTCGGCGCTTCGGGCTTCAGCGCGAAATCGGCGACGAAGGCGTTGGCCCGCGCCTCGGCCAGGGTCGCAAGCTCATTCTGCCCCTTGCCCTCGCGCGCCCTGCGCACCGCGTCATAATCCGCCGCGGTCTTCGCAACGAAATCGTCGCGCTGGGTATCGGACAGCAGCGTGGACGCAACGCCGACCGCTCGGCTGGCGTCGAGGACATGCACCACCGGCCCGGCATAAGCCGGCGCGATCCGTAACGCCGTGTGGACCTTCGATGTGGTAGCGCCGCCGATCAGCAGGGGCATCGTCATGTTGGTGCGCTGCATCTCGGCCGCCACCGTCACCATCTCGTCGAGCGACGGCGTAATCAGGCCCGACAGCCCGATCATGTCGGCATCATTTTCGTTGGCGGCAGCCAGGATCGTCATCCACGGCACCATCACGCCGAGGTCGATCACCTCATAGCCATTGCACTGGAGCACGACGCCGACGATGTTCTTGCCGATATCGTGGACGTCGCCCTTGACGGTTGCCATGATGATCCGGCCCTTCGGCCGCGCGCCCGCGACCTTCTGCGCCTCGATGAACGGCAGCAGGTGCGCGACCGCCTTCTTCATCACCCGCGCCGATTTGACGACCTGGGGCAGGAACATCTTGCCCGACCCGAACAGGTCGCCGACGACGTTCATCCCGTCCATCAGCGGCCCCTCGATCACCTCGATCGGCCGGTCGAACAATTGGCGAGCTTCCTCGGTGTCGTCGACGACATAGGCGTCGATGCCCTTGACCAGCGCATGTTCGAGCCGCTTGACGACGCCCCAGCCGCGCCATTCCTCGGCCGCCTTCTCCGCGACCGCATCGGTGCCGCGATAGCGCTCTGCGAGCGTGATCAGGCGATCGGTCGCATCCTCGCGCCGGTCCCAGATCACGTCCTCGCAGGCTTCGCGCAGTTCCGGATCGATCGCATCGTAAACGTCGAGCTGGCCGGCGTTGACGATGCCCATGTCCATCCCCGCCTGGATCGCGTGGTAGAGGAACACGCTGTGCATCGCCCGGCGCACCGGCTCATTGCCGCGGAACGAGAAGCTCAGGTTCGAGACACCGCCCGAAATGTGGCAATGCGGGCAGCGCTTCTTGATCTCCGCGGTCGCCTCGATGAAGTCGATCGCATAGCGGCGATGCTCGTCGATGCCGGTCGCCACCGCGAAGATGTTGGGATCGAAGATGATGTCCTCGGGCGCGAAGCCGTCGGCCACCAGCAGCTTGTAGGCGCGCTCGCAGATCTCGACCTTGCGCTCCTTCGTATCGGCCTGGCCGACCTCATCGAACGCCATTACCACCACGGCAGCGCCATAGGCGCGGCATTTGCGGGCGTGATGCAGGAAGGCCTCCTCGCCCTCCTTCATGCTGATCGAATTGACGATCGGCTTGCCCGACACGCATTTCAGCCCCGCCTCGATCACCGACCATTTCGAGCTGTCGACCATTACCGGGATACGCGCGATGTCGGGCTCGGCCGCCATCAGCTTGAGGAAGGTCGTCATCGCGAACTCGGCGTCGAGCAGGCCCTCGTCCATGTTGACGTCGATGACCTGCGCGCCGTTCTCGACCTGCTGCCGCGCGACTTCGACAGCCTTCGTATAGTCGCCGCCCATGATGAGCTTCTTGAACGCCGCCGATCCGGTGACGTTGGTGCGCTCGCCGATATTCACGAACTGGGCGGTGGAGGGGGTCGAACTGGTCATGATTGGTGTAGCCTGGCCATGCTGAACTTGTTTCAGCATCCACTCTGCCGCTTGGAGAAGGCATGGGTGGATGGGTGGTGGATCCTGAAACGAGTTCAGGATGACGGAGAAAATGTCTAGGCCGCGATGATCATCGGATCGAGGCCGGCCAGCCGGGTTCGATGGTCATGCGCGTGCGGAACGCGGGGCGGCTTGCCCGCCACCGCGTCGGCCATCGCGGCGATATGCGCCGGCGTCGATCCGCAGCAGCCGCCGACGACATTGACCAGCGCCTGGTCCGCCCAGTCCCTGATGAAGTTGCCGGTGGTGTGCGGCCGCTCGTCATAATGGCCGAGGTCGTTGGGCAGGCCGGCATTGGGGTAGATCATCACCAGCACGTCGGCGATGCCCGACAAAACCTGGACATGCGGGCGCAGCAGATCGGCACCGAAGGCGCAGTTGAGCCCCACCGTCAACGGATGGGCATGACGGATCGCGTGCCAGAACGCCTCGACCGAATGGCCCGACAAATTGCGGCCCGACATGTCGGTGATCGTCATCGAGATCATCATCGGGATCTCGACGCCCCGCTTCGCCTGCTCCTCGAGCACCGCCATGATCGCCGCCTTGGCGTTGAGGGTGTCGAAGATCGTCTCGATCAGGATGAAGTCGCAACCGCCGTCGAGCAGCGCCGCCGTCTGGTCCTGATAGACGTCGCGCATCGTGTCGAAATCGACCGCGCGAAAACCCGGGTCATTGACGTCGGGCGACAGCGACAGCGTCTTGTTGGTCGGCCCGATCGCACCTGCGACGAAACGCGGACGGCCATCCCTGGCTGCGTAATCATCGGCCGCCTTGCGCGCGATCCGGGCGGCCGCGAGATTCATGTCGCGGACGAGATGGACCGCCGAATAATCGGCCTGGCTGATGATGTTGGCATTGAAGGTGTTGGTCGAGACGATATCCGATCCCGCGTCGAGATATTGCCGGGTGATCTCATCGATCACGTCCGGGCGGGTCAGCACCAGCAGGTCGTTGTTGCCCTTCTGATCATCGGCCAGATCATAGCTGCCGCGATAATCGGCTTCCTGGAGCTTGTAGCTCTGGATCATGGTGCCGAACGCGCCATCGGTGATCAGGACGCGCTGCTTCGCCTGCTCGCGGAAACGGATGGCGGCTTCAGACTTCTGCATGGGGAAACCTTCCGGATGTCACGCCGCCACCTCGAGCTGCTTGGCATCTGCCCGCAGGCCGAGAAGGTGGCAGATCGCGAAGGATAGTTCGGCACGATTGAGCGTGTAGAAATGGAACTGGCGCACGCCGCCCGCATAGAGGCGGCGGCACATCTCCGCCGCGATCGTCGCGGCGACGAGCTGGCGCGACGCGGGGTGATCGTCGAGACCCTCGAACAGCCGGTCCATCCACGCCGGGATGGCGGCACCGCAGAGCCCGGCGAACTTGCGAGTCTGCGCGACGTTCGACACGGGCAGGATGCCGGGCACGATCTCGCCAACGATGCCGGCCGCGCGGGCTCGGTCGCAGAAGCGGAAATAGGCTTCGGGAGAGAAGAAGAATTGGCTGATCGCGCGCGTGGCGCCCGCGTCGAACTTGGCCTTCAGATTGGCGATGTCGCTCTCGACGCTCGCCGCCTCGGGGTGGCATTCGGGATAGGCCGCCACCGAAATCTCGAACGGATGGATCGCCTTCAGCCCTGCAACCAGCTCGGCAGCGTTGCGATAGCCCTGCGGATGGGGCGTGAACTTCGTCCCTTCGACGGGCGGATCGCCGCGCAGCGCAACGATATGCCGCACCCCGGCAGCCCAATATCCGCGGGCGATCTCCTCGATCTCGGCCTTGCTCGCCTCGACGCAGGTCAGGTGCGCCGCCGCGGGGATATCCGTCTCGCTCGCGATCCGCGCCACGGTGTGGTGGGTCCGCTCACGCGTCGAGCCGCCGGCGCCATAGGTGACGGAGACGAAACGCGGCTTGAGCGGCGCGAGCGTCTGGATCGCATTCCACAGCGTTTCTTCCATCTTCTCGGTCTTGGGCGGGAAGAATTCGAACGAGACGGCGGCGTCCCCCGCCAGGTCGGCGAACAGCGGAGCATCGAGCGCGCGGCGCGCTTCTTCGAGCTGGGTCAACGGTAGCGATGTCATGATACTGCCTTCAACTGGCTGCGCTGGCCGCGCAAGCCCAACCATAATTTGACGGTCAGCGCATCGCCGACCAGCGCCTCGACCCGGTCCAACCCCAGCCCGGCCGCGTGAAACCAGCCCCCGATCTGATCATCGTCGAAGCCGAGGCGGACATGCGCGTCGCGGCTGCGCAGATCCTCGCGCTCGTGACTGGCGAAATCGACGATCAGCAGGCGGCCGCCGGGCGACAGCAGCCGTGCGCTCTCGGCTATCGCCGCCGCCGGATGCTG
The DNA here is from genome assembly GCF_056401065.1 of Rhizorhabdus sp. P4_G5. Taxonomy (NCBI): domain Bacteria; kingdom Pseudomonadati; phylum Pseudomonadota; class Alphaproteobacteria; order Sphingomonadales; family Rhizorhabdaceae; genus Rhizorhabdus; species Rhizorhabdus sp. P4_G5. The sequence goes on along the minus strand of NZ_JBFUKB010000003.1, from coordinate 412,568 downwards.
GGCGAAATGGAGCACCTGGTGGAGGATGACGAGATCGGCCGAGCCATCGCCGAGCGGCAGCGCATACATGTCGCCCTGCCGCAGCTCGGCCTGGGCGAGCCCGGCTTCGGACAGCTTGACCCGGGCAAGGCGAAGCATCTCGGGGCTGCGATCTATTCCGAGCGCCGCCGAAGCCTGGCCGCCGACCAGTTCGATCATGCGGCCGGTGCCGGTGCCGATGTCCACCATCCTGCCGATCGGCGCATCGGCCAGCATATCTACGATGCGCTGCTCGACGGCGCTCTCGGGCACATGGAGCGAGCGGATCGCATCCCATTCCTCGGCATGTTCGGCAAAATATCGCGCTGCCGCGGCAGCGCGATCGGCGCGCACCGCGGCCAGTCGCGCACGATCCGCGACCGCCCAGACATCGTCGGCAGCGCGGTTCCAGTCGTCGATCGCCGCGAACAGCGGCGTGACGCACGCCTCGGCACCGAGGCCGAGGAACACCCAGCTGCCTTCCTTGCGGCGCACGCACAGCCCGGCATCCGCGAGTATCTTGACGTGGCGGGAAACACGCGGCTGGCTCTGCGTCAGCACCTGCGCAAGCTCCCCGATCGACAACTCCATCGCGCGCAACAGATGGAAGATGCGCAGGCGGGTGGGGTCGGCAAGCGCCCGGAAGATGGAGAGGGCATCGCACGGCATATATTCACACATAAAGAAATCTTTATATGTGGTCAAGGCGCTTGCCCAGCCCGGCAGTGGCGGGCATGCCGTTCACCGGGCGGAACGCCGCCATGTTTCAAATGTATGACCGGCGGCGGAACGATCCGCCCGAAAAGGGGATCTCTACAATGCGAGCTTCGGTGAGGATGATCGGCGCTGTTGCCGTTGGCCTGACGCTTTCGGCCTGCGCCACGACGGGGACCGACCGGCTCGCCGAGAAGGACCCGTTGGAGGGGTTCAACCGCGGCGTCTGGGCGGTCAACCGCGGCGCCGACAAGATCATCGTCAAGCCGGTGACCCAGGTCTACCGTGCTGTCGCTCCGAAGCCTGCGCGCGACGGCGTGCGCAACTTCTTCGCCAATGTGGGGGAGCCCTTCTCGTTCATCAACAATGTCCTGCAGGGCAAGGTTGACCGGGCGGTGCGCAATCTCGGCCGCTTCCTCGTCAACAGCACGGCCGGAATCGGCGGCCTCTTCGATCAGGCATCGCGCGCCGGCATCAAGCCCGCACCGGAGGATTTCGGCCAGACGCTCGCCATCTGGGGTGCCAATGGCGGTCCCTACCTAATGCTTCCGCTGCTCGGCCCCTCGACGCTGCGCGACGGCGTCGGGACCGGCATCGCGCAGTTCACCGACCCCTATCGCGTCTGCCTGAGCGAGTGTGGCCTGCCGCACGGCGTTCCGCTGGCCATGACCGCAACCCAGATCATCAGCGTGCGCGACGGGCTGATCGAGACGGGCGCGGACAACTTCCTTGAATCCAGCCTCGACCCTTATGCCGCAGCGCGGTCGGCCTATCTGCAGCGTCGGCGGGCCGAGATCCTCAACCAGGAAGGCGACGATGCAGCCGCCGAGGCAGCGGCCGCAGCCGATGCCGAGGCGAATCCCATCGGCGCCGAGGCCGGCTCTGCAGCGGACGCAGACGCCGGAATCCCTGATGCCGGCGCGGCTGCCCCGGCCGATCCGGCCGGCCCTGCAACTCAATCCGAACCGGCAGCGAAACCAAGTGATCCGGCCACTTCCGGGCCTTCGGGACAGCCGAATTAACTACCGGAACAAGAGACATTGCATCGCACTGCGCAAAACTGTAAGAAGTCCGAGCCTGTTTCGGGGGGAAACAAGCCTGAACGTGATTGGATCGTTCGAGCCACTCTCTTTTTTTAATTCACTTCCGGAGAATTCGATCATGAAGAAGATCGTTGCCCTTTCGCTTATCGCCGCCGCCTCGCTGTCGCTGGCTTCGTGCAAGAAGACCGAAACGACCGTCGAGAACAACACGACCGTCGTCGACAACACGGCCGACGCGGTGGTCGACACCAACGCTGCGATGGCTGATTCGAATGCGGTTGCTCCGGCGGACAACGCTTCGAACGCGATGTAATCGCGCTGGTAGCGGCTGTCTGACAGCCGCTACCTGAGCAACAAGAAGGCCGTGCGCTCGCGCACGGCCTTTTTTTGTGCCCGCAAGAGCCTGGACGTCAGCGGAAAATCGGCTGGCTCACCAACATCTCTTCTGCCGAGCAACTCTGCGCCGAGGGAGCCGTACCGGTCTTGCGAAGCACCGCCAGCTCGGCCCGGGCCGCGACCATTGCGGTGGTATAGCCGGGTTCGGTGCGGACCACCGCCAGCGTTGCGCTTGCGACCATATGGCCAGCGTCGACCGCGCTCATGCTCGCCATCCCGCAGACGATCCTGCTCTCCCCATAGGCCCGCGCGCGCGCCATGATCGGTGCCGCGCGGTCATCGACCGCCTCGCCGAGGACCAATCCCCAGGTCCAGCCGCGGGTCGCATAATCCGACGGATAGCCATATTCCACGCCTTGGGGCGGAGACGCACAGGTCTCTCCCGAATCGAGCAGGAAGGGAGGCTTCTTCTTGTAATAGCCTTTCAGCTCGTTCGCCTCGCGCGCCGCGTCGCGCGATGCCTTCTCCAGCAGCGCCGCAGTTCTGGGCGCAGTTTGCGGAGTCATCACGACCCGTACCGCACAGGCAAAGCCGCGCATCATCGATGCGGTATCGACCGCGGCATCCGCGATCGCCATGTCCCAGCGCGCACTGCCCTTCAGCGCCCGCGTCAGCTTGAATATTTCCTGGTCGGCGACCCCTCGGGGCTCCTGCGCGATGGGCGCCGGCGGCACCACGTCGATGAGGCTGAGAAAACCCGGCGGAAGGAACGCAACGCCGTCGGGAACAGCGGCGATCGTGACGCCCGCCGTTGCAAGCAAAGCCGCGGCCAACCCCTTGTAAAAGCCCTTCATCACCGCCCCCCTCGTTCAGGAGGCAGCTTTGCCCGCACCGTGCCTGCGGTCAATCGTCGTAATATCCGCCGTAGCGCTTGTTCTGGCCATAGCCGTAGCCATAGTCGCCGCCGATCAGCCCGGCGTCATAGCGGTTGAGCACGGTGCCTATGCAGGGTGCCGGAGACAACAGGCGGAAGCTGTCGCGCACTTCCTTCCGGGTGGTGACGCCGTCCTCGACGATCATCAGATAAGCGTCGATCTTCTGGCTGATCACGACCGCGTCGTCATTGGCGAACACCGGCGGCAAATCGCACAGGCACAGGGTATTCTCCGGGAGCTGGCGCATCGCCGCGATCAGCGAATCCATCCGCGCCGAGGAGACCAGCTCGTCCGATGCCGCGGCGTTCGGGAAGCTCGGAAAGATAGTCAGTTGCTCGTTGGCGATGGTCTTCGCCACTTCGCGGAGGTCGGTGATGGTGCCATCGAGGAAATGCGACAGCCCAACCTCTCCGCTCAGCTTGAAGTTGCGCGCGATCGTCGAGCGCCGCAGGTCGAAATCGAACAGGTAGGTGTGGAGCTCCGGCGTCCGCGCCAGGGCGGCTGCGAGGTTCGACGCGACGAAGCTCTTTCCGACCTTGGGCGTCGGCGACGTCACACCGATGATCTTCCAGCCGCGAGCGCGTGCGATTCGAAGCACCTGCGCGCGCAGCAGGGTGAAGGGTCGCGATCGGATATCCTTGCTGTCGAAGCCGTAGATGCCGGTCTCGCGCAGCGTCTCGAAGCCGGTGGCGCGATCGGCGGCGCCGGGCACGGAAGCGCCCGGTTCGACGCGTTGGGGCGGATCGAAGCTCATGCGCGGATCGCCCTGCGTCGGCTGAACAGGCGCGTCTTCTTGCGCTTGGCCGATCCGCGTCGCTTCGGCTTGAGCGTAGGGATCACCACCAGCGGACCGACACCGAGTATCGACTGAAGCGCGGCGCCGCCCCGGATCGGACGGCGGATCAATTCGATCAGCAGCGCCAGGCCGAGGCCGAGCGCGGCCCCCACGGCAAGGCCGCCGACGATCAGCAACCCCCGGTTGGGCGAATTGGGCTCGTCCGGCATCGTCGGCGGGTCGACCAGCACCAGCCGCTCGCCGCGCTGCTCGGCATCCATCTTCTGCGCGGCTTCGGCGGCGAGCAGGTTGCCCGAGATTCGGTCGTAATTCGCGCGCAGGCCATCCGCCTTCGCTTCCAACTGGCGAATGCTCTCCTCGATCAGGGGAGCCCCGCTCTGCGCGGCCACGGTGGCATTGGCGCGCGACATATCGACCGACTTGGCGCCCGACAGCGTAGCGATGGTGCGATTGTTCGCGGCGATCTGCGCGCTGATCGCGGGATTGTTGCGCGGGCTGCCATTGGCCTTCGCCGCAGCGCGGGCCTCCGTCAGCTTCTGCTGGGCGGCGATCACGTCGGGATGATTGTCCGAATAGAGCGCCTTGGCCGATGCGAGCCCAGCCTCGGCCTGGATGACGCGATCATCGGCATTGGTGCTGTTGCTGTTCAGCTTGCCCTGCAGCTCTGTATTCTCGCGCTGCAGCTGGGCGATCTGCACATCATAGTTGGACGTCGAGGGCAGGAAACCGCCGATCCGTGACAGGGCGAGCCCGTTGCGGCTCTTGATGTCGGCGAGCTTGCCTTCGAGTTCGGCGATCTGTCCCTGGATCTGGGCGGCCTGGTCGCGCAAGAAACCGACGGTCGCATCGGCCTGCGCCGACAGTTGCGAGCTGTCGAGCTTCAGCAGCTTCTCTGTGAACTGCTGCGTCACCGCCTGCGCCTTGGCCGGATCCGAATAGGTGAAGGACACGGAAAAGGCGATCGTGCTCGAATCGCCGCGGCGGGCCGCAAGCTTGTCGATATCGGCGGTGACAGGCGTGATCGCCGTGGCCTTGCGCATCATATCGATGATCGACGACAGCGACTTCTTGTGCCGCTCGGACGTATAGAGATCATTGTTCTGGATCAGCTCGATCAGGCCCGGACGGCTTAATATCTGCTGCTGGATCTTGGCGATGCGCTGGTCGATCAGGTCGTTCACCGACGCGGCCGCGATCTGCTCCGGCAGTTCCTTCGACTCGACCACGACCGTGGCGGAGGACTGGTAATGCGCGGGCAGGCCGTAAGCGAGGCCGAGCCCGGTCAGCGCACTCACCCCGAACGGGATCAGGACGAACCAGCGCCGCTGGTACAATATCCGCGGCAGATAACGGAGCAGGCCATCGGCCAAATCGCCATCGGCCGACGGATCGACATGCTCGGTCATTGCGACCGCGGCAGCGTCAGGATGGCGTAGAGATCGCCGCCATAGTCCGCCCTGATCTGGCGGCCGCCAAACACGTCGCGGTAGTGGCCCTCGCTGCCCAGCTTGAGCCGTGGCGTCATCTGCCAGTCGAAGCCGCTGCGTATGCTGACATATTCGCGGGTCGGGATAGTCCCTGCCTGCGACTTGCTGCGCGCGTAACTACCGTTCGCGGAGAAGCCGAGTTTCTCGGTCAGCCGGCGGTTATAGCTGATGCCGAGCTGCGTGCGTTCCACCGTGCTGCCGGCGCCCGATCCACTCACCGAGCGGTCGGCATAGAGGCAGAAATTATCCTTCACGCCCTTGTGGCAGAGGTTCACCGTGCCGGAGAGCCCCTTGCTGCTCTCGTCGCGCGTATTTGGGAGCGTGAGATCGCTGAACGACATGCCCAGCGAGGCATCGAAATGCCAGGTGGGACTGAGTTCGGTCGAGAAGGTGACCGACGGCTGCATGACCATCGTGCTCAGGCCCGGCGTGTCATAATCGATGCGGTAGACCGAGCCGCTGAGGCCGATCTTCGATCGCGAGCTGATCGCATGCTGCCAGGCGACGCTCCCGCCGATATTGTCGGAATCACCGCCGGCTGGGCCGCTGCCATAGCGAGTCGCCGTGGCGCCGCCGTTGGCGGAAAGCGTGTCCTTGGGGCCGACCTGATATTCCCAGCCGCCGCTGACGCTATAGGTGTCGGCGCGCCGCCGCAGGCCGATCAGGTTGACATCGGTATCGTCGATCGGGGCGCCCGTCACTATGTCGTCGCTCTGGCCGATCACCTCGCTGTCATAGCGCAGCGCGCCATATATGCTCAGCTTCGGCGTAACGCGCTGCTGGACCGCCAGCTCGCCACCATATTGATTCGAATTTCCGTAACGGCGCAGATATTCCGTGCGCTCATAGTGACCGGAGAGCTCGACCACGCCCTTTTCGGTCCGCTTCGTGAGCTTCGGCGCGACGGTAGCCTCGACATAGCCGCTCGCCAGGTCGCTGCCCGGCGACAGGAAGGGATTGATGTCATAACCGAGCCGGACAGTCGTATCGACCGACAGCTTCGCAGGACCGGCGCAGGCCGGAGCGCCCATGGCCAGCGCCACGAACGCGGCAGCGCACGAACCGGCGGACAGCCTGGAACCCGCGTTCATGGCACCACCACCGTATCGCCGCTTTGCAGTTCCACGATCGCCCCCTGGAGATCCGCGCTCGAAGGCGAACCCTTCATCGCGCTGTCCAACCGAACCTCGATCACCTGGATCTGACCGCCATTCTTGCGATATATCTTGACCTTGCTGAGATCGGCGAACTCGGTCGGTCCGCCGGCGACGCTGATCGCCTCGAGCACGTTGACATAATGACCCGGGGTGAAGGCGCCCGGCGTCCGCACCTTGCCGGCTACCGAGAAGCTCAGGCCACTGGGATTCTTCACCGACACCGTCACGCGCGGCACCGAGTTTCGATATTGATCGGACAGTCCTGCGACGATCACGCCTTCGAGGTCCGTAGGAAGCTTGTTGAGCGCATCGATACGGCCGACCAGCGGAAAAGACACGCTGCCGTCGGGCAGCACCTTCAAGACGCGCTGGAGCCGCTCGTCGCCCCACACATATATCTCGATCTCGTCGCCCGGATTGATGCGATAGGGCTTGAGCGGGGGCGCGCCGGGTGCCGGCGGTCCCACCATGGCGAGAGCCGGCGACGGGAGCAGCATTGCACCTGTCACGGCCAGCAGCGCCGCCCCGATCGTCCCCCGTTTACGCATTACAACCCCATCGCCCTCCGCATCAGACCGACTCCCGCCGGGTCGCCCGACGCATGTCGGAACACGGCTCCTGTCGATCAATTGCGGTTCCGCTGCACAATTGCCCCAAAAACGCGGCGCTTGAAACAGAAAAAGCCCACACAATCGGGGACTTTGCAGAAGCTAACAATTGCCGCGACGCATCCACGCAACCCTCGCCCCGACATAGGCTCCAATGCTTAACAGGCGATTGATGATCCGGGCGAGCCCGAGTCCAGGGGGCCGATCGGACGAAAGCTGGTGCGGGCGGGGGGACTCGAACCCCCACAGGTCTCGCGACCTTACGGATTTTCATACCACTTCGGCTTTCGCCGCCGGGCCGCGAGACCCGTTCGTGGTCTGGACTATCCCTTCGCCCTATCCGCTTTGCGTGGACGTAGGCGCTGCCCGTCTAGTCTCTACACCTTCCGCCGGAGGAAATACTCCGGCGGCTTGGCTCGGGATCACCAGGAATCAGGCTTCCCCGAATTTGAGCAGTTCTGCATCGCCGGTTTCCCGGCGAGCACTCGATCGATGGTTCAAGTCCGTTGCGTCTACCAATTTCGCCACGCCCGCAGCGTCGCATGCGGGTGAATAGCTACCGCCGCACGGACCGCCAAGCACGAATCGGTGTCGGCCGAATCGGGCCTCGCCTCAGACGTTGAGGCGGAGCCGCATTTCCTTGCCCGGCTTGAAATAAGGAACGCGCTTGGCCGAAACCGGCACCGTATCGCCAGTACGGGGATTGCGCCCCACCCTCGCTTCACGGCTGCGCGTAGAAAAGGCTCCGAAGCCGCGCAGTTCGACGCGTCCGCCTTCCGCCAGTCTCTTGCTAATCGCGTCGAAGAGAGTTGAAACGATTTTTTCAACTTCTTTCGGCGAAAGATCGGGATTGTCCTGCGATAGCAGCTGAACCAACTCGGATCTTATCACTAAGCCATCCCCCCTTGACGTGATAGCCGATCCGGCAGGTGCTTTTCCGGCACAATCGGCTCTGCCATCGACAGACTTACCCCGTTAAGCCCCGTCACATTTCCTATGTAACGATAAAAGCCTCGTTAAATCAATCATAGTTCAGCGTGGCTTCGTCCCGCAGTAATGGCCGCTGTTCAGCCTTGCGACAGAACCTCCACCGCAATAGACGAATTCTTCGTCGCCCGGGCCAAAGCTTGGCCGGCCTGAAAGGATCGCTGATGCAGCACCGCCTTGTTCTCTGCTCGATCGTCACGTTTTCGGTCGCCGCGCCGGCGCTCGCGGCACCGCTGCCCAAGCCAGCAGCTTTCGGGATCTGTTCGGCTTGCCACAAGGTTGAGAAGGGCGCGCCCAATTCGATCGGCCCGAACCTGTACGGTATCGGCAACACCAAAGCAGGCGAGGTGCCCGGCTTCGCCTTTTCGCCGGCGATGAAGAACTCGAAGGTCAAATGGACGCGAATCAACCTGATCGCGTTCATACAGGAGCCGCAAAAGACCGTGCCCGGCACCCGCATGCCATTTGGCGGCCTCAAGAACCCCGCCTCGGCAGCGGCAATTGCCGATTATATCCTTTCGCTCAAATAAGTTCGACCGGGCCGGCAAGCATGCCGGCCGGAACGCGCACTGGGATCGACGATCCCACGCCACCGGACGCGCGTTATGCTGTCGCGACCTCGATGATCGCGTACCAAAGACCGGCCGAGCTGACGAAGGCAAAAGCGATCCCGAGGACGTTGAAGTCGCTGAACTTCACCACATGACTGCGCCGGGTGCTCCAAAGGGGATGAGGCCCCTGTGCGGGCCGCGAAACGGCGTTCATGCATCTTCTCCCAACTCTTGTGACCGGCGTAATGCTCTCTCGGCGAAAGTCTATATAAATCGATATTGCGCTGCAGTATAAACGCAATTTCCGCATGCTGCGGCGCATATAACGACAATTAACAACGGACTTATTTACTGCGTAAATAAAAACAACGAAGAACTTTACTCAAGAAAACTTCATATTAACCCTTTTATACGAAACCATCCACTTTACGATATCGATCTATTGGTAACGTTTTATGTAATAAACCTTCAATTGCTTATCCATAGCGTCTTGTTTTTATACTTGGGCAGCAAGAGGGCGATGCTGGACCTCGACTCAGCGATGAAGGCTGCGGACCGACCGAGCAGGCAAAATATCGCATCACACCAGACGGACGACTGCGCCGTTACCGGGATGGACGCTCCCGCGGCCCCGGCGGCGGCCCGTGGCGCACCTCGACTGACCGCACGAACTGGGGCAGGGACTCGCAGCGCAACTTCCCGGACCCTGGGCACGTAAAGACCAGGGACGAGGGGGGAGCAGCTTATGTCATTTCTATGCGCCTGGGGTTTCCATCGATGGGCAAGGCGGCCAGCAACGCTCAATCCGGCGCGGCTCGTTCATCGCTGCAAACGCTGTTGTGGCGTCCGTATCACAAAGAACGGGTAGATCACGCCAGATGGCGATGCCTGCGTCCGAAGCCGGGAGCGACCGGAAGAAGGTATCAGGGTCGATCGACCGAAGGGCCGGATGGTGGAGGGGACTGGATTCGAACCAGTGTACGCTTGCACGGGCAGATTTACAGTCTGCTGCCTTTAACCACTCGGCCACCCCTCCGAGGCGCCAAAAGCGAGGCGGCTCAATGGCCAATCGGAACCGGCCTGTCAACGCCAACCCACCCGAAAAAGATCAGTGCTCGCGATGCTTGCCTAGCCGGGCGCCGGATCGCTAAGGCGGGTGCATGCGCAGAGGCCATCGTCCATCCCAGTCCGTACAGGGCCGCCCCCGTTTCTGGGGCCGCCACGCCGTCATTGCCGCGCTGGCAAATCCCGCGCGCACCGTCCGCCGCATGTGGGGCACGCGCGAGGCGCTATCCGCGCTCGACCTGCCGCCGGTGATACCGGTGACCTATGCCGACGTCGCCGATCTCGGCCGCCTGGTGCCTCATGATGCACCGCATCAAGGGCTGGTGATCGAGGTCGACCCCCTGCCCGACATCTGGCTCGGCGACCTGCTCGATGCCGCGCAAGGCAATAGGCGGCCGCTCGTAATTCTCGACCAGGTCACCGATCCCCATAATGTCGGCGCGGTCCTGCGATCGGCCGCGGCGTTCGATGCTGTCGGCATCATCACCCAGGACCGCAACGCTCCACCAGAATCGGGTGCGCTGGCGCGCTCGGCCTCGGGCGCGCTCGAACTCGTGCCCTGGGTGCGGGTCGTGAACCTGGCTCGCGCCCTCGACGAGGTCGGTGAAGCCGGCTTCTGGCGGATCGGCCTTACCGGCCATGCCAAGGGGACGCTGGCCGAAGTGATGGGCGAGGCGCGAATCGCGATCGTGCTGGGCGCCGAAGGCGAGGGCATGCGCCAGAACACCGAAGCGCATTGCGATGAGCTGGCGAAACTCCCGATCAGCCCGCGCGTCGAGAGCCTGAACATCTCGAACGCCGCCGCTATCGCGCTCTACGCGATCACGACGCGCAGCTAGCGCTCCGCTGGTTGTTTGTTTGGCCCTCAAACGCCGGGCGGTCAGCATCCGCTGACCTTGGCTTCCTCGCAATAAGCTCGGGCGGCCGTTCGGCCTTGCGAAGGCCTACGGCCTCCGACACCAAAGTTCAGCGTCGAAAGCAAGTGGTTCGAAGAGACAAGCGCGAACAGCGCGTCCGAGCGCCAGCGAGGAAGCCAAGCAGGGCGGATGCCCTGCGCCCGGCGTCTGAGGGCCTATCAAAAAACCGAAGGCTGAGCCCCGGCTCAGTCTTCCGGCGCGATCGTGACGATCATGCCGTCCAGCTCGTCGGTCATCGCGAGCTGGCACGACAGCCGCGAGCGCTCGTCGCGATGATCGCTGCTGTCGAGCAGGTCATTCTCGTCGTCGCTCATCTCTGGCAGAAGCCCGCTGAACGCTGGATCGACGAAGACATGGCAGGTCGCGCAGGAGCAGCAGCCGCCGCACAGCGCCAGCAGCTCGTCGACACCATTGTCACGGATGACTTCCATCACGGACAGGCCAGCCTCGACTTCGAAGACCGATTCATCGCCCTCACGCGTGACGACAACCAACTTGGGCATTAGCACTCCCCGGCAAATGGATGCGGATTTGGCGCGGCTATGTCGTGCGTCCGCCATGAAATCAAGTGCAGGAGATGAAATGAGTCTATCCGCGGAGCAATTACGGCGCAGCCTGGATGCTTTGGCCAAGGTCGAACAAGCCTTTGCCACCCGGATCGAGGCGATCGGCTATCCCGAGCCGCGGATTCGCGCACGCGGATATCAGACGCTGCTGCGCACCATCGTCGGCCAGCAGGTAAGCGTAGCCGCGGCGAACTCGATCTGGGCGAAGCTCGAGAAGCTGGTCGGTGCGGGGCTCGTACCCGAAGCGGTGGCGGTGGCGCCGGACGACTTGCTGCGGCAATGCGGACTGTCGCGCCAGAAGGTCAGCTATGCGAAAAGCCTCGCCGAGCATGTCGCCAGCGGTCATATCGATTTCGACGCCCTCCCCGCCGATGACGAGGAAGCCATCGCGACGATGACCGCGATCAAGGGCATCGGCCGCTGGTCGGCGGAAATCTACCTGCTCTTCGCCGAAGGGCGCGGCGACATGTGGCCGGCGGGCGACCTCGTCGTCCGCATCGAGGTCGGCAACCTGCTCAGCCTCCCCGAGCGGCCCACCGAAGGCGAGACGCGCCGTCTGTCCCAACCCTGGAGCCCTCACAGAGGCGCTGCCACGCTGTTTGCCTGGCACAGCTATTCGACCCGCGCGAAGGCGGCCAAGGCGGCAATGTAGCCGCCTCTGCCGCTCGGGAAGCAGCTCAGCCCCTCAGCCGCGCGCCCAGCTTCGTCGCGGCGGCGACGATCTTCTCGGAAATCGCCTGCAATTCCGCATCTGTGAAGCTTTTTTCCGAAGGCTGCAGCACGACCTCGATCGCAACCGACTTCTCGCCGTCGGCCACGCCCGCGCCCATGAAGATGTCGAACAGCCGGGCATCAGCGATTGTCGCCTTGTCGGCGCTGCGCACCGCCCGGAGCAGTTCGTCGCCCGGTCTGTCGGCGGCGATCAGAAAGGCGAAATCGCGGCGCACGGCCTGCAACGCCGGTGGTGCATAAGCCTCGCGCATGTGATCGGCCGATGCGCGCTTCATCGGGATCGCGTCGAGGAAGATCTCCGCCGCAACCGCCGCCCCCTCCATGTCGAAGGCGCGCGCGATTGCCGGGTGGAGTTCGCCGAACTCGGCCAGGACGGTCTTGGGCCCCAGCCGCAGCGTTCCCGAGCGACCGGGATGATAGACTCCGGCCGACACCGTCTCGAACAGCTGGAGCCGGTCGACCGGCGCCCCCGCAGCGGCCAGCAGTGCGACCGCCTCGGCCTTGGCGTCATAAGCATCGAATGCCTGCGCGCGGCCGGTTCGCCAGTCGCGCGGCACGCGATCGCCCGACAATAGCAGGCCCAGGGTGACGCTTTCACGGTCGGCGAGATAACGGCGGCCTATTTCGAACAGGCGAATGCTGTCGGCGCCGCGATCGGCGTTGCGCCGTGCCGCGGCGATCAGCCCCGGCAGCAGCGACGGCCGCATGACCTTGAGATCCTCGCTGATCGGATTGGCCAGCGTCCAGCCGCCGCCGCCGAACGGCGCGGCCTCGGCCTCGCTGATGAAGCTCCACGTCACGGCCTCGTTCAGGCCCCGCGCCGCGGCGGCACGGCGGGCGCGGCGTTCGATCATCTGCGCCTGGGTGGCGGTGGGGCGCGCGACGCCATCGCCACGGGGCAAGGGCGTCGACGGGATATTGTCGATGCCGATGATGCGGACGACTTCTTCGACAAGGTCAGCCGGCCCATCGATGTCACGGCGCCAGCTCGGCACGGAGACGGTCCACACCGCGTCGATGCCAAAGCCGAGCGAGGTGAGGATCGCCCGCTGTCGATCGGCTTCCACGGACAGGCCGGCGAGCTTGCCGGTGAGCGCCGGATCGTAGCGCAGCGCCTTGGTGCCCGAAGGCGGCTTGCCTGCCTCCACCACCGCCGTAGGGGCGCCGCCGCAGATGTCCAGGATCAGCCTGGTCGCGATGGCAAGGCCAGCGCCGAGGAACTGCGGATCGACGCCGCGCTCGAAGCGGCTGCGCGCATCCGAGGTGAGGCCCAGCTTCTGGCCCGTTCGTGCGATCGACTCCGGGACGAAATAGGCACATTCGATCAGCACGTCGGTGGTGGCGGCAGTCACGCCCGACCGCTCGCCGCCCATGATGCCGCCGATATCCTCAGCGCCTTGGGAATCGGCGATCACCGTCATCGTCTCGTCGAGCACGTAGCTCTTGCCGTTGAGCGCAAGCACTTCCTCGCCCGGCTTCGCCTTGCGGGCCACCAGCGGGCCGTCGAGCTTGGCGAGATCATAGACGTGCAAAGGCCGGCCATGATCGAGCATCACGTAATTGGTGATGTCGACCAGCGCTGAAATGGGCCGCTGTCCCACCGCGACCAGCCGCTTGCGCATCCATTCGGGGCTGTCGCCGTTGACCACGCCCTTCACCGCCCGGCCAAAGAAGGCGGGGCAGCCCTCCGCGTCGTCGGTGCGAATCTCGATCGGACACTCGCCCTGGCCTGATATGGTCGGCACGTTGAGCGACTTCAGCGTACCGAGCCCCGCCGCCGCGAGATCGCGGGCGATGCCCCGCACGCCCATGCAATCCTGCCGGTTCGGTGTGACCGCGACGTCGATCACCGGATCGGCAAAGCCTGCCCAGTCGACATAGACCGCGCCGAGCGGCGCATCCGCGGGAAGCTCGATGATGCCATCATGCGACTCGCCCAGCTCGAGTTCGCGCATCGAGCACATCATGCCACGCGATTCGACTCCGCGAATGGCTGCAACCTTCAACGTGACGTCCAGCCCGGGCACATAGTCGCCCGGCCGACCCAGCACGCCGACCAGCCCGGCGCGCGCATTGGGCGCACCGCAGACGATCTGCAGAGGCTCGCCCTCGCCTGCATCGACAGACAGGACCTGGAGCTTGTCGGCCTGCGGATGCGGCGCGGCGCTCAGGACCCGCGCGATACGGAACGCGCCAAGCTTCTCGGTCGGATCCTCGACGCCCTCGACCTCCAGGCCGACCTTGGTCAGACCCTCGAGGATCGCCGCCAGGCTCGCTTCGGTTTCAAGATGCTCCTTGAGCCAGGACAGGGTGAACTTCATGCGCCCACTCCCCCGCTCAGCGTGGGTACGTCGAGTGCTGCGAAGCCGTAATGGCGCAACCAGCGCAGGTCGCCGTCGAAGAAGGCGCGCAGATCGTCCATGCCATATTTGAGCATGGCCAACCGATCTATGCCGCATCCGAAGGCGAAGCCCTGCCACTCGTCGGGATCGAGCCCGCAGCTGGCGATGACCCGCGGATGCACCATCCCCGATCCCAATATCTCCATCCAGCCGCCATTGCCGGCGGCCGGATCGCCGCCAATTACGCGCCGGCCCTTCTCCCAGGTGAAGCCGACATCGACTTCGGCCGACGGTTCGGTGAACGGGAAGAAGCTGGGGCGCAGCCGCAGCACGATGTCCTCGCGCTCGAAGAAGGCCTTCACGAAGGTCTCGAGCGTCCATTTGAGATGGCCCATATGGATGCCGCGATCGATGACGAGCCCCTCGACCTGGTGAAACATCGGCGTGTGGGTGGCATCCGAATCGGAACGATAGGTGCGGCCGGGCGCAATGATGCGAATCGGCGGCTTCTGGCTCATCATCGTGCGGATCTGAACCGGCGAGGTGTGGGTGCGCAGCAGCATCTTCTTCCCGTCGGCCTGATCGGGGAAATAAAAGGTGTCGTGCATCGCCCGTGCCGGATGGGTCTCCGGGATGTTAAGCGCGGTGAAGTTATGCCAGTCGTCCTCGATCTCGGGACCGGTGGCGACCGCGAAACCCAGGTCGGCGAAGATCTCGGCGAGTTCGTCCATCACCTGCGCGACCGGGTGCACCGATCCCGGCGCGCCCGGTGAGACCGGCAGGCTCATGTCCAGCGTCTCGGTCGCCAGCCGCGCATCGAGCACCGCCGCTTCCAGCGCCGCCTTGCGATCGGCAATCGCGGCGGTGACGGCCTCGCGCAGCGCGTGGATCCGCGGGCCCTCGGCCTGGCGCTGTTCGGGCGTCATCCCGCCCAGCGTCTTCAGCAGAGCGGTGATGCTGCCCGACTTGCCGAGCATCCGCACCCGGATTGCCTCGAGGTCGGCGAGTGACGCCGCCGATGCGATCTCCGAAAGCGCTTCCTGATCGTCTGCCACTAACCCACCCTTGTCATTCATGCGCCCGCCCGTAGCGGGCAGCGTCGGCCCATAGCAAGCCCCTCCCCTGAAGGAGAGAGGCCTTTGTCATCTCACCATGCCCAAAACAAAAAGGGCGCGGTGACCTTGGCCACCGCGCCCTCCCTGATCTTGTTTCCGAAGGCTCAGGCCGCGATGCGGGCGCTTTCGGGCAGGGCTGCCTTGGCTTGCGCGATGATGAGCGAGAAGGTCTCGCCCTCGTGCATCGCGATGTCGGCCAGGACCTTCCGGTCGAGTTCGACGCCGGCCAGCTTCAGGCCGTGCATGAACACGCCGTAGGTCAGGCCTTCGGCGCGGACCGCAGCATTGATGCGCTGGATCCACAAGGCGCGGAACGAGCGCTTCTTAACCTTGCGGTCGCGATACGCATATTGCCCGGCCTTCTCGACCGCCTGCTTGGCGATACGGATGGTGTTCTTGCGGCGGCCATAATAGCCCTTCGCCTGCTCAAGTACGCGCTTGTGCTTGGCGTGGGTGGTCGTACCGCGTTTGACGCGTGCCATTTACCGGCCCTCCTCAGTTCAGGCCGTACGGCGCCCACAGCTTCACACGGGCCGTATCGGCCTCGGCGAGAACAGTGGTGCCGCGATTCTGGCGGATATATTTTGCGTTGTGGCTGATCAGCCGGTGGCGCTTGCCGGCGACGCCATGCTTCACCTTGCCGGTGGCCGTGAGCTTGAAGCGCTTCTTGACGCCGCTCTTGGTCTTGAGTTTGGGCATTTTCGTCTCCTGCTATGCGACGGTTGCAGACAGCCACGGCAGCCCATACAGCCGGGCGGTCCATCAAATCGCGGAAGCGCGGGCCTATAAGGGCCTCGGCCACGCATTGCAACACCCGCGGAACCTGTGCCGCCGGTAAGTTGTTTCAACAGGTCATGGTCGTCGAACCCCATCCCCCGATCGAGGTTCCCGCAAACGGCTCGGGGCCTCCAGTGCCGGCAGCGAAACGCCGGCACGATCCGGCGAATCTCACGCTCGCGATCGGGTTCGGCGTCGTGGCGACGATCGTCGGCCTGATCGTCCTGGCCTGGTTCATCCTGTTCGTCACGAAGGGCCGCTTCCTCAAGCCGACCTTCGAGTCGATCGCGAGCCGGATGACCGAGCGGCAGGTCAAGGTCGCCGGCGACTTCCAGTTCTACTTCGACATCATCGACGCACGCTTCGTGGCCGACGGCCTCACCGTCTCCAATCCGCGCTGGGCCAGCCTCCCCAACGTCTTCGAAGCGAAACATATCGCAGCGCGGATCGACACCATCCCGACTCTGTTCGGCAAGCGCCAGGCCGAGTGGCTGGTACTCGATGGCGGCAAAGTGGACGCCGAGTGGGACAAGCAGCGGCGCAACACATGGACCTTCGGCGATCCCGATGCGAAGGGCGCGCCCTTCCAGTGGCCGGTGATCGGTCGAGCAGACGTGACCGATACCCAAATACGGTACATCGATCCGCAGCTGTTCCTGCGTACCGACATCGACGTGGGCGACATCGCCGCGGGCGGTCGTCGCATCGAGGGCCGGGTACCCTTCACCGGCACGGGCACGCTGCGCGACAAGCCCTTCACCATGTATGGCGCGCTGCTGTCACCGAACTCCACCGTGCGGTTCGGCCGCACCAATTTCGAGATGCACGCGAAGTCGGGCCGCACCTATCTCGACCTCGACGGCATGCTGCCGGCTGCTACGCAGATCGAGGGGTCCGATCTCGACCTCAAGGTGCGTGGTCCAAACGTCCGCCAGCTGTTCGATTTTCTCGGCGTCGCCGCGCCGGATACGCGCTCTTACTGGTTCACTTCCAAGCTGACGAAAGCTGGCGGCGAGTGGCGCTTCACGCGCATCAACGGACGCTATGGCGTGAGCGACCTGCACGGGCGGATGACGATAAGCTTCCCCAGGGAGCGGCTGTTCATCGACGCTGCGCTGAACTCGAACCTCGTCGACATCATCGATGTCGGCCCGTTCATCGGCTACGCACCCCAGGCGCTGGCGGCGCAGGGCGCGCAGGCCGCGGTCGCGCAGACCGGCGGCACGCCCCGCATCCTGCCCGACGCGCCGCTGCGCATCGAGTCGATCAAGACCTATGACGCGCGGATACGCTACAAGGTGAGGGATTTCCGGACTCCGAAATTCCCGGTATCGAACGTGGATCTCACCTTCGGTCTCGATCACAGCCTGATGACGCTATCGCCGCTGACGCTGGATGTCGCAGGGGGCCACCTTGCTTCCGATATCAGCATCGACGCACGGGTTCCCGCGGTGGTGACCGATTACGACATTCGCCTGTCGCCCACACCGATGGGAAGGCTGTTCGCCGGTTTCGGGGTCAGTCAGGCCGGCACGACGGGCACGGTCAAGGCCCGAATCCAGATGAAGGGCACCGGCGATACGCTGCACGATTCGCTCGCCACGTCGAACGGCCGGATCGCGATCATTCTGCCCAAGGGGACATTCTGGACGCAATATATCCAACTGTCGGAGTTCGACCTGGGCGTGTTCCTGCAAAAACTCATGCAGGACAAACTGAAGAAGCCGGTGGAAATCAATTGCGGCCTGATCGGCTTCACGGTCCGTGATGGCGTCGCTGCCGCCGATCCGATCCTGATCGATACCGACAAGAATGTGATGACGGCCAAAGGCGGGTTCAGCTTCAAGGACGAATCGCTGGACCTCGCCTTCCGAGCCGACGGCAAGAAGTTCAGCCTGTTCTCCGGCCAGTCGCCGGTCGGCATCAAGGGCTATTTCGCTCGGCCGGGCATCAACATCCTGAGCCCGCAGCTACTGGCACGCGGCGGGGCCGGGTTGGCATTGGGGATCGTCGGCACCCCGCTTGCCTCGGTGCTTGCCTTCATCGACATCGGCGACGCCAAGTCGGCAGCATGCGGGCCAGTCCTCGCCGGTGCCCAGGCGAGCGCAATGCGCACCAAGGGCGGCAAGCCTCGCAAGGATGTCGGCACTGTGCGCGAGAGCCGCCAGAAGGCGGCAGATCGCAAGCAGCCTTCGGAGAACGGGCTGTAAGGCGCAGTCGCTCGACCAAGGGCGGCGAGACATGGGTCGGCACTGAACACCAGCTGGTGATCAGTCCGCCGTCCCGGCGTAGGTCGGGGTGATGAGATTGGGGTTGGTGGCAAAAGGGCGGCCGAACGAGATCGCATCGGCCTTGCCGCTTTGCAGATAAGCAGCGGCGCTGCCTCCCGTAACCGCCGTTCTGGTCAGCTCCGCATCCGCGCTGAGCACGAACCCCGCGTACCTTTGGTGGGGAGATCATCTTAAATTTGTGATCAACTACATAGAATGCAGGCGTATGATCTGCCTAGCTATCGTCGCATGGAGCATTGTCCGTAGGGCTATGATCGAATACAGCTTCGCGTTTTCAGGGGGGTATCTGGATGACAGCGACTACGCCGCTCGCCAAGGCGTCCCGAAAACCGAAGGCAAAGCCGCACGAGACCGATGCTGACGGCAACAAGCGACCGTCCGCCAAGCAGTTCCGCTTCGGGTATCTCGTGCATGACGTATCGCGCATCCGCCGTTCGGTGATGGATGACGTCATGCGCCCCTATGGGATCACCCGCGCCCAGTGGTCGATGTTGAGCACATTGTCCCGCGGCGGCAATAACGGGATGATGCAGGTCGACATCGCCCGCCTGCTCGAAGTCGGAAAGGTCACAGTCGGCGGACTGGTCGACCGGCTCGAGGCAAGCGGCCACGTCGAACGCCGTGCCGATGCCGAAGATCGCCGGGCCAAGCGCGTCTTCATCACCGAAAAGGGTTATGACGTAATTCGGCTGATGGTAACGGTCGCATCCAAGATCAACCGCCGGGTCCTGAAGGGCCTGACGCCGATCGAGGTTGAAACGGTCGAGCGCGCCCTGCTTCAGGTGAAGCGCAACCTCAAGGAGATCGCCGAAGAAGTAGCGCCCGAGGGAGGCAATTGGGCGAAACGCATAGCCGTGGCGGAGCCTGATACAGGCTTCGGTGAATGATGTTCCTGGTCCTCGCGCGCGACCGGCCAAGCGCGCTGGGGCTGAAGAACATGTGCATCCTCCACACAAGCCGAACCGATGATCAGCCGAGCCTGATGCTCATGCTCGCCCGAAAAAATGCCCCGGGCAGTGTCGCTGTCCTTGCGGATCTCAGCGACGGCGCGCCTCGTATATGGCGAGCGTCTTCTGCGCCTGCTTGAGATGGGGGATGTCGAGCATCTTGCCGTCGAGGCCGAGCGTCCCCGAGTCCGGGTTGGCCGCGAACAGATCGACCACCCGGCGTGCGAAATCGACCTCCTCGGAGGATGGCGAGAAGGCGTGATTGATGCCATCGACCTGCGCCGGGTGGATTGCGATCCGTCCTGAAAATCCCTCCGCACGCGCCGCGCGCGAGCTGGCAATCAGGCCGTCATTATCGCGGTAGTCGACGAACAGCGTATCGACTGCCTCCACTTTCGCCGCATGCGCGCCGAGCAGGCAGAGCGATCGCACCATCCGATAGGTCAGCGCCCAGCCGCCGCTTGCGTCGGTATTGCCGCTCGCGCCTATCGCGGAGGACAGATCCTCGGCCCCCCAGGTGAGGCCGTAGAGTCGCTCCAGCCCGGCTCCGGCGTAATCGCCGAGCCGGAAAGCCGAGATCGCCGTCTCGGTCGCGACCGGCAGGATCTGTATGGATCCTCTTTCCACGCCCGACGCAGTCTCGAGAGCGTCGAGATAATGGCTGACCTTCGCCACGTCCTCCGGACCATCGACCTTGGGCAGCATGATGCCGTCGGGCGCGGCCGGGACGATCGCGGCGAGATCATCGAGGGTCCAGGGGGTATCGAGCGGATTGACCCGCACCCAGAGCTGCGACGTGCGCCTCGCCTTCGGCCGATCGGCGATGAAGGTTGGCACCATCTCGCGCGCGACCGGCTTGCGGGCAACCGCCACCGCGTCCTCGAGATCGAAGATGAACGCATCGGCCGCGACGCCATCGACCTTGCCCAGCTTCTTCTCGCTGTCGCCCGGAATGAACAGAAAGGAGCGAAGCGGCAGGGTCATGCGACGTCCTTCGGCTTCTTGAGCTGCAGGCCCGAGCGTTTGCACGACGCGACGAGTTCGTCCTTCTGGTTGAACGCCTTGTGGAGAAAGGTGACGATTCCCTGGTCGGGGCGCGACCTGGATTCGCGCAGTTCGATCACCTCGGTCACGACATGGATGGTATCGCCATGGAACAGCGGCGTCGGGAAGCGCACCTCGTCCCAGCCCAGGTTCGCAACCGCGGTGCCCAGCGTCGTATCGCCGACCGAAATCCCGACCATCAGCCCGAGCGTGAACGCCGAGTTGACCAGGCGCTGCCCGAAAGGCGTGCCCTTCATATATTCCTCGTCGAGGTGAAGGAGCGCCGGATTGTGCGTCATCGCCGTGAACAGGACGTTGTCGGTCTCGGTCACCGTCCGGCGGATCGGGTGGTGAAACACCTGCCCGACCGTCAGCTCGTCAAACCATACTCCAGCCATCAGCTCATCAACCCCAAGATCGCTGCGTTTCCCTTCCCCGCTCGCAAATCAAATCGCATGCTTACCATTTTGCCAGCTTGCGGATGCCGCGCAAGCCGGTCAACCATTGCCAACACTGCGCTCCACCCCAAACGTAAATCGGGCTCTCGTCGATAATCTAAAGATCGACTTCGAGATCGCCGGCCTGCTCCCGGCACGTCAGCACCGTAAGCGGCTTGGGCGTGATCGGCGACATCGAATGGCCGTCCTCCAGACTGAAGCGTGCACCATGATGCGGACAGATGATGCTGTTGCCGCGCACCCGGCCGCCATCCATCGTCAGGTTCTGATGCGGGCAACCATCGCGTAGGACGTGGAGACCCGCCGCCGAGCGGCAGACCACAACACGCTGCCCTTCGATCGTCACCGCCACCGCACGTCCGGTAGCCACCTCGGGAACGGCAATCCGGCTCCTGCCCACGCAATTTTTCTCCACGCGCGTTCGCTGCTGCCCTTCTCACAGCTTGGACGGCAGGATTAGTCAACTAGCCTATCATATTATTCGAGGCGACACGCAGTCCGTGAACCCCACGCGCGCATCCGCTCGTCCACGATCGACCATCGGCCGCCCCATCCGGCAGCTTCGCACCGCATGCGCGCCGCACAGCGCGTTGCTGCGGACCGCATCGCGCGCCTGGCCGGCCGGCCGGCCGATCAAAGACCCTCGCCCTCCACCCAATGGGCGTGTGACAACCGCCGGGCTACCGACCATGTCTGGGCGCGGATATCGGGGACCGCCACGATCTCCCAGAAGGTTCCGCGGGTCATCGGGCCGACCACCATCAGGCGGCGGTCGGCCCGGCCGTCGGCGGCGAGCGCCTCGCACTGCGGGTTGACGTCGATACCGAGATGCTCGGCATCGGGCCGGATCAGCCCTCGCTCCAGCAGCCGGCGCAGCAGCGCTTCGCTCGTGCGAACGAGATCGCCTTGCGGACCTGTACAATTGACGATCCGGCGAACGCGCAGCGTTCGCAGTTCGTCGGTCCCGCGCGGACGCCACTCGACATCGACCGCGCCCCGCGAAGGCGTAGCGCCGACCAGCTGCCCCGCCAGGATGTCGAGCTGTCCGTGCTCACGCAAGCCGGCGATGCGCGCCGCTACCGGCGGCGCAAGCCGATGGCGGTGAACATCCCACCATGCCCTCAGATGACGCAGAAAGCGCCGCCGGGCGGCGGGCTCGGCCGCCAGCCACATATCCTGGGTGAACGGCCTCAGCGCATCGACCGCCGCCCGCCAGCCGTTGTCCGCCGCCCGCCGTCGCACGGATCGCAGCAGCCTGGACGGCCGGAGCGACGGCCGCTCGGATAGCGGCGCGGCCATGACCCCGTCGGCATGCGCCTGGGGAAGCAGTCCGCGACGCGACATCGCGACGATCCTGCCGCGGAAACCGCGGGCCTCGAGCGCCAGCGCGACATCGATCATCGTCAGGCCGGTCCCAACGATCAAAACCGCATCGTCGTCGCCGAGGCCCTCGGCGACATCCGTGGCCCAGGGATCGGCCACATAGCGATCGTCATCGATAGTGGCGCCGGCCAGTGCGGGCGGCTGATGCGGCGGCAGGTTGCCGGGTGCGAGGATCACGCCGTCGGCGCGCAGCCGCCGGCCGTCGTGCAGGATGATCGTGGCGCCATTGTCGTCCAGCACGACATCCTCCGCCGCGCCCTCGACAAGCGCCAGCCGGCCGCCACTCCGCGCCATCGTCTCGTCGAGCAGGTCGGCGAGATAGTCGCCATAGACCATCCGCGGCACGAAGCCGCCGAGGTCCGGCCGGTTCGCCGCCAGCCAGCGAATGAAATGATCGGGATCGTCGCGCAACGCGCTCATATTGGCGGCGCGCACGTTCAGCAGATGGTCGGGATGCGCCGTCGAATAGGCGATGCCACGCCCGGCTGCCGGCCGACGCTCGATCAGCGTGGCCCGCGGACCGTCGTGGCGCAGCAGGTTGATCGCCTGCAGGGTTCCCGAAAAGCCCGCGCCGATGATCGCGAGATGATGGTCCCGGGCCCACCACATCCTGTCTGCCATGTCCCTGACTAAGCGCCGCCCGCTGCGGCTGGCAAGGGCGCATAGGGGTGGGGTGGGGGGGATCTCCGCGAGGCAATGTAGCCAATAGGCCTTGATCTCCGCCAGTCAGCCCGCCGCCAATATCTCACCGACCTTCTGGCCGAGGTCGTCGAGTGAGAAGGGCTTGGTGATCATGCTCATATTGGCACCGAGGAAGCCCGAGCGGATCGTCGCGCTCTCGGCATAGCCGGTGACGAACAGGATCGGCAGCTCAGGGCGATAGTCGCGCGCGGTCTCCGCCAGCTGGCGGCCGTTCATGCCCGGCAGGCCGACGTCCGATATCATAAGGTCGATCGGCACGGCCGAGGCCAGGACGGGTATCGCCGATGCGCCGTCGCAGGCTTCGATCGCAGTATAGCCGACTTCCTCGAGCACGTCGCGGATCAGCAGCCGCACCGACGCGTCGTCTTCCACCACAAGCACCCGCTGGCCATCGCCCTGCGGCGCAGCGGGGCCAGGCGCCTCCGCCACAATGCCGGGCCGATCGGCTGCCGGGAGGTAGATACTCACGGTCGTTCCAGCATTCTCGATGCTGTCGATCGCGACGAAGCCGCCATTCTGGCGCGCGAAGCCATAGACCATCGACAGGCCCAGGCCGGTGCCTTGGCCCAGCGGCTTGGTGGTGAAGAAGGGCTCGAACACCTTGTCGAGCAGGTCGACCGGCATGCCCACGCCGGTGTCGGAGACGCTCAGCACGACGAACCGCCCCGCCTCGGCATCGACGATGTCGGCCGCCTGTGCCGCGTTCAGCTCGGCATAGCGGGTGGCGACGGTGAGCATGCCCCCCTCCGGCATCGCGTCTCGCGCGTTGATCGTCAGGTTCAGGATCGCGCTTTCGAGCTGGTTGGCGTCGGCGATTCCAGCCGGCACCGCGGGATCGAGCCGCAGGTCGAGCGCAATCTGCTCCCCGATCGTGCGTTCGAGCAGATCGCCCAGCGATCCGACCAGCGCATTGACGTCGAGCGGTTTGGAATCGAGCGACTGGCGCCGCGAAAAGGCCAGCAGGCGCTGGGTAAGGCCCGCCGCGCGCAACGCCGAGGTCGTCGCCGCGTCCATGAAGCGGTCGAGGTCGTCGAGGCGACCCGAGGCGATCCGGCGCCGCATGATGTCCATCGCGCCGATGATGCCGGTCAGCATATTGTTGAAATCATGCGCGATGCCGCCGGTCAGCTGGCCGACCGCCTCCATCTTCTGGCTCTGGTGGAGATGTTCGTTGGCCCGCGCCAGTTCCTCGGTGCGCTCGTGCACCATCGCCTCGAGGTCCTCGCGGCTCTTGGCGAGCACGTCGCGCGCCTCGACGATCTCCTGGATATCGGTGCAGGTGCCGAACCAGCGGACGATCGCTCCCGCGGCATCGCGCATCGGCTGCGCGCGCCCGAGCACCCAGCGATAGACACCGGAGTGGTGCTTCAGCCGATATTCGATGTGATAGGGCTCGCCCGTGGTCAGCGACTGGCGCCAGCGCGACCAGGCCCGTTCCTGGTCCTCGGGGTGGAACATCTCGTTCCAGCCTGCGCCGTCGGTGGAGCCCTGCGGCACGCCGGTAAAATCGTACCAGCGCTGGTTATAATAGTCATGATAGCCATCGGGCAACGTCGACCAGACCATATGGTCGATGGAGTCGGCGATCGCCTGGAACTTGGCCTCGCTCTCGCGCAGCTCATCCTGGCTACGCGCCAGCGCGGCATTGCGCAGCTCGATCTGGGCAAGGTGGTCGCGCATCTCGAACTGCTTCTGGCGCGAGCGCAGCGCCGAAGACACCGCGCTGAGCAGCGACACCGAGCTCAGCGGGCGTTCGAGCACCGTAAAATTGTCGACGACTTCGGAGATGCGCAGCACGGCTGCCTGGCCTGGCGGCAGCGGCCCCATTCGGCGTGCCGCCAGCACCACGAAGGGCAGGTCCGACCAGGTCGGCTGGGCCTCGAGCGCGGCCCGCAACGGCCGCTGGTCGACGCCGAGCGCCTCCTCCGTCAGCACTACCGCCCCGACATGATCGTCGAGCAAGGCGGCGATCTCGCTCAGGCTTCCGCACGCCGTGGCATCGTAGCCCTCGCGCTTCAGGAGCCGGCAGACGCTCTCCGCATCCCTGCCATAGGGCGCCAGAACCAGAACCTTGTGGCCTAGCGCGGCCGTCCTATGCGGCACTTCGATCTTCCATCAACGGCGCCGCGACCCCCATATATTCGGGCGTCCCGGTCAGTACGCCGCGGAAATTGGTAAGCGGCGCGCCGATCCGGATGCCGCCCCCGTCGATCCGCAGCTCACGGATCGCATCCTCATGCTGGCCGCCGCGATTCTTGAGGATCGAGATTGCTTTCCGGATGCGGCCGCCTGCCTCGAAGAAGCGGATAAGCGCCACGCTATCGGCGACATAGGAGATGTTGAGGCTGGTCGACATGGACCCGACCAGCCCGTGCTGCGGATTGATCAGGAAGGTGACCACGCCATAGTGGTTCAGATAGGACAGCAGCTCGTGCATCTGCAGGATCAGCTGCTGCTCCTGCGGCATCGCCGCAAGATAGCCGTTGAGGCTGTCGATCACGATCATCCGGGATCCGCGGCGCTCCACCTCGTCCCGCACCATGGCCGCGAACTGGCCCGGCGAAAGCTCGGCCGGATCGACCTGCGTGATCACGAGGCAGCCGCTGTCGATATAATGTTGGAGCTGCGTCTCGAGCTTGCCGGTCCGCGCCAGCAACGTGCTGATCCGTTCATCGAACTGATACATCGTCGTGGGTTCGCCCCGCGCGCAGGCGGCGACGATGAACTGCATGGCGATCGACGTCTTGCCCGCGCCCGCCGGGCCGGTCACCAACGTGCTGGTGCCGCGCATCGGTCCACCGCCCCACAGCGCGTCGAGTTCGGGAATGCCGCTCGATACCATGGAATTCTGGAAAGGCTCGGCATGGTCGGACGCGATCAGGCGCGGGAAGACCTCGATTCCTCCCTTGCGGATGACGAGATCGTGATAGCCCGCGACGAATTCGACGCCGCGCAGCTTCTGGACCTGCAGCCGCCGCCGCGCCGCGCCGAAATCGAGCGTCAGCCGGTCCAGCGTGATGACCCCATGGCACAGGCTGTGCAGATGCGTGTCACGCTCCCCACCCGAAGACGTCAGGTCGTCGACCAGGATCACGGTCGTATCCCGCCCTGCGAAGAACTGCTTGAGCGCCAGCACCTGCCGCCGGTAGCGCAGCGCATCCTGCGCGAGCAGCCGCATCTCGGACAGGCTGTCGAACACCACCCGGCGCGGATTGGTGCGCTCGACCTGCTCCTCGATCAGCCGCACGGTCTCACCAAGCTCGACCTCCCAGCTGTAGAGCACCGACTGGTCGCGGTCGCCGCCGAGCACCTCTTCCGCCTGGGCGAACTCGAACAGGTCGATCCCCGCCAGATCCCAGCCATGGGACGCGGCCACGGCATGCAGCTCCTCGCTGGTTTCGGACAGGGTGATGTACAGGCAGCTTTCGCCCTGCCTTATACCCTCCATCAGATATTGCAGCGCGAGGGTGGTCTTGCCCGATCCCGGTGAACCTTCCAGCAGGTAAAGCCGGCTCGGAGGCAGGCCGCCGTTCAGGATCGTGTCGAGCCCCGGGTTGCCCGAGGATATTCTGTTGGACATCAAACTGCATCCAGTCTTTTCGAAAGCGTAATGGTCTTCAACCCCGAAATTATCGCGAGGTTCCCGCCGTTACGCCGCCCAAAAAACAAATCAATAAGCGATCCACCGCGCGAGAAGCGCCCTGGCCGCTCCGCTATCGATCGCTTCTTCCGCAACTAAAATGGCGTCTTGCCAATTAGTTGACTTACCCCCGACGATCAATGCCGCAGCCGCGTTCAGCAGCACCGCATCACGATAGGCGCCGGCTTCGCCCGCCAGCAGCCGGCCCAGCGCCGCGGCGTTGAAGGCTGCGTCGCCGCCCTGGATCGCAGTGAGCGGATGACGGCTCAGCCCGGCAGTCTCCGGCTCGAACCGTTCCGGTCCCCAACCGATGCTACCCAGCCGGAACAGGCTGCTCGGGCCACCGATAGACAGTTCGTCGAGTGGCTCGTCGCCCGACACGAGCATGGCCGCGTCGCAGCCGATCCGCTCGATCGCGGCGGCATAGACGGGGATGAAATCGGGCCGCGCGACACCGATCAGCTGGCGGGTCACGCCGGCCGGATTGGCGATCGGACCGAGCAGGTTGAAGATCGTCCGCCTGCCGATACGCTTGCGGATCGGGCCGAGCGGCTTCAGTGCCGGATGATGCTTCTGGGCGAACAGGAAACACAGGCCGATCTCGGCAAGCGACCCCTCCGCCCGCTCGGAGGCGCGGTCGAGGTCCAGTCCCAGCGCCTCGAGCGTATCGGCAGCGCCGGCCTTCGACGATGCCGCCCGGTTGCCGTGCTTCGCGACCGGCACGCCGGCCGCTGCTACAATGATCGCCACTGCGGTCGAGACGTTGAGGCTGTGCGCGCCGTCGCCGCCGGTACCGCAGACGTCGATGGCGCCAACGGGCGCGCGCACGCGGATCATCCGCTCGCGCATCGCCAGTGCCGCGCCGGCGATTTCGGCATCCGTCTCGTCGCGCTCGGCCATGGCGGTCAGGAAGGCAACGAGGCGCTCCTCGTCGAACGCGCCGTCCAATATCGCCGCAAAGGTCTCATAGGCGGTTTGCTGGTCGAGCGGCCTGTGCGGGTCCGGCAGAAGCGGCAAGGTCAGGCGCGCTCTTTGACCCGCATCCCGGCCGCGCGCATGAAATTGGCGAGCATCGCATGGCCATGCTCGGTGGCGATGCTCTCGGGATGGAACTGCACACCGTGGATCGGCAGGGACGCGTGGCGGACGCCCATCACCTGCCCGTCGGGCGTGCGCGCGTTGATCAGCAGTTCGGCGGGCAGCCCCTCCTCCGGCACGATCAGCGAGTGATAGCGCGTGGCCGTGAAGGGCGACGGCAGGCCCTCATAGAGGCCGGTGCCGTCATGCAGGATCGGGCTCGTCTTGCCGTGCATCAGCTGCGGCGCGCGAACGACCTTGCCGCCGAAATGCTGGCCGATCGACTGGTGCCCCAGGCATACGCCGAGCAGGGGTCGCCGGTGCGCGGCGCAGGCGGCGACGAGATCGAGCGAGATGCCCGCCTCGTTCGGCGTGCACGGGCCGGGGGAGATCAGGAAAGCCTCCGCACCGCTCGACATCGCCTGGCCGACGCCAATCGCGTCGTTGCGCACGACATCGACCTCGGCGCCCAGCTCCATCAGATAGTGGACGAGGTTCCAGGTGAAGCTGTCATAATTGTCGATGACGAGGATCATGGGCGGCTCTTTAGCGCCTACGTCATCCCAGCGAAAGCTGGGATCTCCTTTTCCTTGGCGCAAATTTGAACCGAGATCCCAGCTTTCGCTGGGATGGCGAACATTATAGCGTCGTGCAGGATCTCGGAGTGACTAAATGATCAAGCGCAAAATTCTCAGCGCAGTGGCGCTCCTCATGCTCGCCTCGGCGGGCACCGCCCAGACGCCGCCGATGACCCCCGACATTCCCGACGGCTTCGAGACGGTCACGCCGGCTGCCGATTACATCCGGCGCGAGGTGATGATCCCGATGCGCGACGGCAAGAAGATGTTCGCGGTGATCGTGATGCGCAAGGGCATCGCCAATGCACCGATCCTGCTGACCCGCACCCCTTATAATGCGGGCGACACGACCAGCCGCAATCAGAGCCAGAAGATCGAGGAGATCCTGCCGATCTCCGATGCCGAGTTCGTCGATGACGGCTATATCCGCGTCTATGAGGACGTGCGCGGTCGCAACAAATCCGAAGGCGACTATGTGATGAACCGCCCGTTGCGCGGTCCGCTCAACGGCACGCCGATCGATCATGCCACCGACGCCTATGACACGATCGACTGGCTGGTGAAGAATGTGCCCGAGACCAATGGCCGGGTCGGCATGACCGGATCGTCCTATCCGGGCTTTACGACGCTGATGGCGACGATCGATCCACATCCGGCACTTAAAGCGGTGGTGCCGATGAGCCCGATGGTCGACGGCTGGATGGGCGACGATTGGTTTCACAACGGCGCATTCCGTCAGAATAGCTATGATTATCTCACCGAGCAGACCGCCACCAAGGACGATGGCGACGATGTCGCCTCGGGCACTGGCGACCAATATGCGCTGTGGCTCGGCAGCGGGTCGGCCGGCGACTATATGAAAGCCTATGGGCTCGACACGCTGCCCGCGGCGCGCAAGATGGCCGAACACCCCGCCTATGACGCCTATTGGCGGGAGCAGGCGGTCGACAAGCTGCTGGCGGCGCGGCCGTTCACCGTTCCGATGATGCTGGTCGTCGGTCAGTGGGACCAGGAGGACAGCTATGGCGCCGCCGCGGTCTACCGCGCGCTCAAGCCCAAGGACAGCGGCGGCACGCTCCATCTGGTAGTCGGACCGTGGCGGCACAGCGGCGTCAATTATGACGGCTCGTCGCTCGGGCCGCTGCGCTTCGCGGGCGACACCGCGCTCCAGTTCCGCCGCGACGTGATGAAGCCGTTCCTCGATCAATATCTCAAGAGCGGCAGTCCCCGCGTCTCCACGCCTCCGGTGCTGACCTATGACAGCGGCCGCAACCGCTGGCAGCCGACCGCCGGCATCTTCGACACCAGGCTCATCCCGCTCTACCTGCAGCCCGGTGCGGCGCTCGGTTGGAACAAGGGCGCGAAGCCCGGCCGCGACGACTATGTCTCCGATCCCGCCAAGCCGGTGCCGTTCGTCGCGCGCCCAGTCCACTGGGGGAATGCCGATGTCTGGAAGCCGTGGCTGGTGTCCGACCAGCGCTTCGTCGATGGCCGGCCCGACGTGCTGACCTATGTCACCGAACCGTTGACCAGGGCCGTCCACATATTGGGGCGGCCGATGGTCGACCTGTTCGCCGCGACCAGCGGCACCGACAGCGACTGGGTCGTGAAGCTGATCGACGTCTATCCCGAGGAGATGACGTCGGATGCCAGGCTGGCCGGCTATCAGCTCGCCATCGGCATGGAGATTTTCCGCGGCCGCTATGTCGACGGCTTCGACAAGCCGCGCGCGCTGAAACCCGGCAAGGCGGAGCATTACCGCTTCGAGCTGCCGACGGTCAACCACAGCTTCCTGCCAGGCCACCGCATCATGGTGCAGGTCCAGTCGAGCTGGTTCCCGCTCTACGACCGCAACCCGCAAAGCTATGTGCCGAACATCTTTCACGCCCGGCCGGGCGACTATCGAAAGGCGACGCAGAGCGTGTTCACGGGTGGCGCTGCCGCGAGCGCGGTGCTGTTGCCGGTGGTAGACTGAGACAATTCGGTTTTTCGTCAGTGATCGGCCTGGCGGCGATCATCACCAGCCTCTCCGCGCTGATCCGGTCGCTCAGGCGGCGGGTATCGCCGCCGCTTCGCGGTGGCTGCGCAGCGCCTGGCGCTCCTGCGCGAGGATCTCGTCGCAGATCGCCTCTGCCGAACAGGGGGCCGCTTTCGCGGTATCGACGAGCAGGACGAACTCGGCGTTCATCGGCTTGCGCGAGAAGCGCTGAGCGCTGACCCGGTAGCGCTTGTAGGGCTGGATGAAGGCCGATGTCGCGCCGCGCGCGCAGCAGGCGCGGGCAAGATCGAGCAGTGGGATATTGCCGTCGGTGCTGTAGCTGACCGCGATCCAGCGCGCCGCCAGGCCATCCACCAGCGCGGCAAAGGCCGCCGCCGCGTCACGCGCATGGTTATAGGGGCTGCGGCGTTCGGTCCGCCAGTCGCGACGGATCGCGGACTTGTCGCCATGGCTGGTGATCTTGCGTTCCAGCGGCGGGCTGTCCCACAGCGCGATCGTGTTCAGGACATGATAGTTCGAGCCATAAGGGTGCTGGTTGTAGGGCGGATCGACATAGACGAAGTCATAGCTGCGCCCATGCTCCCGGCTGAAGCGTTGCGCGTCGAGCCGCGTTACCTCATTGGCCTGACCATTGTCGCAGAACGCCGCCGGCTCCAGCCGCAGGTCGCCGCAGATGCGATAGAGCGCCGTGCCGTTGCTGCCGCCCCAGCCGGCATGAAAGCCCTTGAACAGGCCGGACGTGTTGCTGGCGTAGCATGCCTGGTAGAGCAAGGGCGCCATCAGGCAGGCAAGCTGCGCATCGGCGAAGCCGGCGGCATCCTTCAGCCGCTCGATCTCCTGCCGGATCGCGTCGATGCGCATGCCGTTCTTGCGCATGAAGAACAGCCGGTCGCGCCCGATCACATAATGCTCATCATCGTCGGGGCAGAGGTGATCGGTTATCCAGCCTGCAACCGACGGCAGGGCGTTGAGCTGCCCGATCATCGCGGCATAGCCGTCGGCGCCGAACGATGGCGGGCTGTTGCAGCCGATATAGCAGCGGTTGATCTGCTCCGAATAGGGCTCCCAGTCGTTGGCGATGACCCGCAGGCCCTGCGCCTTGGCGAAGCGCGCTACCACGCCGCTGCCCGAGAACAGATCGACGAAGCTGTCACCGGGCGCGATGCCGCTCGCCGCGATCGCCCGCTGGATCAGCGGCAGAAGCTTACGCTTGTTGCCGATATAGGGAATGAGCTGGTTGAAGATGAAGCTGTCGGTGCTGCGGGCGGCGTGCTTGCGGCGTTCATATTTCACGACCTGTTCGCCTCCCCCACCGCCGGCCTTCGATACCGCGCATGCGGTATCGCTGTCGATGGGGCAGGGACTTGTTACAAAACAGCGAAAATCTCGATTGCAGGGTGGCGAGGCGCGATCTCGCGCGTTAAGCAATAAGCAAGAGCATCCTGTGCGGATACAGAATGGACCGAGCGCGAGCCCGGGCCGTCCCGTCCTCAGACATGGGAGCTGGTGAGAGGAGTTCGTCGCGTTGGAGCCTACCAACATCGAGGCGCCGGAATATTTCCATAAGGTCGTCGATTGCCAATGGGCCTGTCCGGCCCACACGCCCGTTCCCGAGTATATTCGGCTGATCGCCCAGGGGCGCCACGCCGACGCTTATATGGTGAACTGGAAATCCAACGTCTTCCCGGGGATATTGGGCAGGACCTGCGATCGTCCGTGCGAACCCGCCTGCCGCCGCGGCCGGGTCGACGAGGAGCCGGTAGCGATCTGCCGCCTGAAGCGCGTCGCCGCCGACAACAAGGGCGACGTCGCCGCGCGGATGCCGGTGCCGCCCAAGAAGAAGATCGGCAAGAAGGTCGCCTGCATCGGCGCCGGCCCCGCAGCGATGACCGTGGCGCGCGATCTCGCGCCGCTCGGCTACGACATCACCGTCTACGACGCCGACGCAAGGGCGGGCGGCATGATCCGCAGCCAGATCCCGCGCTTCCGCCTGCCCGAGAGCGTGATCGACGAGGAGATGGGCTTCATCGTCAATCTGGGCCTCGACATGCGGCTGGGCCAGCGGGTCGACAGCATGGCGGCACTGCTGCGGCAGGACTATGACGCGATCTTCGTCGGCACCGGCGCGCCGCGCGGCCGCGATCTCGATCTGCCCGGCCGGCGTGAGGCGGCGGCGAACATTCATATCGGCATCGACTGGCTGGCGAACGTGTCGTTCGGGCATGTCGACAGCATCGGCAAGCGCGTGATCGTGCTCGGCGGCGGCAACACCGCGATGGATTGCTGCCGTACTTCGCGCCGGCTCGGTGGCGAGGACGTGAAGGTGATCGTGCGCTCCGGCTATGAGGAGATGAAGGCGTCGCCGTGGGAGAAGGAGGATGCCCAGCATGAAGGCATTCCGATCCACAATTATCTGGTGCCCAAGGCGTTCACCCATGAAGACGGCCGGCTGACGGGTGTGACCTTCGAGAAGGTCGCCCCGCTGATCGACGAGAAGGGCCGCCGGACGCTGCAGCCGACCGGCGAACCCGACCAGCATTTCGAGTGTGACGATGTCCTGATCGCGGTCGGCCAGGAGAACAGC
Source organism: Rhizorhabdus sp. P4_G5 (assembly GCF_056401065.1). Classification (NCBI taxonomy): domain Bacteria; kingdom Pseudomonadati; phylum Pseudomonadota; class Alphaproteobacteria; order Sphingomonadales; family Rhizorhabdaceae; genus Rhizorhabdus; species Rhizorhabdus sp. P4_G5. Next base: position 379,719 of record NZ_JBFUKB010000003.1, on the reverse strand, counting down.
TTCCCCTGGATCGAGCGCGACATCGGCCTCGAGTTCGACCAGTGGGGCATGCCCGCCGTCGACGAGGTCACTTTCCAGTCGACCTTGCCGAAAGTCTTCTTCGGCGGCGACGCCGCGTTCGGGCCGAAGAACATCATCTGGGCGGTCGCGCATGGCCATGACGCGGCGGTGTCGATCGACCATTTCTGCCGTGGCACCAATTTGCGGCTGCGACCGCCGCCGGGCGTGCATGTCTCTTCGCAGAAGATGGGCATCCACGAATGGAGCTACGACAACGACATCTCCGCGCAGGATCGCCAGAAGGTGCCGTTGCTGCCGATCGCCGCCGCGCTCGCCGACGTGAAGGCCGAGGTCGAGCTCGGCTTCGACGATCCGCGGACCTGGGCGGAGACGCAGCGCTGCCTGAACTGCGACGTGCAGACCGTGTTCGCCAAGCCGCTGTGCATCGAGTGCGACGCCTGCGCGGACATCTGCCCCACCGACTGCATCACCTTCACGGTCAACGGCGACCAAGATGAACTCCGGCCCCGGCTGAAGGCGCCCGCGCTGAACCTGGCGCAGGAGCTCTATGTTTCCTCGACGCTGCCGACCGGCCGGGTGATGGTGAAGGACGAGGATGTCTGCCTGCATTGCGGGCTATGCGCCGAGCGCTGCCCGACCGGCGCGTGGGACATGCAGAAGACGCTGATCGAGATGACCCATGCTGGAGGGTGCTCGAAATGACCAAGGCCCTGAGCGCGGTGAACGATTTCGTGGTCAAGTTCGCCAATGTGAACGGCTCGGGCTCGGCCTCAGCGAACGGCCTGTTCGTCAAGGCGATCCTGCGAATGGGCGTGCCGGTCGGCGCGCGCAACATCTTCCCGTCGAACATCCAGGGGCTGCCGACCTGGTACGAGATTCGCGTCAGCGGCGAAGGCTGGCTCGGCCGGCGCGGCGGAGTCGACCTGATGGTGGCGATGAACCCGCAGACCTGGGACCGCGACATCGCCGAGATCGAGAGCGGCGGCTATCTGTTCTACGACTCGACCAAGCCGATGCCGGCCGACCGCTTCCGCAAGGACATCAACATCGTCGGCATTCCCCTGACTGCGCTGTGCAACGAAGCCTATGTCGAGCCAGCGAAGCGCAAGGTATTGAAAAACATCATCTATCTTGGCGCCCTTGCCTATCTTCTCGGGATCGAGCGTGAGGTGGTCGAGGCGCTGCTGGCCGAGGAATATGCCTCCAAGCCCGCGCTGATCCCGGCCAATATCGAGGCGCTGGGCATCGGCTTCGATCACGCGCGCGCCACGCTGAAGCCGCTGGGCCTGCAGCTGCAGCGTGCCGATGCGGTCGGCGAGCGGATCTTCGTCGACGGGAACACCGCGGCCGGGCTCGGCGCGGTCTATGGCGGCGCCACCGTCTGTGCCTGGTATCCGATCACGCCCTCGACTTCGCTGGCCGAGGCGTTCATCGACTATTGCAGGAAGCTGCGCCACGATCCCGACACCGGAGACGCGCGCTACGCCATCGTCCAGGCCGAGGACGAGATCGCCTCGATCGGCATGGTCACCGGCGCCGGCTGGAACGGCGCCCGCGCCTTCACCTGCACCTCTGGACCCGGCATATCGCTGATGCAGGAGTTCATCGGCCTGAGCTATTTCGCCGAGATTCCGGCAGTGATCTTCGACGTCCAGCGCGGCGGCCCGTCGACCGGCATGCCGACCCGCACCCAGCAGTCGGACATCCTGTCCGCCGCCTATGCCAGCCATGGCGACACCAAGCATGTGTTGCTGCTGCCGGAGGGTCCGGGCGAATGCTTCGAATTCGGCGCGCTCGCCTTCGATCTCGCAGATCGGCTGCAGACTATGGTGTTCGTCATGCTCGATCTCGACATGGGCATGAACGAGTGGCTGATCGAACCCTTCGCGTGGGACGAGAGCCGGCCGCTCGACCGGGGCAAGGTGATGACCGCCGAGATGCTCGAGGCCGGCGCCGATTTCGGACGATACAAGGATGTCGATGGCGACGGCATCCCCTACCGCACCCTGCCCGCCACCCATCCGTCGAAGGGCGCCTATTTCACCCGCGGCACCTCGCGCGATCCCTATGCGCGGTACAGCGAGGAGGGCGCGGTCTATGTCGACAATATGGAGCGGCTGCTGCGCAAGTTCGACAGCGCCAAGGCGCTGGTGCCCGCGCCTGTCCTGCACAAGGCGGTCCGTCCGACCTCCTATGGCGTGATCTATTACGGATCGACCTCGCCGGCGATGGACGAGGCGCTGGCGTGGCTGGACGGCGAGGGTATCGCCATCGATGCGCTGCGCGTCCGCGCCTTTCCTTTTTCGGGCGAAGTGTTCGATTTCATCGCGGCGCACGATCTGGTGTTCGTGGTCGAGCAGAACCGCGATGCCCAGCTGCGCGCGCTGCTGATCAATGAGGGCGGGGTCGATCCGGCCCGGCTCGTCAAGGTCCTGAACTACGATGGCTCGCCGATCACCGCGCGCTTCATCGAGCGCGAACTCGCCCGGGGAATGGCCGCGGGCATGGGCACTACCGTCGGGGAGATGGTGAAGTGACWTTTATCGCCAAGCCGAAATTCCATCACCCGTCGCTGCAGACCAACGCTCTCGGCTTCACCCGGCGCGACTATGAGGGCAAGGTCTCGACCCTCTGCGCCGGCTGCGGACACGACTCGATCAGCGCGTCGATCGTCCAGGCCTGTTTCGAGATCGACCTCGAGCCGCACCGGCTCGCCAAGATGTCGGGGATCGGCTGCTCTTCGAAGACGCCCGATTATTTCCTGGGGGCGAGCCACGGCTTCAATACCGTGCACGGCCGCATGCCATCGGTCCTCACCGGCGCCAATCTCGCCAATCGCGAGCTGATCTATCTCGGCGTGTCGGGCGATGGCGACAGCGCCTCGATCGGGCTCGGCCAGTTCGCCCATGCCATCCGTCGCGGCGTCAACATGGCCTATATTGTCGAGAATAACGGCGTCTACGGACTCACCAAGGGGCAGTTCTCGGCGACCGCCGACAAGGGCAGCAAGTCCAAGAAGGGCGTGGTCAACTCCGACAGCGGCATCGATCTGGTGGCACTCGCGCTGCAGCTTGGCGCGACCTTCGTGGGCCGCAGCTTCTCCGGCGACAAGGAGCAGCTGGTGCCGCTGATCAAGGCGGCGCTGCGGCACAAGGGCGCGGCGTTCATCGACGTGCTGAGCCCGTGCATCGCGTTCAACAATCACAAGGGGTCGACCAAGAGTTTCGACTGGGTTCGCGAGCATAACGAGGCGGTCAACCGGCTTGACGTGCTGCTCGGCCGCGCCCCGGTAACGGCATCCTATGAACCCGGCTCGCTGGTCGAGGTGGCGCAGCATGACGGTTCGGTGCTGGTGCTGCGCAAGGTTGCCGCCGACTATGATCCCACCGATCGGGTTGCCGCCATGAGCTATCTCCACCAGCGGGAGGCGGTGGGCGAGATCGTCACTGGCCTGCTCTATGTCGATCCCCATGCCGAGGACCTGCACGACGCGCTGGGCACGGTGAAGCGCCCGCTCAACGCGCTGTCCGATCGCGAGCTGACCCCGCCGGCATCGGCGCTGGCCAAGATCAACGCGGCGTTGCGATAGTTTACTTGACCAGGGTGGCAAATCTTCGCTGAATGGCGGCATCGTAGCGCCGAGTGATCGAGATCATAGCGCTACGCCCGTATAACGACGACACGGGACATATCGTTCGAACTGCCGATCCTAACCCTTCGGTAATCGAATGTCGGAGATAGATGCCCGATGTCGCTGCTTGTCTGCCTCAGCCTGTTCCTCGCTTTGCTGGCCGCGCTGCGGCTCTACGCATGGCGCGAGGCTCTGGGCACGACTCGCGTCGCGACTGCCCGGCGGACCAGTGAGCATTGGACGGAGCGCCGGGCAAGGCATGCGCGCGCGCGCGCGGCACGGTCGGGGGCGATCTACCTGGGCTCGGCCGCGGTCTTGCTCCAGGGTGTCGCGCAGCTGTTCAACTATTAGAGCCTGAACCGATCAAGGCCTGGGCTCGAGCCACCGCCGGCCTAGCCTGCCGATGCATCTCGCGCTATGGCGCGCGGCGATGAGCAACAAGCTGACCGAAATCTGCGACGTCAAACGCGATCATGTGGCGCGCGCCAAGGCGGCGACATCCTTCGCCGACCTCACCGCCCGTGCCCGGGCCGCCAGCCCTCCTCGCGGGTTCCGGGCCGCACTCGATCGCAAGGCTGCCGACGGCTATGGCCTCATCGCGGAGATCAAGAAGGCGTCGCCCTCCAAGGGCCTGATCCGCGCCGATTTCGATCCGCCGACGCACGCGCGCGCCTATGAGCAGGCCGGCGCCGCCTGCCTATCGGTGTTAACCGACACGCCCTATTTCCAGGGTCATGACGATTATCTGGTGGCGGCGCGGGCGGCCTGCTCGTTGCCGTGCCTGCGCAAGGATTTCATGATTGATCCGTGGCAGGTGACCGAGGCGCGCGCGCTGGGCGCCGATGCGATCCTGATCATCGTCGCTGCGCTCGACAACGGCGCGATGGCCGAGATCGAGGCCGCAGCGATCGAGCATGGCATGGACGTTCTGGTCGAGGTCCACGACGCCGGCGAGCTGGAGCGCGCGACACGGCTCACATCCCGGCTGATCGGGGTCAACAATCGCGACCTGCGCGACTTCTCCATTGATCTGTCGCGCACCTATGAACTGGTGGCCAATGCGCCCGCGGGCTGCACGTTCGTCGCGGAGAGCGGGCTCGGCTCGAAGGCCGATCTCGACGCGATGGCCGGGCATGGCGTGCGCTGTTTCCTGGTCGGGGAGTCGCTGATGCGCGAAGCCGATGTCGCCGCGGCGACGCGCAGGCTGCTGACCGGCGCATGACCGGCAAGCTCACCCATATCGACGATGAGGGCGCGGCCCGGATGGTCGACGTCTCGGCGAAGGCCGAGACAAAGCGGGAGGCGATCGCCGAGGGGCGGATCCTGATAGCGGCGCCCGCGCTCGATGCGATCCGCGCCGGATCGGTCAAGAAGGGTGACGTCCTCGCGGCGGCGCGGGTCGCCGGGATCATGGCCGCCAAGAAGACCGCCGACCTCATCCCGCTGTGCCATCCGCTGCCGATCTCGGGCGTGACGCTGGACCTCGCGATCGAGGCCGACGGCATCCGTGCCACCGCCGCGGTGGTCACCACCTACACCACCGGCATCGAGATGGAGGCGATGACCGCTGTCTCGGTCGCGCTCCTCACCGTCTACGACATGGCCAAGGCGCTCGATCGCGGCATGCGGATCGAAGGCGTCCGCCTGTTGTCCAAGACCGGCGGTAAGTCGGGCGACTGGACGGCCTGATGACGCTGATTCCCGTTGCCGAGGCGCAGGCGCGGATGATGGCGCTCAGGCCGCCGCTGCCGATCGAAACGGTGCCGCTGGTCCAGGCGAACGGACGCCATGCCGCCGTCGATGTCGTCGCCGCCCGCACCCAGCCCGCGCTCGATCTGTCGGCGATGGACGGCTATGCGATCCGCTTCGCCGAGCGGCCCGGGCCCTGGACCGTCATTGGCGAAAGCGCGGCGGGCGGCGGCCTGGATCGTGCGCTCGCAGCTGGCGAGGCCGCGCGGATCTTCACCGGAGCGCCAGTGCCCGAAGGGGCCGACGCGATCCTCGTCCAGGAAGAAGCGGCGCGCGACGGCGACCGCCTGATGATGGCGGGCGAAGGACCGCGCGGGCCCGGCGCGCATATCCGCCGCGCCGGCAGCGATTTCGCGCAGGGGGACACGCTCATCGCTGCTGGCACGGCCATCGGCGCGGCGGCGATCGCGCTTGCCGTCAGCGGTGGCCATGGCGCGCTCGCAATTCGCCGGCGCCCGCGCATCTCCATTCTCTCGACCGGCAACGAACTGGTGCGGCCGGGCGTGCCGACCAGCGGCGCGCTGCTGCCCGCTTCCAACGGACCGATGCTGGCGGCCATGCTGGCGGGGCCGACCTGCATCGTCACCGATCACGGCATCGTCCGCGACGATCTCGACGCAATCGCTGCGGCCTTCTCCGCTTTGGCCGACCAGGCCAATATCATCGTCACCACGGGCGGTGCGTCGGTCGGCGATCATGATCTCGTCCTGCCCGCCCTGCAGAAGGCCGGCGCGCGCATCGATTTCTGGAAGGTCGCGCTGAAGCCCGGCAAGCCGGTGATGATCGGCACGCTCGGCGAAGCGATCGTGCTGGGGCTGCCCGGCAATCCGGTCTCGGCCTTCGTCACCGCCACCCTGTTCCTGAAGCCCCTCGTCGCCCACCTGCTGGGCGCGCGCAGTCCTGTCCCGGCGCCTATGCTCGCCCGGCTCGGAGCGGCGCTCCCGGCGACCGGCAACCGCGCCGAATATCTGCGCGGCCGCTGGAGCGAAGGTCGGGCGGTTCCGGTCATCAGCCAGGACAGCGCCGGCCTCGTGGCCCTGGTGCAAGCGGAAATGCTGATCGTGCGGCCGCCCAAGTCCGCGGCGCTCGAGCCGGGCGCGGATATCGAGATCATTCCACTCGCTTGACAGATTCGCGCCGGTTGCCTAAATGTTCTCCGTCCGTTCTAGACGAGGGCATTGCCATGCTGACGCGCAAGCAACATGAACTTCTCCTATTCATCCACGACCGGCTGATCGAGACCGGCGTGTCGCCCTCGTTCGAGGAGATGAAGGATGCGCTGGACCTCAAGTCCAAATCGGGCGTCCACCGGCTGATCAGCGCGCTCGAGGAGCGCAACTTCATACGCCGGCTGCCGAACCGCGCGCGCGCGCTCGAAGTGCTGCGTATGCCCGACATGATCGCCAAGGCTCCGGCCGCACCATCGAAGGCTCCGCCGGTCGTGCCGCAGGCAGCGAACGAGAATGTGCTGGAAATCCCGCTGCACGGCCGCATCGCCGCCGGTTTGCCGATCGAGGCGCTCGAGGGCCAAAGCACCTTGTCGGTGCCTGCGGCGCTGCTCGGCCCAGGCGAACATTATGCGCTCGAAGTCTCCGGCGATTCGATGGTCGAAGCCGGTATTCTCGACGGCGACTATGCCCTGATCCGCAAGGCCGAGACGGCGCGCGACGGCGACATCATCGTGGCCCTGATCGCCGACAGCGAAGCGACGCTCAAATATTTCCGCAAGGAAGGCGCGATGATCCGGCTCGACCCGGCGAACCGCGCTTATGACCCGCAACGCTACAAGCCGGACCAGGTCCGTGTGCAGGGCAAGCTTGCGGGATTGCTGCGGCGCTACTGACAAGCCGAACGTCATCCTGCACTTGTTTCAGGATCCACATGTCGGCTCGGGATCGTTCCCGTGTCGGGAAGTGGATGCTGAAATAAATTCAGCATAGCGACATCAAGGACGAGCAGGCGATCCGGGCCGGAACACGGACCAGGGATGGCGACCGACCGACCCGGCCACGGTTTCGACGACGCCGCGCTCCAGATCGATCGACAGACCCCCGCTGCGCGCCAGTAACGGCCGGTCGATGACGATCCAGCGCGGGCGGCACGAACGCGGCATCCGCCGGTCGCTTATGACAATGTCGGCGCGCGCGCAGGCACGGTTCATCCGGGCGATGTCGACCAGATAGGGGCTCCGGGTCGCGAGCAGCGTCCACGCGCGGCTGCCGCGCCGGAGCTGCGCCTCGCACAGGTCCGCGGAGCAGCGCGCCGCCTGGAGCGCATCGATCGGCACCGGCTCGCCATCGACCCCGGCCGCCTCGCTGAGCACGTCACGGATATAATCGCCGGCACGATCCCGCAGCAACGCCACCCGTCCGTCCGCCAGCACCACGGCAACATGCCGGCCGTCGCCCGTCACCAGCAGGTCCGGCACCGGGGACTGCAGCGCCCAGACGGCACCGATCACCAGCGGCACGGTGCCCCAGCGCCGCATCTTCGTCCGCCACAGCGCGATCCACAGCCCGCCCGCGATCATCAGCGCGAAGGCGCCCCACGCCATGCTCGGCAGCATCGCCACCGCACCCGGCGCGTCGCCGACCCGATGGGCGATCCAGAGCAGCAGCGCGAGCGCCTTCGACACCAGCCACCAGAAGGGCGCACCCAGGCCAGCAATGTCGAGCAGCAGCGCCACCGCCTCGAGCGGCATGATGACGAAGGTGGTCAGTGGAATCGCGACGATGTTGGCGGCGGCGCCATAGAGACCCGATTTGTGGAAGTGAAACAGCGCGATCGGCGCCAGCGCCGCCTCGATCACCACCCCCGAGAGCAGCAGCACCGCCAGCGAGCGCCCGAGCCGAGCCGCCCAGTGCTCGTCCCGCCCAGCCGAGAAGGATACCACTTTGGGATGTTCCAGGAAGGCGATCAGCGCGGTGACGGCCGCGAAGCTCAGTTGGAAGCTCGGCCCCGCGAGCGCTTCCGGCCACAGCAGCAGCACGATCAGGGCCCCCGTCGCGACCAGCCGCAGCGTGATCGCCTCTCGCCCCATGGCAATGCCGGCCAGCACGAGCAGCGCGGCGACGCACGAGCGGATCGTCGGCACCTGCGCGCCCGACAACAGGGTATAGCCGATCCCCGCCAGCGCGCCGGCGCCGGCCGCGACCAGCAACAGCGGCGCGTGCAGCGCCAGCCGGGGGCTCAGCGCGAACAGCCGCAGGGTAAGCAGCATCACGCCGCCGACCACCGCCGAGACGTGCAGCCCCGACACCGACAGCAGATGGGCCAGCCCGGATCGCCGGATCGCCTCCGCGTCTTCCTCGCCGATCGCCCCCTGGTCCCCGGTGGCGAAGGATGCGGCGATGCCACCTGCGCTGGCGCCGGTGACCCGCTGTTCGATATGCGCCGATAGCCGCGCCCGGCGGTCGGCAAGCCAGGTTGAAAAGCCGCCGCCGCCCGCGCCGGCATCGATCTTCGGCGGATCGAGCGCCTTTCCCCCGGCGCCGATGCCGAGGAACCAGGCGGTGCGGGCATAGTCATAGCCGCCGGGCACCGCCGCGGGTGCAGGCGGCATCAGCCGCGCGCGCACTGCGATATGCGCGCCGCCGGGTACCAGGGCGGGCAGGTCGGCCTGATCAACATTCAGCCTGATGCGCGGCGGCAGCAGGCCCGGATCGGTCGCTATCGTCAGCCGGACCAGCTCGCGCGCCGGAAGCCGCTCGACCGTCTCGATCCGTCCCGTGACCATCGCCACCAGCGGTCGATCGATCCGCGGCGCCGCCACCCAGTCGGCCCGCGACCATATCACCACCATGCCGATGAGCGCCGCCAATCCGGTTACCAGCACGGCACGGCCGATCCTGCGCTCGACGCCGGTCGCGACGCCGGCCAGCGCCACGCCCGCGAGCGCCGCCATGCCAGCCAGCCAGGCCAAGCGGTCAGGCAGCACCAGCCACAGCGCGATCCCGCCGGCGAGCATGACCGGCACCCACAAGCCAAGCTGGTCGCGCTCCATTTCGAGCGCACGCTCGACCCGATCTAGCATCCGCGCCATGGCCGCCCGGCCGCCCGTTGGAAGAGGCGGAGCCGCTACGCTAGGTGCGCGATCGAGCATCGACCACCCCGCTCTGATCATGGCCGGCCGCTCCCGACTCGCCGGCCAATTTGACCGGAGCCGAAAATGCTATACGGGGCGCCTCGACTTCGCTGGCCATCGTGCCGATCTTGGAGAAAGCGCGCGTGGGCGCAAGCACCGAAAATCAGACCCCCAAAGCCGAGGTCGTCACCCGCTTCGCGCCATCTCCGACCGGATATCTACATATCGGCGGTGCGCGAACCGCGTTGTTCAACTGGCTGTTCGCCCGCCATCATGGCGGCAAGTTCCTGCTTCGCATCGAGGATACCGATCGGGCCCGGTCGACGCAGCCCGCGATCGACGCCATCCTCGACGGCATGAACTGGCTCGACCTCGGCTGGGACGGGGATGCCGTCTACCAGTTCGCGCGCGCCGATCGCCACGCCGCGGTGGCGCAGCAGCTGCTCGAAAAGGGGCACGCCTATCGCTGCTATGCGACCTCCGAGGAACTGGCCGAGCTGCGTGAACAGCAGCGTGCCGCCAGGCAGCCACTGCGCTATGATGGCCGCTGGCGCGATCGCGACCCTGCAGAAGCGCCAGCCGGCACGCCCTTCGTCGTCCGCCTCAAGGCGCCGCGCGAAGGCGAGGTGACGATCGAGGATCTCGTGCAGGGACCGGTGACCGTCCAGAATGCCGAGCTCGACGACATGATCCTGCTCCGCTCCGACGGCAGCCCGACCTATATGCTCGCCGTCGTCGTCGACGATCATGACATGGGTGTCACCCATGTCATCCGTGGCGACGATCACCTCAACAACGCCTTCCGGCAGCTGGCGATGATTCGCGCACTGAATGAAATCTCGGGCGGCTGGCCCGATCCCATCTACGCCCATATCCCGCTGATCCACGGCGCGGATGGCGCGAAGCTGTCCAAGCGCCATGGTGCGCTCGGGGTCGATGCCTATCGCGACGAGATGGGAATGCTGCCGGAAGCGGTGAACAATTATCTGCTCCGGCTGGGCTGGGGCCATGGCGACGACGAGATCATCGACCGCGAGCAGGCGATACGCTGGTTCAGCCTGGATGGCGTCGGACGCTCACCGTCCCGGTTCGATTTCAAGAAGCTGGAGAACCTCAACGGCCATTATATCCGCGAAGCCGCCGATGCCCGCCTGGCCGACCTGATCGCGCCCGGAGTCGCGGCGCAACTGGGCCGCGATTTCGGCCCGGAAGACCATGAACTACTGCTTCGCAGCATTCCTTTCCTGAAGGTAAGGGCTAAGGATCTCAATGAGTTGAAGGAGGGAGCAACCTTTCTGTTTCGCACCCGCCCGCTCGATATGGACGAGAAGGCCGCATCGCTGCTAGACGAACCGGGCAAGGCGCTGCTGGCGCAGGCCCGCGACGCCCTTGCAGCCACTGCCGACTGGTCGGCGCCCGCGCTCGAGGCGGCGGTCCGGACGGTGGCGGAAAACGGGGGGATCGGCCTCGGCAAGGTTGCGCAACCGCTGCGGGCGGCGCTGACCGGCCGCACCACCTCTCCGGGTATTTTCGATGTGCTGGCGCTGCTCGGCCGCGACGAGAGCCTGGGGCGGCTGGACGATCGACTGGGTTAGAGCGGGTGAAAGCATACAGGACGAGGACCGAGCCGGCCTGCCGGTGAAGGGGCGAACCAGGAGGAGTGAAGATGGCGGACAAAGTTAAGGTGGAGTTCGACGGCAAGGCGTCGGAATATCCCGTCATGTCGGGCACGGTCGGCCCCGACGTCATCGACATCCGCAAGCTTTATGCGGCGACCGGCGCCTTCACCTACGATCCCGGCTTCACTTCGACCGCCTCCTGCCAGTCGGCGCTGACCTATATCGACGGCGACGCTGGCATATTGCTCCACCGTGGCTATCCGATCGACCAGCTCGCCGAGCAGTCGAGCTTCATGGAAGTGTCCTACCTGCTGCTCAACGGTGAGTTGCCGAGCCGCGAAGAGCTGGACAAGTTCACCTACACTATCAGCCGCCACACCATGCTGCACGAGCAGCTCGCGACCTTCTATCGCGGCTTCCGGCGCGATGCGCATCCGATGTCGATCATGTGCGGCGTGGTCGGCGCATTGTCCGCCTTCTATCACGACTCGACCGACATCACCGACCCGAAACAGCGGATGATCGCTTCGCACCGCCTGATCGCCAAGATGCCGACAATCGCGGCCATGGCGTATAAATATGCGGTCGGGCAGCCCTTCCTCTATCCGCGCAACGATCTGAGCTACACCGGGAACTTCCTGCGCATGACCTTCGGCGTTCCCGCCGAGGAATATGAGATCGATCCGGTGATCGAGTCGGCGATGGACAAGATCTTCATTCTCCATGCCGATCACGAGCAGAATGCGTCGACCTCGACCGTCCGCCTCGCGGGATCGTCGGGCGCCAACCCGTTCGCCTGCATCGCCGCCGGCATCGCCTGCCTGTGGGGTCCGGCGCATGGAGGCGCCAACGAAGCGGCGCTCAACATGCTGCGCGAGATCGGCACGCCCGATCGCATTCCGGAATATATCGCCCGCGCCAAGAACAAGGACGATCCGTTCCGGCTGATGGGCTTCGGCCACCGCGTCTACAAGAATTTCGATCCACGCGCGAAGGTGCTCGGCAAGGCCGCCACCGAAGTGCTCGACAAGCTCGGGATCAGCGATCCGGTGCTCGATACCGCGCGCGAACTCGAGCGGATCGCGCTCTCCGACCAATATTTCATCGACAAGAAGCTCTATCCCAATGTCGACTTCTATTCGGGCGTGATCCTGTCGGCGATCGGCTTCCCGACGACGATGTTCACCGTCCTGTTCGCTCTTGCCCGCACAGTCGGCTGGGTGGCGCAGTGGAACGAGATGATCTCCGATCCGGAACAGAAGATCGGCCGCCCCCGCCAGCTCTATATGGGCCCGGACCAGCGGGATTATGTGCCGGTCAGCCAGCGCTGACGAGGCGATAGCCGCAAGCATCGAGGGCGGGACGAAAGTCCCGCCTTTTTGCGCTAAACCATTGACAGAACATGATTCACGGTTTCGGCGGAAGCGCCACGCGCTTCCACCTCAAACGATCATGCTCTAGACGCCCGGCCGGTCGAAGGCAGCTGCCACCGGTAGCGTGAGGACGAATCGCGCGCCCCGCCCCGGCGCGCTGTCGACGCCGAGATCCCCGCCCATCGCGCGCGCCAGGCGACGCGAGATGTACAGGCCCAGGCCGCTGCCGCTGCCGTCGCGCAGTCCCAGCCGCTCGAAGCGATCGAAAATCTTTCCCTGGTCCTGCTCGGCGATGCCGCGGCCGTCGTCCGCCACCACAACGGCGGCGATGTCGCCTTCGCGCTCGCAGCGTATCCACACCGTCCCGTCGGCGGGCGAATGCCGGATCGCATTGCTGAGCAGGTTGATCAGCACCTGCAGAATACGCCGGAAGTCGCCGCTGGCCATCACGGGCTGCGCCGGCGCGGCGGCGTCGATCCGGACATGGTGATTGGCTGCGCGCACGCCGAGCAGGCCGGCGGCGCGCAGCGCCGTGTCGGCCAGGTCGACGACGTCCGCCTCCGGGCGGAAGTCCGGCCGCTCGATGGTCTGCAGGTCGACCAGGTCCTCGACCAGCGCCAGCAGGTGGCGGCCGGCGCCGGCGATATCCTCCGCATAGGCGGTATAATCGTGCCGCACCGGCCCGTCGCCGCGATCCTGGATGGCGTCGGCGTTGGCGATGATCCGGTCGAGCGGCTCGCGCATGGCCCGGCCCAGCTGAGTACCGAATGCCTCGTCGAACAGGATGAAGTCGGCACCATGGCCCGCGCCGGAGGGATCGGGCGACCGGCGGCTGACCAGCAGTTGATAGCCGGCCAGCCCGCCTAGCCCGTCGACCAGCGGCACCCCTGCGACGCACACCGGGATGCCCGCGCCAACCAGCAGGACGGCGCCATCGTCCTCGAACCGTTCATGAACTCGCGCCGCACCGGCGATGCGGCTGCCGCCGGCTTCGTCGCGACTCAATGCGAACAGCAGGTCGATCGGCTGGCCGAGAGCGCCCGGCATTCCGACCGGCGGCTGGGTGACCCGGAGCATCGTGTCCGTCTCGAAGATCCAGTCCGCGCCCGCTCGGCTGAAGTCGCGCCAACGCACCGCCTCCAGCCCCGGCTGCGGCTGGCTCGGGGCCACGTCCTGCCAGCCGGTGATGGCGAGTTCGACGCCGTCGCCATCGGGCTTCACCCGCACCCATAGATCGACATCCTGATCGCCATGGGCGGCCACTACTCGCCGCGAGATTGTAATCCTGAGCCGCCGGGCCAACCGCGCCAGCGAGGCCAGCTGCGGCACCGCCAGCCCGCCGCCATGCACCCCGCCCGCCTGTTCCTGCAGGTGCAGCAGCGGCGGATCCGCCTCCACCAGCCGGCCTTGACCGTCGATCCTTCCATGGACAGGCCGAACCGCGATATGGGCGTTCACCGCCCGTCTCCGGCGCTGCGGCCGCCGCCGATCTCGATCACGGCACGGCGGTAATTGGGGTCGAGTCGCCAGATCAGTACCGCCTCGGCGGCATCGCGCACTGCGAGCCGATCGAACCCGTCGGCGCGCTCCACGAGCACCTCTTCGTCCGCGCCCTCGGCCGATCCGATCCGCCAGATCATCGTCACGGCCGCGTCGCGGCCGCAATCGATCGCCCGCAGGACCGTACCCAGCATCATGCCCGACGGATCGGCGACCATCGACCAGACGCCCGCCGAATCTATTCCAGCCCGCTGCGCGATCGCGGCGGTGAAAAGCGCAAGCCAGCCCTCCTCGAGCGCAGCCAACAACAAGGCATCGTCGAGCAGGCCGGCGCCGCCGAGCAGCGCCGCCAGCGCATCGGCCCGCCCCTCCAGCGTGTCGTCATCGTCATGATCGTCGAGCAGATCGCGGACGGCGCCGGCAAGCAGCAGGTCCGCCTGCGCGTCGGGCACCGCGTGCTGCCGGATCAGGTAATGCCGCAGCGCCGCCGCAACCGCCCACAGCAGCCGGCGATGCGGCCCCGGCGGCAGGTCGGTACGGGCCAGCGCCGGATCCCCGAACTGATCGTAGCGGCGGCTCTCGGCAATCAGCAGCGCCATCACCGCCTCGGCGATGGCTTCGTCGCCGAGGTCGAGCAGCCGTTGCGCCAGATCGGCGGAATGATAGGGCGAATCACGGCCCAGCCGCAGCGCGAGGCGGTGCTCGTCGACGCGGCGCAGCATCGCCGCGATGAGGTCGGGCTCGCGCAGCAGCTGGGTGCGCTCCAGCAGCGGCAGCGCGATCGCAACATGCGCGGCACCGAGCGCGGCCGCCAGCCCGGCAGGCAAATCGGCTGGAAGAGCATTGCCGACGCGAATCCTGAGCTCGTCCTCGATCGCGCCGATCAGCGCTCGCATCAGCTGGGTGATCTGCGCACGATGCTGGTCCGAAAGGTTGAAGGCGTCGTTGTGGAACAGCTCGCTGGCGGCGCGGCCGACGCGATTTTCGAGACCGTCGAGCGCGCGCACGGCGTCGGTCAGCCATCGCGTTCCCGCGGGCCGTTCGCCCTCCAGCCGTTCGTCGTCCAGCCCCATCATGCTTCGGTCATATAGGAATGTCGTTAAATCGAAGCTAAACCCTCATTTGTCACAAATCCGTGCGCCCTTCCATGCCGCAATGAACCTTTGCAGGAAGGAGATCACCGCATAGCCGGCCAGTGCCACGACCATCCAGCGCCAGCCGCCAAGGACCGCCATGAACGGCGCCACCCACAGCAGTGCGTCCGCGCTTGCCAGCCAGGGCGACGGCGCCAGCGGCCGGATCGCCTCGACGATCGGCTCCAGCGCCAGCAGCCCAGCGAGAGCCACCGGAAGCAGCGCCGCCACCATCCACCAGCCCCAGCCGCCCTGCGCCGCGAGGACCTTGGTGAGCAGGATCAGCGCGGCCAGGCCAGCGGCATGGCGCGCTAGCGCCGGCAGCACCGCGGGCGCGGCGACGCCGATCCAGATCCGCGCCATCCGTCGCGCCGCGGACGCGATGGCCGCGCCAAGCGGCAGCAGCAATATCGTCGCCCAGAACAGACCGAATGCCGCAAGCAGCGCCCCGATCCAGGCAAGCGCTATTGCTGCGATGGCGACATGCATCTGATCGATCTGCCGCGCGACAAGCTGCCTGATCAGCGGCGCCGCGACGAAGCGGTGGACATAGCGTTCGGTCCAATGGCCGTCGCCGGGATCGGCGCGGCGCAACAGATTTGCCTCGATCGTGGCGATCGCCGATGGGCCGATCGCCAGCACCGGTGGCGGCAACGGCCGATCACCGGTGGGGTTCAGCGCCTCGATGCGCACGGCGTCGGCCTGGACGAGGCGGCGCAGCAGCGTGGAGCCCAGGTCCCAGTCGCCGAGCATCTGCGCCGTCGCCTCGAGCGCGGGCTTGGCGAGCAGCGCGAAACCCGCCCAGCGCTGCGCCGCGTCGATCCGTTCGAACTCGGCATGATCCTGGGTATCGGGCAGGGCGAGCAGTGCCGGTGCATGTCCGGCCACGAGGGCATCGACCGCCCCCTGCGCCACGATCGCGCCATCGGCGATCAGCAGGATCCGCTCGTCGGGATGCATGCGGTCGATCGCATCGGCGACGCTGCGCGCGATCTCGATCCGGGCGCCCTGCCGACGCAGCCGATCCACGGCCTGCGCCAGCGCCGCCGGAACCCGCTCGACCAGGATGACGACATGGCCCGCTCCCGCCGCCAGCGCCAGACCGGCCTGATATTCGACGAGCGTCCGGCCGGCGAGCGGCAGTGTCGCCCGCAGCCCGTCTCCGCTATCCGTCTGGTCCTGCGCGGCGATAAGCGCTGCGAGCGGCAAGTCTCGATCCCCCTTCGGCAAGCGGAGCGGGATAGGCGCTGCAAGCCGATTCGGCAAAGCCCATCATTTTAGGCGACTGTCAGCGGCACCCGGCCAGGGCTTCCGCCAGCGACTCGAGCAGCAGCGGATCCTGCGCAGCGCATGCCGCGCGCGCTGCGGCCTGCATCAGGCCGGTCATGCCAAAGCTGGCGGCGAGACCCTGCAGCTTGAGTGCCTCGTCGCGCCATGAGGCGGCACCGCCGGCCTGCGACATCGCCGCGAGGTGCATGGTTGCCGACGCCAGGAACAGCGCGCGCAATTCACCCGCGACGGCGCTGTCGCCGCCGACGGCTTCGGCGAGCAGATGATCGAGGGTGCCGGGTTCGAAGGACATGCCCCGATAAGCGGCCAATCGGGTTAAGATTTCGTTAGGCTGAGGCTATCGCTCGATTCGCGATTCCTATAGAATCCCGGCGCATGGGGAAGGCACCGCATCCACTGGATAGCTGGCGCGCCGCGAATGCGGCCGAGGCGGATGCCGTGCGCGCAGCGGCGGCGGCAGGGCAACTGCCTGAAACAGCTGCCCAAAGCGACAATGAACATGGCGAACTGCTGCTCGTCGACACGGCGGATGACGATGTCCCCGCCGGTGCCGAGCCCGCCGCGCCGCGATCGTCGCGCCGCGCCGCGGACATGGCGATCGGCGCGCTGTTCGGCCTGGCCGCGGCCGGCTGGATCGCGCTGTGGATCGTCGGCACCGGTCCTGTCCCGCTCGATCCATCGGCCATCGCCAACACTGTCGCGCTGGCCAGCGGGCCGCTCGCGCTGCTCGGCATCATCTACATACTGATCCAGCGCAGCACTCGCCGCGAAGCCGGCCGCTTCGGCGAGACGGCCCTGTCGATGCGCGTCGAGAGCCGCCGGCTCGAGGATGCGGTGGGCCGTGTCCTCACCGCGCTCGACAGCCGCCGCACCGAACTTGCTGCCCATACCGACTCGCTGTTCGAAGAGGGCGACCGTGCCGCCCGCAGGCTGCAGCAGATCAGCATGGACATGCGCGACGAAACCGATCTTCTCGCCCGTCAGACCAGCCTGCTCCATGATGCCACCGGCGTCGCCCGCTCAGACATGACCGGCCTGATGCAGGACCTTCCCCGCTCGCTCGGCATCGTCAACGAGGTCGCCGAACTGATCCGCGGCATCGGCGGCACCGCGCGCGAGCATGCCGAGGGCCTGTCGGAAGCGCTGACCACCATTATCGCCCGCAGCCATGAAGCCGACGAGCTGATCGGCGCCGCCACCGGCCGCTTCGCCACCCAGATCGGCCGGATCGAAACGCGTACCGAGCGCACCGCGCGCACGATCGAGGAGACGACGGCCGGCCTTGGCCACGCGATCGACACCACCCTCGACCGCGCGACCATGGCCATCGAACAGACCCGGGCGGGCATGGATCTGCAGCGCGAGGCGATGGCGGCGATTATCGACCATGGCCGCGCCGCCCTGGACGAAGCCGGCACGGTCGCCGCCGCTTCGATCGCCGAACGGCTCGGCGAGATGAGCGCGCACGCCGAGGCGCTCTCGGCGCAGCTCGCCCGCCAGGATGAGGATGCCCGCCGGCTCGTCGCCAATCTCGAACAGGCGCTGGGCGCCATCGAAAGCCGCTTCGAGGCGCTGGGCGCGACCGGCACGGAGCAGACCGCCGACCTCGCCGAACTGATCGTGACGCTCAGCGAACATGTCGACCATCTCGGCCAGGCGGTGACCAGCAGCATGGCCGGCGCGCGGACCCTGACCGACCGCGCCAACGGGCTGCGCATCGCCTTCGATTCGATCATCGGCAATGTCGAGCGCGATCTGCCGCAGACGATGCAGCGGGTCGAGAGCGAAGCGGCGCGCGGCGACGCGACGATGCGCGCGATCACCGCCCAGGCCGAGCAACTCGCCGCGACGGTCGAGCGCGCCACCGACCGGCTCGACTCCGCCGACACCATGATCGACCGCCAGCGCGAGGCGATCGCCGGCCTGGGCGACCAGGCCGCCCGCCGCATGGCCAGCATCGCCGCCGAGGGCGACACGATGCTCGAACGCCAGCGCGAGCTGTCCGATGCCTTCGCCGAGGAAGCCAACGCCCGGCTCGAGGCGCTGCGCGACCATTCGAACGAACTCGGCCGGCTCATCGCCGAAAGCGAATCGAACATGCGCTCGCTGTCCGAACTGTCGGGAGGGCAGCTCGTCGACGCGATCCTCAAGGTTCGCGAAACCGCAGGCGAAGCCGCGCGGGGCGCACGGGCGGCGCTCGAATCGATCATCCCCGATGCCAGCGAGATGCTGGCGAAGAGCGGTGCCGAGGCGATCGAACGCACCTTCGGTACCCAGATCACGCAGCGCATCCACCTGATCTCGGACACCGCCGAGGCCGCCGTTACCGCCGCCAACCTGGCCAGCGAGCGACTGCTGACCCAGATGCTGTCGATCGCCGAGGCGAGCGCAAATATGGAGAAGCGCGTCGCCGAGGCGCAGGCGCGCCAGGAGCATGTCGAGCAGGAGGAGGTCAGCCGCGAGGTCGCGATCCTGGTCGAGCATCTCAACTCGGCCGCAATCGACGTGACCAAGCTGCTGTCGCACGACGTGCCCGATGGCGCGTGGAAAGCCTATCTCCACGGCGATCACGGCGCCTTCACCCGCGCCGCGGTGCGGCTGCTGCGCAAGGAGGAAGCCGGGCTGATCAGCCAGCTGTACGACGGCAATGTCGAGTTCCGCGAGCATGTGAACCGCTACATCCACGACTTCGAGGCGCTGCTCCGCCGCGTCCTCGCCAGCCGCGACGGCGGCGCCCTCGCGGTGACGATGATCTCGTCCGACATGGGCAAGCTCTATGTGGCCCTGGCCCAGGCGATCGAACGCCTGCTGATCTGAGTGGAGCCGGGCAGCCGGGGGCTCGCGCGCACCGCGCCTTCGCGCCCTGACACCGTCATGCTGAACTCGTTTCAGCATCCACTCTTCCACGAGGAAGCGCTCCAGCCCGACAAGTGGACCCTGAAACAAGTTCAGGGTGACGGAATCGCCGCGAAGGCGCCACGTCGCATTGACCGAACACGCTTCGCTAACCACCTTGCTGCTAAGGGCCGGGTCGATCCGGCCTATTTGCCGCAAGGCGAAATGCCTGTAGGATGGCACCCTTCTCTGGGATGTAGCGACTGATGAAGACCAAGACCCTGTTGCGTTCGGTTGGGCTGTTCGGCGCCGGAGCGCTTGTTGCCACGTTGACGCCCGCGATCAGCGCGGTCGACATGAGCACCTACAAGGAACTCGACCAGTTCATGAGCGTGTTCGAGCGCGTCCGCGCCGACTATGTCGACAAGGTCGATGACCGCACGCTGATGAAGGGCGCGATCGACGGCATGCTCGCCAGCCTCGATCCGCACAGCGCCTATCTCGACGCCCGCGACCGCCAGAATATGCGGACCCAGACCCAGGGCGCCTATGGCGGCCTCGGCCTGTCGGTCACGATGGAGGACGGCGCCGTCAAGATCATGACCGCGCAGGAGGATACCCCGGCGCAGAAGGCCGGCCTCAAGACCGGGGACTATATCACCCATCTCGACGGCAAGCTGCTCTATGGCGGCACGCTCGACGAGGCCGTCGACCAGATGCGCGGCAAGCCCGGCAGCAAGATTTCGCTGACCGTCGTCCGCCCCGGCCGCGACAAGCCGTTCGACGTTTCGCTGACCCGTGAGCTGATCCAGCTCAAGCCGGTCAAGTGGGAGGTCAAGGACCAGGTCGGCATCATCAACATCAACACCTTCGTCAATTCGAACACGGGCGATTCGGTGCGCGCGGCGATCGCGGGCATCCAGAAGTCGATCGGCCATGATCCACTCGGCTATATCGTCGATCTACGCTCCAATCCGGGCGGGCTGCTCGACCAGGCGATCGACGTGTCGGACATTTTCCTGGAGCGCGGCGAGATCGTCTCGCAGCGCGGGCGCGAGAAGACCGACATCGAGCGCCGCTTCGCGACCGCGGGCGACCTGGCGCACGGCCTGCCGGTGATCGTGCTCGTCGATGCCGGCTCGGCCTCGGCCGCCGAGATTGTCGCAGGCGCGTTGCAGGACCAGAAGCGCGCGCTCGTCATGGGCGAACGCAGCTTCGGCAAGGGTTCGGTCCAGACGGTGATGGAGCTGTCCGACGACACGGCGCTGAAGCTCACCACGGCGCGCTATTTCACGCCGTCGGGCCGGTCGGTGCAGGAAGGCGGGATCAATCCCGACATTCTCGTGCCACAGCTCAGCGACCCCGATTACAAGGATCGGCCGCGCCTGCGCGAGGCCGACCTGCGCCGCCACCTGATCAACGAAGCGAAGATCGACGACAAGGTGCTCGAGGATGACGGCAAGGCCGATCCCCGCTTCATCCTGACCGCCGAGGCGCTCAAGAAGCAGGGCGTCGACGACTTCCAGCTCGACTATGCGGTCAAGACGATCGCCCGCATGTCGCAGCCGGCCCTGCGCACGGCGCTGGCCGGCGCGAAGCGCGGCGCGCGGTAACGCCGATTCCTCCTCCCGGCGGGAGGAGGAATGCGGACGCGGGGGCTTATTTCTTGCGCGTCACCCGCTATACCGGGATGATGACCCGCTTCGCCCAGGCCAGGCTCGCCGCGCTCCTGCTTCCTGCAGCATTGATGGCCGGCGCGCTCGGCTCCCAATATGTTGGCGGGCTTTTCCCCTGCGAGATGTGCCACTGGCAGCGCTGGCCGCATTATGCGGCGATCGCGCTGGCCCTGCTCGCCTTCGGGGTTCCTGAAAAACCGCTCGGCCGGATGCTGGTGGCGCTGGCGGTCGCGGCGATACTCACAAGCGGCGCGATCGGCCTATTCCATGCCGGCGTCGAATATCACTGGTGGACGGGTATCACTCGCTGCTCCGCCCCGATCGTGGGCGGATCGAGCGCCGACCTGCTCTCGCAGATCATGGCGACGCCGATGATCCAGTGCGACGTGCCGCAATGGACGCTGTTCGGCATATCGCTGGCCGGCTTCAACGCGATCTTCTCGATACTGGGCGGCCTCGCCATCATTGGGTTGTGGAGACGCCGCGGATGAACACCGACGAAAAACAGCCTGGGGCACCTTCCCCAGCCGCCAACGCGCAACAGCGCGCGGCGCCTTTGCCAGCCGCCAACGCGCAACAGCGCGCGGCGATGCTGCGGGTCGATCAGGCCGGGGAATTTGGTGCGACCCGTATCTATGCCGGCCAGCTGGCGGTGATGGGGCAGCGTTCGGACGAGGCGCGGGCGATCACGCGCATGGCCGAGCAGGAGGCTCGGCATCGGGCGATCTTCGACCGGATGATGACGCAGCGCGGCGTCCGCCCGACAGCGCTGCAACCACTGTGGAACGTGGCGGGATTCGCACTGGGCGCGGCCACCGCGCTGATCGGTCCGAAGGCGGCGATGGCCTGCACCGTCGCGATCGAGACCGAGATCGACCGTCATTATGGCGAACAGCTCGACCAGCTGGGCGATGGCGATCCCGAGCTGAGCGCCACGATCGAGGAATTCCGCGCCGAAGAGGTCGAGCATCGCGAGACCGCACTGGCGGCAGGCGCCGAGCAGGCGCCCGCTTATGCGCTGCTGTCGGGCGCGATCCGGCTCGGTTGCCGCATTGCCATTCGCCTGTCGCGCAACATATAAGAAGCACCCATAGGACAGGATCCGAGCCGATGAAGACCCTCCGCTTGCTTTCTCCGGCTCTGGCGGTCGCCGCCCTGTCTATGGCCCTGCCGCTGGCGGCACCGGTCGAGGCGCAGCGCACCGAACGGGTGCTCACCATCTTCGGCACCGATCCCTGCCCCACCAGCAACGGCGAGGAAATCGTCGTCTGCCGGCGCATGCCCGAGGCGGAGCGCTATCGCATCCCCGAGCAGCTGCGCAAGTCCGGCGACCGCGGCAACGAAAATTGGGGCGATCGCGCCGCCAGCCTCGAATATGTCGGCCGTAGCGGCGTCAACAGCTGCTCCACCAGCGGCTCGGGCGGCGCCTCCGGCTGCTTCCGCGAACTCGCCCGCAAGGCCTGCGAAGAGGACAAGGCCGACGGCAAGAAGTGCGGCATCAAGTTCTGACGCCTTTGGCCACCGGACGCACGTCATTCAGCAGTCCGAAAGCCGCCAGCGCGTCTAGCTGAAGCTATGAAATCGCTGATCCTGCTCCCACTGTTCCTGACCGCGACCCCGCTCGCTGCCGCCCAAAAGGCGGAGGACTCACCGTCGCGAGTCAGCACGCTCGTCGTGTTCGGCAACGATCCGTGCCCGCGCAGCAGCGACGAGGAGATCATCGTCTGTGCGCGCCAGCCGGAGAGCGAGCGCTTTCGCATCCCCAAGCAGTTCCGGAAGCAGAAGCGCGAGGCGGTCACCCAGAGCTGGGTCGATCGCGCCCGAACGCTGGACATGGTCAGCCGCAGGGGCCTGCCCAACAGCTGCTCGCCGCAGGGGTCGAATGGCCAGACCGGCTGCATGCGCCAGTTCCTCGAGGCCGCCCGTGCCGAGCGCGAGGCGATGAAGAACGGGGAATGACGTTTTCCGATCCATCGCGTCGGCCGGCACCGTCCGGATGTCCAGCACTCTTCCGATTTGGTCTGAATCCGCTATAATTCCATCGATCGAGGGGTGAATCGATGAAGGCGATCGATCCGGACCTGTTGCTGAGAGCCTATTCCATCGGCGTCTTTCCGATGGCGGACAGCCGCGCCGCGGATGATGTCTACTGGGTCGAACCCAAAAAGCGCGGAATAATGCCGCTCGATGGCTTCCGGCTGTCACACTCGCTGGCGAAGACGATCCGCTCCGAGCGCTTCACCGTGACCGCCGACAAGGCGTTCTCGCAGGTCGTGTCGGAATGCGCGGCAAGCACGTCGGATCGGCCCGATACCTGGATAAATCCCGCCATCGAAATCGCCTATGCCGATCTGCACCGGCGCGGCCACGCCCATTCGATCGAAACCTGGCATGATGGCCGCTTGGTGGGTGGCCTCTATGGCGTCAAGCTGGGCGGCGCCTTTTTCGGCGAAAGCATGTTCAGCCGCCAGAGCAATGCGTCGAAAGTCGCCCTTGCGCACCTCGTCGCACGGCTGAGGGCGGGGAAGTTCACCCTGCTCGATTGCCAGTTCATCACCGATCACCTCCAGTCGCTCGGCGCGATCGAGGTGAGCCGTGACGCCTATGTGGCGCTGTTGGATTCCGCGATGGGCGTGGCAGGCGGCGCCGTCGGCGCGGCGGCGGGCTGGTCGCCGCCCGACTTCTTCGCCTTGGACGGCGCGACCGATCCGGAAAGGCGCACGGTGTCGGGCCCGATATCAGGATGCACCATCGTGCAGCTTTTGGGCCACACGTCGTAAACCGCATCCTCGACCGCGTTCAGCGACGGGGATTCCTTGAACAGCCAGCCGGAGAACACCCGCCGCCAGCTGCCGTCGCGATTGCGGACGTCGGTCTGGACGAAGGCGCCGGTCAGCTTCTGGTCCTCCCACGGCGCGGTGGTCTCGCAGGCGCGCAGGCGGATGACGACGTCGCCGACCCGGATCGCCTGGCCCGGCCTGAGCGTCACTTCGCGTGACTCGCCGTTGCGTTTGTTGAGCAGGCCGAGCACCGCAACCCGTTGATCGAGCGGCGTGCCTTCGGTGATCAGCGGCTTGTCGGGAATCTTCTCGACCACCGCGCCGGGCGCCGCGGCCTGGGCGCTGCTGTTGCCTGGCTCGCTGTCGCCGGCGGCCGGCGCCAGAATCGGCGACGCGACCTGCTCTTCCGAGGTCACCGCCTCGATCGGCGCCTGCTCCTGGCTCACCGCCCAGGTCGCAGCGCCCGCAATGCCGCCGAGCGCGACGGCGCCCAGCAGGACACGCTTCACGGCTTGGCGGGTCCAGCAGGCGCAGGTTCGGCCGGCGCGCTGCTGCCGGACTTGTTGATGAACTGGCCGACCATGCTCATCAGGTCCATTGCGCCCTGGGTATCGGCGATCGTATCGCCATTTTTGAGCGGGGCGGGATCGCCACCCGGGATCAGCGAGATGAAGGTTGCGCCGAGGAAGCCCTCGGAGGTGATCGCGGCGCTGCTGTCGGCAGGAAGCTTCACGGCCGGATCGAGCGCCAGGGTCATGTTGACCTGGAAGCTTTGCGGATCGAGCTTCTGCGCGGTGACGGTGCCGACCTTCATGCCCGCGACCCGAACGTCGCTGCCGACGTTCACGCCGGTCGAGTTCGGGAACAGCGCGTGGACATGGATCGCGCCGGACTTGGTGCCGCCGCCCGTGGCCGACCACGCAAACCATATGAACCAGGCTGCGAAGACGATGACGAACAGGCCAACCAGCGCCTCGCCGATATTTTCACGAAACAACGACTTCATGGTTCAGCTCGGGCTCCATGCCTCATAATCGCCGGTCGCGGCGGCACGGACGCCGCCCTTCTCGAGAGCGCCCGCCGGCCGGTAGGCCGCATCGGTTCCCGTGAGATTGGGCTGTGGCGTCTTCTGCCAGCTGCGCGGTGGCGGCAGCTGGTCCGGGGTAAGATCGGTGCTGTGATGCAGCCAGCCATGCCATTCGGGGGGCACCCGGCTGGCGTCGTTGGCTCCCGAATAGATCACCCAGCGGCGAGCGCGGCCATCGGTGGTCCGGCCGCCCTCGAAATAGACATTGCCGAGCGAATCCTCGCCCACGCGGCTGCCGTTGAGCTTGCTGAACAGCAGCGTGCCGATTGTGGCACCGTTCCACCAAGTGAAGATCTTCTTGAGCATGGCACCTCGCTTAGCGCTTGCCGGCCATGCCGTGCAACCGTTTAGAGGCGAAGGCCAGCCCGTCGCCAGATTGCCGGCCGGCCCGTCACGAGGAGCCACTGGGCTCGGTGAAACACCGCATCGAGGACGTCCTTCGATGCGCCTCTCTCCTTGGCCGCTCAGCCGGACGAGCGGTCCCGCGCATCTCGACCGCCCGTTACGGCCTCTTCCAGCTCACCTTGTCGCCTTCGACGATGCCATCCGCGGCCGCGCCGCCTCCTGTAATCTCGAGGACGGCCGACACCGGTTCACCCGATTCGACCGTATCGAGACTTTCGGGAACGGTGTTTGCGGCGATCCTGGCGATCGTGCCGTCGGGGCGGATGAAGATCATATCCAGCGGGATATAGGTGTTCTTCATCCAGAAGGCTGCGAAGCGGGCAGGCGTCATCGGGAAGATCATCCCGCCATGAGCGGGCAGGCTGGTCCGGTACATCAGCCCGCGCGATTGCTCCTCCGGCGTCGACGCGACCTCGACGTGGAATTTGACGACACCCCTGGCCGTCCTGATCTCCAGCGGCGCCAGCGGCACGCCCGTCGCGGAGGCGGCAGCCGCGGTATCGGCGGAGCGCGCCGCGCCGGGCGTGCAGCCTGCCAGCGCAGCGAGCGCGAGCACGCAGAGAGGCCGCGCCGGGAACGCCACCGTCAGTTGGGGATAAGTTCCACCGCGAGCGGACCCTTGCGGCCCTCTGCGATGCGCGCCTTCATCCGCATCTCTGGCATGAGATCGGCGAAACCGGCCCTGCGCACGGTTTCCATATGGATGAAAATGTCCTGGGTGTCGCCCTCGCGGACCACGAAGCCATAGCCCTTGAGCCGGTTGAACCATTTGACCACGACCGCCTCGGGTTCGCCGGCATTGTCGATCAGCTGGGTCGGATCGACCCGATCGGCATTGCGCTTGGCGATGAGATCGGGATCCGGGCCGGTCGCGGTCGACAGGTCGATGGCGAGGATGCGGCGGGCCTGCAGGCCGCGATCACGCGCCACTACTTCGCAGGCGATCCGGGCGCCTTCGGGCAGGGTGCGCCGGCCATGGTCGCGCAGCACGGAGAAATGGACGAGCACATCGCCACGATCATTGTCGGTCGCGATGAAGCCGAAGCCGCGGGTGGCGTCGAACCACTTGACCGCGCCCACAACAGTTTCGGCGGCTTCGCCAGCAGTCATCGATACGCGTTCCTGATCGCTATCCAGGCTCACGTCGCGCAACGTCACAGACGCAACAGACTGTTCATTCATCGTTGAGACACCCGCTGCCTAGATGACCTTTTTATCACAGACCGGCTTTGAAACGAAGCTATTCCGACACCGGATATCCGCCATTGCCCGGAAAATGCGGATTATCAACCTCTTCTTCCTCGGGTTCGCCCCCGAGCACGCGCAAAACCAGATCGAGGGGATGGCCCGCCCGTGCCATCGAGGCGATCCAGCGGCGCTTTTCCGTCGCGTCGGGGCGGTGGCCGGCAAACGGCCCGATCCGCTTGCGCCGTGCATAGAGCATGGCAGCCTGTTCCGCGCCGGCGTCGATCCGCCCGCATAGCGCGCCGCTCGTCTCGGCATCGATGCCGGCGGTGCGCAGCGCCATGGCGATGCGGCGCACGCCATAGCCGCGGCGCAGCAGCGAATCGGCGCGCGCCGCGGCAAAAGCACGGTCGTCGACATAGCCGCGCTCGGCAAAGCGCTCGACGAGCTCCTCGACCGGCGGTGGGCTGTCGCCCTCCCAGCCGCGCTCGCGCAGCTTGCGGCGCAGATAGGCGGCCAGTTTGGCGCGGGTCGTGGCATAGCGCGCCGCATAATCGAGCGCAGCGCGTTCAAGTGTCGCAATGTCATATGGCGACAGGATTTTGGGGGTCGATCGGGGCATGCGCCATGATTGTGCCACAGTCGGGCCGGATTTTGAACGCGGGCTTCGGCGAAGGCAGGCAACATGAACAGGGCTGCCCGGCGGCCGCAGTGGCCCCAGGGGAGGCGCGCTGATGCTGGACCGGGTGGATAGCGCTTCGACGATGCAGAGGAACGATATTATAATGGCATTGGTGCCGACGCCCACGATGGACGCCCTGCCGCGCCGTTTCGCCGATTTCGACACTCTGGGAGCGGCGCTCGACTACGCTGCCGCCGGGGTTCGCGGCCTGAATTTCCACGACGCGCGCGGGACGCTTGTCCAGCCCTACACCTACGCAGAGCTGCGCGCCGACAGCATGGCCAATGCCGGCCGGCTGATCGCCGCAGGGATCCGCCCCGGCGATCGCATCGCGCTGGTCGCTGAAACCGGGCCGCTGTTCGCAGCGCTGTTCTTCGGCGCGGTCTATGCCGGCGCCTGGCCGGTGCCGCTGCCGCTGCCGACCTCGTTCGGCGGCA
The DNA here is from genome assembly GCF_056401065.1 of Rhizorhabdus sp. P4_G5. Taxonomy (NCBI): domain Bacteria; kingdom Pseudomonadati; phylum Pseudomonadota; class Alphaproteobacteria; order Sphingomonadales; family Rhizorhabdaceae; genus Rhizorhabdus; species Rhizorhabdus sp. P4_G5. The sequence goes on along the minus strand of NZ_JBFUKB010000003.1, from coordinate 352,232 downwards.
AGGACAGCTATATAGACCAGCTGATCGTCCAGCTTTCGAGTTCCGATCCGAAACTCTTCTTCTATCCGGCCGAGCTCGAGGACATGGCGTCGGCCGCGGCCCGGCAGCGCGGCGTCGAGGGGCTGAGCTACGAAGCGTTCGAGGCGCGCGAGGCAGTCGATGCGATCCTGCCGCAGGCTTCGCCGGACGATATCGCCTATCTGCAATATTCGAGCGGTTCGACACGCTTTCCGCATGGCGTGGCGGTTACCCACCGCGCGCTGCTCAACAATCTCGCGGCGCATTCGCATGGCATGCTGGTCGAGCCGCAGGATCGCTGCATCAGCTGGCTGCCCTGGTATCACGACATGGGGCTGGTGGGCTGCTTCCTGTCGCCGGTCGCCAACCAGGTTTCGACCGACTACCTCAAGACCGAGGATTTCGCGCGCCGCCCGCTCGCGTGGCTCGACATGATCAGCCGCAACGAAGGCACGACGATCAGCTATTCGCCGACCTTCGGCTACGACATCTGCGCGCGCCGCATGTCGAGCCAGACCAAGGCCTCCGACCGTTTCGACCTGTCGCGCTGGCGGCTCGCCGGCAACGGCGCCGACATGATCCGCCCGGACGTGATGCAGGCCTTCGTCGATGCCTTCGCCGAAGCCGGCTTCCGGGCCAACGCCTTCCTGCCGAGTTATGGCCTGGCCGAGGCGACGCTCGCGGTATCGATCATGCCGCCGGGCGAGGGCATCGTCGTCGAGCTGGTCGAGGAGACCCAGCTGTCGGGCGGCGACCACAGCCAGGACCGGCCGCGCCGCTTCCGTGCCATCGTCAATTGCGGCAAGCCGGTGCGCGACATGCGGGTCGAGATCCGCGACGACGACGGTTCGGTGCTGCCCGAGAAGATGATCGGCAAGCTGTGGGCCAAGGGCCCGTCGATCATGCAGGGCTATTTCCGCGACCAGGAGGCGACCGACGCCTGCATGGTCGACGGCTGGCTCGACACCGGCGACATGGCCTATATCTCGGACGGCTATATCTTCATCGTCGGCCGCGCCAAGGACATGATCATCATCAACGGCAAGAATCACTGGCCGCAGGACATCGAGTGGGCCGTCGAGCAGCTGCCGGGTTTCAAGGCCGGCGACATCGCCGCCTTCGCGATCACTACGCCGGGCGGCGAGGAGACCCCTGCCGTGCTGGTCCAGTGCCGCACCTCGGACCCCAGCGAGCGCGCCCGGCTGCGCGACCAGATCCGCGAGAAAGTACGCGCGATCACCGGCATGCACTGCGTCGTCGAGCTCGTGCCGCCGCGCACCCTGCCCAAGACCAGCTCGGGCAAGCTGAGCCGCGCCAAGGCCCGCAACCTCTATCTGGCGGGCGAGATCCAAGGCTACGACATCGCGGCATAAGCCCTGTCCATTACCGCTCGTCATGCTGAACTTGTTTCAGCATCCACTTGCGAACGCGGGAACGGCCACCTGTGGAGGAGTGGATGCTGAAACAAGTTCAGCATGACGGCGGCGTGGTTATCGGGGCTCTTTGCTCAGCGGCACTCATCTCTTTGCTGATCGTCGCCACGCCGCTGGCCGCAGCCCCGCTCGACCCGCTCGGCGATCCCGCCGTCTTCAAGCGCGACCTCGAGGAGCTCAATCGCAATCCTCTGCCCGACGATGCCGCGCTGGCCCGGGCAGTCGGCACGGCCGTCGCCGTCGACGCCCGCCAGCGCGGTCGATGCGCGCCGAAAAAAATCAGGCTCGGCAAGCTCGCGCCCGTCAGCCTCGACGGCATGATCACCACCATGATCGCCAAGGGCCAGATCGAGAATGGCTGGCTGGTGCGGGTTACGCTCGACGATTGCCCGCCGGCCGATCCGATCCGCGTGCTGCTGTTGCGCGCCGCCGATGGCCGGACGCTGCAGGGGATCTTCGCCGGACAGGGCACGAGCTATGCCTGGCCATCATTGTCGCGCGAGGCGCTGCGGGGTGCCGTGAATACCGCGCTCAAGCAGCTTCGCACCGCCGACTCGGCCTGTAGCCCACGCGACATCACACCAACGGGCATGCGCATCGCCGGCAGCAGCGCCGATCTCGGTCCCGATGTCTATGGAATCAGGCTGAAGGGCTCGTGGAACGAGATCTGGACGTTCGAGCCCTGCGGCCACCGCATCGAAGTGCCGATCGCCTTTCGCACCAACGGCAATGGCGGCGCCTATTGGGACATCGACGATGCGGGCGTCAGATATACGCGCTGACCGCTTGGCACGTCGCCAACCCCTTGCACTCCAACGGTCCCACCGCTATGTGCCCGCGTCTCGGACCCGGAGGAGTGTAGCTCAGTTGGTAGAGCATCGGTCTCCAAAACCGAGGGCCGTGGGTTCGAGTCCCTCCACTCCTGCCATTTCGAAATGGTAGGGTAAGGCCGACGGGGTCGAGAATAACGAGGTCAAGGTCCGCAGCCGCAAGGCTAAATAGCGGACTGAGGCCTCGTGTCGTTGTTGTGGAAGCACTGGCAGGCATTTGCCTGTCGATTTGGGTAGGCGAGGACGTGGCGAAGACTTCACCCGGCGAGTTCATCCGGCAGGTAAAGGCCGAGACGGCGAAGGTCGCCTGGCCGAGCCGCAAGGAGACCGTGACGACCACCATCATGGTGGGCATCATGACGCTGCTGCTGGGTATATTCTTCTTCGGGCTCGATCAGCTGTTCGCAGCGATCGTGAAGTTCCTGCTGTCGCTCTTGGGCTAGATTTTTTGGTGGTCGCGATTTCCGGGTGTCGGATCTGATCTGACTGGAAATCGCTCCGAATACGGAGACGTTGGCGTTCATGTCGCGCTGGTACATCATTCACGCCTATTCGGGCTTCGAGAACAAGGTCAAGGAATCGATCCTGGCCGATGCTGCGCGCATGGGGCTCGAGCAGCTGGTAGAATCGGTCGAAGTTCCAACCGAGAAGATCACCGAGGTTCGCCGCGGCAAGAAGATCACGTCGGACCGGAAATTCTTTCCCGGCTATGTGCTGGCCAAGCTCAGCATGAACGACGACGTCTATCACCTGGTGAAGAACACGCCGAAGGTGACCGGCTTCCTCGGCTCGATGGGCAAGCCCCAGCCGATCAGCGAAGCCGAGGCCGCACGCATCCTGAACACCAAGGAGGAGGCCGCCGCGGCCGCCCCCAAGGCCAAGCTCAAGGTCGATTACGAGATCGGCGATCAGGTCAAGGTGCTCGACGGCCCGTTCGCGAGCTTCAACGGCATCGTCGAGGAGCTCGATTTCGATCGCAGCCGCGTCAAGGTGTCGGTCTCGATCTTCGGCCGCGCGACCCCGGTCGAGCTCGAGTTCGAGCAGGTCGAACGGGTTAAGTGACGGCCTGATCAAGGCCGTCATCCTGAACTTGTTTCAGGATCCACCGAGCCACGGGAGAGCGTTCCCGGTTGATGGGTGGATGCTGAAACAAGTTCAGCATGACGAATTTGGAGATTCCGGCTCAAACCGGATAGTGCCTTCCAGGCACAAGCTGCGGGAGGAGATTTCGATCTCCGCATGGACCGCTAAACTTGAACCGGGAGGATCGCCTGCGATCCGACCAACTACAGAGTGAGTGAACATGGCAAAGAAGATCACGGGCTATATCAAGCTCCAGGTGCCCGCTGGAAAGGCGAACCCATCGCCGCCGATCGGTCCCGCGCTGGGCCAGCGCGGCGTCAACATCATGGAGTTCTGCAAGGCGTTCAACGCGCAGACCGGTGACCAGGAAGTCGGCACGCCGCTGCCGACCGTCATCACCGTCTATGCCGACCGCAGCTTCAGCTTCATCACCAAGACGCCACCCGCCAGCTTCCTGATCAAGAAGGCCGCCGGCCTGAAGTCGGGCTCGAAGGAGCCGGGCAAGATCGTCGCCGCCAAGATCAAGCGTTCGCAGCTCACCGCGATCGCCGAAGCGAAGATGAAGGATCTCAACGCCAACGATATCGACGCGGCGACCCGCATCATCGAAGGCAGCGCCCGCGCAATGGGCCTCGAAGTGGTGGAGGGCTGATAACATGGCCAAGCTCAGCAAGAAGCAGAAGAACCAGGCCGCTTCGGTCGACCGCGACAAGCTTTACGACGTCGATGCGGCGATCAAGCTCGCCAAGACCAACGCCACCTCCAAGTTCGACGAGACCATCGAGGTCGCGCTCAACCTGGGCGTCGATCCGCGTCACGCCGACCAGATGGTCCGCGGCGTGGTGACGCTGCCCAAGGGCACCGGCAAGGACGTCCGCGTCGGCGTGTTCGCGCGCGGCGCCAAGGCTGAAGAAGCCCTGGCAGCGGGTGCCGAAGTCGTCGGCGCCGAAGACCTGCTCGAGACGATCCAGGGCGGCACGGTCGACTTCGACCGCTGCATCGCGACCCCGGACATGATGGGTCTGGTCGGCCGGCTCGGCAAGATCCTGGGCCCGAAGGGCCTGATGCCGAACCCCAAGCTGGGCACCGTCACGATGAACGTCGGCGAAGCCGTCAAGGCTGCCAAGGGTGGGCAGGTCGAGTTCCGCGTCGAAAAGGCCGGCATCATCCATTCGGGAATCGGCAAGGCGAGCTTCCCGGCGGAAGACCTGCGCGCCAATTTCGACGCGTTCGTCGATGCGATCGTCAAGGCCAAGCCGACCGGCGCCAAGGGCAAGTACCTCCAGAAGGCCGCGGTCAGCTCGACCATGGGCCCGGGCGTCAAGATCGACACCGCCGACCTCGGCGCCTGATCCTGCGCCCCGCCGCCAGGCGGGGTGACGGATCATCGAACTACGGAACCGCGACGACGCCCTTGCCGGGAGTCGCCGCGGTTTTTGTTTGCCGCGCACCACGTCCCGAGGCCGGACCCGACAAGCGTCGGGATTCCTTACACAGATCAGGAATGATCATGACCGATAATGTGCACAAAAGCCGGAAATCCGCCGATTCCTGGATCTGGCACGATTCTCGCTTACTATTCGGCGTACCCGATTTTCCAGCTCGCCGGGGGCGAAGGCGGGGGGAGGCGATCCGATGGTAAGTGCCGCATTACGGGGGGTAATTGCGTTGATTGCTGCCCTCGCGGTTGCCTCTCCCGCCTGGGCGCAGCTCGGCCTTGTATCGGCATGGCTGCGCAACGTGCCGCAGCCGAGCGCGCTGGGCATGTTCCTGATCGCGATCGCCGGCGTGTTCGTCGGCCGCATCGCCAGCCAGAAACGTCGGGACCCGTAGTTTTGCTTCTGTTCGGTTTGCTTAGAGATTTATCCTTTCCCCTGTAGCGTTGCGATGCGTATCCGGCCCCCGCCCACCCCTCACCGATGCGATCGGTGGAGGGCGGGCGGGGGCCGCGTTCTTTCTGCGTTGACCTGATCGTGCGGGCGCGCTTGAAGCGGCAGCTATGACGACCACCCTCGAACAGCTCGAATCGACGATCAATGCGCGGCGGGGCGCCGACCCATCAACGTCCTACGTCGCCTCGCTGTTCGCGCGGGGCATGCCCAAGATTGCCCAGAAGCTCGGCGAAGAGGCCGTAGAAACGGTCATCGCCGCGATGGCCGGCGATCCGAAGGCGGTTGCCAGCGAGGCCGCCGACCTGCTTTTCCACCTTACCGTGCTGCTCGCTGCCGCAGGCGTGCCGCTTGGCGACGTGCTCGCCGAACTCGACCGGCGCGAGGGGGTTTCCGGATTGACCGAGAAAGCCGGGCGGACCTCATCCTGATCCGCGTCATCAAGGGAAACAAACATGCCGATCGACGCCACCCTGCCCTATGACGACAGCAACGTCTTCGCCCGCATCCTACGTGGCGAGCTGCCGTCGAAGACCGTCTATGAGGATGAGTTCGCGCTCGCCTTCCACGATGCCAGACCGCAGGCGCCGGTCCATCTCCTGGTCATTCCCAAGGGCCGCTACGTCTCGTGGGACGATTTCACCGCGAAGGGCAGCGACGCCGAGATCACCGGCTTCATCCGGGCGGTCGGCCATGTCGCCCGCGCGGCGGGGCTGGCCGAGCCCGGCTATCGCCTGCTGGCCAACACCGGCGGCCATGGCCACCAGGAGGTGCCGCATCTCCATGTCCATGTTTTCGGCGGCCGCCAGTTCTACGAAATGCTGCCGAGATCGTAACCGTCACATCCGCGCAATCCTATTGCGCGCTCGGAATTACCGGTTAGGCTCCTCTTCCCATGACCGGCCGCGCGCGAACAGCCCGGCCCGACGAGGGAACTCCGCATGATATTTGGGCGCGTAAAGCCACTCGACGCCATTCTCGCCACCGCAGCCCGAAAGTCGCTGCATCGATCCCTCGGCCCCTTCCAGCTGACCATGCTGGGCATCGGCGGCATCATCGGTACCGGTATTTTCGTCCTCACCGCCGAGGCCGCCCAGAAGGCGGGCCCGGGCATGATCCTCGCCTTCATCATCGCCGGCTTCGTCTGCGCGGTCGCCGCGCTCTGCTATGCCGAGATGGCGGCGATGGTGCCGGTTTCGGGCTCGGCCTACACCTATAGCTATGCCGTGATGGGCGAGCTGGTCGCCTGGATGGTCGGCTGGGCGCTGGTCCTCGAATATGCGATCGCCGCGGGAGCCGTGTCTGTCGGATGGTCGGGCTATGTCGTCGGCCTGTTCCAGAACCTGACGGGCATAGTCCTGCCCAAGACGCTGGTGCTGGGCCCGATCGACGGAGGCATCATCAACCTCCCCGCCGCGATCATCGCCGGCCTGGTCACCTGGTTGCTGGTGCTCGGTACCAAGGAGAGCGCCACGGTCAACGCGGTGCTCGTCGGCATCAAGATCGCAGCGCTGTCACTGTTCGTGATCCTTGCCCTGCCGGTGATGAACATGGAGAATTTCCACCCCTTCTCGCCGACCGGCTTCGGCGGCATTTCCGCGGCGGCGGCCTCGATCTTCTTCGCCTATGTCGGCTTCGATGCCGTCTCGACCGCAGCCGAGGAAACCAAGAACCCACAGCGCAACATGCCGATCGGCCTGATCGGCTCGCTGGGCATCTGCACCATCTTCTACATGCTGGTCGCGGCCGGTGTGATCGGCGGCGTCGGCGCGCAGCCGATGCTGAACGCCGCGGGCACCGCCTTGCCGACCGGCTCGGCCGAACTGACCGCCGCCTGCTCGGCGATCGGCGACGCCAAGGTTGTCTGCTCGAAGGAGGCGCTGGCCTGGACGCTGCGCGAGATCGGCTGGCCGCAGATCGGCAACCTGCTCGGCCTCGCCGCCGGCCTCGCGCTGCCGTCGGTCATCCTGATGATGATGTTCGGCCAGACCCGCATCTTCTTCGTGATGAGCCGCGACGGCCTGCTGCCGGCCGTGTTTTCGAAGGTCCATCCCCGCTTTCACACGCCACATGTCGTGACGATGATGACCGGGGTGTTTGTCGCCATCTTCGCGGCGCTCTTCCCGGTCGGCGCGCTCGCCGACATCTCCAACTCCGGCACGCTGTTCGCCTTCGCCGCGGTGTCGATCGCCGTGCTCGTGCTGCGCTGGACCGATCCGAGCCGTAATCGTCCGTTCCGTACCCCGGCGGTGGCGATCGTCGCGCCGATCTCGGTCTTCGGCTGCATCTATCTATTTTCCAGCCTGTCGACCTACACGATCACGCTGTTCTTCAGCTGGGCGGCGATCGGCCTGGTGGTTTATTTCCTCTACGGCTACCGCAAGAGCAACCTCGGCCGCGGCATCGTCGAGACCCACGAGATGGACGAGGACGTGCCGCCGATGCCAGTGCCGCCGATCAGCTGACGGCGCAAATCGACTGCTTGGGCGCACCGTCATCCTGAACTTGTTTCAGGATCCACTCTCCCGCTGGGGGCCGTTCTCCTGTTGCACGGTGGATGCTGAAACAAGTTCAGCATGACGGAAATATGTTCGGCGCTAACCGCCCAGCCGCGCTTCGATCAGGGCGCCAAGATCCTCGCCCTCGGGCAGGCGAGGGCCGATAATGCCGATGATCCGGCCCGCCGCGATCGATCCCATCCGCAAGGCGACAGCCAAATCGCGGCCCTGCGCCAGCCCGGCCAGAACGCCGGCCGCGAACAGATCGCCCGCACCGGTCGTATCCACGATCGGCCCGCACGGCTCCGCCGCTATTTCGGTGCGCTGTCCCTTCTCGATGCCGATCGCCCCATCGGCGCCGCGGGTCGCGATCAGCAGCGGCACCCGCTCCGCCGCCCAGGCGACGGCGGCCTCGACATCGGCCAGCCCGCTCAAGGCGGCAAGTTCGCCCTCGTTGGCGAACAGCATGTCGACCAGCCCCTCGTCGAGCAGCCCGACGAACTCATCATGATGCTGTCGCACGCAAAACTCCGAGGAGAGCGTGAAGGCGGTGCGACGGCCATGCGCGCGGGCAACTGCCAGCGCAGCACGCGATGCCGCGCGCGGCTCCGCGGTGCGCCACATATAGCCTTCGACATAGAGGATCGCCGCTTCCGCCGCGATTGCCGCATCGAAGGCGGCGGCGGGCAGATATTCGGACGCGCCGATCGCCGTGTTCATCGTGCGATGGCCGTCAGGGCCGACGATGATCAGGCAGCGCCCGGTCGGGGCCGCGATAGGCGGCAGCGGGAAGTCGATGCCGCTCGCCGCCATGTCGCCGGCGAACATCCGCCCCAGCCGGTCGTCGCCGACCTGCCCGACAAAGGCGAGCCGCAGGCCGAGCCGCGCCAGCGCCGCCATCGTGTTGGCCGCCGAACCGCCGCACACTTCCTGGCAGTCGCCCATCGCCTGGTGCAGCAACACCGCGCGATCGGGCGCGATCGGCTGCATCATCCCGCGATCGAGCCCCTGCGCCGCGACGAACGCATCATCCTTATGGGTAAGCACGTCGACCAGCGCATTGCCGATCGCGAGGACATCATAGCGGAGGGAAGCCATCGCCACCCCTTCGGGTGCCCGGCTATTGGATTCGGTCACTCTTCCGCACATCCTGAGTAAGGGCTGAGCTTGGCGAAGACCGCATCGAAGGACGATCCTTCGAGACGCCACTTCGCCAGGCTCAGTGGCTCCTCAGGATGAGCGGATCGATTTGGTCATAGCAGGCGTAGCGAAATCCGCCGTGGCCGCAAAGCCGCTCGACGACGCCGGCTTGCATCACGCCGAGGATGATGCTCTCGGGACAGCATGAATATCCTGCGCCTGACCCCGCTCGCGCCGCTCGCGATCCTCGCCGGCTGCGGCCCCACCCAGCCGCCGCTGGTGGTCGCGCCGCCCCCGCCGGTGCGGGTCGAAGCCGGACTGGACCGGGTGCTGGGCCAGGACGCCCGTGCACTGATCGCGCTGTTCGGCACGCCCAACCAGGATGTCCGCGAGGAGCCCGCCCGCAAGCTCCAATATGCCAGCGGCGTCTGCGTGCTCGACGCCTATCTCTACCCGCCGGGCCCGGGCCGCGAACCGCTGGTCACCCATGTCGACGCGCGCCTGCCGACCGGCGAGGACATCGACCGCGCGTCGTGCATCGCGGCGCTGGTACGAAGGAAAGAGGCGCGCTGAGGTCAGTCCTCGACGCCGTCGAGCGCCGCCGCCAACTCGTCGAGCCAGAGCTTGGCATTACCGTCCGAAGGCGCGCGCCAGTCGCCGCGGGGGGACAGCGCGCCGCCACCCGACACCTTGGGGCCGTTGGGCATCGCCGAGCGCTTGAACTGGCTGATCGTGAAGAAGCGGAACAGGAAATTCTCGAGCCAGCGGCGGATCGTCGCGAGATCGTAGCTGTTGCGCAATTCGTCCGGGAAGCCCGCCGGCCACAGCCCCGCATCGGCGTCCTTCCAGGCATGCCAGGCGAGGAAGGCGATCTTCGACGGCTTGAGCCCGAGCCGGATGACATGGTGGAGGAAGAAGTCGTTCAGCTCATAGGGCCCGACCTTGGACTCGGTGCTCTGGATCGCGCCGCTGGCATCGGCGGGGACAAGTTCGGGTGAAATCTCGGTGCCCAGGATCGATGTCAGGATCGCATCGGTCGCAGCGTCGAACTGGCCGGTGCGCACGCACCAGCGGATCAGATATTGGATCAGGGTCTTGGGAACGCCGGAATTGACGCCATAATGGCTCATCTGGTCGCCGACGCCATAGGTGCACCAGCCGAGCGCCAGCTCGCTCAGGTCGCCGGTGCCGATCACGAAGCCGCCATGCTGGTTGGCGAGGCGGAACAGATAATCGGTCCTCAAGCCGGCCTGAACATTCTCGAACGCGATGTCGTAGACCGGTTCGCCCTTGGCGAAGGGATGGTCCATGTCGGCCAGCATCTGCCGGGCGGCGGGACGGATGTCGATCTCGGCCGCGGTGATGCCGAGCGCCCGCATCAGCGCCCAGGCGTTGGACTTGGTGGCGTCGCCCGTCGCGAAGCCGGGCATGGTATAGCCGAGGATCGCCTTGCGCGGCAGGCCGAGGCGATCGCACGCCTTGGCGGCGACGATCAGCGCATGGGTCGAGTCGAGCCCGCCCGAGACGCCAATCACCATCGTGCGGCCCGAGGTTGAGGTGAAGCGCTTGGCCAGGCCTTCGACCTGGATGTTGAATGCCTCGTAGCAGTCGGCATCGAGCTGCAGCGGATCGGCCGGCACGAACGGAAAGCGCGCCACCTGCCGCTTGAGGCCGACATCGGCGAAGCTGGGCTTGTGGGCGAAGGCAATGCGCCGGAAAGCCTTCTCCGGGTGGCCGCTGGCGGCGGCGCAGTCGTTGAACGTCCCCATCCGCAGCCGCTCGAGGCGCAGGCGGGAGACGTCGACATCGGCCATGATCAGCTCCGGATCGTCCCCGAAGCGGCTCGACTCCGCCATCATCACGCCGAGTTCGTGGATCATCGCCTGGCCGTCCCAGGCAAGGTCGGTGGTGCTCTCGCCCGGCCCACTGGCCGAATAGCAATAAGCGGCGATGGCGCGCATCGATTGCGACGCGGCGAGCACCGCCCGGTCGCGGGCCTTGCCTATGATGATGTTCGATGCCGACAGGTTGCACAGGATCAGCGCCCCGGCCATCGCGCCGAGCGTGGACGGCGGCAGCGGCGCCCAATAATCCTCGCAGATCTCGACATGGAAGATGAAGTCGGCGAGATCGTCGGCGGCAAAGATCAGGTCCGGGCCGAACGGCGCGGCCTGGCCGCACAGGGCGATGTCGAGGCCGCGCAGCCCATAGCCCGGCGCAAACCAGCGCTTCTCATAATATTCGCGGTAATTCGGCAGGAAGCTCTTGGGCACCACCCCCAGGATTTGCCCGCGCGAGACGACCACCGCGCAGTTATACAGCCGGCCATTGCGCCGGATCGGGGCGCCGACCAGCAGCACTGGCGCCAGGTCGGCACTGGCAGCAACGATCCCGGCAAGTTCGGCCTCGACCCGGTCGAGCAGCGCATCCTGGAGATGGAGATCGTCGATCGCGTAGGACGACAAGGCGAGCTCCGGCAGGACGAGCAGGTCGACCCCTTCGCCATCGGCCTGCCGCGCCAGCGCGACGATCCCGGCGGCATTGGCCGCGACATCGCCCGCGCTCGCCAGGGGCGTGCCGGCACCAAGGCGCACCAGGCCATGGCCATGTATCGAACGGAAGGGAACGGCACCGGGCATTGAGGCTCTCGCAAACTGCTGTCGTTCCGCCCAGTAAAGGATGAAGGGCGATTGGGCTAATCGCATACGGATAAACCGCGTCATGCTGAACTTGTTTCAGCATCCACCCCGAGACGCAGGGATGCCATGGGGGCGTAGTCGACCCGTCGACCAGGCGTTTATAGGCTTGCGAGCGGCCGCAATCATGTCGGCGTGATGTCGAACCCGATGGCCCGCATCTATCAGCACGGATTGGAATCGCCCATGTCCAGCTGACCATCCCCGAGCGGCGAGGTGGATGCTGAAACAAGTTCAGCATGACAAGGAGAGGGCCTTGGCCTGAGCCAATTACTCCGCTGCGTTGATCCGGTTGCGGCCGTCCTGCTTGGCCTTGTACAGCGCGGCGTCGGCGCGCTTCAGCAGCGAACCCGGCGAATCCTTGGCATCGAGCGTCGCGACACCGCCGGAGAAGCTCAGCCGCCCCAGCGACTGGCCGGTGTGGGTGACCTTGAGTTCGCGCGCGGCAATCGCGGCGCGGACCTTGTCGAGGATCCCCATCGACTGAGCGGCGGCACCGCGCTCGAACACCATCACGAACTCCTCGCCGCCATAGCGCGCGACGAAGATGTCGCCATTGGCCGAGCGGCCGAGCGACGATCCCACGAACTTGATCACCTCGTCGCCGATCTGGTGGCCATGGGTGTCGTTGAAGATCTTGAAATGATCGATGTCGCAGATCGCCAGCGCCAGCGGCGAATCGGCGCGGCGGGCATTTTCGAAGGCGGTGCGCAGGTGATTGTCGAGCGCACGACGATTCGGCAGGCCGGTAAGCGGATCGCTGTTGGCCTTGTGGTGTGCGACGGCCAGGTCCTTGCGCATCGCGCTCATCTGCATCTCGGTGCGGCGCAGATCCTCTTCGGCGGCCTGCGCCTTGTCGATCATCGAGCGGGTCAGTTCGACCAATGTCTCTACCGACACGACCGGGGACTTGCTCTTCACGAGCCCCGCCGCCTCATTCTCGAGGGCGACGCCATAGTCGCGGGCATCGTCGCCCGAGCGGGCGAGAATGGCGGACATCTGCTCCAGATAGCCCTGCGCGTCGACGGCGATGCGCGACAGTTCGTCGGTCGACAGCCCCGAGTCGAGCTTGGCCGAGATTGCCGCAGTCACGGCTTCGCTGAGATTGCCGTCCTTGGCGATGGCGCGATCGACCATCGCGGTGAGCTCGCCGTCGCGGCCCGACAGATAGCGGTGGCACAGGTCGAAATTAGCCGGGGATGGCTCGAGTCCGTGATCGAACAGCAGCTTGCCGATCATGTCGTACAGCCTGCGCCATTCGTCACGCTCTGCTGATTTCGCGGCTATTCTTTCTTCGCGCACCGTCACACCCCTAATCTCAGTGCAGGGAGATAGCGCGAGATTCGATACATCCGGTTAATGCGACCACGTGTTTCTACGCAGTCAGGGTCGCCAGCGGCCGGTTTCCATCCATGCCAGCAGCGGCTTGAGCGGCAATATCCATATGATGCCCGCGACGATGTAGATCGCCGCCTGCACGAGCATATGCTGCTGCCCGATCCAGGGCGAAGCGCTCGCCACGATCACGGCCCACACAAATATGATGAGCAAGATCAAAAAGATGCCGAACGGCTTGCGCCAGCTGGGTTGTGTCATTGCTGCTCGCTTTTCCCGATCATGCCCGCTTCCGTGACGACGGCATCGAGCCGCACATCCCAAGGATCGCACGCTATGACCGGAACGCGCTGTACCGACCAGCCGAAACCGATCTTCGCCCCCCCCGGCCGTTCGGCAAAGACGCGATCGTAAAAGCCGGCGCCCTGGCCGAGTCGCGCCAGGGTCGAGTCGAAACCCAGCAGCGGGGTGACGATGATGTCCGGGACAAGCTCGGGCGCATCGCCAAGCGGCTGCTGCAGTCCGCGCCAGCCGGGCTCGAGCGGATCGCCTGGTGCCCATGCGAGAAAGCGCATGGGCTGGGCGCGGCCTGCCACATGCGGCAGTGCGATGCTGACGCCCTGGATCGCCGCCGCGGCGATCGCGGGGCCGCAGCCGAGCTCGCTGCCCAGCCCATGATAGAAGGCGACGCATTTCGCGCCCGTGATGAGCGGCATCAGATTCGCCGCGGCGCGCGCCTCGAGCCGCGCACGCTGCCCCTCCGCGAGATCCAGCACGAATCCGTCGCGGGCGGCGCGCAGCCCGGCGCGCAGCGCCGGCTTGGATGGCTCAATCATCGGGGCCGGCTCGCTTCATGGGGTGGCGGGACCGCCATGGTCGTTTCTGGAATATCCTCTGACGCCGAAAGCATCAGGTGGGAGCCATATGCATCGGACCAGGGTCCGGACAGAGACAGCCCCCATAGGAATTGAATCGCCTCAGGGATGTTCGCGCAGCTCGTGCCGGGCAGTACCCGCCATGGCCATATGTAGGGCGCGGGGCGGCTGAGCTCAAGAGGATGGTGACGACAGGGGAGCTTCCCTCGTGAAACGAGGGGCGACTGGCAATCTACTCCCTCGGCCGCTCGAACTGCGACGCCAGCCGTTCGACCCGCTCGGCGATGCGCTCGATCGCCACAGCATAGGCGGGATCGGGTTCGACATCGGCCGGCGACTCGTTGCGCGCGACCGCCGCCGCGCCGCGCAGGTCGTTGAGTTCGTCGGCGATCAGCAAGGCGGAAAGCAGCAGCGTCCTGGTTTCGGTCATCTCACCGAGCGTGCCGGTGATCTCCTCGGCCTTGAGATCGACCATCCGGACGAGCGCGCGAAGATGATCCTCCTCGCCGTCGCGGCAGCTCAGCTTGTAGCGGCGCCCGGCGACAGCAACCTCGACATCGGCCATCAGTTCGCTCCCAGCAGCCGGTCGATCCGCTCGATCGCCGATTCGGTAGCCTCGCGCAGCGTACGGTGGCGCTCGGCAAGGCGGAACAGCGCCTCGCTTTCGTCATGCCCGAAGGGCGGCGCTGACGAGAGCGATTGCGGACCCGCCTCGATTCCCGCCTCAATGCGGGCAAGTGCGCGTTCGAGGCGGCCAAGGGCCAATATGAGACGACGGTCGGTCATGGATTCAAAGGAATAGCAGCCTCGTTACGGCCCGCAAGCGCAGCGTTGCGATCGGCCAGCTCGCACGGATGCTTTGCTGAAACCGACCCTGGAGTTGACGATAGCGCCTCAGCACGACAAAGGGTCCGCGCGAGCAGCAAATCCGCCTGTTCGCCGATCCCGCCGGTCTGCAGAAGGTTATTCCATGACGATTGCATCGAAGCAGCTCGCCAATGCCATTCGCGCGCTGTCGATGGATGCCGTGCAGGCTGCGAACTCGGGGCATCCCGGCATGCCGATGGGCATGGCCGACGTCGCCACCGAGTTGTTCACCAAGCACCTGAAGTTCGATCCGTCGCAACCCAAATGGGCCGACCGCGATCGCTTCGTGCTGTCGGCCGGCCATGGCTCGATGCTGATCTACTCGCTGCTTCACCTCACAGGTTATGCGCGCCCGACCATCGAGGATATCGCCAATTTCCGCCAGTTGCACAGCCCGTGCGCCGGCCACCCCGAGAATTTCGAGCTGGCTGGCGTCGAGGCGACCACGGGTCCGCTCGGCTCGGGCCTGGCCACAGCGGTCGGCATGGCGATCGCCGAGCGGCACCTGAACGCCGTGTTCGGCGACGAGCTTGTCGATCACCGCACCTGGGTGCTGGCCGGCGACGGCTGCCTGATGGAAGGCATCAACCATGAGGCGATCGGACTCGCCGGGCATCTGCAGCTCGGCCGGATGATCGTGTTGTGGGACGACAACCGAATCACCATCGACGGCGCGGTCTCGCTCAGCTCGTCGGAAGACGTTCTCGCCCGCTATGCCGCGACCGGCTGGCATACCGTCAGCTGCGACGGCCATGATCCGGACAGCATCAACGCCGCGCTCGAGGCCGCGAAGTTCGATCCGCGCCCATCGATCGTCCGCTGCACGACGATCATTGGCTATGGCGCACCCAACAAGCAGGGCACCTCGGCGACCCACGGCGCAGCGCTCGGCACCGACGAAGTCGCCGCGACGCGCGCTGAGCTCGGCTGGACCGCCGAGCCCTTCGTCATCCCGGAGGATATCAAGGCCGCCTGGCTCGAAGCCGGCCATCGCGGCGCGGCGGCGCGCAGCGGCTGGGAAGCCCGGCTCGTCGCCTCGAACAACCGCGCCGAATTCGAGCGCCGCATGGCCGGCAAGCTGCCGGAGAATTTCTCGCTCCAGCCCTATCTCCAGGACCTGATCGCCAACCCGCAGAAGGTGGCGACCCGCAAGGCGTCCGAGATGGTGCTGGCGCCGATCAACCAGCAGCTGTCCGAGACGATCGGCGGCTCGGCCGACCTGACCGGATCGAACAACACCAAGACCAAGGATCAGGCGCCGCTGACCGCCGGCGACTATGCCGGCCGCTATGTCTATTACGGCATCCGCGAATTCGGCATGGCCTGTGCCATGAACGGCATGGCGCTGCATGGCGGCGTCATCCCTTATGGCGGCACCTTCCTGGTCTTCTCCGATTATTGCCGCGGCGCGATCCGGCTGTCGGCGCTCCAGCAGCAGCGCGTCGTCTATGTGATGACCCATGATTCGATCGGCCTCGGCGAGGACGGCCCGACCCACCAGCCGATCGAGCATCTGATGAGCCTGCGGGTGATGCCGAACCTCGATGTCTATCGGCCCTGCGACGTGATCGAAACCGCCGAATGCTGGGCGTTGAGCCTCGAAAAGGCCGATGGCCCGTCGCTGCTCGCCCTGTCGCGCGAGGGGCTGCCGCAGCTCCGCACCGACATCAGCCAGAATTTCTCGGCCAAGGGCGCCTATCGCCTCAAGGCGGCCGAGGCCCCGCGCAAGGCGGTGCTGATCGCCAGCGGCTCGGAGGTCGAGATCGCGCTCGCCACCGCGAAGAAGATCGAGGAAGCCGGCCATGGCGTCGATGTCGTCTCGATGCCGAGCTGGGAGCGCTTCGACGCGCAGCCCGAAAGCTACCGCGACGAGATCCTGCCCGATGGCGTGCTGCTGGTCTCGATCGAGGCTGGAACAACCATCGGATGGGAGCGCTATGTCGGCCGCAAGGGCCTGCGCTTCGGCCTCGACAGCTTCGGTGCGTCCGCGCCGGTGAAGGCACTCTACGATCATTTCGGCCTGACGGCCGACAAGCTCGCCCCGCAGATCCTCGGGGCGCTCGCACACTAAGAAGGAGTATTTCGGCATGGCGGTTAAGGTTGCGATCAACGGGTTCGGGCGCATTGGGCGCAATGTCGCGCGCGCCATCCTCGAACGGACGGATCATGATCTCGAGCTGGTCTCGATCAACGATCTCGCCGACGCAAAAGCGAACGCCCTGCTGTTCAAGCGCGATTCGGTCCATGGCGCCTTCAGCGGCTCGGTCGAAGTCGATGGCAATGACCTGATCATCAACGGCAAGCGCATCCACGTGACCGCCGAGCGCGACCCGGCCAAGCTGCCGCACGCGGCGCAGGGCGTCGACATCGCGCTAGAGTGCACCGGCTTCTTCACCAATCGTAAGGGCGGCCAGGCGCATATCGATGCAGGCGCCAAGCGCGTTCTGATCTCGGCGCCCGGCAAGGAGGTCGACCTGACCGTTGTGTTCGGCGTCAATCAGGACAAGCTGACCGCAGATCACATCATCGTCTCGAACGCCTCCTGCACCACCAACTGCCTCGCGCCTTTCGCCAAGGTGCTGAACGATGCGATCGGCATCGAGCGTGGGCTGATGACCACGATCCACGCCTACACCAACGACCAGAAGATCCTCGACCAGATCCACGAGGATCCGCGCCGCGCCCGCGCCGCCGCGATGTCGATGATACCGACCACCACCGGCGCCGCGCGCGCCGTCGGCGAGGTGCTGCCCGAGCTCAAGGGCAAGCTCGATGGCTCGGCGATCCGCGTGCCGACCCCGAACGTATCGGTCGTCGACCTGACCTTCACGCCGAAGCGCGACACCAGCAGGGAAGAGGTCAACGCGCTGCTCAAGGCGGCGGCGGACGGCCCGCTCAAGGGTGTGCTCGGCTATACCGACGAGCCATTGGTCTCGATCGACTTCAACCATGACGCGCATTCGTCGACGATCGACAGCCTGGAGACAGCGGTGATCGACGGCAAGCTGGTCCGCGTGCTGAGCTGGTATGACAATGAATGGGGCTTCTCGAACCGCATGGTCGACACCGCCGGCGCGATGGCCAAATTGCTGTAAGTGAAGCGCGCCGGTCTGATCGTCACCCCGGCGGAGGCCGGGGTCTCAGGAGGCAAGGACACATCCTCGCCTCGCGAGGCGCCGGCCTCTGCCGGCGCGACGAGCGCCGCGCGCTGATGCCGGGCCGCCTGATCGGTATCGCTCGCAAGGGGCGTCCGCGCGGGGAGATGGAGACGCTCGATCATGCCATGGTCGGGATCGAGACCGGCATAGCCGGCGACTATCGCGGCGCGATGCGGCCCGGCAAGATCAACCGGCGGCAGATCACGATCATGGCCGCCGAGGACTGGATGGCGGCGCTGGCGGAACTGGGCGAGCCGGTGTCGTGGGAACAGCGGCGCGCCAATCTTCTGATCGAGGGCATCATCCTGCCGCGCGAACCCGGCACGCGCCTGAAGGTGGGGAAGGTGCTGGTGGAAATCACCGGCGAATGTGATCCGTGCCGGCGGATGGATGCGGTGGCGGACGGCCTGTTGCTGGCGCTGATGCCGGACTGGCGCGGAGGCCGGACGGCGCGGGTGATCGAGGGCGGCGATATCGCGCTCGGCGACTTGGTTTCGTGCTTCGATGCGACCGAACAAACAGATGATGGGACGGTAACATGGCTTTCAGGACGCTCGACGACATAGGCGATGTGCGCGGCAAGCGCGTGCTGGTCCGCGAGGATCTGAACGTGCCGATGGAGGATGGCCGGGTCACCGACGACACCCGGCTCCGCTCGGCGGCACCGACCGTGGCGGAACTCGCGGACAAGGGCGCGATCGTGCTGGTGCTCGCGCATTTCGGCCGGCCGAAGGGCGAGCGCAATCCGGATATGAGCCTTGCGCTCGTCACCAACGCCTTCCGCGCCGTGCTCGGCCGCGACGTGCGCTTCATCGGCGACTGCTGCGGCGAACAGGCCGAGGCGGCGGTCGCGCAGCTCGAACCCGGCACCATCGCGCTGCTCGAGAACACCCGGTTCCACAAGGGCGAGGAGAAGAATGACCCCGCACTCGCCACGGCGATGGCGAAGCTCGGCGACCTCTATGTGAACGACGCCTTCTCGGCGGCGCACCGCGCCCATGTCTCGACCGAGGCCCTCGCCCATCTGCTGCCCGCTTATGCCGGCCGTTCGATGCAGGCCGAGCTGGAGGCGCTCGAAAAGGCACTCGGCAAGCCCGAGCACCCGGTCGCAGCGGTGGTCGGCGGCGCCAAGGTGTCGACCAAGCTCGACGTGCTCAAGCATCTCGTCGCGCGCGTCGATCACCTGATCATCGGCGGCGGCATGGCCAACACCTTCCTCGCCGCGCGCGGCGTCGATGTCGGCAAGTCGCTGTGCGAGCATGATCTGAAGGATACCGTGCTCGAGATCCTCGACGCCGCCGACAAGGCCGACTGCACCGTCCACCTACCCTATGACGTGGTGGTGGCGAAGGAGTTCAAGGCCAATCCGCCAACCCGCACCGTCAACGTCCACGATGTCGCCGCCGACGAGATGATCCTCGATGTCGGGCCGGCCGCGGTCGAGGCACTTGGCGATGCGCTGAAGACCTGCAAGACGCTGGTCTGGAACGGTCCGATGGGCGCGTTCGAGATACCGCCCTTCGACACCGCCACCGTCGCGCTCGCGCGGACCGCCGCGGCGCTCACCAAGGGCGGTTCGCTGGTCTCGGTCGCGGGCGGAGGCGATACCGTCGCGGCGCTCAACCATGCCGCCGCCGCCGCCGACTTCAGCTTCGTCTCGACCGCGGGCGGCGCCTTCCTGGAATGGATGGAGGGCCGCGAGCTGCCAGGGGTCAAGGCGCTGGAGGCCTGAAACAGATGCCGGCGGCCTCGACATCGCGAGCCGTCGGGCTGTTCGCGACGCCGGTGATCGCCGAGTCATGGCCGGAGGCCGCCCGCTTCAACCAGGCGCTGCGCGCCGCCATCGTCGAGCGCCGCGCCAGCGATCCTGGCGTATCGCTGTCGAACATATTGGGGTGGCAGTCTGGCAACGATATGACCCGCTGGGGCGGCGATGCGGCCCGTGCGCTGAGCGACTATGTCACCCGCCGCGCCGACGGGATCACCTTCGACAAGGGGCAGACCGGCCCCGCGCGCCGCTTCGCCTGGTCAGCCGAGATGTGGGCCAACGTCTCCGAGCGGGGCGCGTCGAACCAGACCCACAGCCATCCGGGCGCCTATTGGTCGGCGGTCTATTATGTCGACGACGGCTATGGAGGGTCCGACGATCCCGCGCTCGGCGGCCAGCTCGTCTTCCTCGACCCGCGCTTTCCGATGGTGCGGATGCGCACGCCCGACCTGCGCTACCGACGTCCCGACGGCAGCGGCGATCATCACGAGGTCTGGATGCGGCCCGCCGAGGGGCGGATCGTGATCTTTCCCTCCTGGCTGTCGCATAGCGTGCGCCCGTTCGAGGGGCCCGGCACGCGGATATCGATCGCGATCAACCTTGTGACCGGATTGGTCGCCTGATGGGCCCGGTGATCGAAGCCCTGTTCGAGACGCCGGTCATCGTCGATTCGCTGCCCGACGCTGCGGCGCTGAATGCCGGGTTGCTCTCGGCGATCCGCGCCCGCCGCGCCAGCCATCCCGCCGGCGTCACCCGCTCGAATCAGCTCGGCTGGCATAGCGATATCGACATGCTCGACTGGGGCGGCGCGGCGGCCCGCGCGCTTGTCGAGCATGTCGTCGGCGTCGCCGACGAGCACAGCATCGACATCGTCTCGCCCGATGCGCCGCGCTTCGCCTGGCTTCCCGAGATGTGGGCCAATATCTCGCCGCGCGGCGCCTCCAACCAGTTCCACTGCCATGCGGGCGCCTTTTGGTCCGCGGTCTATTATGTCGACGACGGCTATGCCGGATCGAGCGACCGGCGGCTGGGCGGTGAATTGATCATCGAGGATCCGCGCATGCCGATGCTGCTGATGGAAGGCCCCGACCTGCGCTTTCGCCCGCGCCCGGATTCGACGATCGCCGAGCCGGAGCAGCTGTTCCGCCCGGCCTCGGGCCGGCTGCTGATGTTTCCCGGCTGGCTGCGCCATGGCGTGAAGCCCTATCTCGGCGGCCGCGAGCGTGTCTCGATCGCCATCAACCTGACTGCCTTTCGCCGACCGGCCTGAGCTGGCCCATAACTTTCAAGCCCACCCCAATTGGAGAATATCCCACATGCTCAACCAGGACATGACCAAGAAGATCGCCGACGGAAACGGCTTCATCGCCGCGCTCGACCAGAGCGGCGGTTCCACGCCGAAGGCGCTCAAGGGCTATGGAATCGAGGAAGGCGCCTGGTCGAGCGAAGAGGAAATGTACGGCCTGATCCACCAGATGCGCACCCGCATCATCACCTCGCCCGCCTTTACCGGCGACAAGGTGATCGGCGCGATCCTGTTCGAGCGGACGATGGACGGCCAGGCCGATGGCAAGCCGGTGCCGCAGGCGCTGATCGAGCGCGGCGTGGTGCCCTTCATCAAGATCGACAAGGGTCTCGAGGACGAGAAGAACGGCGTCCAGCTGATGAAACCGATGCCCGAGCTCGACGCGCTGCTCAGCCGTTCGAAGAAGCTCGGCGTGTTCGGCACCAAGGAGCGCTCGGTGATCAACCTCGCCAACCGCGAGGGCATCGCCGCGATCGTCAAGCAGCAGTTCGAAATCGGCCGGCAGGTGCTCGCCGCCGGGCTGATGCCGATGCTGGAGCCCGAGCAGAACATCAAGAGCCCCGAGCGTGCCGAGGCCGACCAGATCCTGCTGGAGGAGCTGCTCAAGGCGCTCGATGCGCTGCCGGGCGACGACAAGGTGATGCTGAAGCTGTCGCTGCCGGCGAAGCCCGGCCTGTTCGATCCGCTGGTGGACCATCCCCGCGTGCTGCGCGTGGTCGCGCTGTCGGGTGGCTATGCGCGCCCCGAAGCCTGCGCCGAGCTCGCCAAGAATCGCGGCATCATCGCCAGCTTCAGCCGCGCCCTGCTCGAGGATCTTCGCCACCAGATGACCCCGGCCGAGTTCGACGCCTCGCTGGGCGGCGCGATCGGCGAGATCTACACGGCATCGACGAAGAAGGTCGGCTGATTTCTCTAGGCCCGCCTCTCACGGGCTACGGCCTCACATATTTTCCTCTTGTTCGTCATCTCAGCGAAAGCTGGGATCTCTCTTGGCACTTTGCTCAACAGGTCAGCGCAGAGAGATTCCAGCTTTCGCTGGAATGACGGGCTTGGGGTAAGTCCTGTTTTCAAATGATCTCTTCATACGAACCTCGGCACCTCAGGGGGAGGGACCGATCAGGGCCTTCATCGCCAGCGCATCGGCGATCGCATGGGCGTCGATGTCGTTGTTGAAATAGCCCCAGACCGTCCGGCCCTCCGCCTCCTGCGCGCGCATCCAGCGCGCCCAGTCGGCAAGGGCGGCCGGTTCGTAGCGCCCGGCATATTTGCCGCCGGCGCCGTGGAAGCGGACATAGGCGATCCGCCCCGAAGCCCAGCGCTCGGTTGCCAGCCCGGCCATGTCGTGCACGCAAAAGCCGGCACCGGCGCCATCGAGCAGCGCCAATATCTCCTCGCTCATCCAACTCCGGTCGCGAAACTCGAAAACATGGGCCAGGTCGCGCGGCAGCAGCACGAGAAACGCCGCGAGCCGCTCCGCATTTGCATGCCAGCGCGGCGGCAGCTGGTAGAGGATCGGGCCCAGCGTGGCGCCGAGATGGCGGGCATGATCGAGAAACCGCGCCACCGATTCGCCAGCATCCTTGAGCTTGCGCATATGGGTGATGAAGCGCGGCGCCTTGACCGCATAGCAGAAGCCCGGCGGCGCCGCGTCGGCCCAGGCGGCGAAGGTTTCGGGCTTTGGCAGCCGGTAGAAGCTGTTGTTGATCTCGACCGTGTCGAACTGCGCGGCATAATGGGCGTACCAGCGCCTGGCCGGCACACCCTCGGGATAGAAGCGGCCCCGCCAGTGGCGATAGTTCCAGCCAGAGCAGCCGATCCGGATCATATGGCGGTCAACGCCGATATTGGGCTAGAGGGCTCGCATGAACGATGATTTCGATGACGACAGCGAGTCCCTCTCGCTCGACCCCCACTTCGCCGACCGCTTCGAGCGCGACGAGCGCCGCGGCGCGTGCAAGCTCTACCTGATCTCGCCGCCGGCGATCGACATGGGCTTTGCCGAGACGCTGGCGGCCACGCTCGATGCGGGGCCGGTCGCGGCGTTCCAGCTGCGCCTCAAGGGCATCGACGACCACCGCATCGCCGAACTGGCCGGGCCGCTCCAGGCAGTCTGCGCCTCGCGCGAGGTGGCGTTCATCGTCAACGATTCGATCGGCCTGGCCAAGCGGCTCGGCGCCGATGGCGTCCACCTCGGCCAGGATGACGGCGACCCGCGCGAAGCCCGCGAGGTGCTGGGCCCCGACGCGCAGATCGGCGTCACCTGCCATGACAGCCGCCATCTCGCGATGGAGGCCGGCGAATCCGGCGCCGACTATGTCGCCTTCGGCGCCTTCTACCCCACGACCACCAAGGAAACCGAGCACCGGCCCGAGCTCTCGATCCTCGGCTGGTGGTCGACGCTGTTCGAGCTGCCCTGCGTCGCCATCGGCGGCATCACGCCCGGCAACGCCGCGCCGCTGATCGCGGCAGGGGCGGATTTCCTGGCGGTGTCGGGTGCGGTGTGGAACGATCCGGAAGGCGCGGCCGCGGCCGTGAAGAAATTCGCCGCGCTGAAGGGGATGGGGTGACGCTGCGGCGCCTTGCATCCAGAGCCATCCGCCTACATATTGTCCGTAATATCGGCCAAAGGAGCGGCAGATGACGCAAGCAGCCAAGAAGCCCACCGCCGCCGTGCGTTTCTCGATCACCAGCCTGATGGATGATCGCGGCGCGGTGAAGGTCGATGACGTGGCCGAAGCCTTCAGCATGTCCAAGGCGCAACTCGCCGACACCGCCGGCCTCGCCCGCGAAGTGTTCCAGAAAGCGAGCCGCCGCGACGGTCCCAAGGCCCAGGGTCGGGTCCGCGAAATGCTTGAGATCATCAACCTCGTCCAGGCCTGGGCCGGTGGCGCGGCCCAGGCCATGGCCTGGTATCGCGCCGAGCCCATCCCGGCGTTCGGCGGCCGAACCGCCGAAGCGCTGGTGAAGTCCGGCAACGCGACAGCGGTGCGGGACTATGTCGATCACCTGGCGACCGGCGGATACGCTTGAGGTTCAAAGGCGAGTGCTTCCGGGCGCATGATCCCAACTGGGCCTGGAGCCCGCTGTCGGGTGCCGGTGCCGCTCTCAAGGGCCGCCGGTTCAACTGGCCGGGATTGGACACGCTGTATCTCTCGCTCAACTTCACCACCGTGTTCCGCGAGGTATCCGGTGGTTTCGCGCACCGGCTGACGCCCTATGTGCTGTGCAGCTACGACGTCGACTGCGCGGACATCATCGATCTGAGGACCGATGCGGACCGGGCGGCGCTGGGCGTTGCACTGAGCGACCTGTGCTGTGCGTGGGGCGATGCGCTGATCGCGCGGCGAGATCCCGCATCCTGGGGCGTGGTACGGCGGCTATTGGCGGATGGCTGCGCCGGCATCCTGGTCCCGAGCTTCGCCAACGGCGCGACGGCGGACGACCAGAACCTTGTGCTGTGGCGCTGGGGGCCTGCGCTGCCGCACCGGGTAGAGGTGTTTGACCCTGCCGGGAAGCTGCCGAAGACCCGGCCATCGTGAACCTGGAATGAGGGCACACGGCACCGACGCGCTAGGGCGAACCATAGAACGGGAACGTCCGGAAGGGGTGGATTTGCGACGGTCCGCTTCGGAACGCGGAAGCGCTGAAACGGACATGGTTCAGAATGCCGAGGACAGGAGCTTCCGCCTCTTCCGGACCTCTGCTCAAAACTCTACGTACAGTTCCGGTCGTCACCACCCATTCTGATTATCGCAGTTCTCGCAAATCGGGCTAGGCTCAAGACGACGGTTTACATGAGCGTCGAACCATTTGTTAAGCCGGAACGCCTGATTATTGCCCGTGTCGCGCACATAAAAGAGGCTGACCCCGCAGTTCTGGCACCGCATTAGTCGCACCACCAGCAAGCCAGTTAGGGGAATTGCCAAGACGAAAATCGCATTCCCGAGCAGGCCCACATAGAGATGGCCGAGGAATATCCATATTAGGATTGCCCCCAACAACAGCAGTCTGAACTGTCGCGCAAAGCTATACCAAGGATGCATCGTTGCCCTGACTTATCTATATTGCTGCATCGGGTATCCGTGGAAGGGCCATCTTGCAACGGGCGCATTGAACGAATGACGGCTTTAGGGGTTCACGCCCGACTTCGGAACGACCGCGATGGGGTCGGCAGCCGCCACAAGATCCGTTCTGGACAGGGATGACCGCGAAGGGGTGGCTAGCTGCCGTGAGAGCGGCGGCGGATTATCCAGTTGATAAGTGCGCGGCTACCGAAACCAACCGTGGCTGCGATGGCAAGCGCGGTCAATATCAGTAGCCAATCAAGATCGTGATTACACGGCGTGTCTGGAGCGCAATCCCCGAGGGCGCTCACGACGATAGCAAGGCTGATTAGTGGGAGACCCACTAACGTCGCCAAACCACAGCCCCACTTACCGCCCAGTGAATTATTCGACTGATAGCCGCCATCCATAAGGGAGACTATCAACAGAACGACTGTCCGCAAATGGGTCGGGTGCGGCCGTTCGATCCGATCCGGTGCTAAATGACGAGGATTGGTCGCTTCCGGTCAGTCCGGTTTAAGCCCACCGCCTACCCCAGCTTCCCGAACTCGGCCTCGAAACCCGCCTTGTCGTCATTTTCCAGATAGCGCGCCTGGTCGATCCAGCGGTCGCGGAAGATGCGGCCCTTGAACGCGCCGAGCCGGGCGTCGACCTCGGCCGCCTGAGCGGGGTCAAGATCGGCGAGCTGGGCATAGTTGCGGATGCCGATGCCGTTCAGCACCGCCTGGGCCTTCGGCCCCAGCCCCTTGATCCGGGTGAGGTCGTCGGCCGGCTGGTCGGGATGGGCATCGATGCCGATCATCTGGCCCGAGACGTCGAGCACCGCGGCGGCAGCACTATCGGTCAGGCCGTGCCGCTCGGCCGGGCGGGCCGGCGCTGCGGGCGGCGGCGTCCGGGGCAGTGGCGCGCTTTCCGACAGCGACACCCGCTGGGTCGGCTTGCGCACCAGCACGAACAGCCCGACGACCGCGAATAGCGCGATGATGGCGGCAATGATGAGGGTGGTGTTAGACATTCCCCGTCCTTCTCACTCTGATCTTCTTATCCAATGCGGGAATGCTTCAAGCGTTCCGCTGCCGTGCCAATTCACGCCAGCCGATGTCACGCCGGCAGAATCCGCTCGGGAAATCGAGCGCATCGACCGCGGCATAGGCCGTATCGCGTGCTTCGCCGATATCCTTGCCCAGCGCAGTGACATTGAGCACCCGCCCGCCATTGGCGACGAGCCCCGCCGGTCCCTCGGCCGTGCCGGCGTGGAAGACCTTGGCACCCTTGGCCTCCGCCTCGACGATGTTGCGGATCGCGCCACCCTTGGCCGGCGTGCCCGGATAACCGCTCGCCGCCATCACCACCGTCAGCGCGGTATTGGGCGAGAAGCTCGGGCGCGGCAGGTCCGCCAGCCGCCCCTCCGCGATCGCGAGCAGCAGCGTGATCAGGTCCTCCTCGAGGCGGAGCATCAGCACCTGGCATTCGGGATCGCCGAAACGCGCATTATATTCGATCAGCTTCGGGCCGCTCTCGGTCAGCATCAGGCCCGCATAGAGCACGCCCGAATAGGGTGTTCCCATCGCCGCCATCGCGCGCACGGTGGGCTCGACGATCTCCTGCATGGCCCGTGCCTCGAGCTCGGGGGTCAGCACCGGCGCGGGGCTATAGGCGCCCATGCCGCCCGTGTTCGGCCCGACATCGCCGTCACCGACGCGCTTGTGATCCTGCGCCGAACCGAACGGCACCACCGTGGTGCCATCGGTCAGCGCGAAGAAGCTCGCCTCCTCGCCGGTGAGGAACTCCTCGACCACCACCTCCGCGCCGGCGGTCCCGAAGCTGCCACCGAACATGTCGTCGATCGCCTCCTCGGCCTGGTAGCGGCTTTCGGCGATCACCACGCCCTTGCCCGCCGCAAGACCGTCGGCCTTGATCACCACCGGCAGGCCGAAGCTGTCGAGCGCCGACTTGGCCGAGCCGGCGCTGGTGAAGCGGCCATAGGCCGCGGTCGGGATATGCTCGCGCCGACAGAGATCCTTGGTGAAGCCCTTCGAGCCCTCGAGCTGGGCCGCGGCCTTGCTCGGCCCGAAGGTGAGGATGCCATTCTCGCGCAGCAGATCCGCGAGCCCCGCGACGAGCGGTGCCTCCGGCCCGATCACGACCAGCCCGACATTCTCGTCGCGCGCAAAGGCCAGCACCGAATCGATATGGGTCGGATCGAGATCGACGCATTCGGCGCACTGGGCTATGCCGGGATTGCCGGGTGCGGCGTAGAGCTTGGTAAGGCGTTCGGATTGCGCGAGCTTCCAGGCCAGCGCATGTTCGCGGCCACCCGATCCCAACAGCAGGACGATCATGAACGAACTTCTCCCCGGAGATGCCCCAAGCGACGGGCCCCGCCTGTTAGCCGAGGAGCAGCCGGGCGACAACGCACCCGCGCTCACCGTCACCGAATTATCGGGAGCGCTCAAGCGGCAGGTCGAGGATGCCTTCGGCCATGTCCGCGTGCGCGGGGAGATTTCGGGGTTCAAGCGGCACAGCTCGGGCCATTGCTATCTGAGCCTCAAGGATGAGCGCGCCTGCATCGACGGGGTGATCTGGAAGGGCCAGGCCGCGGCCATGCGCTTTCGCCCGGAGGACGGGATCGAGGTGATCGCGACCGGCAAGCTCACCACCTATCCCGGTCGCTCCAAATATCAGATCGTCATCGACCGGATGGAACTTGCCGGCCAGGGCGCGCTGATGGCGCTGCTCGACCAGCGCCGCCGAATGCTCGCCGCCGAGGGCCTGTTCAGCGACGAGCGCAAGCGGCCGCTGCCCTTCATGCCGCGCGTGATCGGGGTGGTGACATCCCCCACCGGCGCGGTGATCCGCGACATTCTCCACCGGCTCGAGGACCGCTGCCCTACCCATGTCATCCTCTGGCCGGTCGCGGTCCAGGGCGAAACCGCGGCGCACCAGATCGCCTGCGCGGTGCGCGGCTTCGGCGCGCTGGGCGAACTCGGGCCGGTTCCCCGCCCCGACCTGCTGATCGTCGGGCGAGGCGGCGGCTCGATCGAGGATCTCTGGGCGTTCAACGAGGAAGAAGTGGTCCGCGCGATCGCCGAATCGCCGATTCCGGTCATCTCGGCGGTCGGCCATGAGACCGACACCACGCTGGCCGACTTCGCCGCCGACCGTCGCGCGCCGACCCCCACCGCCGCCGCCGAGATGGCGGTGCCGGTGCGCGCCGATCTGGCCCACCACGTCCGCGAGCTGGGCGCGCGCGCCGAGCGGCTGGCACAGCGCTATCGCGAGCGGGCCGCCGAGCGTTTCGCGGCGGTGGCCGATCGCTTTCCGGCGCTCGAAAGCCTGTTCGCAGGGCAGCAGCAGCGGCTCGACGACATCGCCGACCGGCTGCCCCGCGCGCTCGACCGCCGCCTCGCCGTGGCGCGCGGGGACCTCGCCCATGCAGCCGGGGCGTTGCGACCTGCGCTGCTGACCCAGCGTCTCGCGCGCGCCAGCGACAGGCTCGGTGCGGTGCGGCTCAACGACCGGCCGATCAGGGCCCGGATCGACGAGGCCCATGCCACGCTCGACCGGCTGTGGCGGATCGCCGAACAGCTCCATCCCGACAAGCCGCTCCAGCGCGGCTATGTCCGCGTCGAGAAACGCGGCGGCGGCGTGCTGATTCGACCAAGGTCCAAATCATTGACAGAGCATGATTCACGCTTTCGGCGGAAGCGCCACGCGCTTCCACCTCAAACGATCATGCTCTAGGATGGGATGGCCGATCCCATATATGTTGCGAAGGAGCCGAAGATGCTGATGAACGCGGGCCGCCTCGCCAAGCTCGATTATACCGCCAACGGGTTTCGCGTGCTGGTGCCGGGTGATCATGTGCTGTGCGCGGTATCGGGCGCTGCGATCCCGCTCGACGAGCTGCGCTACTGGAGCGTGGCCCGGCAGGAGGCCTATGCCGGGGCGGCTGAAGCGACCGAGGCGGAGCGGAAGGCTTGAACGAAGGCCGGTGCGGCCTGGGTGCCGCGCTGATCGCATCGCTGCTAGCGGGCTGCACCCCGACCGTCATCCCGCCTGCGCCGCCGCCCGCGCCCTCTGCCGCGCCGGTCGTGGTCGACAATGCCGATTTTCACCTATCGGGAGCGCTGATCCAGGGCGGGCTCGCCTTCGGGACGGTCCCTGCGGGCAGCCGCACCCTGCTGCTCGATGGCAAGGCGATCGGCTTCGCGGCCGACGGCCGCTTCCTGATCGCCTTCGATCGCGACCAGACGGCCACGACCATGCTCGAGGCGCAGCTGGCCGACGGCGCGATTCATCGCCGCACGCTGACCATTGCGCCGCGCAGCTGGCAGATCGAATCGCTGCCCACCCTGCCGCGCGGCACGACGCCGACCCCGGAGTTCCTTGCCAAGCGCAAGATCGAGCTCGAGCAGATCGCTGCCGCCCGTGCGATCGACAGCGGCGCCACCGGCTGGCGCAGCCGCTTCATCTGGCCGGTGACCGGGCGGATCAGCGGCGTGTTCGGATCGCAGCGCATCTATGCCGGCGAACCCGGCGCTTTCCACACGGGAGTCGATGTCGCACGGCCGACGGGAACGCAGATCGTCGCCCCGGCCGACGGCGTGGTGATCCTCGCGGCGGCCGCCCCGTTCACGCTGGAGGGCAATCTGCTGATGATTGACCATGGCATGGGCCTGAACTCGGCCTTCCTCCATCTGTCGCGGATCGACGTGACGGTGGGGCAGACGGTTCGCCAGGGCCAGCCGCTGGGCGCGATCGGCATGACCGGGCGCGCGACCGGGCCGCATCTCCACTGGGGCATGAAGTGGCGCGATGCGCGGATCGATCCGGCGCCGCTGGCGGGCCCGATACCCGCGGCTGACCCGACAGGTTCCGATGGCGAGCGCTGACGCGCTGCGCGAGGCCTATGCGCTGTACCAGCGCGGCGACTTTGCCGGCGCTGAGGCGCTGGGCCGTCGGATTGCGGCGAGCGGCGTGCGCAGCGGCGCGCTGGAAGGGCTGCTCGGCATGGCCGCGCTGCAGGCCGGACGCTATGGCGACGCGGTGCCGCACCTTGAGGCGGCGCTGCGCGAGACGCCCGACGCCGTGCAGCTCCGCGCCAGCCTCGCCTTCGCGCTGGTCAACAGCGGCGATCTCGAGGGCGCGCGCCGGGTTGCCGCGGTCGGCACCGCGCCGCAGCTGCTTCGCATAACCGCGTTCGTCGACCAGCAGCAGGGCCGCGCCGAGCAGGCGATCACCGGCTATCGCCGGGTGCTCGCCGGCTTTCCGCAGGATTATGAAAGCTGGGACAATCTCGGCCTGCTGTTGTCGGCGGCGGGCGATATCGGTGGAGCGGTCGACGCATTCGACCAGGCGATAAGGCTGCGCGCTGAACCGGCCTTCCACATCCATCGTTCCAAGGCGCTGGCCCAGGGGGTGCGGCATAGCGAGCGTCAGTCGGGACTGCGAGCTGCGGCCAAGCTGTTCCCGCGCGACGTGCCGCTGCTGGTGGAGCTGGGCCTCGCCGAAGGCGCCGTCGGGGATTTTGGCGCAGCCGAGGCCGCCTATCGCATGGCGCTGCAGGTCGATCCCCGCCATGCGCCGGCCTATCTTGAATATGGCATGCTGCTCGAAACGCTGAACCGGCTCGGCGACATGCGCGCGCTGGTCGGGCAGGCGCACACAGCCGGCATCGACGGCGCGGAGATCGCCTTCGTCGAGGCATGGCTGCTCAAGCGCGAAGGCCGCTTCGCCGAAGCGCTGGTCCGCGCCGAGGCGGCTTTTCCAGGCACCGAGCCATCGCGCCACGCGCAACTGATCGGGGAGATTTGCGACCGTCTGGGCGACACCGATCGCGCCTTCGCCGCCTTTGCCGAGATGAACCGCTTCGCCGCGCTGGGGCCAGCATCGGCATTCGCGAGATCGCAGGACTTTCCCGCGCAGGTCGCGCAGGTCGTCGAGCGGCTCACCCCGGAGGCGGTCGCCCGCTGGACTCCGCTCGCGCTTGCCGACGATCCGCCCGCCCCGATCTTCCTCCTCGGCTTCCCGCGTTCGGGTACGACGCTGCTCGACACGCTGCTGATGAACCTGGCCGAGCTGCAGGTCTTCGAAGAAGCGCCGATGCTCGAGCGGGTCGAGGCGATGCTGGGCGATCCGGCCCGGCTTGCCACGCTCCAGAGCGATGAGGCCGCGCGGCTGCGACGAGCCTATTTCGCCGAAGCGGCAGCGATCCAGCCGCTCGACGGCCGCACCATCGTCGATAAATTTCCGCTCCACCTCGCAAGGGCGCCGCTGATCCACCGGCTGTTCCCCGATGCGCGCATCATCATGGCCGAGCGCCACCCCTGCGATGTGGTGCTGAGCTGCTTCATGGCGCGGTTCCAGGTCAATCGCGCGATGGTCCAGTTCCACGGACTGGACAGTGCGGCGCGGCTATATGACCTCGCGATGCAGGCCTGGACGCGCGCCGAGGCACTGCTGCCGATGCGCGTCCATCATGTCCGCTACGAGCGCATGGTCGATGACCTCGCCGGCGAGATACGGCCGCTGCTCGATTTCCTCGGCCTGGCCTGGCGCGACGAAGTGCTCGACAACCGTGGCAGCGCCGCGCGCCGCAGCCACATCGCCACCGCAAGCTACGCCCAGGTGAGCGAGCCGATCTACACGCGCGCAGCCTATCGCTGGGAGCGGTATCGCCGCCATCTCGAACCGGTGCTGCCGGTGCTCGCGCCCTGGGCGGAGCGGCTGGGATATTCGATCTAGAGCCGCGTGCTCTTAATCTGAAGCATTTCCCGCTCATCCTGAGTAGGCATTGAGCGAAGTCGAAATGGCGTATCGAAGGACGTCCTTCGATACGGGGCTTCGGCAAGCTCAGCCCCTACTCAGGATGAGCAGTTCATATCAAAGGCGGGACGCTCACATCTAGCTCAATCCACCCGGCGGAAGCGGACGCCCTTGTTCGATCCGAACGAACCGAGATAGCTGCCCATCATCGCCTTCGAGATGCGGATCTTCTGGCCTGCTCGCGGTTCGTACTTCACCGGCGTCATCGTCTCCCAGGTGCCGGCATCCGGCAGGACGAGCGACCAGCGATCGCTGGCGATCTGGCGCACCGAGCCGATGCTGGTCTGGATCTCGCTGACATCTTCCTGAGCCTCTTCCCTGCCACCGCCGAACAGGCCTATTTTCGGCAGGGTGAAGCCGAACAGCGATTTGCGCGTCTCGCGCATCTGCTCGCGGTCAACCACCACGACGTCCTTGCGCTGCTCCGCGGCTTCGAGCGCGCCGACCGACTGGTCGTAGCAGGCAAGACGCTGGGAGTTATCCGTAATGGATCGGCAGTCTATCACCTTGCTAAACAGCTCGGGCCGGTTGCGTGGCTTTTCTGCCGCCGCCGCGGTCGCCGACAGCATCGCTGCCGCTGCGAAGATTGTCGTTACGGGCGCATATTTCACCGCGTTTCTCCTGAGTGTGAAACAATATAACCATCTTTTGGTGTATCACAGCAACGACATTTCGCGACTGTTGCAAAAAGGCGACATCGGCGTTGCAAGATGCCCGCGGGATTAACCTCCGCTTTACAGTCTGATCGGATTTCTTGCACATCTGCCGACATGCCTGAAAGGAATGGAGGGCGGCGTGCCAGCGCCGCGCCATTTTCGAAGGTTGAGCACGGGTAGAAGATCTCCCCCCGCTCACTCCAGAAAAGGGACTGGAAAGTGACCAACAACATGAAGAAGATGGGCCGCTTCGGGCTTGGCGCAAGCGCGGGTTCGATCGCGCTGAGCCTGCTCATGGGCTCGACGCCAGCGTTCGCGCAGGCGGCGCCCGATGAAGGATCCGAGAATGTCATCATCGTCACCGGGTCGCGCATCGCGCGTCCCGACCTGACGGCGAACAGCCCGATCTCGATCGTCGGCACGCAGGACATCGAGCTGCGGGCCGGATCGGCGAACGTCGAGCAGGTGCTGAACGATCTTCCGCAGATCACCGCGACCCAGTCGTCGACCTCGAACAACCCGGGCGGCGGCGTTGCCACCGTCAATCTCCGCAATCTCGGTTCGCAGCGCACTCTCGTCCTCGTCGACGGCAAGCGCTACATGTCCTACGACGTCAATCAGGTCGTCGATCTGAACACCATCCCGGCTTCGCTGATCAAGCGGGTCGATGTCACGACCGGCGGCGCATCGGCCGTCTATGGCTCGGACGCGATCGGCGGCGTCGTCAACTTCATCCTGAAGCGCGATTTTAGCGGCGTCGAGCTGAACAGCGAATATGACGTCACCTCGCGCGGCGACGGGCAGGTGTGGGACATCAACGGCACCATCGGCACCAATTTCGATGAGGGCCGCGGCAACGTCACCCTGTTCACCGAATATACCAAGCGCAGGTCGACCTTCGCCGGCGACCGCGCCTTCTCAACCAACGCCCTCAGCGACAATGAGGATGGCTCACCGCCCTTCGCCGCCGGCGGTTCGCCTTCGGTGCCGCAGGGCCGCGTCAATATCCTCGGTCTCGGTGCTGCCACCGGTCTGCCTTGCGACATCCAGGACTTCACGGACACGGGTGCAAACCGCTGCTACGTCGCCGCCAACGGCTACAACTTCTCGCCGATCAACTATCTCCAGGTGCCGCAGGAGCGCTTCCTCGTCGCCGGCATGGCGCAATATGAGATCAACGAGCATTTCACGCCCTATATGGAGGCGCAGTTCGTCAATAACCGGGTGACTGCGCAGCTCGCTGCCACGCCGATCAGCAACGGCTCGCCGTTCGGTGACGGCGTGATCGGCCCGCTGACCCTGCAGACGCAGTCACCCTTCTTCACCCCGGCTTTCCGTGCGGCATTGGCCTCGCTCGATGCCGACGGTGACGGCTATGTGCAGTCCAACTTCAACTACCGCACCACCCAGCTTGGGCCGCGCGCCAATTTCGACGAGCGCAATGCCTTCCGCGTCGTGGCTGGCATGAAAGGCGATATCGCGGCGGGCTTCTCCTATGACGGCTCGTACATGTATTCGCGCACGAAGAACTCGCAGCGCCAACTTGGCAACGTCGCGATCAGCAACTTCCTGGCCGCGACCTCGACCGAGTTCGGACCGGGCGGCGTGCTCCAGTGTCGTGACGCCGCCGCGCGCGCCGCCGGTTGCGTTCCGGCGAACATCTTCGGCCAGGGTAATCTGAGCCAGGGTGCGATCGATTATCTCGGCATCGGCGCAACCAACCTCGAGCAATATGTCACCCAGGTTGCCAACCTGTCGATCACCAACAGCAATCTCTTCGATTTCGGGGCCGGCGGCGTCGGCGTCGCATTCGGCGTCGAATGGCGCAGTGAGAGCGGTTCGGTCACGCCGGACCAGTATCTGTCCTCTGGCAACGTGGCGGGCTTCAACCCCGGCCAGGCAACCTCGGGCCGCTACAGCGTCCGCGAGTTCTTCGGAGAAATCCGCGTCCCGCTGATCAAGGACAGCTTCATCTACAGCCTCGAACTGAACGGAGCGGCCCGCGCAACCCATTACTCAAATGCTCCCGGCAATGTGTTCACCTTTGCCGGCGGCGTCGAGTTTGCGCCGATCAAGGACATCCTGTTCCGCGCGAACTACCAAAAGGCGATCCGGGGACCGAGCGTCAACGAGCTCTACCTGGGCAACACCGTCACCTTCGCCGGCAATGCCGATGGCTGCTCGACGGCGGCGGCTCCGACCGGAACGCTGCGCGACATCTGCCTTGCGCAGGGCGTTCCCGCCGCGATCCTCGACGGTCCGGCACCGGCCCGCCTCGCGCTCGGCGATCCGAACAACGTCAATCCGGTCACCTTCCTGGGCGGCAATGCCAATCTAACGGAAGAATCGGCAAAGACCTACACCGTTGGCGTGGTGCTTCAGCCGAGCTTCCTGCCCCGGTTCCACGCCAAGGTCGATTATTACCACATCAAGATCACGGACTTCATCGTGCCCGGCATCGGCACGCAGACGATCGGCAACCTCTGCTTTGTCGACTTCAACCAGGCTTATTGTGGTTCGGACGTCATCCGCCGCAACTCGTTCGGTGAGATCGACAGCTTCAGCGATCTCTACACCAACTCGGGTGGCCTGCTGAACGCCGGTATCGACGTCGAGGTTGACTACACCGTTCCGCTGGGCGCGACCTTCCTCGGCGAAGAGTCGCGGCTGTCCTTCGACCTCAAGGGTTCCTACCTGACGAAGTCGACGATCCAGACCGTGGTCGGCATTCCGTCGACCCTGGTCGACTGCCAGGGCAAGTTCGGCGTGCTCCAGTGCTTCGTTCCGACGCCGAAATGGCGCCATACCTTCCGCACCACGCTGGATACCGGCCCGGTCACGCTGTCGCTGCTGTGGCGCTACATCGGCAAGGCGACCGACGACGATCCCAGCATCCTCTATGGTTCGGAGACCTTGAAGGCGCAGAATTATTTCGACCTGACCGGCCAGGTCGAAGCCACCGACAACATCACCCTCACCGCGGGTGTCAGCAACCTGTTCGACAAGAAGCCCCCGCTCGCTGCCAGCCAGCAGAATGGCGGCAACGGCGAACAGTCGAACACCTACCCGACGCTGTACGACGTGCTCGGCCGCTCCTTCTTCATGCGCGCCAAGCTCAAATTCTAAGCTTCGGAACTTCATTGAAAATGGGGGTGGCGAGCAATCGCCACCCCTTTTTTGTGCGAGCACAGGACTTACCCACCGCCGTCATTCCAGCGAAAGCTGGAATCTCTCTGCGGTGACTTTTTGAGCAGGTGCCAAGAGAGATCCCAGCTTCCGCTGGGATGACGAACAAAAAGGATGATGCGTGAGGCCGTCGTCTTCAGGCGAGGCGCAGACGGCGCCCCTCGTCACGAATCACGCCACGTCGGACGCGGTTCATCCAACCCCGTACCGCAGCGCTCCTCGATGCAACGCCGCAGGGGAGTTACGCGCCCTCGGCCCAGCCCGGCGCCCGGCCGCGATGGCGGTCATAGGCGGTGAGCAGGCCGGTCAGCCCCGGCCGCTCGGCAAGCTCGATAAAGGGATTCCAGCCATCGACGATCAGGATAACCCGATCCTCGCCACTCTCGTTCCACGCCTCATGCTCGATCGTGTCGTCGAACGCCCAGGCCTTGCCGGCCTGCCACGCGCGCACCTCGTTGCCCACCCGGAAGGCGCATCCCGGCGGCACGATCAGCCCGAGGTGGATCGTCGCCCGCATGTTGGTGACGCCGGTGTGCGGCGGGATGCGCGCGCCGGCGCGCAGCACCGAGAAAAACGCGTTGGGCGCGCGATCGGGCACGACAATGCGCGGCAGGCTTTCGACCAGCGCGGCGGTTCGCGGGCAGCGCGCACAATTCGCGTCCTGTCGAATGCCGTTCAGCCACAGGTGGAACGCGCTCCAGCGCTTCGAATGGTTGAGCTCGCCCCACTGGTTTAGCGGAACCCCGGCGGGGCGTGCGACATAGGGTTCGAAGCCCGGCTCGTCCGGCGCCGCCAGCAGGCCGCGCAGTTCCTCCAGCACATCCTCGGCGGCGGCTTCGAGATCGGCGAGCCAGGGAAAATCGGCCGCGTCGAAATAGGGGATCGCCGGCAGCCGCGGCACCGTCAGAAAGGTCGGCTGCTGGACATAGCGCCGCGCCTCGCCCGTGAGCAGGCCGATCGCCTCGACGAGGCGGGGCGAGATGTCCGCGGTGTCGACTGTCTCCGCCACGATGGCCCGCAGCTTGCCATTGTCCGCGTCGATCGCTGCCTGCGCCTGCGCCACCGCCCCGGCCATCCGGGGATCGGATCGCAGCTGGGGCGGCATGCAGTCGAAATAGTTGCGATAGATCGCCGCCGCCTCGACCCGCTGCCCGACCCGATCCAGCAGCGCCGCCTTATGGAACAGCGCCTGGACGAAATAGGGATCGATCGCCAGCGCCGCATCCAGCGCCCGGAGCGCGTCGTCATAACGCCCCAGGCCGCCCTGCGCGGTCGCCAGGTTGAAGTGCAGCGCCGCCTGCCCGGGCTCGGCGGCCACGGCACGGGCCAGCAGCGGCACCGCTTCTCCGGCCTCTCCCTGCGACAAATGCCAGTTCGCCACCGCATTGAGCGCTTCGGGATGACCGGGATCCTGCGCGAGCACCTGCCGCCACAGCGCGGCGGCGCGCGGCCTGTCCCCGGCCGCGGCGCGGGCCTGGCTCGCGACAAGCTCGGTCTCTGCTCCCCCGCTCATCGCGCCAGCATGCGATGCGCCGGCGGCGCGGGCAAGGTCTTCATGGCGGCCCGGCGCGCAGCCAGCCGGTTATCGACAGGCGCGGCGCGCCGGCGAACCTGGTGACGATGCTCACGCTGTGCGGCTGCGGCACGCTGAACAGCGTCAGGCTGTTGAACGCCGGCACCAGCCCGCTGACCTGTCCATCGCTCTCGTGGAACAGCAGCAGCCCGCCCCATTCGACCCGCCAGCGGCGCGTCAGCCCATAGACATAGGCAGCCACGCGGTTCTTGCCCGCCACCTCGTCGTCATGGCCGGTCAGGAAATCGCCCGGGTTGTAGCGGGTGGCCTGGGCATCGGCGAAGCCGATCGCGGCTTGCCCGGTCACCGCCTGCAGGAACCGCAGCACCGGCTCGGACGACAGGAACGCCGCAAAGCGATCGATCGGCCGTCCCGCCGCGCTGCGCTCGGCCGGAGCATCGGGCACGCGCAGCGCCTCATAGCGATATTGAAAACCCCAGCGCGCCGCCTCGTCGACAGCAGCCTGCAGCGCTGCGGAGCGGTCGGCGTCGAAGCTGGCCCGCACCTCGCGCGAAAGCTCGAACAGCTTGTCGCCCGAATTGACCATCTGCAGCCAGGCATCGCTTGCCAGCAGCACGCGCTCGAGCTCATCGGCCGAGGCAGGATCGAGCAAGTCGTCGATGCGGACCCTGCCGTCGCGACGATAGGCCTCGGCGAGCCGCGACCAGTCGAGCGCCGGGTTCAGGCTGGGGGCGAAGCCGTTCACAGCATCAGCGATATTCGGCCGCGGTCGCAAACTCAATCGCCCCCTCCACATCGGTGCCTAACGAAGCATCTAAGCCGGGTGCGGCCATTTCACATACGGTGCGACATTCTGTGTGATTATCGAGATTAAATCCCTGTAATATAATAATTTTTGTTATTTACCGTCTCCGCACCAATGCGCAGACACGACCATCAGCCAAGGCCGGATCGGTAGCGATTTCCGCGTCAGAATCGTCGTCCCGACCGGTCTTCATCGGCCAGCAAAGGGATTGTCGTGAACCGCTTTCAAAACAAGATCCGTCGCGCCGCGCKCGCCGCCGGCGCGGCGCCATTCGCTGTCGGCATCATGCTGGCGTCTCCGGCCCACAGCCAGGCGGCGCCGCAGACCAGCCGGCCCCCTGCGGCGGGAAGCGCCGCCGCGTATGACGAGAACAACGTCATCATCGTGACCGGTTCGCGCATCGCGCGGCCCGAACTCCAGGCCGCCACACCGATCGCCGTGGTCGGCGCGCCCCAGATCCGGAATCAGGGTGTCACCAACGTATCGGACCTGGTGCAGGAGCTGCCGCAGGCGGGCATTCCCGGCATCAGCACCACCAACAGCAACTTCAACACTACCGGAAACGGCATCTCGACGATCAACCTGCGCAACCTGGACACCGCGCGCACGCTGGTGCTCGTCAACGGCCGCCGTTTCGTGCCGGGCGTGGCGGGCACGTCGATCGTCGACGTCAACAACATCCCGACCGATTTCGTCGACCGCGTCGAGGTGGTGACGGGCGGCGCGTCGGCGGTCTACGGTTCGGACGCCATCGCCGGCGTCGTCAACTTCGTGTTGAAGGACAAGCTCGACGGCCTGGTGGCTCGAGCCCAATATGGCCTGACCTCGCGCGGCGACAACCGGCGCTATTCGGCCAGCCTGACCGGCGGCATGGCGTTCGGACCCGACGACCGCGGATCGGTCATCGCCAACTTCACCTATGACCGCGATTACGGCCTGCTGTCGCGCAAGCGCAAGATTTCGGCGCAGGACTGCCTCTTCACCTGCGGCCCGGAAGCCTATAGCTCATTCCCCGCACAGGGCCGCTTCGTGCTGGTCGGTGATTCCCCCGAGATCCTGACGGCGGCGGACGGCACGCCAACCGACAACTTCACCTTCAACCCCGACAACAGCCTCGTGACCGGTTTTCCGGTCGGCTACGGCTATAACCGCAATTCGGTGCGCCGCATATCGACCCCGGTGGAGCGCTATCTGGGCGCGGCATCGGCCAGATATGAGCTGACCGACCATGTCACAGCGTTCATCGAAGGCACCTACGCCCATACGCGGTCATCCTCCCAGATCGAGGCCGCGCCGTTCGGTGCCGGTGCAGGCATCCCTCAGCCCGACCTGGCCCTGGGCTATGGCATCGACAATCCGTTCATCCCGGCCTCGGTCGCGGCGGCCATCGCCGCGCGCAACGGCGATGCCGATCCGACCAACGACATCACCTCGATCAGCTTCGCGCGCCGCCAGACCGAGGTGTTCACCCGCAGCAACACCAACCGCCGCGACACTTTCCGCATTGCCGGCGGCGTCCGCGGCGACATCGCCGACCAGTGGAACTACGAGATCTCCGCGGTCTACGGCCAGCTCAAGGACCATACCCAGACCCAGGACGTCGACCTGACGAAATATGCCGCTGCGCTCGATGCGGTGCGCGATCCGACCGGCGCGATCCTGTGCCGCGACCCCGCCGCGCGGGCAGCCGGCTGCGTGCCGATCAACCTGTTCGGCTACAACAGCGCCTCGCCCGAGGCATCGGCCTATGTGCGCTCCGCGGTCCCGCGCAGCGACGACGTCAAGAATACCCAGCTCGTCGTCACTGCGAATGTCTCTGGCACGGTGGTGAAGCTGCCCTATGGCGACCTGAAGGTGTCAGTGGGCGCCGAATATCGCCGCGAGAAGAGCGTCGACAATTGGGACGAGTTGACCAATGCCGGCCTCAACTCGGGCAACCTGACGCCGGACACGATCGGCAGATATACCGTGAAGGAGCTGTTCGGCGAGGTGGACATCCCGCTGCTCAGGGATCTGCCTTTCGTCCGCTCTCTCAGCGTGCAGGGCGCGGCGCGCTATTCGCATTATTCGACGATCGGCAATGTGTTCAGCTGGAATGCCGGCGCCGAATATTCGCCGGTCGAGGGGCTGCGGCTGCGCGGCAACTATGCCGTCGCCAACCGCGCACCGAACATCAGCGAGCTGTTCTCGGCACCATCCGAAACCTTCCCGACCGTGCAGGATCCCTGCAACGGCATCACCGCCACCAGCGGCGGCGGCGATTTCGCGGCGGCATGCCGCGACATTCCGGCGGTCGCGGCGGCCATCGCGCGCAACGGTAGCTTCGAATATGGGCAGGCCGATCTGCAGGGCATCAACGGCTTCGACGGCGGCAATCGCAATCTGCAGGAGGAGAAGGGCAAGACGCTGACGCTCGGTGCGGTGATATCGCCGAACGCGCTGCGGGGCTTCAGCCTGACCGCCGATTATTTCGACATCAAGGTGTCGAACGCCATCGGCATCATACCGCGCCAGACCTCCATCCAGCAGTGCCTCGCAACCGGCCTGTCGCAATTCTGCAACAACGTCATCCGCGATCCGAACAGCGGCTTCATCACCACCGTCAACGCGCAGAACATCAACATCGCGAACCTGCGCACCCGCGGCATCGATTTCAACCTGGCCTATAATCGCAGGCTCGGGCTGATGACCGACGACCGGCTGGCGCTGAACATCCTTTATACGCGGACCCTCAAGTACAAGACCCAATCCGATCCGTCCGCGCCGGTCCAAAGCGGCCTCGGCAACCTCGAATATGGCGAGGTGTTCAAGCACAAGATCAATGCGACGATCAATTACAGCTTCGGGCCGATCAGCCTGAACTGGACGACCACCTATCTGAGCAAGATGGTCGATACGCCGATCGAGGAGTTCGATCCCGAGGGCACCCTCGACTTCCTGATCAACAGCGCCGGCCTGACCCCGGAGCAGGCCGCGCGGGCGGTGTCGCACAACAACATCAAGGCGCGTCTCTATCACGATGTCCAGTTTCGCGCCCGCGCCGGCGACAAGGAGCAGTTCGAGTTCTTCGTGGGCGTCGACAATCTGTTCGACCGCAAGCCGCCGATCCTGGAAGACGGGCTGTTCTTCGGCTCGATCACCGGAACGACCACCGCTGCCGACGTCTACGACCCGTTCGGCCGCCGCTTCTATGCCGGCGTGCAGGTCAAGTTCTGATCGGGCGGCTTTTCAGGCCCGGGTGGCGCCGGGCTTCCACAGGATATCGCCCTCGCCGCCAAGGTTGAGGTAACGCGCGAGCACGAACAGATGGTCGGACAGGCGGTTGATATAGGCGAGCCCCACCGGGTTGAGGCCGACATCGGCGTTCGCCGCCACCGCAGAGCGCTCGGCCCGGCGGCAGGTCGCGCGGGCGAGATGGACCGCCGCAGCTGCAGGCGATCCGCCGGGCAGGATGAAGCTGCGCAGCGGATCGAGCGCTTCGTTCATCGCATCGATCTCGCGCTCGAGCCGCTCGACCTGCGACGCGACGATGCGCAGCGCCATGTCCGACGGCGCGAAGTCGGGGCCGGGAGTCGCGAAATCGGCGCCCAGATCGAACAGCTCGTTCTGGATACGGCCGAGCTGGGCGCGAGCCTCTTGCGGCAGGGCCTGCGTCAGCGCGACGCCGATCGCCGAATTCAGCTCGTCGACGTCTCCGATCGCGGCCATGCGCGGCGCATATTTGGGCAGGCGCGATCCGTCGACCAGCCCGGTTTCGCCGGCATCGCCGCCGCGCGTGTAGATCCTGTTGAGGCGCACCATCGCCGGTGGCTCAGCCGCCGCGGCTCATGATCAGCAACAGGATGACGAGGATCACCGCGATCGCCTGGAACGCGATGCGCTGCCGCATCATGCGGTTCTGCTTGAGCCCCGACTGGCTGATCCCGTCGCCCTTCAGGTCCGCCTCGGTGGTTCGCAGGAAGGTGATGATCCCCCGCACCAGCGCCACGACGGTCGCGATCATGGCCGCGACGATGAGGATCAAGAAGAGCGTGTTTCCCATGAACAGCATGTAGCGCGACAGCCGGTGAATTACACCCCTGCTGTTTTCCTCAGCCCGTCATGCCAACGAGGGCTGACGTCTCAGGCTTGCGCAGAGCGCCGCCGCATCCACGCCCTCGGCGCGCATCGAGGCCAGCGTCGGCGCGCCCGCGCGTTTTGCGAGCCGCTCACCTTTCCCGTCGGTCAGCAGCCGATGATGATGGTAGCGCGGCGTCGGCAGGCCGAGCAGCGCCTGCAACAGGCGGTGGACATGCGTCGCCGCGAACAGGTCCGCGCCCCGGACAACATCGGTGACGGCCTGCGCGGCATCGTCGACGGTGACCGCGAGATGGTAGCTGGTCGGCGCGTCCTTGCGCGCGAGAACGACATCGCCATGGATTTCCGGCGTCGCCGACACAGCGCCGGCAGCCTCGTCATGCCAGGTCAGCGGGCCCGCCCGCACCGCGGCCATGGCGATGTCCAGGCGCCAGGCATGCGGTTCACCCGCGCCGATCCGTCCCGCCCGCTCGGCATCGCCCAGCGAGCGGCATGTCCCCGGATAGATCGGTCCATCCGGTCCGTGCGGCGCACTCGCGCTCGCCGCGACCTCGGCGGCAATCCGCGCACGGGTGCAGAAACAGGGATAGGCCAGGCCCGCTGTCCGCAGCTGGTCCAGCGCGGCGCGATAGAGCGGCAGCCTTGTCGACTGGAACAGCGGCTCGCCATCCCATTCCACCCCCAGCCAGCGCAGGTCCTCTATTATTCCGTCGACATGTTCGGGACGGCAGCGGGTCGGGTCGATATCCTCGATCCGCAGCAGGAAATGTCCGCCGCGCGACCGCGCGAAATCATGCGCCAGCAGCGCCGAAAAGGCGTGGCCGAGGTGCAGCCGTCCGGTCGGGCTCGGCGCAAATCGGGAAATTACACTTTCGTGCATTCGGACTCTTGACGAGGAGTCGACGGAAATGCTGTCATGCCCATGTCACGCTTTCGAGCGAAAGGGTGGCCACGAGGGCGCGGCCGGTTCGGCCATAGGCGTTCCGGTGTGCGAACGGAAGGCTGTGGGCTGGCCCGGGTGGAGTTCTCCATCTCGTGCAGAAGGCTCTGGTTCGTTCATGTACCATTCCGATCTCATGCGACATCCGGACAGTTGTCCAGCGCTCGTGCTCAACGCCGATTATACGCCGTTGAGCTATTACCCCTTATCGTTGTGGAACTGGCAAACCGCTATTAAGGCGGTTTTTTT
Organism: Rhizorhabdus sp. P4_G5; assembly: GCF_056401065.1. Classification (NCBI taxonomy): domain Bacteria; kingdom Pseudomonadati; phylum Pseudomonadota; class Alphaproteobacteria; order Sphingomonadales; family Rhizorhabdaceae; genus Rhizorhabdus; species Rhizorhabdus sp. P4_G5. The sequence goes on along the minus strand of NZ_JBFUKB010000003.1, from coordinate 308,997 downwards.
GGAACGCGTCGACATCGTCTCGCAATATGAGCGCGAGGTGCACAGCCCCAGTTTCTCCATGAAGCTGCCCTCGGTGATCGCGCTGCGGCAATATGTGAAGCAGTCCGAGCATCCCGCCTTCACCCGGTTCAACCTGTTCCTGCGCGATCGCTTCTCCTGCCAATATTGCGGTTCGCTGGCGGACCTGACGTTCGATCACGTCATTCCGCGCGCGCACGGCGGACGCACCACCTGGGAAAATGTCTCGACCGCCTGCGCGCCGTGCAACCTGCGCAAGGGGGGGCGCACCCCCCAGCAGGCACGCATGCGGCTCTTCGAATCGCCGTTTCGCCCGACCAGCTGGCAGCTCCAGGAAAACGGCCGCAGCTTCCCGCCGCACTATCTCCACCAGAGCTGGCGCGACTGGCTCTACTGGGACATCGAACTCGAGGCCTGATCGAATCCTCCGTCCTTGACGACAGAGAGCCGGGCCCCGCCGGGGTGACGGATAATGGCGAGCCTCCCCTCCTCCGTTGCCCGATTGGCCATTCCCGATTAAGTAGTTTCCCGGAGCGAGCGATGCGACTTGCGTCCACGCCCCGGGGGAGTTTGCATATGTTTTCGTCCGAAGTGCTTTTGCGCGAGGGGCCGTGCCGCCGCGCCGCGTCGCGAAATGCCAGCGCGCTCGACACCAACCTGCGCCATGCTTCTTCGGCGTCCCGGTCGCCCTGCCGGATCATCGACATATCGATGAGCGGTGCGCGGCTGCGGCTCTATCAGGATCTCGCGCCCGATACCTCGATCCGCATCTCGCTGCCCGGAAAGGGGCTGGTCGACGCGCGCATCGTCTGGGCAGACGGCCGCGAGGCTGGCTGCAGATTCGATCGCCCGCTCGACGAGGCCAGCGTGAGCATGCTGCAAGCGAGCGCCGAACGGCCCGCGGCGGGCTGATCAACCGCGCATCGGCAGGGCGTCCAGCATTTCGTGGAGCGCGCCTAGGCAGTCCGCACCGAGCTGCTTGGACCGCTCCGGCGACCAACCCCGTTCGGGGTCGGGCAGGTCGCGATTGTCCTTGAACGGCATCTCCAGCGTCGCGGCCACGCAACCGAAGCGGTTGGCGAGCTGGTTAGTCGACATCGCGAGATTGGCCTTGCCGGCCGACGCCACCGGATAGCCGTAGCGCGTCTGGAAATCGGGGGTGCGGCGCGCCAGCGTGTCGCGGAACAGATGATAGAGCCGGCCCTGCTCCTCGGTCCAGTTCGGGATGCCCTCGAAGCCGGCGATGAAGACATAGGGGATCGCCTCGTCGCCATGGACATCCATTGCGAAATCGACGCCGGTCGCATCCATCCGGCGCAGGACATGCACGACCTCGGGGCTGCGATCGAGGCTGGGCTCGTGCCACTCGCGGTTGAGGTTGATGCCGGCGGCGTTGGTGCGCAGATGACCGCGGCGCGAACCGTCGGGGTTCATGTTGGGGACAATGTGGAAGGTGGCGCGCTGGCGCAGGCTGCGCGCGATCGGATCGGACGGATCGATCAGCCGCTCGAGGGCCCCTTCCATCCACCATTCCGCCATCGACTCGCCGGGGTGCTGCCGGGCGTAGAACCATAGCTGCCGCGGGCCGTCGCCCATCGTCAGCAGGTCGATATCCTGGCCATCCAGCGTAGCGCCGAGCCGTTCATGGCGGACTCCCGGCGCGGCTGCGATCCTGGCGACCAGGTCGTGATGCCGCTCCATCGAATAGGGCGCGAAATAGGCCAGCCAGACGCTGTCGGCCCCGGGCGTGAAAGCGATCGTCAGCACGCCGTCGGCAAAGCTGGTCGGCACCCGGAACCAGTGCTGCCGATCGATCGAAGCGCAGGCGTTATAGTCCTTCCAGCCGTCGGGATAGGCCGATCCGCCGGCATTGGTGATGCGCAGGCTGACCGGCTGGCCCTTGGCGCCGGTCAGCCTGAAGTGGAACCATTGGTAGAAATCGGACTGATGATCCTTGACGATGGCGAGGTCGAGAACGGTGCCGTCGCGACGGATCAGGGCGATGTTGCCGCTGTCGAAGCCGCTGGAAACACCGATGCTTTGGGGAGTGGTCATTTCACCGTGATAGTCTCGCCCGACTGGCCGGGGAAGCCCTGGAACAGCGCCGCGGCGAGACGCGCCGCGGCCGCTTCGGGATTGGCCTGGGGACTGCCGTCGCGCGCGACCGCTTCGGCGCGGCCTTCCCAGATCACGGTGCCCTCGGAACGCCGCTTGAGCTGGACCGACAGCTGCGTCAGCACGTCCATGCGCTGCCGCGCCTGCCCGATCGGAAAGCTCACCGCACCGCCGAGCCCGACGCTGGTGCCGCCACGCCAGCCGCCGCCGCTGCCCCCACCGACGCCGATCGACACCGAGGAACGCTGCGCCTCGCCTGCCGGGCGCCAGGAGCGGCTGACTTCGGTCACGGCCACCAGTTCGGACGTGGCGAGGTTCGGGGCGATGTTGAAGCCGAGCCGGTTGAGCTCGCCCTGCACGATGCGGGCATAGGTCTGGAATTCGAGATCCTTCGCCAGGGTGGGATCGCGCGGCTCCACGACCACCGCGCCCGGCGCGATCGGTTGGCCCAGATGAAAGCGGGTGACCCGCATCTCTGGCGTCTGCGCGGCGCATCCGGCAAGGGCGAGCGCCGTTCCGATCATCATGGCCCTGGCGGCGAAGTTGTTGGCGATCATGTATTCATCCCTCCAGCGATGCATAGCATCGAAACGCATCAGCAACATTTTCGCTGCATATAGGCTTAATGGTTGCAAGCAACCGCCCCTCAAACGCCGGGCGGCAGGCATCCGCCTGCCTTGGCTTCGCGCCAATAAGGCGCGGCGGCCGGTCGGCCTTGCGGAGCCCTGGCCGGGCTCCGACGCCGGGCTTGATCTCAGGACTCGCCAGTGTCGCTGCAACACCACCGCGAGCGAGACGCTGCGTGGCTCGAAGAGACAAGCGCGCACAGCGCGTCCGAGCGAAAGCGAGGAAGCCCAAGCAGGGCGGATGCCCTGCGCCCGGCGTCTGAGGGCAAAACAAACTTGACTCCCTCCAGCCGCCGCCATAGGGGAGCGCCTCGTTTTTCCGATATCAGACAGAGTGAAGGCAGGCGTTACGGCCATGAAGATCCGCAATTCCCTTAAGTCGCTGAAGGACCGTCATCGCGACAACCGCGTGATCCGCCGTCGTGGCCGCACCTATGTGATCAACAAGACCAACCGCCGTTTCAAGGCGCGTCAGGGCTAATCGATCCGCTGCCACAGCGCCGCACGCGCGCCGTCATCTTCGATGTCGGCAATGTGCTCTACGACTGGAACCTCCGGCAATTTTTTGAACAGCTCGTGCCCGCGCACGAGCTGGAGCTGTTCCTGCGCGATGTCGTCAATCTCGATTGGCACGGCCAGCATGATGCCGGCCGGCCTTTCGCCGAGACCAGCGCCGAACTGATCGCCGCCTGGCCGCGCTTCGCCGAGGCCATCACCGCCTTCGGCCCCCGCTTCTCCGAGACCGTCGCCGGCCTGTTGCCCGGCATGGAGGCGATTGTCCGCGCCCTGCACGGCAGCGGCATTCCGCTCTACGCCATCACCAATTTCAGCCATGAATTCTGGCCGCCATTCCGTGCCCGCGAGGCGGCGATCTTCGACCTGTTCACGGACATCCTCGTCTCGGGCGAGGTGCGGCTGGTGAAGCCCGATCCCGCGATCTACGCACTGGCGCTGGATCGGTTCGCTCTCATCGCGGGCGAGGCGATCTTCATCGACGACAGGGCGGAGAATGTCGTCGGCGCGCAGGCGGCGGGCATGCTGGGGCATCTGTTCGAAGGCGCAGGGCCGCTGGCGGAAGAGCTGCGGCGGCTGGGCCTGCTCGGAAGCTGATCATTCTGCGAAGGGATCAGCGGCTGCGCCGCTTCAGCGACCACCTCCCGGCACCTTTGTCCGCGCCGCGCCTGCGCGATGCTCATCCTCGGACCAACCCTGCTCGCCGATCAGCGGCACGAATGTGACCGCCCCGAGATTTTCCTCCTCGTAGCTCCCGGCGCCGGTGCGCGTCACCTTGCACAGCGACTGGCTTCCCCGCTCGCCTACCGGAACCACCAGGGTGCCGCCGACCTTGAGCTGGGCCTTGAGCGCGCGGGGCACCTCGGGTCCACCGGCCGAGACGATGATGGCATCGAATGGCGCTTGTTGCGGGAGGCCCAGGCTGCCGTCGCCGATATGCACCTCGACATTGCCATAGCCGAGCGCCTCGATGCGCTGCCGCGCCAGCCTGCCAAGCGTCTCGTGCCGCTCCACCGCAAACACCCTGGCGGCGATGCGACCGACCACGGCTGCGGCATATCCGGATCCCGCGCCAACCTCGAGCACGCGATCGTCGGCGTCGATCTCCGCAGCCTCGATCATGGCCGCGACGATATAGGGCTGCGAGATCGTCTGGCCGTGCCCGATCGCCAGCGGCGAATCCTCATAGGCAAACTCTTCCATGCCCTCCGGCACGAAGCGCTCGCGCGGCACCTCGCGCATGGCCGCCAGCACGGCCTTGTCGCGCACGCCCCGGCGCACGATCTGGGTGGCGACCATGCGCTTCCGCAGCTTCGCGAAGTCAGCCATGCACCGGCGCGGGTGGCTCATCGCACTGTCGCTCCATCGACTAGGCTCTTGTATATGGCATAGGCCTCGATCGGTTCCCATGAGCCGCAAGGCCGGCGCCACTTATCCCGCCAGTCGGGCCGCGGCGGCAATCATCCAGGCTAGCGCGCCTGATCCTCTACCCGCACATGCAGCGCCCGCCGGTCGAGGATCGTCACCGCCCGACCTCCCGGCAGGGCGATGATCCCGGCGCGCTTGAGGCCCGTCATCTGCCGACTGACCGTCTCGATCGTCAGGCCCAGCACTGCCGCCATCTCGCCGCGCGCCAGCGGCAGATCGAAGGTCAGCGGCCCGCCCGGCGCAGCGCGGCAGCCGGTGGCCTTCGCGCGGTCGGCCATGTCGAGCAGGAAGCCTGCCACCTTGGCCGCCGCCGAACCGCGCGTAAGGCTCACCATCCGCGCACGCGCATCGCCGAGCGCCGCGAGCACGCGTTCGAGCAGCAGCCGCTCCATCCGCCGATGATCACCAAGCACCTGTTCGAATGGCGCGCGGGGGAAAACGCATAGCTCGGCGTCGGTCAGCGCCGTGACGCTGAAGTCGACCTGCTCGGCGAACGGGCGCCCGACAAAATCCGCCGGATACAACAGGCCGACGATATGTTCGTCACCGCCGGCGGTGGTAGCGCCGAGCTTCAGCACGCCCGACAGCAGATTTGCGCAGACGATATTCTCATCACCAGCCCAGGCGATCGTTTCATCGCGCGCGATTCGATGGCGGCGGCCGATGCGGTTGAGCGAGGCGAGTTCGGCGTCGGTCAGGCTGCCGCACAGCGCCTGATCGCGCACCGCGCAGTCGGCACAGATATCGATCTGCATCATCACCGGACCATAGCCGCAACCGGGCCGAAATCGAACCCGATTTGACCGGGATCAATGGCTCCGCCGCCAGACCGGGGCAAGGCGTGGTTCAGGCATAGGAGGAACGACATGCTAGGATTTATCGGCGACCATTATTTCGTCATCCCCATCGCAGCGGGAATTTTCTTCACGGCAATCATCAGCTTCGTGAGCATCGAGGATGCGCTGCGGCGGCACTGATCGCGCAACGGCACCGATCGCGATGCCCGCTGCCCGCCTACCCCGGTTTCGCGGCGGCGGCGGAGGAGGCGGTCGGCGAATATAACGGCAAGTTCTGACCGGAAAACCTAACCCCCATAGCCCTTCAACTCATCCCCCGTCAGCCGCACGACATGGATCACATTCGTCGATCCCGGCGTCCCGAACGGCACGCCAGCCACCACGACGATCCGGTCGCCGGCCTTCGCCAGCTTGTGGCGCAGCGCCATGCGGCGGGCCTTGCCGACCATTTCCTCGAAGCTGTCGACATCGCGGGTGCGGACGGCATGGCTGCCCCAGAGGATGCCGGCCCGGCGCGCTGTCGCGAGCTTCGGGGTGAGCACCATCAGCGGCACCGAAGGGCGTTCGCGGGCGATGCGGCGGGCAGTGGAGCCCGACAGGGTGAAGCAGACGATCAGGCTGGCCGACACGGTGTCGGCGATCCGCGCCGCGGCCTCGGCCAGGGCATCGGCCGTGGTCGCGTCGGGATGGGTTTCGGTGAAGTGGAGCCGCGCGGCATAGCCGGGGTCGCTTTCCACCGACATCGCGATCGCGTTCATCATCGCCACCGCTTCCTCGGGCCATAGCCCGCTGGCCGATTCGGCCGAGAGCATCACCGCGTCGGCGCCGTCATAGATGGCGGTGGCGACGTCGGACACTTCGGCGCGGGTCGGGCTGGGCGACTGGATCATCGATTCGAGCATCTGGGTGGCGACCACCACCGGCCGGCCCATGCGCCGCGCGGTCTCGACGATGCGCTTCTGCATCGGCGGCACCCGCTCGGGCGGCAGCTCGACGCCGAGATCGCCGCGCGCCACCATCACCGCGTCGGCCAGCTCCAATATCTCCTCGAGCCGGTCGACCGCCGCCGGCTTCTCGATCTTGGCGAGCAGCGCCGCCTTGCCGCCGATCAGGCTGCGCGCCTCCGCGACATCCTCGGGTCGCTGGACGAAGCTGAGCGCGATCCAGTCGGCGCCATGTTCGCAGGCGAAGGTCAGGTCGCGCCGGTCCTTTTCGGTCAGCGCCGCCATCGGCACGATGACGTCGGGCACGTTGAGCCCCTTGCTGTTCGACAGCGTACCGCCGACCTCGACCAGCGTCTCGATATGGTCGGTGCGGACGGTGCGCACGCGCAGCACCAGCTTGCCGTCGTCGAGCAGCAGCCGCGCGCCCGGTTCGAGCGCTTCGAAGATCTCGCGGTGCGGCAGTTCGACCCGGCCGGCGTCGCCGAGCGCCGGATCCCGGTCGAGCACGAAACTCTTGCCGGTGGCGAGCTGGACGCTGCCGTCGGCGAACTTGCCGACGCGGAGCTTGGGCCCCTGCAGATCGAACAGGATCGTCGTCGCCCGGCCGAGTTCCTTCTCCATCGCGCGGATCGCCTGGATGACCGGCAGCTTATCCTCATGGGTGCCATGGCTCATATTGATGCGGAAGGCATCGGCACCGGCGCGAAACAGCTTGGCGATCATCGCGGGCGAGGCGCTGGCCGGGCCGAGCGTGGCGAGGACGCGCACCTTGCGCAGGCGGGGGGTAATCTGGCTGTCCACTAGGCGTATCTGCTCCGGGCCGAAGGAGGCGCCCCAGATAAAAGCAATGGTAGAGATCGCAAGCCTTTCCGCCATCGTTCCGTCATGGTTCGTCGCATCGGAGGCGGTTCGAATGATTCCCCGTTGAGCGGTCCGGCGGCACTCTCTACAGCCAGCGCCTTCACGAATCTCACGGGGTATCCGAATCATGGCCGAAGCCGACACGACCCAAGACAACGGCAGCATTGCGGCGCAGGAGCTGCGTCTGTTCGTCGAACGCGTCGAGCGGCTCGAGGAAGAGAAGAAGGGCATCGCCGACGACATCAAGGAAGTCATGTCCGAGATGAAGGGCCGCGGCTACGACACCAAGATCGTCCGCAAGATCCTCGCCATCCGCAAGAAGAAGAAGGGCGAGCATGAGGAAGAGGCGATGATCCTCGAAACCTACATGGCGGCATTAGGTATGATTTAAGGGGATTTTTGTTGAGCCTCAGGCGCCGGCGGTCACATCCGTGACCTTGGCTATCCTCGCTATCGCTCGGGCGCGCTGCACGCGCACGGCTCGCTCGGCGAGCCGATCTCCGGCTGCAGACTGCCCCCGGCAGTCCGCTGGCCGCCTACGATCTCTTCGAACCCCTCGAAGGCGGAGGATGAGCCCGGCGTCGGGACATGCTAATGTCCCGCAAGGCCGAACGGCCGCCCGAGCTTATTGCGAGGAAGCCAAGCCGACGGATGTCGGCGCCCGGCGTTTGAGGGGCTAAACAAAGATGTCGACTTTCCAGCTAGACAGCGCCACCAGCCGCGCCAATCCGACGCCCGCGCCGATGAAGCGGCTGACCGTGCCGGCGATCCGCAAGGCCAAGGGCGGCGAGCCGATCGTGGTGCTGACCGCCTATACGATCCGGATGGCGCAGATCCTCGATCCGCATTGCGACATGCTGCTGGTCGGGGACAGTCTGGGGCAGGTGCTGTACGGCCTGCCGTCGAGCGTTCCGGTCAGCCTCGACATGATGATCGCCCATGGCGCGGCGGTGGTGCGCGGCAGCTATCACAGCCTGGTGGTGATCGACATGCCGTTCGGCGCCTATGAGGAAAGCCCGGCGCAGGCGTTCCGCTCGGCCGCGCGGATACTGAAGGAGACCGGGGCGGCGGCCGTAAAGCTCGAAGGCGGCGAGGCCATGGCCGAAACCGTCGCCTTCCTGGCGGCGCGCGGCGTGCCGGTGGTCGGCCATGTCGGGCTGACCCCGCAGGCGGTGAACGCGCTTGGCGGCTATGGCGCGCGCGGCCGCAGCGAGGAAGAACGCGCCAAGCTGGTGCGCGATGCCAGGGCCATCGCCGATGCGGGCGCCTTCGCCCTGGTCGTCGAAGGCGTGGTCGAGCCGATCGCGGTGGAAATCACCCGGGCCATCGACATCCCGACGATCGGGATCGGCGGATCGGCCGAATGCGACGGCCAGGTGCTGGTTATCGACGACATGCTCGGCATGTTCGACCGGGTGCCGCGCTTCGTGAAGAAATATGAGCAGCTCGCCGAAAAGATCGATGCCGCGGTCGCGCAATATGCCGGAGAGGTCCGCGCGCGCAGCTTTCCGACGATCGAACAGACCTACCAGCCCAAGGCGTAACCCTTTGCCGCACGGCGGCGGCGCGGCCGCGTTCATCCACCATATCTATTGACTATGGCACCGCGCGCTTACGCCAGCTAAGAGGGCGGCGATCCTTGTTCTGGAGATGATGCTTGGCCTCGACGCCGCCCACCGAAGAAGCCTTTCTGCGTGAAGTCGACGATGAGCTGCGCCGCGAGCAGATCCAGACGATGTGGAAGCGTTATGGCACGCTCGCGCTGGTCGCGGTCGGCCTGCTGCTCGCCGGCTTCGCCGGCTTCCTGTTCTGGCGCGCCGAGATCGCCCGCAAGGCCGAGGAGCAGGGCGAGCGGATGAGCGCGGCGATCGCCGACATCCAGGCTGGCCGCAAGACCGCCGCCGGCCAGAAGGTCGAGACGCTGATCGCGGAAGGCGGGCCCGGCTATCGCATCACCGCGCTGTTCACCAAGGCGGCGCTGGCCGCCGACAAGGGCGACGCGAAGGCCGCCGCCGCCATCTATGCTGGCATCGCCGCCGACGAGGATGCCGCCCAGCCCTATCGCGATCTCGCCCTGATCCGCCAGACGCTGATCGAATATGACGGCCTGAAGCCGCAGCAGGTAATCGACCGGCTGAAGCCGCTCACGATCGAGGATAACGGCTTCTTCGGCACCGCGGGCGAACTCACCGCCATCGCGATGATCCAGCTGAATCGCCCAGCCGAGGCCGGACGCCTGCTCGCCGCTGTTGCCCGTGATGCCCGGACCCCGGCGACGCTGCGCGCCCGCGCGGGACGCCTCGCCACCAGCCTCGGTGTCGATGTCGACGCCAAACCGGCTGCGGCGGCCAATATTGCTGACAAGGACTGATTGCATGAACCGGAAGTTTTTCGCCCTGGCGGCGGCGCTGGCGCTGACGACCACGCTGGGCGGCTGCGGCATTTTCGGCGGCGGCGAAGGCAAGAAGCCGAAGACGCCGGTGCTGGGACAGCGCATCGCCGTGCTGACCGCCGAGACCGGCGCCGAGATCGACCCCACCCTCGAGGGCGTGCCGGTCGTGCCGCCCGCCGAGCAGGTCAATCCGGAATGGACCCAGCCGGGCGGCAATGCAGCCAAGTCGATGGGCCACCTCGCGCTCGGCCAGAATCTCGCCGTCGCCTGGGATCGCAAGATCCCGGGATCGAGCAAGCAGGCGCGGCTCGGCGCCGGCCCTGTGGTCGGCGGCGGCAAGGTCTATGTGCTCGACGTCGACGCCGTGATCCATGCTTTCGACCTGAAGACCGGCGCGCCCGCGTGGACCAGGGCGGTCACCGACAAGGAGGGCAACAAGCCGTCGCTGTTCGGCGGCGGGGTCAGCTATGACAATGGCAAGGTCTATGCGACCAACGGCGTGGGCGACGCCGCGGCGTTCGACGCGGGTACCGGCAACCAGCTGTGGAGCGTGCGCCCGGGCGGCCCGCTGCGCGGCGCGCCGTCGATCGGCAACGACACCGTCTATGTGATGAGCCAGGACAACCAGCTGTTCGCCCTCAAGGAAGCCAATGGCGAGACCATCTGGACCGCGAGCGGCAGTCTCGAAAACGCCGCGGTGTTCGGCGCGGCGGCCCCCGCGATCGGCCAGGGCACCGTCGTCGCCGGCTTCTCCTCGGGCGAGCTGACCGCCTATCGCTACGAAAATGGCCGCGCCGTGTGGCAGGACTCGCTGTCGCGCACCAGCATCACCACCTCGGTCGCCAGCCTCGTCGACATCGACGCCTCGCCGGTGGTCGAGCAGGGCCGCGTCTATGCCGTCGGCCAGGGTGGCCGCATGGTGTCGATGGACATCCTGACCGGGCAGCGGCTGTGGGAACTCAACATCGCCGGCCTCAAGACGCCCTGGGTGGCGGGCGAATGGCTGTTCGTGGTGACCGACGACTCCAAGCTGCTGTGCATCGCGCGCAACAGCGGCAAGGTCCGCTGGCTGACCCAGCTGGCTCGCTACAAAGACGCCAAGAAGCGCAACAAGCCGATCGGCTGGTCCGGTCCGGTGCTTGCCGGCGGACGCCTGATCCTGACGAGCACGCAGGGCGATATCATCAACGTCGCCGTCGCCGATGGCACGATCGGCACCAGCACGCGGCTGGGCACGCCGATCTACCAGCCGCCGGTGGTGGCGGACAGCACGATGCTGGTGCTGACCGACAGCGGCAGGCTGGTCGCGTACAGGTAGCCGCTGCGCGGCGCCCTCAAACGCCGGGCGCAGCACATCCGTGCTGCTTGGCTTCCTCGCTAGCGCTCGGACGCGCTGCACGCGCTTGCCTCTTCGATCCACTGTGACTTTGTGCCGGTCGAGGCGTAGTCGAGAAGCTGCCGAACGGCCGCCGCGCCTTATTGGCGCGAAGCCAAGGCAGGCGGATGCCTGCCGCCCGGCGTCTGAGGGCGCCCCCGAATCTTCGGGGGCTAACAAAAACCATCCGGGCGCTGTAAGGCGCCCGCATGAAACGCTTACCCACCGTCGCGATCGTCGGCCGCCCGAATGTCGGCAAGTCGACGCTGTTCAACCGCCTTGTCGGCAAGAAGCTCGCCCTGGTCGACGATCTGCCCGGCGTGACGCGTGACCGGCGCGAGGGCGATGCGACGCTGATCGGGCTCGATTTCAGGATCATCGATACCGCCGGCTATGAGACCGACGATGCCGAGACCCTGCCGGGGCGGATGCGCGCGCAGACGCTGGCCGCAGTGCGCGGCGCCGACGTCGCGCTGTTCATGATCGATGCGCGCGCGGGCGTGGTGCCTCTCGAGGAGGAGATCGCCCGCTGGCTGCGCAGCGAGGATACGCCGGTGGTCGTCGTCGCCAACAAGGCCGAGGGCAAGGCCGGCGAAAGCGGCGTCATCGAGGCGTTCGGACTGGGCTTTGCCGAACCGATCCCGCTCAGCGCCGAGCATGGCGAAGGCATGGCCGATCTGTTCGAGGCGCTGCTCCCCTATATCGACCGCCCCGACGGCGAAGACGAGGAGGAGGAAGGCGAGGACGAGGAGAACGGCCCGCTGAAGCTCGCCATCGTCGGCCGCCCCAATGCCGGCAAATCGACCCTGATCAACAAGATCCTAGGCGAGGAGCGGATGATCACCGGTCCCGAGGCCGGCATCACTCGCGACTCGATCGCGATCGACTGGGACTGGACCGCTCCGGACGGGACCGTCCGCCCGATTCGGCTGATCGACACCGCGGGCATGCGCAAGCGCGCCAAGGTGCAGGACAAGCTCGAAAAATTATCGGTGGCCGACGGCCTCCACGCGGTCGATTTCGCCGAGGTCGTGGTGCTGCTGCTCGATGCGACGCTCGGGCTCGAGGCGCAGGACCTGCGCATCGCCGACAAGGTCCTGCAGGAGGGGCGCGCCCTGATCATCGCGCTCAACAAATGGGACGTTGCCGCCGATCCGCCCTCGTTGTTCCAGGGGGTGCGCACCGCGCTGGACGAGGGGCTGGCGCAGGTCAAGGGCCTGCCCCTGCTGACCGTCTCGGGGATCACCGGGCGCGGCATCGATCAGCTGCTCCAGGTCGCCTATGAAAGCCGCGACGCCTGGTCGAAGCGCATATCGACGGGCCAACTCAACCGCTGGTTCGAAAAGGCGATCGAGGCCAATCCACCGCCGGCGCCCGGCGGCAAGCGGATCAAGCTGCGCTACCTGACCCAGGCCAAGACCCGGCCGCCGGGCTTCATCCTGTTCGGCACCCGCGTCGACCAGCTGCCCGAAAGCTATCGCCGCTACCTGGTCAACGGCATCAGGCGCGATCTCGGCTTCGGTGCCGTGCCGGTACGGCTGACCTTGCGCGCGCCGAAGAATCCGTTCGACTGATGGCGCCGCGGCGGCTGGACGCGCGGGGAATGCGCTGCCCGTGGCCGGTGCTGCGCCTCGCCAGGGCGATGCGCGAGCCTGGCGGGCCGATATTGATCCTCGCCGACGATCCGATCGCGCCGGGCGAAATCGCCGCGCTGGCGGCGGCCAAGGGCTGGATGGTCGCCACGGCCGACGAGCCATCCGCCTGGCTGGTCGAGGCGCCAATGCCACAGCCAACGCCGTAACGACTCGCAAAAATCCGTAATAATACAAGGTTCTCGCGGTAACCTGTCGTTTACGTCCCTGCGCTATGGTCATCCTTCGCAGCTGATGGTGGCGAGCAGGGAACAGCTATGGGTCAGATGGGCAACGGCGTAGTGAATTGGACGACTTTCGCCCAGACACGTGCGTTGATCGGCAATGAGTTCGCCACGATACTCGGCTATTATCGCGATGACGCCGCCAAGTGCGTGGTCGCGGTCGAGCAGGCCTATAAACTACGCGATGCGATCTCGATGGTGCGCCCCGCGCATACGCTGAAGGGCGATTCGCTCCAGTTCGGCGGCGAGGCGCTCGGCAAGCTTGCCGAACATATCGAGCACAGCGCACGCCGCTGCGTCGAAGATCATAGCGCGCCCGATTCGCTCGATACCGAAATCCTGCGATTGCGGCCGATGCTGATCGAGACGCTTGCCTGCTTCGAGCGCGAACTCAAGAACAACATGGTGCCGATGCGCCGGCCTGCGGTCGCGGCAGGATTTGGCCGCAAGCAGGCGTAATTCGCGCCTTTCCAGCCCCTACTCTCCCGCCGGGCTCGACTGCAGCTGGACGTAATTCTGCATCCCCATCCGCGCGATCATCTCGAACTGGGTCTCGAGGAAGTCGACATGCTCCTCTTCCCCGTCGAGAATCGACTGGAGCAGGTCGCGGCTGACATAGTCGCGGACCTGTTCGCAATAGGCGATGCCTTCGCGCAGCTGCGGAATCGCCTCATTCTCCAGCGCCAGGTCGGCCTTGAGCAGTTCCTCAACCGTTTCGCCGATCCGCAGCCGCCCGAGCATCTGGAAGTTGGGCAGGCCATCGAGGAACAATATCCGCTCGGCGAGCCGGTCGGCATGCTTCATCTCGTCGATCGACTCTTCATATTCGGCCTTGGCGAGCTTCGCGATGCCCCAATGGCCAAGCATGCGATAATGCAGGAAATATTGATTGATCGCGGTCAGCTCATTCTTGAGCGTCTCGTTGAGGATCTCGATGACCTTTGCATCGCCCTTCATGTTCGCCTCCGCATCTGGTTCGCTCCCGACGATAGGAGCATGCGCAGACAATTACACGATTTTCTGTACCGATCAGGCGGCGACGGCCTCTTCCTCGATGATGGTGCGCGCGAAGGGCAGGCACTGTCCACAGCGCGGGCGGCGGCCAAGCGTTTCATAGGCGGACCGCGGGCAGCTGGCGCCCCTGCGGACCGCGGCGCGCACGTCCGATTCCTTGATGGCATTGCAGACACAGACGACCATGTTCAGCACCTCTCGTGATTCGGTATGTAGCGCTATTGCGACTGACTTGCAATAGTATTTAGCGGCGCGACTTGCATCCTGGACGCCCGGATGCTCTAGGCGCGCCGATGACCGCCACGCCGCTCGATCGTCCGGCCAGGATCGCCGCCGCTTTCGGCCGAGCCCATCGCTATGAGGAGGACGCTGCCGTGCAGCGCGCGGCGGCCGTGGCGCTGGGGCGGCGAATCGCCGCAGCAACACTGCCGCCACGGCCGCGCATCCTGGAACTGGGCTGCGGCACCGGCTTCCTGACCCGCGCGGTCGCCGAGGCGATCGGGCCCGCGCGGTGGACCGTCACCGACGTCGCCCCCGCCATGGTCGAGCGCGCGCGCGCGGCACTGGATCTCGACGCCGACTTCCGGGTGGCGGACGGCGAGGCGGTCGATCCGGCGCTCGGCGCCTTCGATCTGATCGCCTCCAACCTCGCCTTCCAATGGTTTCATGATCTACCCGGCGCGATAAAGCGGCTTGCGGAGCGACTGGGCGACGGCGGGCTGCTGGCCTTCACGACGATGGCTGCGGACAGCTTCCCGGAATGGACCGCAGCGCTCGCCGCCGAGGGCCTGGCATCCGGCACTCCCGACTATCCCGACGAGCGCGCCCTGCACACGCTGGTCCCGCCGCTCCTGTCAGGCGACATCGAGATCGTCGACATGCCCGAAGCGCAACACGATGCCCGTAGCTTCCTCCGTGGGCTCAAGGCGATCGGCGCGGGCACCCCCGCCCCCGGTTATCGCCCGCTGTCGCCGGCCGCGCTGCGCCGGGCGATGGCGCGGTTCGACGCCGGCCCGCGCATCATAACCTATCGGATCGGCTTCTGCCTGCTGCGCCGGGTCAGCGGCCGATCGTGACACTGACCTCGCCGGCCGTCATGCCTGACAGCGCCAGCACATAGCGTCCGGGGACCAGTTCATAGTCGAGTATCTTGGCGATGCCCGATCCGGGTGCTCCCGGCCGGTCGCCGACCGGCTCCAGCGCCTTGCCGTCGCGGACCATATCGACCCAGCCGGGCGCGCCGAGCGCGACATGGTAGCGACCGCCCTCGTCGACATCGACCGACAGGATCGCGCCATGATTGGCGGGGGCATGCGGCAAGGGCAGCGCGACCGGATAGGCGAGCTGGCCCTGCGGGCTCAACCTTATGCTGGCGGTGTCGCCCGGCTCGATCGGCACTTCGGCATGGGCCGAGGCGGCGAGCAGCAGCGCGCAGATGAATATTGTCGCCCTGCCCCGCATGATATCCTCCATCCTCGCTCCAGCGGCGCCGGATTCGTCCGGTCCTCTTTGCGTCAGTCGGCGCCGGGATTCCATCCCTGACCGTCAGGCAGACACCGCCGTCGCCGCTGCCGCTCGCATCTCCCGCGCCAGCTCCGCGACCAGTTGGGCCGCCGGCAACGCCCGGGCGAGCGGCGCGGCCTGCCCCGCCCATTGCGCGCCATAGCCGAACTCGCCCTTCGTCCTGGCGGCGGCATGAAGCGCCTTTCCGGCGTCATAGGCGATCGGATAATCCGGGATCGCCGCGGGATCGACGGCCAGCGCGGTGATGCGGTTGGCGATCGAGCGCGCCGGACGGCCCGATATGGTGGAGGTCATCTCGGTCCGTTCGCTCGCCGCCAGCGCCGCGCGATAGCCGTCCTCGGCGGAGGATTCGGGGCAGGCGATGAAGGCGGTGCCGAGCTGCGCCGCCTGGGCGCCGAGCGCCAGCGCAGCGGCGATGCCGGCGCCATCCATGATCCCGCCCGACGCAATCACCGGCCGGTCGAGCGTGCGGACCAGCAGCCGGGTGAGCGCGATCGTGCCGAGGCGCTCGTCGGGTGCGGCGGGATCGAACAGGCCGCGGTGGCCGCCCGCCTCATAGCCCTGCGCCACCACCGCATCGATCCCGGCGGCAGCGAGCGTGCGGCCTTCCGCGAGGCTGGTGGCGCTGGCGATCAGGAAGATGCCGGCGTCGCGCAGCGCCTTCAGCCTTTCAGCATCGGGCAGCCCGAAGTGGAAGCTGACGATCGCCGGCCGGGCCTCCAGCAGCATCGCCAGCATCGCATCGTCCTCGACGAAGCTGCGGTATATCTCGGTCAGCCGGGCCGGCGGCTCGGCGTCATAGCGGGCGAAGAGCGGGCGCAGCGTCTCGATCCACGCCGCTTCCTTGCCGGGGTCGGCGCGGGCGGGGCGATGGCAGAACAGGTTGACGTTGAACGGCCGGTTGGTGCTGCCGCGCACCGCCTCGATCATCGCCCGCGCGCCGGCGGCGTCGGTGGCGCCGACACCGATCGAACCAAGCCCGCCGGCATTGGAGACCGCGGCAGCCATAGCCGGCGTGGAGACGCCCGCCATCGGCGCCTGGATGATCGGCAGGTTCAGACCGAGGCGGGCAGCGAGCGGCGTCATGCTCGAAAATATGCCGCTCGCACCGCAGCGAGTCGAGCGGCGATGCCGAGGCTTTGCTAACCGCTGTTCCGCAGCGCCGTCGCGATCGCGTTGATCGACAGCTGGATGCCTTCGCGCACGCGGGGGTCGTCCTCGCCGGCGCGGTGGCGTTTGAGCAGTTCGATCTGGAGGAGGTTGAGCGGCTCGATATAGGGCAGGCGCAGCCGGATCGACTGGTCAAGCGAGGGGTTCTTCTGCAGCAGCCGGGTCTGGCGCGTTATCGATAGCAGGCAGTCCTGGGTCATCTGCCAGCCGTCACGGATCCGGCCGAAGATCGCCTTGCCCATCGCATGGTCCTCAACCAGCGCGACATAGCGTTCGGCCAGGTCCATGTCCGACTTGGCGAGCACCATCTCCAGATTCGCGAGGGTCGACTGGAAGAACGGCCACGCCTCGAGCATTTCGCGCAGCAGACCGATATCCCTGTGCGCCTTCAGGGCATGCCCCACGCCGTACCAGCCGGGCAGCATCACCCGCGCCTGCGCCCAGCTGAACACCCAGGGTATGGCGCGCAGATCCTCGATCCGGTCGCTCTTGGTGCGGCTGGCGGGACGCGAGCCGATCTTGAGGTCTGCGATCTCCGCGATCGGGGTCATTTGTCGGAAGAAGGTGCGAAAACCTTCGGTCTCATAGACCAGCCCGCGATAAGCCTTGAAGGCTTCACCCGAAATCTCGTCCATCGCAGCGAAGAAGCGGGTGGCGTCAGCCGGCTTTAGCGCGGCTTCCTCCAGGCTGGCCAGCAAGGTCGCCGAGGCCATCGCCTCAAGATTGGCCGCGGCGCTTTCGCGCGTGCCATATTTGGCGGCGATCACCTCGCCCTGTTCGGTGATGCGGATGCGGCCCTGCACCGTGCCGTGCGGCTGCGCCAGGATCGCGGCGAAGCTCGATCCGCCACCACGCCCGACCGCGCCGCCGCGGCCGTGGAACAGCTGGATCGCGGTGCCGGCCTTGGCGAATACCGGCTTCAGCGCACTCGACGCCTCGTGCAGGCTCCACACCGAAGTCAGATAGCCGCCGTCCTTGTTCGAATCCGAATAGCCGACCATCACCTCCTGATGCCCGCGCGCCGCGGTCAACGCGGCGACCTCGGGCAGGTCGAACCACTTCGTCATCACCTCCGGCGCGCGCTGGAGATCGCCGATCGTCTCGAACAGCGGCACCGCCATGATCGCGGCGGTCGGCGGATCGCCGGGAACGTACAGCCCGGCTTCCTTGAGCAGGACATTGACCTCCAGCATGTCGGAGACGCTCTCGGCCTTCGAGATCAGATAGGTGGTGATCGCCTGCGGGCCATAGAGCTTGTGCGCCTCCGCCGCCGCCGCGACGATCTCCAGCTCCGACAGCGTCTCCTCGCTATAGGCGCCGAACGGCGTGCGCAGCAGCCGCTTGGAGGCGAGTTCGCTCCGCATCAGCGCGACCCGCGCCTCCTCATCGAGCGCCATATAGTCGGCCTCGACGCCGGCCACGTTCAGCAGGTCGGCGATCACGCGTTCGTGGACATCGGCATTCTGGCGCATGTCGAGCGTCGCGAGGTGGAAGCCGAAGGTTTCCACCGCACGGATCAGCCGGCCGAGCGCACCGCCGCCCGACAGCGATCCCGCGCCGGTGCGGTTCAACGCATGGGCGATCTCGATCAGGTCGGCGCAGAGCTCCGCCGGCGTGGCATAGGGGCCCTCCTCGGCGCTGGTCGCCGGCAAGCGCGCGGGCAGCCGCCCGGTGAGTTGCTGATAGGTCTTCGACAGCCGCGAGTAGATGCCGGTGATGGCGCGGCGATAAGGCTCGTCGCTGCGCGTCGAGCTCTTGTCGCCGCTGGCCTCGGCGAGTTTTTCGACCTCCCAGGTGACCTCCGCGAGCTCGGTCGAGATCGACAGCTCGGCGCCGAGTTCGTGCAGCTGGCGCAGATAATAGCCGATCACCGTCTCGGCCGCCCGCGATAGGGCGAGGCGCAGCGAGTCCGCGTTGACGAACGGATTGCCGTCGCGATCACCACCGATCCAGCTGCCGGGCCGCAGGAAGCTGGCCGGCCGATGGCCGAGCGCGCGCTGCCAACGCGAATAGAGCGCCGGCAGGGTCGGCAGGAAGATGTCGCGCAGATAGGCGAGCGCGGTCTCGACCTCGTCGGCGACGTAGAGCTTCTCGCGCCGTAGCGGACGGGTCTGCCAGAGCAGCGCGATCTGGCGATAGATCGCCTGGTCGATCAGGTCGCCATCGGCGGTTTCGACCCGACCGATATCCTTGAGCATCATCAGCTCGGCTATCTTGTTGCGATGATCGATCATGCTCTTGCGCCGCACCTCGGTCGGGTGGGCGGTGAGCACCGGCGCGATCAGCGCGGTCTCCAGCATCTCGACGACGCTCGACCGCGAAATACCCTGCCGCTCGAGCCGGTCGAGCGCCGCGGCCACGTCGGCGCCCGGCTCGGCAGCGACGCCCTGGCGGTCCTCGGCCAGGTTGGCGAGCATCGAGAACAGCATGAAACCGCGGACGAACGCGAGCGTATCGTCGAGGCTGAGCGCATCCAGCCCGGAATCGATATCGTCAGCATGGACGATCCCGCGCGCGCGATCGACCGAGGCCGAACGGATATATTCGATCCGCCGAAAAATCTGTTCGCCGCCATAGGCCTTTATGACATCGCCGAGCAGGCGGCCAAGGAAGCGGATATCGGGATTTTGCGTGATGGGCGGCGTGCTGGACATGACCCGAATGCTGCGCCGCAATAAATCAGGCGTCAATGCCATAGTTGGCGTGTTCAGCCGAACAATTCGCCGAGGAAATAGCGCATCGAATGCCAGCTGCGGCGGTCGGCAATCGGGCTGTACATGCCCTCGCGCGCCGGATTGGTGAAGGCGTGGACGGTCTGACCATAGGCATGGACCTGCCAGTCGACGCCGGCCTCGGTCAGCTCCTTCGCCAGACCCAGCACCGTCTCGGGCGGATCGAGCGGGTCGTTCCAGCCGTGGAGCACCAATATCCTCGCCTTGATGGCGCCATTCGCGAAAGGCGGCGGATCATACAGACCATGGAAGCTCACGATGCCGGCGACGTCGGCGCCGCTGCGCGCGAGATCGAGCACGCACTTGCCGCCGAAGCAGAAGCCGATCGCAGCGACGCGGCTCGGATCGCCTTGCGCCCCGACCGCTCGCGCTGCCTGCAGCGCGGCCTGCAACCGGCCCCTGAGCAGCGCCCGATCGGCGTTGAGCGCGTCCATCGCGACGCGCGCCTGATCCGCGTCCGCCGGCCAATGGCCGACGCCATAGAGATCGATCGCCACGGCGACATAGCCGAGCTCCGCCAAGCTGCGTGCCTTGGCTTCCTCGAAGCCGGTTCGGCCCATGAAGGTGCCGGCGACCAGCACGATCGGGCGCCGCACGGGGCTCGCATCATCCCATGCCGCATAGGCTTCGAAGGCGACGCCGCCATGATCGTAGCGGATGGATTTTTCGGCAATCGGCATATCTTGGAGCTCCTCGAGGGACGGCAGATTTGCGTCACCGATATGGCATTGCAAGGGTGACATGCCGGCAGCCGGCCATTAAGAGGCGCGTTTCGCCGCGAAGATAGGGGAATTGATGCCGACGCTCGTCCTGATCCGCCACGGTCAATCGGCCTGGAATCTCGAAAACCGCTTCACCGGATGGTGGGATGTCGACCTGACCGACAAGGGCGTCGCCGAAGCCGCCGCCGCGGGCGAGCTGCTCGCGGCCAAGGGCCTCGATTTCGACATGTGCTATACGAGCTTGCAGACCCGCGCGATCAAGACGCTGAACCTCGCGCTCGAGGCCATGGGCCGGCTCTGGCTGCCGGTCGAGAAGGACTGGCGGCTCAACGAGCGTCATTATGGCGGGCTGACCGGCCTGAACAAGGCCGAGACCGCAGCACGGCATGGTGACGACCAGGTCAAGATCTGGCGGCGCAGCTTCGATACGCCGCCGCCGGTGCTGGAATCCGGCAGCGAGTTCGACCTCGGCAAGGACCGCCGCTATGCCGACATCGCGATCCCTTCGACCGAAAGCCTCAAGGACACGATCGCGCGGGTCATCCCCTATTGGGAGGCCCGGATCGCGCCGGATCTGAAGGCCGGCAAGCGGGTGGTGATCTCCGCGCACGGCAATTCGCTGCGGGCGTTGGTCAAGCATCTGTCGCATATCCCCGACGACGAGATCACCGAGCTCGAGATACCGACCGGCCAGCCGATCGTGTACGAGTTGGCCGACGATCTCAGCGCCCTGGATCGCTATTATCTGTCGGAGCGCTGATATAGCCAAGGGAGCGTCTTCCCGCCGGGGGCCGGGGTCTCGGGAGGCAAGGGCTCGCCATATCCTCACGAGATTCCGGCCTGTGCCGGAATGACGGAAAATACGGCACGAAAGCCAAAGCAGGGATTGGGGGTTCACATGGCCGAAGCACCACTGATCGGTATCATCATGGGCAGCCGCTCCGACTGGGAGACGATGAGCCATGCCGCCGCCACGCTCGAAGCGCTCGGCGTGCCGCATGAAACCAAGGTGGTGTCGGCGCATCGCACGCCCGACCGGCTCTACGACTATGCCAGGTCGGCCGTCGGGCGCGGGCTGCAGGCGATCATCGCCGGCGCGGGTGGCGCGGCGCACCTGCCCGGCATGGCTGCGGCGATGACGCGGCTGCCGGTGCTCGGCGTCCCGGTCGAATCCAAGGCGCTCAAGGGCATGGACAGCCTGTTGTCGATCGTCCAGATGCCCGGCGGCATCCCGGTCGGCACGCTCGCGATCGGCAAGCCAGGCGCGATCAACGCCGCGCTGCTCGCGGCGGCGATGCTGGCCAACCATGATCCCGCGCTCGCCCAGCGGCTGGAGGCGTGGCGCGCGAAGCAGACGGCCGACGTCGCGATAGAGCCGTATGACTGACGCCATGGCGACGATCCCCCCTGGCAAGACGATCGGCATCATCGGCGGCGGCCAGCTCGGCCGGATGCTGAGCATGGCCGCGGCCAATCTCGGCTATCGCAGTGCGATCTACGCGCCCGAGCCGAGCGGGCCGGCGGCCGACGTGTCGTCGCGCTGGGTGCAGGGCGGCTATGACGACATGGACGCGCTGCTCGCCTTCGCCGCGACCGTCGATGTGATCACCTATGAGTTCGAAAATATCCCGGTCGGCCCGCTCGACGGCCTGCGGGTACCGCTCGCACCGCATCCCCGCGCGCTGGCGACGGCGCAGGACCGCGCGACCGAGAAGGCTTTCGTCCAGGCGCTCGGTGGCAGGCCGGCACCCTGGGCGGTGGTTTCCAGCCGCGAGGATCTCGATGCCGCGCTCGCCCAGATCGGCGCTCCGGCGATCCTGAAGACCCGCCGCTTCGGCTATGACGGCAAGGGCCAGGCGCGGCTCAAGACCGCCGCCGACGCGGACGAGGCCTGGGCCTCGATCGGCTGGCAGCCGGCGGTGCTCGAAGGCTTCGTCGCGTTCGAACGTGAATTCTCGCTGCTCGTGGTGCGCGGCGCCGATGGTGCGATCGCGACCTGGGATCCGGTGCTCAACGTCCATGAGGACGGCATCCTCGCCCTGTCGGCCGTGCCGGCGCCGATCGCGCCGGCGACGGTCGAGGCGGCGCGCGCGCTGGCCGAGAAGATCGTGGCGGAACTCGACTATGTCGGGGTGCTCGCGATCGAATATTTCGACACAGCCGCCGGCCCAGTGTTCAACGAAATGGCGCCGCGTGTCCATAACAGCGGCCATTGGACCATCGAGGGCGCAGTCACCTCGCAGTTCGAGAACCACATCCGCGCGATCTGCGGCCTGCCGCTCGGCGCCACGACGCGCGCCGCCGTCCGGGTGGAGATGCGCAACCTGCTCGGCGACCAGGCCGGCGACTGGGACATCATCCTCTCCGACCCCGCGGCCCACCTCCACCTCTACGGCAAGGGCCAGCCACGGCCGGGCCGCAAGATGGGCCATGTGACGAAGCTGTTCTTCGACTGAGGGCGCTCGTCAGCCCCGCCGCACGCCTGACATCTCGGCCCGGCCGAACGCGCCCATGATGATCGTGCCGGTGAGGCGGTCGCCGTCGATCACGGCTTTTCCAACCAGCGTCATCGGCATCGGCTTGCGCGTCGGCATTTTCCAGACGAGCTTGTCGCCCTCGATCCGGCCGTCGACCACCGGCAGCTCGCCGATGTCGGCGACATTGCTGCCGGTGAAGCTGTTGCCGTCGCGGACGATGGTGAAGACCGAGGCCTGTTCGCCGAACGGCGCCTTGGTGATGCAGTCCCAGATTTCAGCTGTCATTTTCCGGCTATGGCCTTTTCGACCGGGATACCCAAGCCCTTAAGCTGCGGCTCGACCTTGGCGGCATCGCCGACCACTACCCAGATCAGCTCGTCCGGCCGGATCGCGGCGCGCGCGGCCTGGTCGAGCTGCGCCGCGGTGAGGGCGCGGTAGCGGGCCGGCAGCTTGGTGTAATAATCGTCGGGACGGCCGAGCGTATCCATCGTCACCAGCGCGCCGAGCAGGTCGCTCGACGTTTCGAACGAGCCGGGCAGCGAGCGGATCTGGTTGTTGATGGTGCGCTCGCGCTCCTCCTCGTTGACGCCCTTGTCGCTCAGGAACGCCTTCATGTCGGCCAGCGCCGCCGCGATCGACGGGCCGGTCTGGTCGGTCTGGACCGGCGCGATCACGTAGAAGGGCATCGTCTCGCGCAGCATCTGCGCCTGGGTGAAGGCGCCGTAAGCCCAGCCCTTGGTTTCGCGCAGGTCCATGTTGAGCCGCGACAGGAAGCTGCCGCCGATCACGTCGTTGGCGGTGACCAGCGCGAGCGGATCGTCGGTGCCCTTGGTCGGCAGCAGCTCGCCCGCCATGATATAGCTCTGCGGGCTTTGCGGCCGGTCGATCAGTACGATCCGCGACGGGCGCGCCATCCTGTCCATCTTGAAGAGCTTGGCGCCCTTGGGTGCGGCGGGCTTGGCCCAGCGGCCGAAGCGTGCCTCGAGCAGCGGTTTGAGTTCGGCCAGCGTGGTGTCGCCGGTCACGAAGATCTTGGCATTGTCGGGCCGCAGCCAGCCATCGTGGAAGGCGAGCAGGTCGGCGCGGGTGACGGCCTTGACGCCCGCCTCGGTGCCGCTGCCCGACAGCGGCACGCCATAGGGGTGGGCGGCGCCGAACAGCAGCGGTGGCAGCGTCCGCCGCGCCACGCCGCGCGGCTGGGCATTCTCGGCGGCGATGCCGGCGAGGATCTGACCGCGCAGCCGCTCGATCTCGGCCGGCGCGAAGGTCGGCCGCTGGACGATGTCGGCCAGCAGGTCGAGCGACGGCGCGAGATTGGCCTTGAGCGCGAACATCGACACGCTGGTGCGGTCCATCGACGCGCTCGAGCTGATCTGCGCGCCGAGCCGTTCCTGCGCCTCGGCGATGCCGATCGAGTCGAGCTTGCCGGCGCCCTCGTCGAGCAGCGCCAGCATCAGCCCCTGGGTGCCGAGCTTGTCCTTGCGATCGGCGGCGTTGCCAGCGTCGAACACCATCGACAGGCGCACCGTCGGCACCGTCGTGCGCTGCGCGAACACCACCTGGATGCCGTTCGACAGGGTGGTCCGCTCGATCGCCGGGAAGGTCAGGTCGTTGATCGCTTCGACGGGCGGCGGCGACGAGCGGTCGACCGCGGCCAGCGGCTGGTGCGTCATCGAGATCGCCGGCGCGGCGGCCCCGCCCTCATATTTCGGATCGCGAAAATAACGCGGGCTCATGCCGCCGGAATCGCCGATCGCGCTGCCGCCGGCGGCGGCCAGATCGGACGGGGTCCGCTCGCCGGGCTCGACCACCAGCCGATAGGCCGGCCGTCCCAGCCATTTCTGCACGGCCGCCTGCACGCTCGCCGGGGTGACGGCCGCCGTGGCCAGCAGGTCCTTCTTGTACTTCTCGGGATCGTCCGAATAGACCTCGCCCTCGGCCAGCGTCACCGCCTTGCCGTTGAAGCCGCCGACCGTCTCGAGCCCGGCGATCTCGCCCGCCGCCTGCTTGGTCGCGGCGCGGGTCACCTCGTCGGCGCTCGGCCCGGTCCTGATGAAATCGGCGATCAGGTCGTCGAGCTGCTTCGCCACCAGCTTCGGGTCGGTGCCGGGCTTCACGTCGGCGGTGACCTCGACCATCGAGATCTTCTCGAACGGCTGGACGCCGGCGGCGACCGACACCGCGGTCTTCGCCTTGCGCACCAGCGCATTGTCGAGCCGCGACGAGGCCAGGCCGCCCAAGATGTCCATGCCGATGTCGAGCGGGATCAGGTCGGGATCGTTGACGCCCGGCACCACCCAGTTGCGATAGATGCGCGTGGTCGCGACGCGATCCTTCATGACCTGATCGACCGGCGCCTTGAGCGTCGGCACCGCGACCTCGGGCCTAGCCGTCTCGGGCCCGCGCGGGATGTCGCCGAACCACTTGGCCACCTTGGCCTTCGCCGTCGCGGCATCGATGTCGCCGGCCAGCACCAGCACGGCGTTGTTGGGGCCATAATGGGCGCGGAACCAGTTCTTGACGTCCTCCAGGCTGGCCGCGTCGAGGTCGGCCATCGAGCCGATCGTCGAGTGATGATAGGGATGACCCGCCGGAAACAGCGCGGCGAGCTGGGCATATTCGACCAGGCCATAGGGTTCGTTGTCGCCCTGGCGCTTCTCGTTCTGGACGACGCCGCGCTGGTTATCGAGCTTCGCCTTGTCGATCGCGCCGAGCAGGTGGCCCATGCGATCGGATTCGAGGAACAGCGTCATGTCGAGCGCGCCGGTCGGCACCGTCTCGAAATAATTGGTGCGGTCGAACCAGGTGGTGCCGTTGAGGTCGGTCGCGCCGATCGATTCGAGCGGCTTGAAGAAATCGTCGTTGGCGTTCTCCGACCCGTTGAACATCAGATGTTCGAACAGATGCGCGAAGCCGGTCTTGCCCTGGGGCTCGTCCTTCGAGCCGATATGATACCATATCGACACCGCGACGACCGGCGCCTTGCGGTCGGTATGGACGATCACGCGCAGGCCGTTAGGAAGGGTGAAGCTGTCATAGGGAATGTCGACCGCCTTCACCAGCGTCGCCACCGAAGCAGGAGCGGCGGCGATGACGGGGGCGGTGAGGCTGGTCGCCAGCATCAGTGCGGTGAACGAACGGAACAGGGGACGACGCATCGGGGGAAGCTTTCCGCAAGGGGAGGATGGGAGTCAGTCTAGCCGCTGGGGCGCAAGGTGCAATATCCGGCTAATACGCTCTCGATTCGATCAACCCATACCCTTGTGTTGCACAAAAGCCACACCATATCGGCGACGGTAGGAAACAGGGATCAGGCATGAACCTCGAAAAATTCACCGACCGCGCCAAGGGATTTCTCCAGTCGGCGCAGACCGTCGCGATCCGGATGAGCCATCAGCGGATCGCCCCCGAACATCTTCTGAAGGCGCTGCTCGAGGACGAGCAGGGCATGGCGAGCGGGCTGATCAAGGCCGCTGGCGGCGATGCCGGCGTCGCCCTGCGCGCCACCGATGCCGCGCTCGCCAAAATCCCCGCCGTCTCCGGCGGCGGCGCGCAGCAGACGCCGGGAATCGACAACGACCTCGCCCGCCTGCTCGACCAGGCGGAGCAGATCGCGCAGAAATCGGGCGACAGCTATGTCACGGTCGAGCGGATGCTGCTCGCGCTGACCTTGGCCACGACAACGCCGGCCGGCAAGGCGCTGGCCGAGGCGGGGGTGCGCGGCGAGGCGCTCAACGCCGCGATCAACGAGCTGCGCGGCGGCCGCTCCGCCGACACCGCCAGCGCGGAGGATCGCTATGACGCGCTCAAGAAATTCGCCCGCGACCTCACCGCGGCGGCGCGCGAGGGCAAGCTCGATCCGGTGATCGGCCGCGACGAGGAGATCCGCCGCACCATCCAGGTGCTGGCGCGGCGCACCAAGAACAATCCGGTGCTGATCGGCGAGCCCGGCGTCGGCAAGACCGCGATCGCCGAGGGGCTGGCGCTGCGCATCGCCAATGGCGACGTGCCCGACGGCCTCAAGGACCGCAAGGTGATGGCGCTCGACATGGGCAGCCTGATCGCCGGCGCCAAATATCGCGGCGAGTTCGAGGAGCGGCTGAAAGGCGTGCTCGACGAGGTGAAGGGCGCCGAGGGCCAGATCATCCTGTTCATCGACGAGATGCACACGCTGATCGGCGCGGGCAAGTCCGAGGGCGCGATGGACGCCGGCAACCTGCTCAAGCCCGCCCTCGCGCGCGGCGAGCTGCACTGCATCGGCGCCACCACGCTCGACGAATATCGCAAATATGTCGAGAAGGACGCCGCGCTGCAGCGGCGCTTCCAGCCGGTGTTCGTCGGCGAACCGACCGTCGAGGACACGATCTCGATCCTGCGCGGCCTTAAGGAGAAATATGAGCTGCACCATGGCGTGCGGATCACGGACGGCGCGATCGTCGCGGCGGCGACGCTCAGCCACCGCTATATCAGCGACCGCTTCCTGCCCGACAAGGCGATCGACCTGATGGACGAAGCCGCCTCGCGGCTGCGCATGGAGGTCGAGTCGAAGCCCGAGGAAATCGAGAATCTCGACCGGCGGATCATCCAGCTCAAGATCGAGCGCGAGGCCCTGAAGCGCGAGACCGATGCCGCGTCGAAGGACCGGCTCGACGCGCTCGAGGCCGACCTCGTCGAGCTCGAGGAACAGTCGGCCGAGCTGACGACGCGCTGGCAGGGCGAGAAGGACAAGATCAACGCCGAGGCCAAGCTCAAGGAACAGCTCGATGCCGCGCGGATGGAGCTCGACCAGGCGCAGCGGCGCGGCGACCTCACCCGTGCGGGCGAGCTCAGCTATGGCGTGATCCCCAAGCTCGAAAGGGAACTCGCCGAGGCGGAGGGCGCCACCGCGGGCGCGATGCTGCGCGAGGAGGTGACCGGCGAGGACATCGCCGGGGTGGTCAGCCGCTGGACCGGCATCCCGGTCGACAAGATGCTCGAGGGCGAGCGCGAGAAGCTGCTGGCGATGGAGGCCGAGCTCGGCAAGCGCGTGATCGGCCAGAAGGATGCGGTCGAGGCGGTGGCCCGCGCGGTGCGCCGCTCGCGCGCCGGCCTGCAGGATCCGAACCGGCCGCTCGGCAGCTTCCTGTTCCTCGGGCCGACCGGCGTCGGCAAGACCGAGCTGACCAAGGCGCTCGCCGGCTTCCTGTTCGACGACTCGTCGGCGATGGTCCGCATCGACATGTCGGAGTTCATGGAGAAGCACAGCGTCGCCCGGCTGATCGGCGCCCCTCCCGGCTATGTCGGCTATGAGGAGGGCGGCGTGCTGACCGAGGCGGTGCGGCGGCGGCCCTATCAGGTGGTGCTGTTCGACGAGGTCGAGAAGGCGCATGGCGACGTGTTCAACGTGCTGCTGCAGGTGCTCGACGACGGCCGGCTGACCGACGGCCAGGGTCGCACCGTCGACTTCTCCAACACGCTGATCATCCTGACCTCGAACCTCGGCAGCCAATATCTGTCCAACCTGCCCGACGGGCAGGATGTCGACAGCGTCGAGGACCAGGTGATGGACGTGGTGCGCGCCCATTTCCGGCCGGAGTTCCTCAACCGGCTCGACGAGATCATCCTGTTCCACCGGCTCGCCGCCGAGCATATGGGACCGATCGTCGACATCCAGGTCGGCCGGGTCGGGCAGCTGCTCAAGGATCGCAAGATCCGGCTCGAACTGACCGACGGCGCCCGCACCTGGCTGGGCCGGGTCGGCTATGATCCGGTCTATGGGGCGAGACCCTTGAAGAGGGCCGTGCAGCGCTACCTGCAAGACCCGCTCGCCGACGCGATCCTGCGCGGCGACGTGCCCGACGGCTCGACGCTGCGGATCGACGAGGGCGACGGCAAGCTGGAGCTGAGCGCGAGCTGAGGAATCAGACCTAGCTTAAACCTCTCCGTTCGTGTCGAGCGAAGTCGAGACACCCGTCCGAGCCTGAGCGAGGAGCCTTCGCTTCGCTCAGGCGGGTCCCTCGACTTCGCTCGGGACGAACGGGAAGAATCTAATAGCCCAAATCCGGTTTCGGCCCCGACTGCATCGGGTCGCCGATCATATAGTGAACCGCCGCCAGTCCCAGGATCATGAAGATCGCGACGATGATCGCGGTCTTGACGATCTCCTTCTTCTTCTCCGGATCCATGTCGCTCCCGATCGCCCTGCCCCACCGGGACGTGAGGCCGCAGGATCGCAGGCCGCGTCGCGGAAATCCAGCTTTTCCGCGCGCAGCGTCGAGGCGCCGGCCATGCGGGGTTGAGATATGCCGGCCCACCCACCAGATTGGGGACGGGGCAGCGACTCCCGCCTTGCGCACCGCGAACAAATCTGGAACAAAATACCGATGCTGACTCACATGCCGAAGCGGGCGCCTGCGCGATGCTGACCCACATAAGCGTGCGCGGTGCGCGCGAACATAATCTCAAGGGCGTCGACGTCGATCTGCCGCGCGACAAGCTGATCGTGATCACCGGCCTGTCGGGCTCGGGCAAGTCGAGCCTCGCCTTCGACACCATCTATGCCGAGGGCCAGCGCCGCTATGTCGAGAGCCTCTCGGCCTATGCCCGCCAGTTCCTCGAGCTGATGCAGAAGCCCGACGTCGATCATATCGAGGGCCTCAGCCCCGCCATCTCGATCGAGCAGAAGACCACCAGCCGCAACCCGCGCTCGACGGTCGCGACCGTCACCGAGATCTACGACTATATGCGCCTGCTCTGGGCGCGCGTCGGCGTCCCCTATTCGCCGGCCACCGGCCTGCCGATCGCCGCGCAGACGGTCAGCCAGATGGTCGACCGGCTGATGCAGCTGCGCGAGGGCACCCGCTTCCTGCTGCTCGCGCCGGTGGTGCGCGGCCGCAAGGGCGAATATCGCAAGGAGCTCGCCGAATGGCAGCGCAGCGGCTTCAGCCGGGTGCGCATCGACGGCGTCAGCTTCGACATCGAGGACGCCCCCGCGCTCGACAAGAAATACAAGCACGACATCGAGGTGGTGGTCGACCGGCTGGTGATCCGCGAAGGCATCGAGACCCGCCTCGCGCAGAGCCTGGAGACCGCGCTGCGGCTGGCCGACGGCCTGGCCTATGCCGATCTGGTCGATGGCACGGTGGCTGAGGCTATGGCGCAACCGGAAGGCGTGCGCGAAATGCCGGCGAGCTTCCAATACGCCGACTCTCTCCCCGCAGGGGAGAGGGCCAAGAGCGGCATGAAGAACGCCGGCATCCCCGCCAACCGCATCACCTTCTCCGAGAAATTCGCCTGCCCCGTCTCCGGCTTCACCATCGCCGAGATCGAGCCGCGGCTGTTCTCGTTCAACGCGCCGCAGGGCGCCTGCCCGGCCTGCGACGGGCTCGGCGAGAAGCTCTATTTCGATCCGCAGCTGGTCGTCCCCAACGAGGCGCTGTCGATCAAGCAGGGCGCGGTCGTGCCCTGGGCCAAGTCCAACCCGCCCAGCCCCTATTATATGCAGGTGCTGAGCTCGGTCGCCCGCGCCTACAAGTTCGACCTCGCGACACCGTGGCACAACCTGCCCGAGGAGATCCGCGAGGTCGTCCTCCACGGCACCAAAGGCAAGGTGATCACCCTCACCTTCATCGACGGCCGCAAGAGCTATGACGTGCAGAAGCCGTTCGAGGGGGTGATCCACAATCTCGAACGCCGCATGCTGTCGACCGAGAGCGCCTGGATGCGCGAGGAGCTGAGCAAATATCAGTCGGCCGCGCATTGCGAGGTCTGCGGCGGCGCCCGGCTCAAGCCCGAGGCGCTGGCGGTGAAGATCGCCGGCGAGGACATCAGCATGTCCACCCGCCGCGCGGTCGGCCCCGCCCTCAAATTCTTCCGCGAGATGCCGCAGCATCTCAACGCGCAGCAGAATGCGATCGCCGAGCGCATCCTCAAGGAGATCGTCGAGCGGCTCGGCTTCCTCGACAATGTCGGGCTCGACTATCTCAACCTCGATCGCACCAGCGGCACCCTGTCGGGCGGCGAGAGCCAGCGCATCCGCCTCGCCTCGCAGATCGGTTCAGGGCTCTCCGGCGTCCTCTACGTCCTCGACGAGCCCTCGATCGGCCTGCACCAGCGCGACAATGACCGGCTGCTGGTGACGCTGCGCCGGCTGCGCGATCTCGGCAACACCGTGATCGTCGTCGAGCATGACGAGGACGCGATCCGCACCGCCGACTATATCCTCGATATGGGCCCCGGCGCCGGCGTCCATGGCGGCGAGGTGGTCGCGCAGGGGTCGCTCGACGACATCCTCGCCCATGAGGGCAGCCTGACCGGCGACTATCTGTCGGGCCGGCGGATGGTCGACGTCCCGAAGAAGCGCCGCAAGGGCAATGGCAAGAAGGTCACCGTCCACGGCGCGCGCGCCAACAACCTCAAGAACGTCACCGCCTCGATCCCGCTCGGCACCTTTTGTTGCATCACCGGCGTCTCCGGATCGGGCAAGTCGAGCTTCACCGTCGACACGCTCTACGCCGCCGCCGCCCGCTCGCTCAATGGCGCGCGGGTGATCGCCGGCGCGCACGACAAGGTTACCGGCTTCGAATATTGCGACAAGGTGATCGACATCGATCAGTCGCCGATCGGCCGCACCCCGCGCTCGAACCCGGCGACCTATACCGGCGCCTTCACCAACATCCGCGACTGGTTCGCCGGCCTCCCCGAAAGCCAGGCGCGCGGCTACAAGCCGGGCCGCTTCAGCTTCAACGTCAAGGGCGGCCGCTGCGAGGCCTGCACCGGCGACGGCCTGCTCAAGATCGAGATGCACTTCCTGCCCGACGTCTACGTCACCTGCGACGTCTGCCACGGCAAGCGCTACAACCGCGAAACCCTCGAAGTGAAGTTCAAGGACAAGAGCATCGCCGACGTCCTCGACATGACCGTCGAGGACGCGGTCGAGTTCTTCAAGGCCGTCCCCCCGATCCGCGACAAGATGGCGATGCTCGCCGAAGTCGGCCTCGGCTATGTCAAGGTCGGCCAGCAGGCGACCACCCTCAGCGGCGGCGAGGCCCAGCGCGTCAAGCTGGCCAAGGAACTCTCCCGCCGCGCGACCGGCAACACGCTGTACATCCTCGACGAGCCGACCACCGGCCTGCACTTCGAGGACGTCCGCAAGCTGCTCGAGGTGCTGCACGCGCTGGTCGAGCAGGGCAATACGGTGGTGGTGATCGAGCATAATCTCGAGGTGATCAAGACCGCGGACTGGGTGATCGACCTGGGGCCGGAAGGCGGCGTGCGCGGGGGTGAGATCGTCGCGGAAGGGACGCCAGAGAAGGTGGCGAAGGAGCCGCGGAGTTATACGGGGCAATATCTCAAGCCGTTGCTACAGCCGGGGGCGAGGAGTGCACAGGCTGCTGAATAGCCATACTCACATGAATTGAGTTGCTTTCGACAGCGATACGTTTCCCGACCGGTGGTGCGTAACCTATGGCGGAGTGATATTGGGGACACCGGGGATCATGTTCAAAGAAGCTATAGGCGACTTGGCCAAGATCGTCACCATGCCGATACGGGTGTCGGCAGCGATTGCCTTGACGTCTTGGTTTTTTCTCCTGCTTCCGCCTGAACGACTCGGTTTGGCGGCGAGCGATCTAGAAGCAATACGACCGTGGCGTGGCTGTGTATGGGGAACGGGTTGTCTGTTCTCGCTAATCGCCATCTTTCAAATCATGCATGCTTCCAGATGGTGGTGGGCGCGGCGGCGACTTCGATCTGAATCGCGCAAATCGCTCAACTTTCACGTCAATGATCAGCAGTCATGGTGGTACCCGGCAAAACAACGGGACGGTTCCTATTCTTCGCAGCTTCACGTTTCATTTCATGTTCTGAATCGGCGAGATAAGCCGGTTAAAATCCTAGCAATCGGATTAAGGACGCCTCGATTACCCCGCCCTACGCAAGTATATTTCGCACTTCCTATGCCGGGTGGTGGGCTGCATTCAGCAGAACATCCTGTTTTCCCAGACCAAGGCGTATGGGGCAATGCGAGTATATTTCTAAAAGGTGCAGTCAATCGGATCGGGCACCCACTGGCGATCTCGCTTTTCGCCGTCGATGACAGGGGCGTTCGCTATAACTTGCCGAAGATCAGGTTGGAATGTCGGACGCCAATGCCCGATGTGCGGATACCAATGTTGGAGAAATTGAAGGGGGCAATGGGTATCCGCTCTAGGCCTGCTCCTTCAGAAATCCTCTCTTGGGATTGGACAGATCGATATTTGGAGAGTCCGCACCGCAAGCTGGCCATTCTTGTGCTGGATGAGGAACGGCGGAATTATCGCGTTCGGGGGCGGCGCGAAGGCAAACTTGGCAGCCTAAGTGTTGGTGTGCAGCATGAACCCAACCTGGGATGGACGACCTCCGGCCAGGTGCCTCCATTAATATGGCCCGCGGGAGAAGCAGAGCCGCTAAAGTCGGATAATCTAGAGCGTATTATGCGATATCATGCCGCCCTCGGCGACGTTGATAAGATAGATCTTGAAGAAATGCTCACGCATTATCTCCATAGGGCTTCACCCTATGCGGAAATAGCTTATGGGATTTTCTTTTGCCTCCACAGATTAGGTCGGACCACCGATGCGATCAGCGTTGCTCGACGCAACCTACGGGGCGATAAAGTGTATGGATTTAGCAATCTAATCTGTGCTTTGGCCGCATTTGTCTCTCGCGAACATAGCGGGTGGACGGCTGAACAGATCGACGTTGTCACTTCCCAATTCGACGGCGATGGTGGGATCGAATTTAACCTCATTGAGAAGCTGAATCTGGCAAGGCTGCAAAAATAGCGTCTGCGCGAAGCTTCAACGCGACCTCAACGCTTTATCAGTCTCAGCCTACGAATTAGGGGTTTGAAGCTTATCGAGTAAGCATCAATAACCATCTTAGCGATCGGAATGCTAAGCTCGCTTCCTAGGTCGAGAACTAACTCTTGATCGTGGTCACTAATCCGCGAGCCTAGAAATATTTTCGTCACCGCGTTCGCTTCGGCGTACTGGGCGCGCCCCTTCTCTGCCCGAAAAATTCTCCACTCGCGTTCGCTCGACCAGCGCACTGTCTTACTCGATAAACATAGCCTTGCCCGGTCGACTGAGTTGCTGGATTCGTTGAGCAAAACTGGTTCCTGCTCCGAATACATCATGCGCGTGATCGCAGTGTTTCCGTCTAGCCCTTTAAGGAGCCGGTTCAAACTATATTGGATGCAAATGCCTTTGAATTGGTCAGCATAATGCGCCCACATGGGCTCATGATCATGGACCTCGGACATCGATGCGATGCCCATTTTTTCTAGAGCAGCCTGCACTCTGGCACGGCTTTTTTCGCTGTTGGGATTGTCGATAAACCGGTTAGAAAGGCGATGCGTCCCTTCCATGGGATCGTTCATGTCCGAAAACGCGGGGCAATAGATATAACGATCTCGAAGGGCCGCTATCTCCTGCGCTGCTTTGGTCCCCATCGGGCGGTATCTGAATAGCTGCGCCGGCTTTGCATATATCTTTATTTCAGCCATCTCAGTCCCGACTAAGCCCGTGGATTGGTACGAGCGTACAGAATATGGACAATCTTACCCGTGCTGGGCAACCCTTTCCCATGCCCGACGTTCAACTCTACAAAAATTGCGCCAACAAACATTCGTTTGATCGATGCTCATTTGGGGGAGTTCCGGGGATACAATACTTAACTGTTAGACTGAGACAGTTTGCTGAAGCCACCCGTACCAACGAGCACGTTGACCGTCGAGCGGGCGCGCCGATCTTCTATAGATGCCTCGCCCAATGTTCCTCTGACACTATGGAGATCGGCATGCCTGAGCTGCGCAATTCGCATGCCTTCATGATCTTCGTACCAAAGGAGGAATGTTTCCAGGACTCGGTGGCGTAAACCCCAATCACCAACACATTCGTTTTCATCGTCAGGCTGCCAGCATGCCCGCCGCGCTCCAGCACCGCCGCCTCGCAATGCTTTCGCTGGCCGTAGTTGAACGTGCCCGTGAAGCAATAGGATCGGCCATCGAAGACCAGCACTGGCGCCGGATCGCACAACGGAAGGCTGGTGGATTTCAGGCTCTCGCCAAGCTCGAAATCCCGGTTTGAAAAGCGATCAAGCGTATCGCAAAGCTCTGCCGCCTCATCGGCATCGAGCGTCCCGTCGCTCAACACCTCGGCCACCCGTCTATAAAGGGTCGCAATCAAGGGTTGCTCGCTGATACCCAAATTGGCTGCCAACCATTTTTGCAGGAACTCGGCTTCGCGCTGATTGAGCTCTCCATCGGCAACGAGCCCGCGCGCCAAGCCGATCAACTCGTCGATTTGCCGTGAATTGATGCGATCGCCTCCTACCCGGTTATGAAATGCTTCGTCCATGACAGCCCCTCCCCAGCATCAATCTGCCAGCGGCGGGAATAAGGACAAGCCCGGAATGAGCCGGATTGGAGCGATCAGGAATTCCATCCCGGCGTAGCAGGTATCGCCGCGCGCGGCTGTCCAACATCGGATGCCCCGCACCCAGAACCATGCTACGCCTCTCGCCATGCTCAACACTAACAGGCTTGCCGGCACCGTCGCCGTCGACGGCGTCCACTATGAATGGGAACTCCGGCGCGAGCCGCAGTGGAGCGAGTCCGAAGGCTGGCAGGGCATGACCGTCGCGCTGCTGCAGAAGGATATGCAATGCGGCGCCCTCATCGAATTCCCCCGCCCAAGCGCCTGCTGAAAGGCCTCCAGCGGGGCCGGCTCCAGATCAACGATGCCATCGTCGCGCGCGGCATCCGCGCCGCCCTGCTGGCCGGATGGGAGCCGGAATCGCGCGGCAAGCCGATGTGGTTCATGGTCGACACGGACGGCAACTGAGGGGCCGCTCCCACAGAGTTCCCGGTGAATGGCGCATCGCCCGACAGGCTGAACCGAACCACCCCGCCCCCATGGCGTCATCCCGGACGTGATCCGGGATCTCGCTTCTTTTCCATCGCCGCGCAGAAAAGTGGGATCCCGGATCAAGTCCGGGATGACGGGATTCGGAATTGCGCCCGCCCGCTAACCTGGCCACGAGTTCCGGGGAGACGATACTTAACTGCAAACATTCTCCCTTCGACCCTGTTCCAGCCATTCCCGCGATGGCGCATCCTCGCCCCAACCGCATCCATTTCCGATCCTTATCCCCGCCCGCGCGCTTGACGCCTCATCCGGTCGTCCCGAACCTGGTGGGGGTCTCGGAGATTGGCGATATGGTCACGGTAACGGCGGCGGCCGGCAGCGCGCTGCGGATGGATTTCAACTTTGATCGGTTGACCGACGTCGACGCGGACATCGTCACGAAGAAGGGTGGCCTGCTGGTCATCCGGGTTGACGATCTGCGGTACAGCTTCGCCGGCTCCAACGTCCGCTACAACCGCTATGACGAACCGGTCTCCGGCACGATCACCGGCCTCGAAATCGCCCGCAACGGCAGCCTCGTCTTCCACGTCAGCGGGTTCAGCGTCAGTGCGCCGGCCTTCTACCTGGCGACCTATGCGCCGAACGATCCCTTCGCGCTGATCTTCGCGGGCGACGACGCGTTCAACGGCAGTATGCTCGACGACAGCATCTATGACCTTCACGGCCATAATATCCTGGTCGGCGACGGCGGCCGCGATCTGCTGCGCGCGGGCGACGGCAACGACCATCTCTATGGCGGCACCGCCAATGGCGGCCCCGACGATGCCGACACCCTCTATGGCGGTGCCGGGTCCGACTATCTCCAGGGCAATGCGGGCGCCGACGAGCTTCACGGCGAGGCCGGGTCGGACCGGATCAACGGCGGGGCGGATAACGACCAGCTTCATGGCGAAGACGGCAATGACACGCTCAACGGCAATCGCGGCAATGACGACATCCGCGCCGGTGCCGGCAACGATCTGCTCCGCGGCGGGCAGGGCAATGACACGCTGAGCGGCGGCGAAGGCGAGGACGTGCTGATCGGCGACCGCGGCATCGATCGGCTGCTCGGCGGCGCTGGCGACGATATCTTCGTGTTCGGGCCACAGACCAGCCCGGTCGCGGGCGACATAGACCGGGTCGAGGATTTCGAGCCCGGCGCGGACCATCTGTCGCTGGGCTTCCTGCCGAGCGAAATCCTGACGGGCTCCAGCGATCCCTATGCCGGTGCCACCCCCAATTTCGTGGGGAGCGCCCAAACGCTGGCGCAGCGCCTGTTCGACGAGCATGCCGGCGATCACGAGGTGGCGATCATCACCGTCATCCACCAGAAGATCATGCTGTGGGACGCGGACGGCAACGGATCGGTCGATTCCGCGGTCGAGCTGCGGACCCTCGCGGCGGCGCAGGATTATGGGCTGGGGGACTTCATCTGAGGTGACCCCCGCCGGGCACCATCCTCATGTCATCGGCTTCGATGATCGCGTCCCCGTGCTGCCACGGCGTGCCGCTTCGCATCGGTGGATCATTCAGCGGTCGTGGGGTCTATCGTCACCCTGACCTGCGCAATGCTGTTCGCCGGCAATCCAGCCTTGGTCGCGTGCTGCCGGATCAATTCTTCGCTGGGCGCCCGGTAGATGCAGTAGATCTTGTCATCGGTGACGTAGCTGTGAACCCACTGTATTTCGGGGCCGAGCTCCCGCAGCACGCTGCAGGATCCTTGCGAGGCGCCCTTGAGATCATCCTTGGTGAGCCGCCCCGCCCCCGGCATGTCCCGCTCGATCACGAACTGTGGCATGTTGATACTCCTTCGCTTCCAGGCGGAGCGTGGACCTCCGCTCATCCAGGTTCGATCATGGCCGCCGGGCCGCTTGCTGGTCCGCCGGATGAACGCTGCCATCATCGCCGCGGCGCCACGGGACGGGACGGCCAATCGCGGGCGCCGCAGACCGCGGCCTGACGGGAACCGTTCAACACCGACATCACATCGTCCCTGTCTGGCTGGGCGCGCGACGGCCTCGGGCCGCGCTGATCTTCCTGTCCTCCATCCTACGACCGTGCAGCAATGGCCAAAGACTTTTCCGAATTACCCCGAATCGAATGGTGCCACCCAATCCGGCGATTCCAACGATTTCGGGACGCGATACTCGGTTCGGGTAACGCGCGTTGCGGTGACGGCTTCATCTGAACGCGCTCCCCTCCGCGCCATCGTCGTCCCGGACCCGATCCGGGATCTCGCTGCCTTTCGCCGACGCCCCGACAGTCGAGCAAGGAAGAGAAAGGAGATCCCGGATCAAGTCCGGGATGACGGGGATATGCTCGGACGATCCCTCCGTTCACGTCAACCCCGCGCACAATGCTCCGGCAACCGCCATAGAATGTTCGCCATATGGTCTTGACGCGTAGGATCTGGTTCGCTGGGATAGCCCGTTGCGCAGACTGTATATCCGCGCTGCGGCGGCTCCTTCTCATGACCAGGATATTTCACGAGACCCTTTTGCGGTGCGGGCGGGGGCTTCCCATCCGCCATCGGCGCGGCGCCCGCCGATCGCCCCGCAGGCCCCATCGCGCGAGAAAAGATAAAAAACGCACACACAACCCCATGCACCCGGAGCTGTTAAGAATCGTTCGCATCTAGAGCAGCGAGCGGATAATCTGACCCGCTCATCCTGAGGAGCCATTGAGCGAAGTCGAAATGGCGTCTCGAAGGATCCTTCGAGACAGGCCTTCGCCAGGCTCAGTCTCTCCTCAGGATGAGCGGAGTCGGGTGCGTCAGAGTAAAGCTCGATGCCCTGGCACAACGTTCCAGGGCCGCGACCTCCCCCTGAAGGACGACGGAGCCAACACCCGCTTGCCCTCCGCGCCGGGCGTCGCCACTTTCTCTCCATGTGCAATGAAGCCGCCCGCCGCATCGAACTCGGCATGCTCCGCAACGACTTCAACGAGCTGAAGATAAAGCTGCGCTTTCCCGAGGGCTTCCCCAACATGCAGCCGCTCGACAGCTTCCGGATCACCGATCCCACCGTCATCGTCCGCGCCGTCGCCGATGCGCCGTCCGACGCCGAACTTATCACCCGCCGCTGGAGCTGGCCGGGGCCGGGCGGCAAGCCGGTCTATAATTATCGCGGCGAGGGGCGCGAGTTCCGCAACAGCGCCAAGCAGGGCCGCTGCCTGATCCCGGTCGACGGCTTCTACGAGTTCACCGCGCCCGCCGATCCGGCGAAGAAGCGCAAGGACAAATGGCTGTTCCGCTGGCACGGCGAGGACTGGTTCGCGATCGCCGGGCTATGGAAGGCCGACGAGACGGTCGGCGAGGCCTTCACCATGCTGACCTGCGAACCCGGCCCGGACGTAGCGCCCTATCACAGCCGCCAGGTCGCCCTGCTCGATCGCCGCGACTGGGCGGGATGGCTTGACGGATCGGTCCCCGCGCGCGACCTGATCGGCCCGGTGCCGGCGGGAACGCTGAGCGTCGAGCGGGTCGGTTAGATGTGTCTGATCGCGCGCGATGTCTGCGCTGCCTGGTCATCCTGAACTTGTTTCAGGATCCACCATTCCGCTCGGAAACGGCGCGGTGTGGCGAAGTGGATCCTGAAACAAGTTCAGGATGACGTCCAAGCATGTGGACGAGGGGTATTTTCTTTCGGAGAGCGTGCTTATCCCGCGGTCGATCCGCTTTGGCGAGAAAGACCGCGCGGTCCGCTCAGTTCCCCTGGCGCCGCGCCAGGAAGGCCAGCCGCTCGAACAACATGATGTCCTGCTCGTTCTTGAGCAGCGCGCCGTGCAGCGGCGGGATCGCCTTTTTCGGGTCGCGCGACTGGAGCACCTCGAGCGGCATGTCCTCGGCGAGCAGCAGCTTGAGCCAGTCGAGCAGCTCGCTGGTCGACGGCTTCTTCTTGAGGCCGGGGACGTCGCGGATCTCGTAGAAGATGTCCATCGCCTTGCTCACCAGCATCTTCTGGATGCCGGGGAAATGGACGTCGACGATCGCCTGCATCGTCTCGCGCTCGGGGAATTTGATATAGTGGAAGAAGCAGCGGCGCAGGAAGGCGTCGGGCAGCTCCTTCTCGTTGTTGCTGGTGATGACGACGATCGGCCGCTCCTTCGCCGCGATCGTCTCGCCGGTCTCGTAGACGTCGAACGACATGCGATCGAGCTCCTGGAGGAGGTCGTTCGGGAACTCGATGTCAGCCTTGTCGATCTCGTCGATCAGCAGCACCGGCAGCTCGGGCGCGGTGAACGCGTCCCACAGCTTGCCGCGCTTGATGTAGTTCCTGATGTCGTGGACCCGCTCGTCGCCGAGCTGGCCGTCGCGCAGCCGCGCGACCGCGTCATATTCGTAGAGGCCCTGGTGCGCCTTGGTGGTCGACTTGATGTGCCACTGGATCAGCGGCGCGCCGGCGGCCGCGGCGATCTCGTGCGCGAGCACCGTCTTCCCGGTGCCGGGCTCGCCCTTCACCAACAGCGGCCGCCGCAGGGTGACCGCCGCATTGACCGCGACCTTGAGGTCGGCGGTGGCGATATAGTTGCTGGTCCCGTCGAAGCGCACGCCGCTGTCTCCCGCTACATGTCGGGTCGGGCGATAGGATGCGGCGGCGCGGCGGGCAAGCCCGCACGCGCACCTCTTCCCTTTCGACGAGACCGGGCGATCAGCCCGTCACATCGCCAGGCGCGCTGCCGCCCTTGCCTCGAGCAGGTCCCACAGCCCGCGCTGCTGGAGCAGCAGCTGCTGCGCGCCGAACAGCATCGCGCGCTCTACCGCGGGCGAGCCGGCTTCGTCGAAGATCGCCAGGGTCTGCCGCGCCGAGGGCAGCGCCGGAGGCGTCAGGGTGACGCCGAAGCGCTGGGCGGCGGCGTCGATCACGCCGCGCGCGGCGCGCCAGTCGAGCACCAGCGCCATCGCCGCGCCCAGCGCGCAACCGTTGCGATCGGAGCGGCCGAGCATTTCGATGGCGTGGCGCTGTCCGGCGACCGCGGCCTCGCACTCGGCCTGGCCCGGGGTGCTCGGGGTCGGCCCGGCCGCGACGACGGTGCGCATCAGATAGGCGCGCTCGGCGGCGAAGCCTTCCGCGGCGGCATCGAGCCAGGCGCGGACCCCGTCGCTCGGCGGCTTCTCTCGAGCCAGGTCGATCATGCCGGGGTGGCGGCCGTGCAGGTCGGCGATGAAATGCACCGCATCCGCCAGATCGCGCGCGGCCTCGCGGCCCCGGGCGAAGATATTGCATGCTATATAGGGGTGGCTCCTGCCGCCTTCATCGCCGAGCAGCGCGCCAATCGTCTCGGCCGCGCGCGGACGCGCAGCCTCCTGCAGAGTTCCATAAGCCATACGCAACAACACCCCGAATACGACCGGATCCGTGAGCAGCATGACAGCCGCCGCTCACCCGAATCGACATAGCGCAGGTGCGGTAAATGTCGCGTTACGCATCCGGAAATTATTTTCGCCCGACGCCGCGGCCGACGGTAATCCGCCATGGCCCGTTCGGTCCAAAGTGGTTACAACGGCCGGCTATGGCGCGTTCATCCTCTCGTTCGAATGACTGGGGCTTTCCCCGCTGGCGCGGCTATGGCGGCGAGCGCGGCGCGACCAAGGTGCGGCTGTGTGATCGGCATGGCTGCGAGAAGGCCGGCGACCGCCCTGCGCCGAAATCGCCGAACAGCCGCGAGCGCTGGTATTTCTGCGAGGAACATGCCGCGGAATATAATCGCAACTGGGACTATTTCACCGGCCTGTCCGCCGAGGAAGCCGCCCAGCGCGAGTCGGACGAGCGGCGCACCTCGGCCGGCTATGCCGAGCAGGCCCATTATGGCTGGGCGGGACCCGGCGACGGCCGCTGGAGCCGCGACGAGCTGCGCGCCTTCGAGACGCTGGAGCTGGAGGTGGACACCAGCTTCGAAGAGATCAAGGCCTCGTGGCGCCGGCTCGCCAAGGCCAACCACCCCGATGTGAAGCCGAACGATGCCGCCGCCGCGGTGCGCTTCCAGGCGGTCCAGGCAGCGTTCGAAATCCTCCGCCGCGCCGAGGAGCGCCGCCCCCGCTGACCTTGCCTGCAGTGCCGGCCTTCCTCCCGGCATTAACTTATGACAATGATGTCAGTAATACCCCTGGGGCGAACATCGGCTACGACCCACCTATCTGCGTCCGGAAGGAGATGATCATTGCGGATCTTGTGTGTCGACGACGACGGCCTCGTGCTTTCCGTGACGGCCGATCTGCTGCGCGACCTGGGCCATGACGTGATCGAGGCGATCGGCGGGCACCGCGCCGCAGAGGCGATCGACGACGGCGGTATCGACCTGCTGCTCACCGACATCCACATGCCCGGCGGACCGGACGGACAGGAGCTCGCGGCGATGGCGCGCCAGGCGCGGCCGGAAATGCCGGTGATCTACTTCAGCGGCCTCTCGCACATCGTACCGGCCGAGGTCGGGGACAAGGTGCTGCGGAAGCCCTGTTCGCTCGGCGAACTGGAATTGGCGATCGACACCATCGCCGATTTCAACTGAGCGCGCCGCTCATGGCTCCTGCTCGCCCGTGAGCATTGCCAGGCTCGCCCGTTCATTCGGGCGCAGCGCCCGCGGCTCCGACGGCACGGTCTCGATCCAGCGCCCGGCCCTCGCCATGTCGACGAACACCGGCGCGACATAGGATTTGCGGCACACCGCCGGCGTATTGCCGAGCTGGCGTGCGACCTCCTCGAGCATGGTCTTCACCGACGTCCGGCGGCCTCGCGACAGCATCCCCGCGGCAACCGCGCAGGCCCGCCAGGTGCGGAAGGTCTTGGCGGTGCCGGTGCCGTCGGTCAGCTCGCATATCCACTCATTGATGTCCGAAGCCCGCACCCGCAGCCCGGATCGCATCGAAAAGAGCTGCCCTGCGCCCGCGCTCTTCAATTCCGCAAGCGCCGCCGCAAGCGCCGCGTCACGGCCCGACAGTTCGGCGCGGATGCCGTGCTTGCCGTAGAAGCTCAACTGGATCTCGTCGCCCTTGATCCGGGCATGGCGGTTGAGCAGCGTCGTCGCACCGAAGCTGCCGCGCGCCGCGGAATCGGCCGATCCGACCCGGATTGCGAAGCCATCGAGCAGCCGCACCGCCGCGGCGCGCGCGCGTTCCCACGGATCGTCGCTCTCGAGCGCCTTGCGCACCACCCTGCGCAGGCGCGGCAGGTGCGCCGCAAAGGCGGGCAGCCCGGCGAATTTCTCCTCGTCGCGCCGCTCGCGCCACCGGCTGTGATAGCGATATTGCTTGCGCCCGGCCGCATCGAGCCCGGTGGCCTGGACCGGCGCCAGCGGATCGGGGTTGATCCACACCTTGCGCCACGCCGGCGGGATGCCGAGCGCCAGGATCCGCATGCGCGTCTCGACGTCGCGGATGATCGAACCGTCGGGCGCGA
The DNA here is from genome assembly GCF_056401065.1 of Rhizorhabdus sp. P4_G5. NCBI lineage: Bacteria > Pseudomonadati > Pseudomonadota > Alphaproteobacteria > Sphingomonadales > Rhizorhabdaceae > Rhizorhabdus > Rhizorhabdus sp. P4_G5. Next base: position 266,093 of record NZ_JBFUKB010000003.1, on the reverse strand, counting down.
TGAACCGCCACCCATTGCCGCGCCGGATCCGGCTGATGCCGGGGCCGGAATTGACGGTGTCGAGATGCTCTATCGGGGCGTGCTGCATGGACGATGAAGAACGCCGGTGCAGCCGAAAGGCTGCGCTTATTCGCCCAGATCGTCGGGCAACGGATCCTTGCCGGAGATCCGCCGCGCGATCGCCTCGGCGTCGGTCAGGTTCCAGCGGCCGGGGATCTCTATGGTACCGTCGGTCAGCGGCTTGCGGATCAGTTCGCCGCCGAGCGTGTTGCCGTCGAGCGCGACCGACATCGGCTTGCCGATCAGCGCCGCGGTGATTTCACCCAGCCGCTCGGCGGCCGGCGGCGTCAGCGTCAGCAGGATGCCGACCTTCTTGTTGATGTCGGGCAGCGCGCGCGCATCGAGCACCTCGGCCGGCGCGAAGGCCTGGCCGCCGATGGTGAGCTTGCCGGTTTCGAAGGCCTGTGCCGGCGTAGATGCCGGTTCGGCCGCGCAGGCCTGCATCGCAACGGCCGCCGCCATCAGCGCGACTGCCATCCGCCGGTTCATGCGTAGCGCTCCGCCGTCGACTTGATCAACGTGATCATGTTGGGAATCCCCTGGGTTCGGTTCGAGCTGAGCTGGTTGCGCAGGTCGAACGGCTCGAGCGCGGCGGCGACATCGATGCTGCGGATCTCGGCCGCGGATTTGTCCTGCACGGTCAGCAGCACCAGCGCGATGATCCCCTTGGTGATCGCGGCGTTGCTGTCGGCCAGGAAGTGCAGCGTGCCGTCGTCACGAACGGTCGGATAGACCCAGACCGCCGCCGAACAGCCGCGCACCAGCGTCGCATCGGTCTTCAGCGGATCCGGCATGGGCTCGAGCGCCTTGCCGAGATCGATCAGCAGGCGATAGCGGTCATCCTTGTCGAGGAACTCATATTCGTCGACGATATCGGAAAAACGGGCAGGCTCGGTCATGGCGCGAGCGCCTACCCGATTTTCCACTATCCGTCACCCCGGCGAGGGCGAGGAACGGCCTATAAATCGACGCCCGCCGCGATCGCCTCGAGCTTGCGGACGCGCTCCTTCAGGTCGGCCAGTTCGATCCGCGCCGCGGGCGATGGTGTTCCGGGTGCGGTGGTGGCATGACGGCCCTCGAGCTTCAGCCGCTGCAGGTCGAGCCAGCCGCGCCAGCCGCTCAGCGCGGCCCAGGCGAGGATGACGAGGCCGACCAGGCCTGCGCCGCTGATCGTCAGCCAGAAGATCGGGTCCTGCATGGTCCTGCTCCTCTTTCCTTTCAGTCGCGGTGGCGAAGCGCTTCGATCTCGCGATCGAGCGTCAGCCCGCGGTCGTTTTCGGTGGCGATCCGCTCGAGCACCGCGACCCGCTCCTTGAGCGTGCGCAGCTCCTCGCGGAGGCGGTCGTTGTCCCCATTGTCGGGGCGGACGAACTTTTCGCCCTTCTTCGTGCTGACCACACCATATTTGGCGCGAAAGATGCTGGCGATCGCGGTTATCGCGACGATCAGCACGACCATTTCGAACGGGTTCATCTCGGCTCTCCGAAACAGGATGTCAGTTGATCGGCTGGTCGCGCAGCCGGTCGATCTCGTCGGCCAGCACGGTCGAGCGATCGGTCAGGATGCGTTCGAGCACCGCAACGCGCTGTTCGAGCCGCTCGGTCCGGGCCGCATATTGCGCGGCCTTCTCGGCGGTATCGGCAGACATTGCGCCGATCTGCTTCTCCTTGATGGCCAGCCACTTCTTGGCGACGCTGGCGACGATCGCCAGCAGAACCAGGCTGAGCACCGCGAAGGGGAAAAGAGTTTCGGCGGACATGGCGTATGATTCCCAAAGCTGGAGGCGATCATTATTTACACTAATGTCGGCGGATCTTTTCGACAAACGGTATTGCCGCTTCGATCAATGACATAACCCGAGCGAGTCGAGACCTGCCCCGGATCAGCGCAGCGCGTCGATCTCGCGGGCCAGCGCCGAATTCTGGCTGGTCACATGCGTCTCGATGTCGGCGATGCGGCGATCGATGTCACGGAAGCGGGCGCGGACATCGCGGACCGACGCGCCGGGCCGAGCCCGAACCGCCTGCCAGAATTTCGTGTCCTCGCGGCTGCTGTCGTAGAACTCGCCTGGCTTGTCCTTGGCCAGCCAGTTGACCACCAGATAGGTGACGAGCACCCATGGGAAGGTCATGAAGGTGAGGATAACCGTGCCGACCCTGATCAAGGTGACGTCCAGGCCGGTATAGTCGGCGAGCCCGGAGCAGACGCCCAGCCATTTGCTGTTGCGCTTGTCGAGGTAGAATTTGGTGCGGCGAGCTGACATTGCGAACTTCCCTTCCTGTCTGTCTGCGGCGGCCGGCGATCAGTTGTCGCGGCGCCAGTCGTCATCATGGCTGCGCTCGGCGGCCTGTCGGGGCCGCCAGTTCGGATCCTGGCTGTCCAGGATCCGCTCCAGCGTGCCCAGCCGCTCGTCGAGCCTGCGGGCCATGTCGTGCATGTTGTCGAGCAGGCGCTCGTCCTCGACCGTCAGGCCGCCATTCTTCTTCCACTGGGTGACATAATGGAGGATCAGCCAGGGCAAACCGATGAACAGGATCCCGACGACGATCGGCGCGATGATGATATCGCTGTCCATCGGATCAGCCCTCCTTGCCCGCGGCCTTGGCCTTCAGCGCGGCGAGTTCGGCGTCGACCTTGTCGCTCGACCGAAGCTCGGCGATTTCCTCGTCGAGGGTCTTGGGCGCAGCACCCATCCCCGCCGCATCGGCACGGCCTTCGGCATAATCGACGCGGCGCTCGAGCAGTTCGAAGCGCGAGAAGGCGTCGTCGACCTTGGGGCCGGCATACATCTCGCGCATCTTGGCGCGGTTGTTCGCCGATTCGAGACGGGTGACGATGCTGTTCTGACGGGCGCGGGCCTCGCGCAGCTTGCCCTGCAGCTTGGCGATATCGCCTTCGGATGCCTTGAGCGACTCGTCGAGCAATATGACCTCATCCTTCAGCTGGTCGGCGAGGTCGGCTGCCTTCTGCTTTTCGGTCAGCGCGGCCTTGGCGAGATCCTCGCGGTCCTTCGACAGCGCGAGCTCGGCCTTTTCCAGCCAATTGGCCTGGACGGTGTCCAGCTTGGCGATCTGCCGGCGCAGTTCCTTCTGGTCGGCGATGGTGCGAGCCGCCGAGGCGCGAACCTCCACGAGCGTCTCTTCCATCTCGAGGATGATCATGCGGATCATCTTCGCGGGGTCCTCGGCCTTGTCGAGAAGGTCGGTGACGTTGGCGGCGATGATGTCTCGGGTTCGGGAGAAGATTCCCATTTCAAGCTCCTTGGTTACGCTCGGTACGATGGCGGCGGCGTTGCGAGATGCAATGCAGGGACTGTGCCAACCTCAAAAACGATGGAATTGCGGGATTTTCGGACTATGCCGGCCCGGCTGCACGATTTTCCCATTGCCAAGTCTTGGGAATTCTTGCCAATTCTCGGCCATGGACCGCGAAGCGCAATTCATCGGCCAATCCTATGCCTTTCTCGATTCCGTCGAGCGCGCGAGCCGCGCCGCCGGGCTCAACCGGCCCGTGCTGGTGGTCGGCGAGCGGGGCACCGGCAAGGAGCTGGTCGCCGAACGCCTGCACCGCCTCTCGCCGCGCTGGGCGGGGCCGCTGGTGACGATGAACTGCGCCGCCCTTCCCGAAACCCTGATCGAAGCCGAACTGTTCGGCCATGAGTCGGGCGCCTTCACCGGCGCGACCAAGGCGCGGCAGGGCCGCTTCGAGGAGGCGGATGGCGGCACGCTGTTCCTCGACGAGCTGGCGACGCTGTCGATCGGCGCACAGGAGCGGCTGCTGCGCGCGACCGAATATGGCGAGGTGACGCGGATCGGATCGTCGCGGCCGGTGCGGGTCGACGTCCGTATCGTCGCTGCGACCAACGAGCATCTGCCCGAGCTGGTCGACAAGGGCCGCTTCCGCGCCGACCTGCTCGACCGGCTGTCGTTCGAAGTGGTGACCCTGCCGCCGCTACGGGCTCGCGAGGGCGACGTGCCGGTGCTCGCCGACCATTTCGGCCGGCGGATGGCATCGGAGCTCGGCTGGCCGCACTGGCCCGGCTTCGGCCCCGCCGCCGCCCAGGCCCTGGCCGACCATGACTGGCCGGGCAATGTCCGCGAACTCCGCAACGTCGTCGAGCGCGCGGTCTATCGCTGGGACGATTCCGAACAGCCCGTCGATGCGATCCAGTTCGATCCGTTCGACAGCCCGTGGCGCCCCGCCAAGACGGAGCCGTCAGTCCAGCCCGCCGCGGAGACGGGTGTCGCCCTGCCCGCAGCCCCGCCCGCGGCGCCTGCCGCGCCGGCGCATTACGACTGCGACGATTTTCGCGCAGCGGTGCTGATGCACGAGAAGGCACTGCTCGAGGCAGCGCTCAAGCGCTGCCGCTTCAACCAGCGCGCGACCGCGCTCGCGCTCAAGCTCAGCTATGACCAGCTGCGCCACGCGCTGCGCCGCCACGACCTGCTCGACCGTTCCGGATGACCGCGGCCGATCGGCTCTTCGCCAGCTTCGACCGGCTCTATGTCCTCAACCTGCCCGATCGCGACGATCGCCGCCGTGAGATGGCAGGCGAACTCGAGCGGATCGGCACCTCGCTGGAGGACCCGCGAGTCAGGCTGTTCGCGGCGGTCCGGCCGCGCGATGCCGGCGGCTTCCCCAATGCCGGCGCGCGGGGGTGCTTCCTCGGCCATCTCGCCATGCTGCGCGAGGCGCGGGATCTCGGCTGCCACGCGATATTGATCGCCGAGGACGACTGCGACTTCGCCACTGGCATCGAGGCACTGCTGCCCCCCGCGCTCGACCTGCTCGATCAACTTGGCTGCGATATCTTCTATGGCGGCTATGACCTCCCCGAGGGCCTGGGTGCCGCCGATCCTCTCGCAACGCCACTGCTGCTCGCCGATTGCACCCGGCCACTCAGGACCACCCACCTGATCGGTTTCGGCCGCAGCGCGATAGCCGGGCTGGTGCCCTATCTCGAGGCGATGCTGGAACGCCCGCCCGGCAGCGCCGAGGGCGGCCCGATGCATGTCGACGGCGCTTATAGCTGGTTCCGGGCCAGCCGCCCCGACCTGACGACCTGGCTCGCGCGGCCGCAGCTCGGCCACCAGCGCCCTTCGCGCACCGACATCTCCCCGCCCGGCCGGCTAGACAGCCTGCCGAGGCCGTTGCGGCGGGTGGCTCGCTGGGCAAAACGGGCGTGGATGCGGCGCAGGCCCAGTTAACGTCCTGAAACCACTCGTCATCCCGGCGGAGGCCGGATCTCAGTAGAGGTTCGCGACGGCAACGCCGTCCCCGACGACCACATCCCGCGCTCCGCCGGAGGGACGCACGAAAAAGGCCGGAGGTTCGCACCCCCGGCCCATTTTTCCGCTATTGCTGATAAATGATCAGCCGAGATTGGCGTTGGTCATCGCATAAAGCATCGGGATCGACAGCAGCGTGTTGGTGCGCGAGAAGATCATCGCGGTCTTCGCCGCCTTGGCCTTGGTATCGGCGTCGGCCTCGACCAGCCCCAGCGCCTTCTTCTGGGCAGGCCAGATCAGGAACCAGACGTTGAACGCCATGATCAGCGCCAGCCACATGCCGATGCCGATCAGCCGGTAATCAGGCTGCAGCGTCAGCGCTTCGATCAGATAGCCGGTGACATGCGCGACCGCGAGGCCCGTCAGCACCGTGAACGCCGCGCCCCAGCGGAAGAAGAACAGGGCCTTGGGCGCGATATATTTGGAGACACCGGGCTTCAGCTCGGCCGGTACGGTCGGCATAGTCGGGATCTGCACGAAGTTGAAATAGTAGAGCAGGCCGATCCAGGTTATGCCGAAGAAGACGTGCAGCCAGCGCAGCACATAGTTCACCAGCAACGTCTGGTCAGGGTGAATATAGGCGATCAGCGCGATCGCGGCGACGAGTCCGACGACGAGCACCAGATGTAGATTACCGAAAAACTTGTCCATAGCGTTCCCCTGCGGTTGCGTCCGCTCCCTTGGCCTGCGGATCGCTTCGGCGCACACTGTAGGAATCCCGAGTTCGTTTGTCACATGTTATGATAAAGATCGGTGCTGCGGCTCGGAAATCCGACGAAATTCCTCGGAACAGGGACCTGCGTGGCCCGGCACCCGTTGTGGTTCCATCCCCATGACGACCAAGGAGTTTCACTATGGCGTTCTCGCTTCACCCGCTGCCGTTCGACAAGGCGGCGCTCGAACCGGTGCTGTCCGCCGAGAGCTTCGACTATCATCATGGCAAGCACCACCAGGCCTATGTCGACAAGGTCAATGGCTGGATCGACGAGAAGGGCCTGGGCGGCAAGTCGCTGGTCGAGGTCATCGCGCTCGCCAAGAGCAGCGGGGACAAGCCACTGTCCAACAATGCGGGCCAGATCTGGAACCACGACTTCTTCTGGCAATGCCTCGCACCCGCCGGCTCGACCAGGCCGTCGGCTGCCTTGGCGAAGCTGGTCGATGCCAGCTTCGGATCGCACGAGGCCATGATCGAGAAGCTGGCGGACGAGGCGACCGGCCATTTCGGCAGCGGCTGGGCATGGCTTGTCCTCGCCGGCGATGCGCTGAAAACCACTTCGCTCCACGATGGCGACGTCCCGATCGGCCAGGATGGCATCACGCCGCTGCTTACGCTCGATGTGTGGGAGCACGCTTATTATATCGACTATCGCAACGAGCGCCCGAAGTTCGCCGAGGCCGTACTCGGCCAGGTTATCAACTGGGACTTCGTCTCACGGAACATCGAGGGTGATGCCGTCCGGCGCGGCGATCAGATCGCAGCCTGATGTCGCCGCCTGCCTCTCCCTTCGGGGAGAGGGCGCGCTCTACAGCGTCGTGCCTGAAATCTGAATCATCTCACCACGTCCCCCAGCGACGGCTGTTGTGAATGCGTCAGATTTCTCGCACGATGCTCTATCCCTGCGGCGGCAGGGCGACGTCCTCGGCCTTTTCCGCGTTCAGTCCATGCTTCATCAGCATCGGTACATTGGCCAGCGCGAACAACAGCGTGGCCGGCATCGCGCCCCATAATTTATAGCCGAGCCAGAACGACATGCTGGTCGAGCGCCAGACCAGTTCGTTGGCGATCGCCATTGCGACGAAGAAGAGCGCCCAGTTCCGGGTGAGCTTGGTCCAGCCGAGGTCGGTAAGACCGGGATAGGCATGGCCGAGCACCGTCTTGATGGTGGGCCGCCCGGTGAGCAGCCCGAACGCCAGGATGGCGGCGACCAGCAGATAATAAGCGGTCGGCTTCATCTGGATGAACTTCGGGTCGTGCAGCCACAGCGTGAGCCCACCGAACCCCAGCACCATCACGCCCGAGAACAGCAGCAGCGCCGATACCTTCCGGTAGATCGCCCAGGAGGCGATTACCGCGACCAGCGTGGCGCCCATGAAGACGCCGGTCGACATCATGACGTCCTTGCTGAGCCAATAGGTCAGCAGATAGACCACCAGCGGCCCGAGATCGATCGCCAGCCGCATGCCCGCGCCGGGCTCGGATTTCTTCAACGCCACATCGCCCATCACTTGCCGATCCTCTCCAGGCCCGCGATCGCGCGCGCAACTTCCGCCGGGTCGAACGGCTTGAGATCGTCGACCCCTTCGCCGAGCCCGATCGCATGGACCGGCATGCCGTAGCGCTCGGCCGCGGCCACCAGCACGCCGCCCCGCGCGGTGCCGTCCAGCTTGGTCATGATCAGGCCGGTCACGCCCGCCGTCTCCTTGAAGATCTCGATCTGGCTCAGCCCGTTCTGGCCGGTGGTCGCATCGAGCACCAGCAGAACGTCGTGCGGCGCCGCGGGGTTCAGCCGGCCGAGCACCCGCCTGATCTTGGCAAGCTCGTCCATAAGGCCAGTCTTGTTCTGCAGGCGACCGGCGGTATCGACGATCAGCACGTCGATGCCCTTTTCGGTGCCCTGCTTGACGCCCTCGAACACGAGGCCCGCGGCATCGCCGCCCTCGCTGCCGGTGATGATCGGTACGCCGACCCGCTCGGCCCAGACCTTGAGCTGGCCGATCGCGGCAGCGCGGAAGGTGTCGCCCGCGACCAGCATCACCGCATAGTCCTGCTCCTTGAGCCAGTGGGCGAGCTTGGCGATCGTGGTGGTCTTGCCGGATCCGTTGACGCCGATGACCAGGATCACCTGCGGGCGCGGGAAAGCCTCGATCTCCAGCGGCTTGGCGACCGGCGCCAGCACCTTCTCGATCTCCTGCGCGACGATCTCGCGCAACGCGCGCTCATCCAACCCCTTCTCGAACATCTCGCCGGCCAGCCGGTCGCGAATGCGGCGGGAGGTGACCGGGCCGAGGTCCGACGCGATCAGCGCCTCCTCGATCTCGTCGAGCGTGGCGGCGTCGAGCGCCGCCTTGCCGAACAGGCCGGTGAGGTTCTCGCCCAGGCGGTCGGAGGTCTTGCGGAAGCCGCCAAACAGTTTCTCGTGCCAGCGCTTGTCGCTCATGCGGCCATGCCTGCGGATCTTCCCTTGAGGCCATCGGCATCGATGCCGGTGATGATGGTGGATAGGACGCGCCCCGGTTCAGGCGGTTCGCCTTCGAAACGCACCCGCGCGAAATTGGCCGCATGACCGGCGCCGCCGCGCTCGGCCAGCACTGACTGCTCGCTGCCGACGAGGGTGGCGAGCCACGCCGCCTGCCGCGCCTGCGCCCGTTCGCGCAAATGGGCCGCCCGGCGCCGGATCGTCGCGTGGTCGAGCTGGGGCATCCGTGCCGCCGGCGTCCCGCTGCGCGGCGAATAAGGGAAGACATGGCCGAACACGATGTCGCAATCGTCGATCAGCGCCGCGGTATTCGCCGCCATCGCATCGTCTTCGGTCGGGAAGCCGGCGATCAGGTCCGCGCCGATTGCGATGCCGGGCCGCGCCGCCTTCAGCCGCTCGATCATCGCCACTGCTTGGCCCCGGCTGTGCCGGCGCTTCATCCGCTTGAGGATCATGTCGTCGCCGGCCTGCAGCGAAAGGTGAAGGTGCGGCATGATCCGCGCCTCGCCCGTCACCAGCGCGAACAGCCGGTCGTCGATCTCGATCGAATCGAGCGACGAGAGGCGCAGCCGACGGAGATCCGGCACATGCGCCAGAATTCGCTCGACCAGCATCCCCAGCGTCGGCGCGCCCGGCAGGTCGGGGCCATAGCTGGTGAGGTCGACTCCGGTCAGCACCACCTCTTCATGGCCTTGCTCGACCAGGGCCTTGATCCGCTCGACGACGATACCGGCCGGCACCGAGCGGCTGTTGCCGCGGCCATAAGGGATCACGCAGAAGGTGCAGCGGTGGTCGCAGCCATTCTGCACCTCGACAAAGGCGCGGGCATGGCCGGTGAAGGCAGACGCCATGTGCGGCGCGGTCTCGCGCAGCGCCATGATGTCGGAGACATGGATATCGGCGGCATCCGAGCGCTCGAAGCCGAACAGGTCGGGGCGGCCCTTTTCCGCATTGCCGATCACCCGCGCCACTTCGGGCATCGCCGCGAAGCTGGCGGGCTCGATCTGCGCAGCGCAGCCGGTGACGACGATCCGCGCCTCGGGCCTGCGCCGTGCCGCCTGCCGGATCGCCTTGCGCGCCTGCTTGACCGCTTCCGCCGTAACCGCGCAGCTGTTGACGATGATCAGGTCGTCGCCGTCGGCCGCCAGCGCCCGCATCGTCTCGCTCTCGGCGATGTTGAGCCGGCAGCCCAGCGTGATCAGCTCGGGACCGCTCATCCGAAGGCGCTCAGCTCCGCTTCCGCGGTGAACACATGGGTGGCCGGGCCCGACATGGTGATCCTGCCGCCGGGCGCCCAGTCGATGACCAGCGGGCCGCCGGGGAGGGTCACCTTCACCGGCGTATCGACGAGACCCGCGCGGATCGCCGACACCGCCGTCGCGCAGGCGCCGGTGCCGCAGGCGTCGGTAAGGCCGACGCCGCGCTCCCACACCCGCAGGCGGATGTTCGACCGGTCGTCGACCGTTGCGACATTGACGTTGATCCGCGCCGGGAACAGCGGGTCGGTCTCTATCAGCGGGCCGAGCCGGTCGAGCTCGATCGCATCGCATTCGGGAACGAAGAAGATCACGTGCGGATTGCCGACATTGGCGGCCATGGGTGCGGTGAGATCCTCCCAGGCGACCGGCATTGCCCGCGTGTCCATCGCATAGGCCAGCGGGATGGCGTCCCAGTCGAACCGCGGCGCCTCCAGTTCGACCGACACCGTGCCACCGTCGCTGCGTCCGCCCAGCAGCCCGCCGAGCGTCTCGATGGTCGCGCTGCCGCCGAGCAGGCTGACCACGCAGCGCGTGGCGTTGCCGCACGCCTCGACCTCACCGCCATCGGCATTGAAAATCCGCATCCGCGCATCGGCTATCGCCGACGGCTCGAGCAGGATCAGCTGGTCGCACCCGATTCCAGTCCGGCGGTCGGCGAGCGCGCGCGCGCGCGCCTCGGTGATCTCCACCGGGCGGTCGCGCGCATCGATCACGACGAAATCATTGCCGAGACCATGCATCTTGTGAAAGCGGACCATCATCGCCGCGCGATTTAGGGACTAGCGCAGGGCAAGTCCATAAGGCGGGGAACTTCGTGCGGCGCCAGGCCTGCTGCGGCTTCAGCTCTACGAAGCGAGCCGCTTTCGGCCCTGGCGCATCGACACCACTTCACCAGCAACCGCGCTGGGGCTTGCCGCGATCAGAAGCCCGCGCTCGGCGAGCAGGGCGCGGGTGGCACGGGCCGGGATGGCGCGCCCGAAATGCCAGCCCTGGCCCGTCGTGCAGCCGAGACCGGTCAGCATCCTGTGGATCTCGCCGGTTTCGACGCCTTCTGCCATCGCGGCGATGCCGAGGCTGTCGGCCAGCGAGATGATCATCCGCACCAGCGCGGCCGCTTCCGGATCGCGCGCCATCCGCATCACGAAGCTCCGGTCGATCTTGATTCGATCGAGCGGCAACGCCCGCAGATGGGTCAGACTGGAATAGCCGGTTCCGAAATCGTCGAGGGCGACCCGGATGCCCTGGTTCTTGAGGCTGCCAATGATCGAGCTGGCGAAGCCGAGATTTTCCAGCAGCGCCGCCTCGGTGATCTCGATCTCGAGCCGCTCGGCGGGAAAATTCATCTCGAGCAGCAGCTTGACGATCTTCTGCGCCAGCCAGGGATCGCGCATCTGCGCCGGGCTGATATTGACGCCGAGCAGCAGAGCCGGATGCCAATGCCGCGCCTCTTCGAGCGCGCTGCGGATCAACGACATCGACAATTCGCCGATCAGCCCGGATTCCTCGGCAATCGGGATGAAAGCCGAGGGCTCGATCAGCCCATGTTCGGGATGCTCCCAGCGGGCAAGCAGCTCGAAGCCGAGCAGGGTGCCGGTGGCGAGGTCGACCTGCTGCTCGAACCATGGCACGATCTGGCCGGTCGGAATGCCGGCACGCAGGCCGAGCTCGATCTCGTTGCGCAGCTCGAGCTCGCGTTCCATGCTGCCGTCGAACCAGGCACGGCGGTTCCGCCCGGCGCGCTTGGCCGCGTAGAGCGCGATATCCGATCGCCGCATCAGCGTATCGATGGTGCGACAGCCCGCCTCGGTACGGGCTATGCCCATCGACGCGCCGATCTGCACTTCAACCCCGCCGACCAGGAATGGTTCGGCCATGCGGGCGAGGATCGCGTCAGCAACGCTGTCGACCGCCGCGGCCATGGCCGGATCGAACGGAAAGGCGCAGGCGAACTCGTCGCCACCGAGCCGCGCTGCGATGGCGTGCGGGGGCAGTGGCGCCATCATCGCCTCGGCAGCGGCGCGCAGCAGCTGATCGCCGGCCATATGGCCGTGCAGGTCGTTGATCGCCTTGAAATGGTCGAGGTCGACCATCAGCATCGCGACGGCGCGCTGGCGCGTCAGCGTGGACTCGATCATCCGCGCGCCGCCTTCGCCCAGCGCACGGCGGTTGAGCAGGCCGGTGAGCGGATCGCTGGTCGCGAGTTCGCTGGCGCGCGCCTCCGCGGCACGGCGCAACGCGACCTCGTGCTTGAGCGCCCGATAGCGCCGCCAGCCCAGGACGGTCAGCGCGACGTTGAGCAGCAACACCGATACCAGGATATTGTCGGAAACCGAGAGGCCGCCGCGCAGCGATCGATAGACCGACGCGACGACCGACCAGCCGGAGGCGATCACGAGCAAGGTCGCGGCAACGCTCACGCCGGCGGCCAGCAGGTCGCGACGATCTTCGGGCGGACCCGCTTGCGTGCCCTCCTTGATCGCCCTGCCTTTCATTACGCCTCCGGATTTCAACGAAGACGCAGCCTAGGCAAGCTAGATTGCCAATAGTTTAACGCGGCAGAAAACGCTCGGGTCAGGCGCGCGCTGTCAGGCCTCCTCCTCGAACATGACCGCGACATCGGCTTTGGCCGTCAGCCGGACGCTGTCGCCCTCGATTTCGGCGACCAAGCCACCCGGGACATAATGATGATGGCCGCGGTGACTGCCTTGGCCGCTATCCGCCTTGGTGAGCTTGATACGGTCGCCGTCGACATGATCGACGGTGCCGACATGGACGCCATCGGCGCCGATGACCTCCATATGCTCCTTGATGCGCGAAAGATCGGCCATGACATTCTCCTGTCTTTTGGGATGCCGCTTCGAACGCGCAGGGACGCAGAAGTCTCCGCCGCATGATGTAAGATATTTACAAGCTTTCAAAACAAGGCAGCTACGCACCTGACGAGACCACCTTATTTTTTGGCGTGCCGGTGCTGACATTGGCGGTTTTCGGGTGTCTGACGCTTACAACAGCACGAGGACACCGCGATGACCTATCAAGATCAGATCAACCAGACGCAGCAGCTGATCCGCAGCTATAATGGCAGCTGGGATGGCATCGACGCCGAGTCGGTTGCCCGCATGCGCTTGCAGAACCGCTTCCAGACTGGCCTCGACATCGCACGCCACACCGCGGCGACCATGCGCCGCGACATGGCCGCCTATGACGCCGATCCAGCCAGTTACACCCAGTCGCTGGGTTGCTGGCACGGCTTCATCGGCCAGCAGAAGATGATCTCGATCAAGAAGCATTTCGGCAGCACCAAGCGCCGTTACCTATACCTGTCCGGCTGGATGGTCGCCGCGCTGCGCTCCGACTTCGGCCCGCTGCCCGACCAGTCGATGCACGAGAAGACCAGCGTTCCGGCGCTGATCGAGGAACTCTACACCTTCCTGCGTCAGGCCGATGCCCGCGAACTGGGCATGATGTTCCGCGAGATCGACAAGGCGCGCGAGGCCGGCAACCAGGTCGAGGAGCAGCGGCTGCTCCACGCCGTGGAAAATTACGAGACGCATGTCGTGCCGATCATCGCCGACATCGACGCGGGCTTCGGCAACGCCGAGGCGACCTATCTGCTCGCCAAGAAGATGATCGAAGCCGGCGCCTGCGCGCTGCAGATCGAAAACCAGGTGTCCGACGAGAAGCAGTGCGGCCACCAGGACGGCAAGGTCACCGTGCCGCACGAGGACTTCCTCGCCAAGGTCCGCGCCTGCCGCTACGCCTTCCTCGAACTCGGCGTGGAGGATGGAATCATCGTCACCCGCACCGACTCGCTGGGTGCCGGCCTCACCAAGCAGATCGCCTACAGCAAGGAGCCGGGCGATCTCGGCGACCAGTATAACGCCTTCCTCGACTGCGAGGAGGTCACCGATCTCAACAGCATCAACGGCGACGTGGTGATCAACCGCGGCGGCAAGCTGATGAAGCCGAAGCGCCTGCCGTCGAACCTTTACCAGTTCCGCGAAGGCACCGGTGCCGACCGCTGCGTGCTCGATTGCATCACCTCGCTCCAGCATGGCGCCGACCTGCTGTGGATCGAGACCGAGAAGCCGCACATCGAGCAGATCGCCTCGATGGTCGACCGCATTCGCGAGGTGATCCCGAACGCAAAGCTGGTCTACAACAACTCGCCCTCGTTCAACTGGACGCTCAACTTCCGCCAGCAGGTGTTCGATGCCTGGAGCGAAGCGGGCAAGGATGTGTCGGCCTATGATCGCGCCAAGCTGATGAGCGTCGACTATGATGGCACCGAGCTGGGCCTGGAAGCCGACGAGAAGATCCGCACCTTCCAGCGCGACGCTGCGAAGCGCGCTGGCATCTTCCATCACCTGATCACCCTGCCGACCTACCACACCGCGGCGCTGTCGACCGACAACCTCGCCAGGGAATATTTCGGTGAGGCCGGCATGCTCGGCTATGTGAAGGGGGTGCAGCGCCAGGAAATCCGCCAGGGAATCGCCTGCGTGAAGCATCAGAACATGTCGGGCTCCGACATCGGCGACGATCATAAGGAATATTTCGCCGGCGAAGCGGCCCTCAAGGCCGGCGGCGCGCACAACACGATGAACCAGTTCGCCGCATAGGCGGCAGCATCGAAGCTTCAGGAGAGGGTGAAGGCCCGGGGTACTCCAGCCCGGGCCTTTTCCTATTCACCCCCCTTCACGAAGTGGGAGAGGAGCTTGAGCCTGCGCCGATCCTTGCTTTTGCGCCGGTTCGCGCCTAAAGGCCGCCTCGTCTTACAGACAGCAAAGCAATGATCGCGTCCATGGACGCCCGCTGACCGGCGAGGTTTCGCCCGTCGGCGCGTTTTGCGTTTTGCGCCTGAAGACAGCAATTTCGGCGCTTCGGCGCAGAGGAGCAAGTGCATGTTCGAAAGTCTGAGCGAAAGGCTGGGAGGGGTCTTCGACCGCTTGCGCGGTCGCGGCGCGCTTTCCGAATCGGATGTGCGCGAGGCGATGCGCGAGGTCCGCATCGCGCTGCTCGAAGCCGATGTCGCGCTGCCCGTCGTCCGCGAATTCGTCGACAAGGTCACCGAACAGGCGGTTGGCCAGAATGTGCTGCGCTCGGTCACGCCGGGCCAGCAGGTCGTCAAGATCGTCCATGATGCGCTGGTCGAGATGCTCGGCTCGGAAGCGTCGGACCTCAATGTCGATGTCAGTCCGCCGGCAATCATCATGATGGTCGGCCTGCAGGGCTCGGGCAAGACGACGACCACCGCGAAGATCGCCAAGCGGCTCACCGAAAAGGGCCGCAAGAAAGTCATGATGGCGTCGCTCGACGTCAATCGCCCGGCCGCGCAGGAACAGCTCGCGATCCTCGGCACCCAGACCTCGGTCACCACCCTGCCGATCGTCCAGGGCCAGCAGCCGGTTGATATCGCGCGGCGAGCGCTCCAGTCGGCCAAGCTCCAGGGCTATGACGTCCTGATCCTCGATACCGCGGGCCGGCTCCATGTCGACCAGGCGCTGATGGAGGAGATGAAGGCGGTCGCCGGCGTCGCCGACCCCGAGGAGATCCTGCTCGTCGTCGATGCGCTGACCGGCCAGGATGCCGTCAACGTCGCCCGCAGCTTTTCCGAGCAGGTGCCGCTGACCGGCGTCGTGCTGACCCGGATGGACGGCGACGCCCGCGGTGGTGCCGCCCTGTCGATGCGCGCGGTCACCGGCAAGCCGATCAAGTTCGTCGGCACCGGCGAGAAACTGGACGGCATCGAGCTGTTCCAGCCGAGCCGCGTCGCCGGCCGCATCCTCGGCATGGGCGACGTCGTCAGCCTGGTCGAGCGCGCCGCCGAGACGATCAAGGTCGAAGAGGCCGAGGCAATGGCCGCGCGGATGGCCAAGGGGCTGTTCGACATGAACGACCTCCGCAACCAGCTGCGCCAGATGTCGCGGATGGGCGGGCTTTCGGGGCTCGCCGCGATGCTGCCCGGCATCAAGCAGGTCAAGCAGGCGATGGCGTCGGGCGCGGCCGACGACAAGGTGCTGGTGCGGATGGACGCGATCATCGGATCGATGACGCCCAAGGAACGCACCCGCCCCGAACTGCTCAACGCCAAGCGCAAGATCCGCGTCGCCAAGGGCTCCGGCACCACGGTGCAGGACGTCAACAAGCTCCTGAAGATGCACCAGGAGATGTCGACGGTGATGAAGAAGATGAAGAAGATGGGCGGCCTCAAGGGTCTCGGCGCGCTGCTCGGCGGCGGCGGGGGCGGCGGCTTGGGCGGCCTGCTCGGCGGGGGCGGCGGCATGCCGCCGATGGCGGGCGGCGGCGGTCTTCCCGGCCTGCCCGGCAATCCCCAGGGCCTGCCCCCCGGTTTCCAGAATTTCATGAAGAAGAAATAAGCACTTACGTCAGATTACCAGAAAGGAACTTCCCGAATGTCCGTATCGATCCGTCTCGCCCGTGGTGGCGCCAAGAAGCGTCCTTATTATCGTATCGTCGTCGCCAATTCGCGCAGCCCGCGCGACGGCGCCTTCATCGAGAAGATCGGGTCGTACAACCCGCTGCTCGCCAAGGATGACGCCAACCGCGTCGTGCTCGACACCGAGCGCGCCAAGCATTGGCTGTCGGTCGGCGCACAGCCGACCGATCGCGTCGCCCGCTTCTTCGACGCCGCCGGCGTCAAGGAACGCCCTGCCCGCAGCAACCCGAACAAGGGCGTCCCCGGCGAGAAGGCCAAGGAGCGTGCCGAGGAGCGCCAGGCCAAGCTCGACGCCGCTGCCGAGGCGGCCGCAGCTCCGGCGCCAGTCGCCGAGGAAGCTCCCGCCGAGGAAGCCGCTGTCGAGGAAAGCAGCGAGGCTTAAGCCGGCATGACCGCCGATCGCCCGATCACGCTGGCCGTCATCATCGGCGCACATGGCGTGACGGGCGAGGTGCGGCTCAAGCTGCTGAGCGAGGACCTCAAGGCCTATCCGTCGCTTTCGGGCGCCGGGCGAACCTTCACGCTCAAATCGCTCCGGCCAGCCGGGGCGGGCGCCGTTGCGCGCTTCGCCGAGGTCACCGACCGTAACGCCGCCGAGGCGCTGCGCGGCACCGAGCTCGGTGTAGCGCGGTCGGCGCTCCCGCCACTTGGCGAAGGCGAATATTATCATGTCGACCTGATCGGCCTGCCCTGCCTTGCCGCGGGCGAGCCGGTCGGCACGGCGGTCATGATCGACGATTTCGGTGCCGGCGACGTGCTCGAGATCGAGAAGCCCGACGGCAAGCGCTTCATGGTCCCCGTCGCAAAGGCCGTCACGATCGAGCCCGATCGCCTGCTGATCGACCCGGAGTTCGTCGAATGAACCCTGCCGCCATCTTCCTGACCATCGGCGCGGTCTATCTGGTGATCATCGCCTATGGCGTGGTGCGCACGCGCAAGCGCGGCCTGCCGCTCCAGGTCCGCTTCGCCGCCGCCACCGCGCAGGTGGTGCTGCCGCCGGCGATCCTGTTCGGCGCGCTGCTGATGACGCGGGATGCCTTCATGATCGGTGGATGGGGCGTTATGCTGGCGATGCTGCTCGTCGCGGGGGCGCTGCTGGCGATCTGCACAGACATTGTCGCGAAGCGGGTTCTGTAGTATATACGCGTTGTATATACATCGGGATAATAAGCCGTGACGGAAGTAAAGCGAATCTCTGTGGAAAGCATTGCTGGCTCAATGCCGGAGCTGAAGCCGCGGGAAATCAAGCATCTTCGGACGCGCACCTTCAAGTCGGGCAATTCCCTGGCGCTGCGTTTGCCGGCAGGGCTCGGGCTTGAACCCGGCGTCGAAATGGAACTCAGGGTTGAGGACAACCAGCATTACGAGTTCTGGCCCGTCGAAACGCCGAAGCGGAAGTTCGCGATCGACAAGGTGTGGGGTTCGGCCACCGACCTGCAGCTCATCGATGCGGCCGATCGGACGTTCGACGAACGGCCGCTATGGGGAGCTGACGACGCGGGTGACGAACGCGGGTGAAATATCTCCTCGATTCGAACATCATCATCCGCCTTGCGATGGCGTCCGGGCATGTGCTGCGCGCCCGCGCCGCCGAATGCGACGACGGTGACCTAGTCACCTCCGCCATCGCGCTGGCCGAAGTCGCCTATGGCTCGGCACAGGGAAAGCCGCCTGCCTTGGAGCAGCTAAAAGCATTTCTCGAAGAAGTCCCGGTGCTAGATTTCGACCTGAAGGCGGCGATGACCTATGCGTCGCTCCCATTTCGGCGCGCCAGCTATGACCGGCTGATCGCCGCGCATGCCCTGTCGCACGAGCTTGTCGTTGTTACGGACAATGTGGCGCACTTCGCGGACGTGCCCGGTCTAAAGGTTGAGAACTGGACTTTGCCGGCATGACCTTCGCCGCCACCATCCTCACCCTCTATCCCGAGATGTTCCCTGGCCCGCTCGGCGTCTCGCTGGCGGGCCGCGCGCTCGCCCAGGGCAAATGGGCATGCGAGCCGGTCCAGATCCGCGACTTCACCACCGACAGGCATCGCTCGGTCGATGACACGCCTGCGGGCGGCGGGGCGGGCATGGTGATGCGCGCCGACATCCTCGCGCGTGCGGTCGATCACGCCCTCGATCGCCAGCCGGACTCTCCGGTTCTCGCGATGACGCCGCGTGGCGCTCCGCTTACCCAGGCGCGCGTGCGCGAAATCGCCGCCGGCCCCGGCGTCACGATTCTCTGCGGCCGTTTCGAGGGAATCGACGAGCGGTTGTTCGAGGCGCGGCCGATCGAGCCGGTCTCGATCGGCGACTATATATTGTCGGGCGGCGAGATGGGCGCGATGGTGCTGCTCGATGCTTGCATAAGGCTGCTTCCCGGGGTAATGGGCGCCCCCGATAGCGGGGATGACGAGAGCTTCGAAACGGGGCTGCTCGAATATCCGCATTATACCCGACCTGCTGAGTGGGAAGGGCGCACGATCCCCGAGGTGCTGCGATCTGGGGATCATGCGAGGATCGAGGCATGGCGAAAATCCATGGCCGAGACCGATACAAGGCTAAGGAGGCCGGACCTTTGGGAGCGCCATGAGGGCGCTCGGGTCAAGTCTCCCTCTGGCGCGCGGCGACAGAAGAAGGAGCGATGAGCCATGAACCTCATCCAGACGCTCGAAGCCGAGCAGATTGCCAAGTTCAAGGAATCGAAGTCGATTCCCGATTTCCGTCCCGGTGACACGCTCCGCGTCGGCGTGAAGGTCGTCGAAGGCGAGCGCACCCGCGTCCAGAATTACGAAGGCGTGTGCATCGCGCGTTCGAACAGGGGCATGGGCAGCTCGTTCACCGTGCGCAAGATTTCCTTCGGCGAGGGCGTCGAGCGCGTCTTCCCGCTCTATTCGCCGAACGTCGATTCGATCGAAGTCGTCCGCAAGGGCGTCGTGCGTCGCGCGAAGCTATACTATCTGCGTGGCCGCACCGGTAAATCGGCGCGAATTGCGGAGCGCCGCGACAATAAACCGGCCGCCGAGGCCCAGGAAGCCTGATCGACCAGGCAACCAAACCAAACCTCGCAAGCGGCCGGCTCCCCAGGGAGACCGGCCGTTTGTTTATCCATTCGGGTTCATCACCAACATGAGGCGTCTCCCGGCGGAGGCCGGGGTCTCGTCAGCCTCCTGAGATCCCGGCCTCCGCCGGGATGACGCCTTAACAAGGAAGACAATATCATGGGCTATCGTGTCGTCGTCGCGGGTGCCACCGGCAATGTGGGCCGCGAAATGCTGAACATCCTCGCCGAGCGCGAATTCCCGATCGACGAGATCGCCGCGCTCGCCTCCGCACGGTCGCAGGGCGACCAGATCGAGTTCGGCGAGACCGGCCAGATGCTCAAGGTCCAGAATATCGAGCATTTCGACTTCACCGGCTGGGACATCGCGCTGTTCGCGATCGGATCGACGGCCACCAAGATCTATGCGCCCAAGGCAGCCGCAGCGGGCTGCACCGTGATCGACAACAGCTCGCTCTACCGGATGGACCCGGATGTGCCGCTGATCGTGCCCGAGGTGAACCCGGAGGCGATCGACGGCTACAAGGCGCGCAACATCATCGCCAACCCCAATTGCTCGACCGCGCAGATGGTAGTCGCGCTCAAGCCGCTGCACGATGCCGCGACGATCAAGCGCGTCGTCGTGTCGACCTACCAGTCGGTGTCGGGCGCCGGCAAGGAAGGCATGGACGAGCTGTTCGAGCAGAGCCGCAACATCTTCGTCGGCGACCCCGCGACGCCGAAGAAATTCACCAAACAGATCGCGTTCAACGTGATCCCGCACATCGACAGCTTCCTCGACGATGGCTTCACCAAGGAAGAGTGGAAGATGGTCGTCGAGACCAAGAAGATCCTGGACCCCAAGGTCAAGGTCGTCGCCACCTGCGTCCGCGTACCCGTGTTCGTCGGCCATTCCGAAGCGATCAACATCGAGTTCGAAAATGAGCTGCCGGCCCAGGACGCGCAGAAGATCCTGCGCGAGGCGCCCGGGGTGATGCTCGTCGACAAGCGCGAGGACGGCGGCTACGTCACCCCGGTCGAGTGCGTCGGCGACTTCGCCACCTTCGTCAGCCGCGTCCGCGAGGATCCGACGGTGGAAAACGGCCTGGTGCTGTGGTGCGTCTCCGACAATCTGCGCAAGGGTGCCGCGCTCAACGCGGTCCAGATCGCCGAGCTGCTCGGCCGACGTCACCTGAAGAAGGGATAGGCAGCGGACCCTTGGCGTCATTCCTGCGAAAGCTGGAATCTGTCTTCCTTCTCCCTACAAAGGGGGAAGGGAGATCCCGGCTTTCGCAGGGGTTACGAGGACGAGATTTCCGCATCCGCCTGCCAACCCCAATGATGGTCGCCCATCGCGATCATCGCGCTCTCACCGCTGCTCAGCCCTCGGCGCGCCGGCGATCCGCACGACAGCCGAGGCGCGGCGCTATGCGGAGGGTTTCGCCTGTCCGCGCCGCTTGATCTGGCTCACCTGCGCGAGCTGACCTTCGAGGATCTTAATCGCCTCCTTCTCCTCATCATCCATTCGCGACAGATCCGCATATTTGATCAATATCTCGATCGCGTCGCCGATCCGGCCGAGCTGGCGGCCGTAGCTGCCCACCTCGTCCAGTATCTCCTGCTCGATCTCTGGATGGGGCGTCTGGCCCAGATCGATGTTGATCAGGCCGAACCGCGCGCCCTGCTGATATAAGGTCCACGGGTTGATCGCCTGCCAAAGCTTTTCGGGTGCGAGCGAAAATTGCATCGTCTTGGTCATGGCCATGCCTTTCGAAATATCGCTGCGACTATCCCACGGACGGGGCATCTCGCCCAAGCTCGATTTACGAGCGGCGCGATTTCGGTCCATCTTGGCCGGATGAGCGAAACCATGACCGGCGGCTGCCAATGCGGCCGCATCCGCTACCGCGCCGACATCGACTCGGCGGAGGCCTATCTCTGCCATTGCCGGATGTGCCAGCGCGCCACCGGCGGCGTCTCGATCGCCTTCCTCAACCTGAAGAAGACGGCAGTGCGGTGGGAAAGCGAGCCCGACTTCTACCACAGCTCGCCGATCGCGCGCCGGCCATTCTGCTCGACCTGCGGCACGCCACTTGGGTTCGAGTTTCCGGACAGCGAGAATTGCGACCTCACGATCGGCAGCTTCGACGATCCGTCGCGCTTCGCGCCGTCGCATCATAGCGGTGCGGAGGGGCTGCACGAGGCGTGGATCGACACGCGCGGCCTGCCGCGCTACCGCACCGGCGACAATGCGGCGATCGTCGACCGCTGGATGAAGGCCGTTGGCAAACTCCCCGACTGAGATCACCACCCACAGCTTCGCGGGCGCCGACGGCGCGGCGATGGCATGGCACGAGATGGGGGCGGCCGATGCGCGGCCGCTGATCCTGATTCACGGGCTGTTCTCGAACGCCGCCACCAACTGGATACGCTATGGCCATGCCGCCAAACTAGTGGCGCAAGGGCGGCGGGTGATCATGCCCGATCTGCGCGCGCATGGCGAAAGCGCGAAGCCGCACGACGCCGGCGGCTACAGCCACGACATCCTCGCCAATGACAATCTGGCGCTAATCGAACAGCTGGGGCTCGCGCCCGGCAGCTACGATCTCGGCGGCTACTCGCTCGGCGCCCGCACCGCCGCGCGCATGCTGTTGCGCGGCGCTCGTCCGGCCAGGGCGATGCTTGCGGGCATGGGACTCGAGGGGCTGCTCGATCTCGGCGACCGGGTGGAATTCTTCCGCTCGGTGCTGGAAGGCGCCGGCACCCATCAGAAATTCTCGTCGGAATGGATGGCCGAGGCCTTTCTCAAGACCACCGGCGGCGATGCCAGGGCGCTGCTCCTGCTGCTCGATCACTTCCCCGCGATCCCGCGCGCGGCACTCACCGAGTTCGAACTGCCGATCCTGATCCTGACAGGTGCCGAGGACCGCGACAATGGCTCGGCACGGGCGCTGGCCGATGCGCTGCCCAATGCCGCGCTGGTCGAGGTGCCGGGCAATCATATGAGCGTGGTGACGCTGCCGCAGTTCGGCGATGCGGTCGCAGACTGGTTTCGATAGCGTATCAGCGGGCCAATACACTGCTTGACCGTTCCCCGGTGGCTGGTGACAATGCTGTCAGCACAACCGCTTCACCGAGGGATCATTCCATGAAATCTGCAATCAAGGCGGCATCGTCCGCGCTTGCTCTCGCTGTCCTGCTGGCGACCGCACCTGCCGCCGCGCAAGGTCCCGGCGCAGCCGCCCCGCTTGCCGCGCCTGCCACCACGGCCGATGCGGACGCCTTCGTCGCGGCCGCCGAAAAGGAGCTCGACGACTACGGCATCTTCGCAGCGCAGGTGGCCTGGATCAACGCCACCTACATCACCGACGATACCGACGCGGTCAACGCGAAGGTCGGCGCCGACCAGACCGAGATGCAGGTGCGCCTCGCCAAGGGCGCGGCGCGCTTCGACGAGCTCAAGGGGCTGAGCTACGACACCCGCCGCAAGCTCGACATGCTGAAGCAGAGCATCACCCTGCCCGCGCCCGACACGCCCGGCGCGGCCCGCGAGCTCAACGACATCGCGACGCGGCTCCAGTCCGCTTATGGCAAGGGCAGGGGGACCCTGCGCGGCCAGGACATCGACGGCTCGGATATCGAGGCAGAGATGGGCAAGAACCGCAACCCGGCGGAACTCAGGGAGATGTGGGTCAGCTGGCACGACAATGTCGGCCGGCCGATGAAGGGCGACTATGCCAAGCTGGTCGAGATCGCGAACAAGGGCGCGGTCGATCTCGGCTACAAGGATCTGGGGGCAATGTGGCGTGCGGGCTACGACATGCCCGCCGACGACTTCGCCAGGATGATGGACAAGCTCTGGGTCCAGGTGAAGCCGCTCTACGACGCGCTCCACTGCTACACCCGTGCCCGGCTCAACGCGAAATATGGCGACGCCGTCCAGGCGAAGACCGGACCGATCCGCGCCGACCTGCTCGGCAATATGTGGGCGCAGGAATGGGGCAACATCTATGATGTCGTCGCGCCGAAGGGCGCCGGCGACATCGGCTACGACATCGGCGACCTGCTGGTCGCGAAGAAATATGATCCGGTGAAGATGGTCCGGACGGGCGAGGGCTTCTATTCGTCGCTGGGGTTCGCACCGCTGCCCGAGACCTTCTGGACGCGATCGCAGATCACCAAGCCGCGTGATCGCGAAGTCGTCTGCCACGCCTCCGCCTGGGATATCGACAACAAGGACGATCTGCGCATCAAGATGTGCACGAAGCTGGTGTCGGACGACTTCGTCACGATCCACCACGAGCTCGGCCATAACTATTATCAGCGCGCCTACAACAAGCAGCCCTATCTCTACATGAACGGTGCCAATGACGGCTTTCATGAGGCGATCGGGGATTTCGTCGCGCTGTCGATCACGCCCGATTATCTGGTGAAGATCGGCCTGCTCGACCCCGCCTCCGTGCCGAGCGCGGACAAGGATATCGGCCTGCTGCTGCGCCAGGCGATGGACAAGGTAGCGTTTCTGCCGTTCGGGCTGCTGATGGACAAATGGCGCTGGGGCGTATTCAGCGGCGCGATCCAGCCGGCGAACTACGAGAAGGCGTGGACCGACCTGCGCCTGCAATATCAGGGGATCACCCCGCCGGTGGCGCGCGACGCCGACGCGTTCGATCCCGGCGCCAAATATCATATTCCGGGAAACACGCCCTATGCGCGTTACTTCCTGGCCCGCATCCTCCAGTTCCAGTTCTACAAGGCCGCGTGCGACCAGGCCGGCTGGAAGGGACCGCTGCATCGCTGTTCCTTCTATGGCAACAAGCAGGTCGGCGAAAAACTGAACGCGATGCTGGCGATGGGGGCATCGAAGCCCTGGCCCGACGCGCTCGAGGCGTTCACCGGCAGCCGTCGGATCGACGGCTCCGCAATGCTTGCCTATTTCAAGCCACTGATCGGGTGGCTCAACGCGCAGAACAAGGGACAGCGCTGCGGCTGGTGAGCAAGAAGCCGCTGCCGGAGCGATTCGGCAGCGGCCCGCTTCCGCGACCTGGAACTCGAACTGGCCAAGAAACGGTTGACTGCTGCAGGGGCGAAACACTGGAATCTTTCAGAAATAAACTCCAAAATGGCGCGAATGACCGGAAACGGAGCGTGGCACTCGTTGTAGACTATTGCCTTTTGTAACCGCCTGCTGCAGTGCAGCGATCCATTCGACATCGAATTGTGTCGACCGTCGAAGGCGTGTTCTGCCTTTGCCGTTCGGCTTTGTTGTGTTTGGGACTCGATGACGGCAGCGATGGTCCACATCATTGCGTTGACCTTCATCGCTGCGATGCTCGCGGCGGTGATGCTGATCGCGTGGTACAGCTTCGGCAGGCCGCGCCATGCACTGATCTGGGCGATCGCATTTGCCATCGCCACCGGACAGTGGTTCTTCAGCTTGCTGATGCGGCTCTATGCGGCCGACGACCTCTTGCTGTTCGCGCTTGTCGCCGGCCTGAGCTGCCTCTCGAACGCGCTGATCGCGGTCGGCTTCGTCGCACGAGCGCGTGCGAGCGCGCGGCTGCTGCCGCTGCTGCTCGCGGCATGCGCCGCAGGAGTGCTGATCACCGGCCTGACCTTCGCCATCCATCATCGCGGCGTGCGCGAAGCGGCGTGGCTGTTCTTTGGCGGCGCGATGCTGGTGATCAGCGCCGCCAATGTCGCGCGGTCGTTGAAGGCCGCCCCGCCGCCCGAGCGATCGGTCGCGATGATGCTGATCATGTTCGCCGCGATCGACTTCGCAGCTGCGGGGGTCACGCTTGGCGAAGGCCCCGCCGGCTATAGCGAAAGCCTGATGATCGTCCACACCCTGCTATTGCTGCTCTATCCGCTGGCCTTCATCGGCGTGGGCATCTTTTCGGTCTTCCTGGTCGCGGCGGACCTGGCGGAGACCATGCGGCAGCTGGCGACCTCCGACATATTGACCGGCATCTATAATCGCCGCGGCTTCGAGGATTCTGCCGAGCGGGCGATCCGCAACGCCCAGCGCCAGCGCCAACCGCTCGCCGTGGTGGTCGCCGACATCGACAACTTCAAGGCGATCAACGACCGCCACGGCCATAATAACGGCGATCGGGCGCTGCGCCATTTTGCGACCAGACTCGAACGCCTTATCCGGCGCGGCGACCTGATCGGCCGGATAGGGGGCGAGGAGTTCGCGCTGCTGCTCGTCAACACCCGCGCCCAGAACGCGCTGGACGTCGTCGAGCGCATCCGTCGCGACATCGCCGCGATGCCGGTCGACGGCCCCGCCAGGATCACGATGACCGCCAGCTTCGGCGTGACCGGTCTGCGTCCGGGCGACATCTCGCTGGCCGCCCTGCTCGCACGCGCAGACCGGGCGCTCTATCGTTCCAAACTCGACGGCCGGGACCGCGTGACGAGCGCCGAGGAACTGGAAGAAACGATTTAGCGGGGGTTCAGCGGAAAGGCGGCTCGTTGAACGCGCGCAATTTACGGCTGTGCAGGCGTGCTCCCTCGCCGCGCAGCTGATCGACGGCCGCGATGCCGATCTGGAGATGCTCGGCAATGGCGCGTTCGTAGAAGCGGTTGGCCTGGCCGGGCAGCTTGATCTCGCCATGGATCGGCTTGTCGGAAACGCACAGCAGCGTGCCATAGGGGACACGGAAGCGATAGCCCTGGGCCGCGAGCGTCGCCGACTCCATGTCGATCGCGACCGCCCGACTCTGGCTGAAGCGCAACGCCGAGGCGGTGTAGCGCAGCTCCCAGTTGCGATCGTCCGAAGTCACCACCGTACCGGTGCGCATCCTGAGCTTGAGCTGCTCGCGGCTCTCGCCGGAGACGATCTCGGCGGCGTGGGTCAGCGCCTGCTGCACCTCCGCAATGGCCGGAATCGGGATTTCGGGCGGCAGCACGCTGTCGAGGACATGGTCGTCGCGCAGATAGGCATGGGCGAGGACATAGTCGCCGATGCGCTGGCTGGGGCGCAGCCCGCCGCAATGGCCGATCATCAGCCAGGCGGCCGGCCGCATCACCGCAAGATGATCGGTGATCGTCTTGGCATTGGAAGGACCGACGCCGATGTTGACGAGGGTGATCCCCGACCGGTCGGGCGCGACCAGATGATAAGCCGGCATCTGGTGCCGCCGCCACGCGCTGTCGGCGATGGCGGCGCGCGGATCGGGATCGCCGGGCCGCACCTCGACGCCGCCCGCGCCGCTCAGCAGCGTATAGCGGCTGTCGCCGTCGAGCTGGTCGATCGCCCAGTGGACGAACTCGTCGACATAGCGATGATAGTTGGTGAACAGGATATAGTCCTGGACGTGGCCCGGCGGCGTGCCGGTGTAATGGCGGAGCCTGGCCAGGCTGAAATCGACGCGCGGGGCATCGAACAGCGCGAGCGGGCGCGGGCTGTCGCCGTCATGGACCCAGAGGCCGTCGGCGAGTTCGTCGCCGATCTGCGCCAGTTCGGTCGAAGGAAAGATCCGCGCCAGATCGACTGGCGAGGCGCCGGTCAGGTCGAGATCCTCGCCGGCGTCGAGCACATAGTTATAGGGGATTTCGGTGGTGCTGACACCGGCTTCCACGGTGACCCCATAATCGTCGATCAGCAGGTCGATCTGCTGGGCGAGATAGGGCGCGAACAGCGATGGCTGGGTGACGGCGATCGCATAGTCGCCGGCCGCCTGGAGCCGCCCATAGGCGCGGCCGAGCGGGCCCGGGTCCCGCGCGCCGTCATAGCGCAGCCTGATCTCGGGATAGGCGAAGGCGCCGTTGCCGCGCAGCGCGGGATCGGGCCGCGCGCCGCTCTGGATGTACAGGTTCAGCGCGGCGCGAAGGCAGGAGACCGATGTGCGGTAGATTGCGTCGAGCTGTTCGACGATGGCCAGGCTCTGGGCAGATGGCAAACAGGCGTCCCTCCTGTGCGGCAGTGGCGTCAGAGCTGACCCAGCATATATTCGGCGCTGCTGACATTATAATCGCGCGGCGCCTCGACATTGAGGGTCGTGACGACGCCGTCCTTGACGATCATCGAGAAACGCTGCCCGCGCAGGCCCATGCCGGCGGCAGTCCCGTCCATCGTCAGGCCGAGCGCCTTGACGAACTCGCCATTGCCGTCGGCGAGCATCGTCACCTTGCCTCCGGCGCCGGCGGACTTGCCCCAGGCGTCCATCACGAAGGCATCGTTGACCGCGGTGCAGACGATCTCATCGACACCCTTGGCCAGGATAGCCTCGGCCTTGTCGATGAAGCCGGGCAGGTGGCGCGCCGAGCAAGTCGGGGTGAAGGCGCCGGGCACCGAGAACAGCGCCACGGTGCGGCCGCCGAACAGCGCGTCGCTGGTGACCTCGGCCGGGCCCTCGGCGGTCATCTTCCTGAAGCTGGCGGCGGGAATTCGGGCTCCGGTGGCGATCGTCATATGTTGTCCTCGTGTCTGTCCGATGTGCGGCTAATCGGATCATGTTGCAGTTTATGGACTAATACCACCAGCCGTTCTTCCCAAGCGCGTTCTAGACCCGCTCGCGTAGCCGCAGCAGCCAGGGTGCCAGGAAGGGTGCCATCCGCATCAGCCAGAGCGCCTTGCGCCAGCGTGGGCTGCGAGTGCCGACACCAAGGCGGATCAGGTCGGCGACGCCGGCGCGCACCTGGCCGGCGGCGACGCGCCGGAAGCCGTCCTCGATCGCCATATCCCGCTCGATCCGCGCGCACATCTCGTCCGCCGCGGCCGCTTCCGGCTGGCCGGCGAGATAGTGTCGCGCCTTGTCCATCACCGCATGGGCGGTGCGCAGCATCACCGCCGTGTTGCCCGACATCTGCCCCTCGCGGCGGCGGTAGCGGGCCAGCGGGCGCGGCACATAGGCGAGGTCCCAGCCGGCCGCGAGCAGCCGGATCCAGGCGTCGAGGTCCTCGGAGGACTTGAGCCCGGCATCGAAGCCGCCAATGGCCTGTATCGCCTCGCGGCGCATCGCGGTCAGGCCGAATATGTTGAACTCGCGGCGGATGACCCGCTCCAGCGTCGCGGGCAGGATCTGCGGGCAATAGGCCGAGAAGCGCTCGCCCACCCGGTCGGCGCCGAAGAAGACGGCGTCACCGGTCGCGAAGCCGATCCGCGGCGAGGCTTCGATCGCCGCGACCATCGCCGAGACGAAATCAGGCTCGAGCATGTCGTCGCCGTCGAGCAGCGCGACATAGGGCGTGTCCGCCGCGGCGATCGCGCGGTTGCGCGCCGTCGGCAGCCCGCCATTATCGGTCTGGAGGAAATTTATCCGGGGATCCTCGAGATAGGGCGCGACATGCTCCGCCACCCGCGCGTCGCCGTCATCGACCACGATCACGGTCCAGTCTGCCCGGTCCTGCGCGATCACCGATTCGATCGCGTCGGCGAGCATCGAGCCAACCCCATAGGCCGGGATTACCACCGTCATCACGGCTCGGCCTGGCGCGCCTGCCTCTTCCCCCGATTGCGTCGTCATCGGCAGGACTATAAAAGTTGGCGATGGATGCGCCAGCCTCTCTCAGCGGACAATATCTGCTCGCCATGCCCGGCATCAGCGATCCGCGATTCGCCAAGGCGGTGATCGCGATGTGCGCCCATGACGAGCATGGCGCGCTCGGCGTCGGGGTCGGCCGGCTGCTGCCCGGCATCACCCTGCACCAGTTGCTCGACCAGCTCGACATTCCGCCGGGAGCAGCGCCCGACTGCGCGATCCATGTCGGTGGTCCGGTCGAGCCGCAACGCGGCTTCGTCCTTCACGGCACCGACTGGGCGGGCGGCGACACCCTCCAGGTCGGCGAGCGCTGGGGGCTGACCTCGACGCTCGACGTGCTGCGCGCAATCAGCGAGGGTCAGGGCCCGAAGCGCTGGCTGGTCGCGCTCGGCTATGCCGGCTGGGGCGAGGGGCAACTCGACCAGGAGATGCGGCGCCATGGCTGGCTGGCGACTCCCGGCGACGACGAGCTGCTGTTCGAGAATGACGCGCCGCGCCGCTGGGAGCTGGCGATGCGGCGTGCCGGCATCGACCCGCGCCTGCTCGCCGCCACCAGCGGCCAGGCGTGACGGGTCGACCTACAAAGCGCCCACCAGCTATTTCATTCCGGTAACGTACTGATTTCAAAAGAGTTCGCCTGGGCGTTAACCAAAACCTTCAATCTTAAGGAAAAGAATATCGCGCAGCTTTGCTGATGGTCTGGCGGCTCGACGGGGGCAGCCGGCAGCGAGGCGAGGCGTTCTCCGATGCGAAATATCCTGTGCGCGGTAACCGCGATACTGACAGCGGCATCACCGGTCACGGCCGGCTGCTGGTCGGCGGAGCATGTTAGCGCCGCACATATCCGCGATCTCCAGACCTTCCTGATGGTCGAGACGCTGCGCTGCCAGGCCACCGGCTTCGACATCTCGGCGAACTATAACGCCTTTGTGCGCGGCAACCGCGCAGCGATCGGCGCCGCCAACGACCAGCTCAAGGCCTTCTTCATCGGCACGGCCGGGCCGGTCTATGGCCAGACCGCCTATGACCGTTTCGCTACCTCGCTCGCCAACGCCTATGGCGCCGGCCGCACCAATGCCGACACGTGCGACGATGCGCGCAGCATAGCGGCAGAAGCGGCGCTGATGGCCAATTCCGGCGAAGGCCTCGAAATGATCGCCGCCCGCCAGGGCCTGAATCCGGTCTTGCCCGGCGGGATCTGCGGGCATGAGGCGATGGCGGAACTGGGGCGCTGATCGACCCCGGCCGGACGCTCCTTCTTATGTGGCAGCGGATATAAAGATATCTTTATATTTGCATTCCCGACCCCCTGCCGCTAAGGCCGCGAGCATCGCCGCCGGTGACTCCGGCTGCCACAGCCCCAAGGAGAAGCAAGGTGGCCACCGCCGTTGCGACTGAATTCAACGATTATGTCATCGCCGATCTGAGCCTCGCCGAGTTCGGCCGCGCGGAGATCAACATCGCCGAAACCGAGATGCCCGGCCTGATGGCACTGCGCGCCGAGTTCGGCCCGTCGCAGCCGCTGAAGGGCGCGCGCATCACCGGTTCGCTGCACATGACGATCCAGACCGCCGTGCTGATCGAGACGCTGACCGCGCTGGGCGCGCAGGTACGCTGGGCGACCTGCAACATCTTCTCGACGCAGGACCACGCCGCCGCCGCCATTGCCGCGACCGGCGTGCCCGTGTTCGCGATCAAGGGCGAGAGCCTGGCCGACTATTGGGACTATGTCGGTTCGATCTTCGACTGGGGCGACGAGACCGCCAACATCATCCTCGACGACGGTGGCGACGCCACCATGTTCGCGCTGTGGGGCGCCAAGCTCGAGGCGGGCGCGACGCTCGGCGAGCCGGAAAATGACGAGGAAGTCGAGTTCCAGCGCGCGCTCAAGGCGTTCATCGCCCGCCGCCCCGGCTACCTGACCGAGACCGTCAAGAATCTGAAGGGCGTCTCGGAAGAGACCACCACCGGCGTTCACCGCCTCTACGAGATCGCCAAGAAGGGCGAGCTTCCGTTCCCCGCGATCAACGTCAACGACAGCGTCACCAAGTCGAAGTTCGACAATCTCTATGGCTGCAAGGAATCGCTGGTCGACGCGATCCGCCGCGCCACCGACGTGATGCTCGCCGGCAAGGTCGCCTGCGTCGCCGGCTTCGGCGATGTCGGCAAGGGATCGGCCCAGTCGCTGCGCAACGGCGGCGCGCGCGTGATGGTCACCGAGGTCGATCCGATCTGCGCGCTGCAGGCGGCGATGGAGGGCTTCGAGGTCGTGACGATGGAAGAGGCCGTGACCCGCGCCGACATCTTCGTCACCGCCACCGGCAATGCCGACGTCATCACCGCCGAGCATATGGCGGCGATGAAGCCGATGTCGATCGTGTGCAACATCGGCCATTTCGACAGCGAGATCCAGATCGCGGCGCTGAGCAACTATGCGTGGAACGAGGTCAAGCCCGGCACCGACCTGGTGACCTTCCCCGACGGCAAGCAGATCATCATCCTCGCCAAGGGCCGGCTGGTGAACCTGGGCTGCGCGACCGGTCACCCGTCCTTCGTGATGTCGGCAAGCTTCACCAACCAGACGCTCGCCCAGATCGAGCTGTGGACCCGGGGCGAGACCTACAAGAACCAGGTCTATGTCCTGCCCAAGCATCTCGACGAGAAGGTGGCGGCGCTCCACCTCGAGAAGCTCGGCGTCAAGCTGACCAAGCTCACCCCCAAGCAGGCGGGCTATATCGGCGTCAGCACCGAAGGCCCGTTCAAGCCGGACCATTACCGCTACTAATATCCGATACCGCCACCTTCATCCCCGCCGGCGCGGGAATGAAGGTGGCGACGTTTCGGCTGCATCGGTTGCCATTGCGGCAGGCCGATGCCGACCTTAGAAGCGTCGACCATGCAGCAGATGATCCAGCTCGACCCGGTCGCCGCACTGATGCTCGCGATCATCGTCGCGCTGTGGATCGCGGCCGCGGTTGCGGCCATCCTCATGGGCCTGCGGCGCGACGCCGTCGCCAAGGCGCGCGCCCGCGAAATCGAGCGCCAGGCGGCCCTCCTCGCCAGCGCCCCGGCCGTGCCGTTCAGGGTCTCGCTCGACGGCCGCGTCGCCGGCGATGCCCGCCTCGCGCACTGGCTCGGCCTCGCCCGGCAGCCCGCCACGATCGATGACATGGCCGGCAGCCAGGACCTCCGCGTCGGCGGCATATCGGTGGTCGACGCGGAAGGCCTCGCCGCCGATGTCGCCGCCGCGATCCAGGCCGGAAGGCCGTTCGAGCGGGCCCTCCATCTCGCCGGCACCGATCGGGTGCTGCTCGCGCGCGGCCGGCTGGCGACGCCGCCGATCGGTGACGGCGTGATCGTCTGGCTGTTCGACAATAGCGAAAGCGAAGGCGCCATCGCCCGTCTCTCGGCCGAGGCAACGGCGATCAGCGATGCGCTAGACAGCTGCCTGGCGCTGATCGAGGCCGCCCCTTTCCCGATGTGGCACCGCGGGCCCGACCTCAAGCTGGCGCTGGTCAATTCGGCCTATGTCGCCGCGGTCGAGGGCGCCAGCGCCGAGGATGTCGTCACCCGCGGGATCGAACTGATCGACGCCGCCGAGGGCCGTGCGCCGCGCGCGACGGCGCTCGCCGCGCGCGACAGCGGCCGGATCAAGACCCATGTCGTGCCGGTCACGCTCTCCGGCCAGCGGCGGACGATGCGGATCGTGGACGTGCCGATGGGCGAGCATGGCGTCGCCGGCTACGCCTTCGACATTCAGGATCTCGAGCAGACCCGCGGCGAGCTCGGCCGTTTCCAGGAGGCCCAGCGCGAACTGTTCGACCGGCTGTCGGCCGGCGTCGCCCAGTTCGCGCCCGATCGCAGCCTGCTCTTCTACAACCAGCCCTTCCTGCAGTTCTTCTCGCTCGCCCCGGAATGGCTCGCCGACCGCCCCGAGTTCGATCGCGTGCTCGAACGGATGCGCGAAACCCAGCGGCTGCCCGAAGCGCGCGACTTTCCCGGCTGGAAGGCCGAGCGGCGCGGCTGGTTCAACGCGGTCGACGCGATCGAGGAGACATGGATGCTGCCCGGTGGCCAGCATCTGCGCGTCGTCGCGCAGCCGCTGCCCAATGGCGGCCTGCTGCTGTTCTTCGAGGACCGCACCGAGCATGTCCAGCTGTCGAGCGCCCGCGACACGCTGCTGCGCGTGAGGACCGCGACCTTCGACAATCTGTTCGAGGCGATCGGCGTGTTCGCGTCCGACGGGCGGCTGCACATCTGGAACCAGAGCTTCCGCGACATCTGGGGCCTGTCCGACGCCGATCTCGCCCAGAATCTGCGCGTCGACGCGATGGTCGAGCTGGTCGCCGCCAAGCTCGCCGACCCCTCGCGCGCGCAGTTGCTGCGCGACCTGGTCCGCATCGCCACCGTCGACCGCCAGGCCCGCACCGGGCGGATGGCACTCGCCGACGGCCGCTATTTCGATTTCGCAGTGGTGCCGCTGCCCGACGGCAACGCGCTGTTCACCCTGCTCGACATCACCGCCTCGCGCGGGATCGAGGAGGCCCTGCGCGGCCGCGCCGACGCGCTGGAGGAAGCCGACAAGCTCAAGACCGCCTTCGTTGCCAATATGAGCTACGAGCTGCGCGTGCCGCTGACCTCGATCGCCGGTTTCGCCGAGCTGCTCGACGCCGGCTATGCGGGCGATCTGCCGCCGGTGGCGGGCGAATATGTCAAGGCGATCCTGTCGTCGGTCGGGCGGCTAGGGTCGCTGGTCGAGGACGTGCTCGACCTCACTCAGGGCGCCGCCGGCAATCTCCCGCTCTCGGAGGAGCATGTCGACGTCGGCGTGGTGCTGAGGGAGGCGGTGTCCTCGGCGAGCAAGGCGGCCAAGGCGAAGCCGGTATCGCTGCTGGTCGACATCGAGCCCGAACTCGGCCTGATGCGTGGCGATCCGCGCCGCCTGCGCCAGATCGCGGATCATCTGCTGAGCAATGCGATCAGCTACACCCCGCCCAAGGGACGCGTCACGATCCGCGTCCATGGCGACGAGGACATGATCATCTGGACGGTCTCCGACACCGGCCAGGGCATGGATGCCGCTCAGCGCGCGCGGGTTTTCGACAGCTATCCGCGCATCGACGCCAATAACGAGGACGGCAAGCAGCTGATCGGCATCGGCCTGCCGCTCACCCGCCAGCTGGTCGAGGCGCATGGCGGCTCGATCGCGCTGGAGAGCGAGCCGGGCCGTGGCACTACCGTGACCATCCATCTGCCGCGCCGCCACGGCGAGGCGGCGCTTTAGGATGTATCGCACGCCCGTTCCGTCACCCCGGCGGAGGCCGGTGTCTCGATCGTCCGGGACGGAGCCGATGTCGCGCCCCCCTATCGAGATCCCGGCCTCCGCCGGGATGACCGATCAGACATGCGGCTGACTGGCTCGGCCGAAACCAGCGCCGTCGGCGCCACGCTGGCCGGCTTGGTGCGCGTGGGCGACGTGATCGCGCTCGATGGCGATCTCGGCGCCGGCAAGACCACCCTCGCGCGCGGCCTGATCCTGGCCCTGGGCTTCGAAGGCGACGTGCCCAGTCCCAGCTTTCCGATCGTCGTCCCCTATGCCCCGCCGGACCTCCGCCTGCCGCTCTGGCACGTCGATCTCTACCGCATCGACGATCCTGGCGAGATCGTCGAGCTCGGCCTCGACGAGGCGCGTGAGGACAGCGCGCTGCTGATCGAATGGCCCGAGCGGATGGGCGCTATGCTGTGGCCCGATGCGCTCCGCCTCCGCATCGAGCGCGACGGCGATGATGCGCGCCGCTTGACTTGGCACGTGCCCGCGGCATGGGAAGGCCGATGGCCGCCCCGATGATTCCGCCCCCGCATGCCCCTGCCTTCCTGGAGGATGCCGGCTGGCGTGGTGCCGCGATCCTGCCGCTGGCCGGCGACGCCAGCTTCCGCCGATATTTCCGCGTCCAACGCGACGGGCAGAGCGCGGTGCTGATGGACGCGCCACCCGAACATGAGGACAGCCGACCGTTTCTCGCCGTAGCGCGCCACCTCGACCGAATCGGATTTCGCGCGCCGCGCATTCTCGCCGAGGATCTTGCCCGGGGGCTTATCCTGCTCGAGGATTTCGGCGACGCCCGGATGAAGGAGGTGATCGAAGCCGATCCCGCCGCGGAGACCCCGATCTATGCCCAGGCGATCGACCTGCTGGCCGATCTTCACGCCGCCCGCCCCGGCGACCTGCCGCCCTATGACATGGCCGTGTACCAGCGCGAGGCAGGGTTGTTCCCCGAGTGGTATATGCCCGCCGTCGGGCTCGACAGCGACACGGACGCCTATCGGGCCGCATGGGACGCAGCGCTTGCGCCGATCGCGTCCGACCAGTCGATCACCGTGCTGCGCGATTACCATGCCGAGAATATCATGCTGCTCGGCGACGGCAGCCTCGGCCTGCTCGATTTCCAGGATGCGCTGGCCGGCCATGCCGCCTATGACCTCGTCTCGCTGCTCCAGGATGCGCGCCGCGACGTACCACATGCGCTGGAGGCGGCCATGATCGCGCGCTATGCCGCCCGCCGCCCGTTCGACGCCGCCGCCTATGCGCTGCTCGGCGCCCAGCGCAACGCCAAGATCCTCGGCATCTTCACGCGCCTGTGGAAGCGCGACGGCAAGCCCCGCTACCTCGCCTTCCAGCCGCGCGTGTGGGCCTATCTGGAACGCGATCTGGCGCATCCCGCGCTGGCGCCGGTCCAGGCATGGTTCGACGCCCATGTCCCGCCGGCGGCGCGGGCGGCGCATTGGCAAGGGACCGCGGCATGAGTTTCGCCAAGCCGATGTCGTTGCGCCCCAACCCGGTCCAGGCGCCGATCGGCACCGCGATGGTGCTGGCCGCGGGCCTTGGCAAGCGGATGCGCCCGCTGACCGCGACCCGCCCGAAGCCGCTGGTCGAGGTCGCCGGCAAGCCGCTGCTCGACCATGTCCTCGATCGGCTGCGCAGCGCAGGGATCGGCCGGGTCGTGGTCAACGTCCACTATCTCGCCGATTCGCTCGAGGCGCACCTCAAGCGCAAGGCCGGCGACCTGGACGTCCAGATTTCCGACGAGCGCGGCCTGCTGCTGGAAACCGGCGGCGGCGTGGCCAAGGCACTGCCGCTGATCGCCGACGAGCGCTTCCTCATCGCCAACAGCGACAATCTCTGGATCGACGGCCCGGTCGATGCGATCCGGCTGCTCGCCGACCGCTGGGACGATGCGGAAATGGATGCGCTGCTGCTGCTGGTGCCGCTGGCGCGCGCGAACTGCCATAGCGGGCTCGGCGATTTCCACATGGACCCCGCCGGACGCATCAGCAGGCGGCGGGCCGCCAAGGTGGCGCCCTTCGTGTTCACCGGGGTGCAGCTCGTCTCGAAGCGGCTGTTCGCCGACCTGCCGGACGGCCCCTTCTCGTTCAACCTGCTGTGGGACCGCGCCGTCGCCGCTGGCCGGGCTTATGGTCTGTCCCACCAGGGCCTGTGGTTCGACGTCGGCACGCCGCCCGCGATCGGCAAGACCGAGGCCATACTGGGGTTCGGCTAAGCTCCCACTCTTGAAAAATGAGGGGTCGTGCCAGCGAAGGCTGGCATCCATCTCTGTCGTCTTATCAGATGGCACATCAAGGCAGGACAGACATGGACCCCAGCCTTCGCTGGGGCGACGGTTGACGAGCGGTTCGCTGTCGACGCCCTTTCTATCCGACAGCGACTGGCCCTAAGGTGGCCTCGATGACCGCCCCCACCGTCTTCACGATCCCCGCGCATCGCGCTTTCGCCGACGCGCTCGCGGGTGGCCTGATCGCGCAATATGGGCCCGATCCGCTGGAGCTGGCCCGGGCCGCGATCCTGGTGCCCAACAACCGCGCCGCCCGCGCGATCAGCGATGCCTTCGTGCGTCGTGCGGAGGGTGGGCTGCTGCTGCCGCGGCTTGTGGCGATCGGCGATCCCGAGCTCGACGAACGGCTTGGCGGGCTGCTCGATCCGATCGGCACCGACGGGGCAGACCCTGTTCCGCCCGCGATCGATCCGCTCGAACGGCAGATGATCCTCGCCCGCCTGACCGGCGAAGCGCGCGCCGCCGCCGGCGATCCGATCGACGGCGGCGAGGCGATCCGCCTGGCGGGCGAGCTTGGACGCACCCTCGACCAGTTGCTGATCGAACAGGTGCCACCGTCGAAGCTGCGCGGCCTCGCCGATCTGCCCGACCTGTCGGAGCATTGGCAGCGCTCGCTCGACATGCTCGACGCGATCCTGACGCGCTGGCCCCAGCTGCTCCAGGCGCGCGGCCGCATCGACCTCGCCGAACGCCGCAACCGCCTGCTTGACCGCGTCGCCCGCAACTGGCGCGCCAGCCCGCCCCCGGGCCCGGTGATCGCGGCGGGCATCAGCAGCACGACGCCCGCGGTGGCAAGGCTGCTCGGCATAGTCGCGCGGCTGCCGCGGGGGATGGTGGTGCTGCCCGGCGTCGACACCATCTCGCCGCGCGAGGAATGGGAGGCGCTCGGCCCGCACCAGCCCCGCGACGACGGATCGCGGCCGCCGCGGCCGATCGAAAGCCATCCGCAATATGCGCTCAAGCTGCTGCTCGACCAGATGGACGTCGGCCTCGACGAGATCCAGACCTGGCGCTGGGGCGGCGGACGCGACGCGCGGGCGATCCGGGCGAAGGCGATCGCCAACGCGATGGCGCCCGCTGCCTTCACCGACAAATGGCATGGCTTGCCACCGGCCGAACGGCGCCTGACCGGCGTGCGCGCGATCGAACTGGCCAACCCTTCCGAGGAGGCGCAGACGATCGCTCTGGCGCTGCGCGAGGCGATCGAGACCCCCGGCCGCACCGCCGCGCTCGTGACGCCCGACCGCGTCCTGGCGCGCCGCGTCGCCGCGCATCTCGCGCGCTGGGGAATCGTTGCCGACGACAGCGCCGGGACGCCGCTGTCGGTGACCCCCGCCGGCACGCTGCTGCTCGCCATCGCCGAAGCCGCCGCCGAGGGCTTTGCGCCGGTGCCGTTGCTTGCCCTGCTCAAGCATCCGCTGGTCCGCCGCGGCGAAGCCCGTGGCGCCTGGCTGGATGGCGCGCGCAAGCTGGACATGGCGCTGCGCGGGCCGCGCCCGCCCGGCGGCCTCGACGGGATCACCCGCTTCCTGGCGGATGGCGACCGCTATTCGGCGCGGGCCAGGGCGCCGGCGCAGAGCTGGTGGGCCGAGGTGAAAGCGCTGCTGGAGCCGCTGGAACAGGTATTTACTGCTCCGTTCGTGTCGAGCGAAGTCGAGACACGCTCCGCCCGGCCAACGTCCCTCGACTTCGCTCGGGACGAAGGGACTCTGGGAAACTTGCTCGCAGCGCTGCGCGAGGCCGTCACCACCCTCTCCGGCGACGCCGGCTGGTCGGGTCCCGACGGCCGCGCCGCCGCCGATCTGATCGCCGATCTCGAAGCCGCCGCCCCGCTCGGCCCGGCCGCGTTCGAGCCGGCCGGCCTCGCCCCGACCCTGCGCCTGATGATGGATGCGGTCGCGGTCCGCCCGCCGCAGGGCGGCCATCCGCGCCTTTCGATCTGGGGCCTGCTCGAAGCGCGGCTCCAGCATGCCGACCTGATGGTGCTCGGCGGGCTCAACGAGGGCATATGGCCGACGCTGCCCAGCCCCGACCCCTGGCTCGCCCCGCGCATCCGCGCCGAGCTGGGCCTGAGCGGCCTGGAGCGGCGCATCGGCCTGTCGGCGCATGACTTCGCGATGGCGCTGGGCGCGCCCGAGGTGATCGTCACCCGCGCGCGGCGCGATGCCCGAGCGCCGACCATAGCCTCGCGCTTCTGGCTGCGGCTCGAAGCGATGACCGGCGGCATGACCCGCGAGCATCGCCTGCCGAGCTGGGCGGCGGCGCTCGACCGCCCGGCCGACCGGCTGTGGTACAGGCGCCCCGCTCCGACGCCGCCGGTTGCCGACCGCCCGACCGTCATCGCCGTCACCAAGCTCGACCGGCTGCAGGCCGATCCCTTCGCCTTCTATGCCGATGCCATGCTCAGGCTGCGCCCGCTCGATGCCGTCGACGCCGATCCCACCCCGGCCTGGCGTGGCACCGCGGTCCACGAAGTGTTCGAAGCCTGGATGAAGCAGGACGGCTGCGATTCCGCCAGGCTGCTGCCGCGCGCCGAGGCGATGCTTGCCGACATGGCCGCGCACCCGGTGATGCGTGCGCTGTGGGAGCCCCGGCTGATGGAAGCGCTGCGCTGGGTCGCCGCGCAGATGGTCGAGGCCGCGCTCTCCGGCCGCAAGCCGATCGCGGCGGAGATCGATGGCGAGACCAGCATCGCCGGCATCACCCTCAAGGGCAAGGTCGACCGGATCGACCGGCTCGCCGACGGCACGCTCGCGATCGTCGACTACAAGACCGGCAAGCCGCCCAGCGCCGCGCAGGTCCAGGCCGGCTATGCGATGCAGCTCGGCCTGCTCGGGCTGATCGCCGCGCGCGGCGGGTTCGACGATGTGCAGGGCAAGCCGCTGACCTTCGAATATTGGTCGCTCGCCAAGGACAAGGACGCCTTCGGGCAGGTCCGCAGCCCGGCCGGCGGCAAGAGCGGCATTCCCCCCGAGGATTTCATCGCCCATGCCGAAGCGATATTGCGGCAGGCGGTCGAGCGGTGGCTGACCGGCAGCGATCCCTTCACCGCGAAGATCGCGCCCGAATATGCGCCCTATGCCGATTATGACCAGCTGATGCGGCTCGACGAATGGTATGGCCGCGATGCCGACGCAGGCCGCGGCGAAGGAGCTGGGGCATGAGCGCGCGCCTGAAACCGCTCGATCCGCTCCAGCCGCAGCAGCGCGACGCCTCCGACCCGCGCGAGCTCGTCTGGCTGTCCGCGTCGGCCGGCACCGGCAAGACCCATGTGCTGACCGCACGGGTGCTGCGGCTGCTGCTCGGCGGCGCGGCGCCCGAATCGATCCTGTGCCTGACCTTCACCAAGGCCGGCGCCGCCGAGATGGCCGAGCGCATCCACCGCCGGCTGGCGCATTGGGCCGGCCTGAAGGACGACCGCAAGCTCGCGCAGGACCTGACCCGCCTGGGTGAGGACAGCGATGCCGATGCGCTCAAGCGCGCGCGCCGGCTGTTCGCGCGGGTCCTCGACGCGCCCGGCGGCGGGCTGCGCATCCAGACCATCCACGCCTTCTGCCAGACGCTGCTTGCCGGCTTCCCGGCCGAGGCGGGGCTCACCCCCGGCTTCCGCCCGATCGAAGGCCGCGAGGAAGCGGCCCTGGCGCGCCGCACCCTCGCCGACATGCTCGATGCCGCCACCCGCGGCGGCGATCTTCCCCTGATCCGCGACGTGCAAGCCTTGAGCCTCCGCCTCGGCGAGGCCGGCGTCGAAGCCTATCTGCTCGATTGCGCCCGCGCGCCCGACGCGCTGGCCGGGCTCGGCGCGCGCGAGGCGATCGAACCGCGGCTGCGCTGGGCGCTAGGCGCGCCGCTCGGCGAGGTCGAGGAGGCGATCGAGAAGGGCTGCGCCGAACTCGATCTCGATTGCCTGCAGAAGCTCGCCGCCGCCAACGCCGCCTGGGGCACCAAGAGCGGATTGGAGCATGCCGATATCGTCGCCGCTTTCCTGGCTGCCTCGCCCAAAGCGCGCGCCGCGATGCTCGACGATCTGATCGGCGTCGCATTGACGAAATCGGGCGAGCCGCGCAAATATTCGCAGAAGCTGATCGACGCCGAGCCGCTCTATGTCGATCATTGCGGCAGGCTCGCCGAACAGATCGGCGCGCTGCTGTCGCTGCGCATCCGCGCCGCGCTCGCCGCGACGATCGCCGCCGGCCTGCGCGCCGGCCAAGCCTATGCCGCCGCCTATGCGCAGGCGAAGCGCAGCGCCGGGCTGGTCGACTTCGACGACCTGATCCGCGCCGCGGTGCGCCTGCTCGACACGCCCGGCATGGGCGACTGGGTGCGCTTCAAGCTCGACCAGAGCACCGACCACATTCTCGTCGACGAGGCGCAGGACACCAATGCCGCGCAATGGGCGATCGTCGACCGGATCGCCGAGGAATTCTTCGCCGGCGCGGGCGCGCGCGGCCAGGTGCTCCGCACCCTTTTCACCGTCGGCGATTTCAAGCAGGCGATCTTCGGCTTCCAGGGCACCGACCCGCGCGAGTTCGAACGAGCCCGGCTCCAGTTCGCGTTGAAGGCACTCCACGCCGAGCGTGAATTTCGCGACCTGTCACTCGACCGGAGCTTTCGCTCCGCGCCGGCGGTGCTCGAGCTGGTCGACCAGCTCGTCACCGATCTGGGCCATGAGACGATGGGCCTGTTCAACCCCGCCGAGCGCCATGCCGCACATCACGACATCCCCGGCCGCGTCACGCTGTGGCGGCCGCTCGCGCATGACGAGGCGATCGACGACGAGGGCGAGGAGGGCTTCGCCGACAGCGCCACCCGCGCCTACGCCACCCGTCTCGCCAAACAGGTGAAGCAGTGGATCGACGACCGGCTGTGGCTCGCGAGCAAGAAGCGGCCGATCCGGCCCGAGGACATCCTGATCCTGGTGCGGCGGCGCGCCGACCTTGCCTCGCTGATCGTGGCGCGGCTCCACGCGGAGAAAGTGCCGGTGGCCGGCGTCGACCGGCTGCGCCTGACCGCGCCGCTCGGCGTCAGGGACCTCCTCGCCGCGATCCGCTTCGCGGTCCAGCGCGAGGATGATCTGAGCCTCGCCGCCCTCCTGGTATCGCCGCTGTTCGGCTGGGACCAGGAGGGGCTCTATCGCGTCGCCTTTCGCCGCAAGGGCGCGTTGATCGATGCGGTGCGCGCTTCGGGCGATGCCGCTACCATCGCGGCCCTCGACGACATCCTCGGCCGCGCCGACTTCACCACGCCCTATCGCTTCCTGGAGCATCTGCTCACCGGGCCGCTCGATGGCCGGCGCAAGCTGCTGCGCCGGCTGGGTACCGAGGCGCGCGATCCGATCGAGGAACTGCTCGGCGCCGCGCTCCAGTTCGAGGGCACCGCCACCGCCAGCCTGCAGCGCTTCCTCGACTGGTTCGACCGCGGCGATGTCGAGATCATCCGCGACCCCTCCGCGCCGCTCGATGCGGTGCGGGTGATGACGGTCCATGGCTCGAAGGGCCTCGAAGCGCCGCTCGTCATCCTCGCCGACGCCACGGCCGATCCCGATCTCAGCCCCGATCGCAGGCTGGACTGGGCGCTCGACGACGAATCGCTGCCGGTGCCGATCCTGCGCCCGCGCCGCAACGAGATGGTCGATGCGCTGCGCGAGGACGCCGAAGCCCTCAGGATCCGCGAGCGGCAGGAGCATTGGCGGCTGCTCTATGTCGCCCTGACGCGCGCCCAGGAGCATCTGGTGATCGGCGGCGCGCTCGGCATAAGAGCGAAAGGCGTGCCGCCCGCCGCCAGCTGGTACCAGGCGGTCGACCAGGCGATGGCCGGCCTCGGCTGCGATCCTGTTGACGACGAGCTGTGGACCAGTGCGCGCCATTATCATGGCACGGTGCAGCCGGGCACGGCCGCCGCACCCGCTCGCCCGCGCGGCGAAGCGCCGCGGCTGGCCGAACCGGCCTGGCTGCGGGCCCCCGCCCCGGTCGAGGCACGCCCATCCCGGCCGCTGGCGCCATCCTCGATCGGCACCGACGACATAGCCGATCCTCCTCCGTCGGCAGCCCTGCGCGAGGCGGCCCGGCGCGGCACCCTGCTCCACGCCCTGTTCGAGCGGCTGCCCGGAATCGCACCGTCAGATCGCGCGACCGTGGCGGAACGCTGGCTGCTGGGCTCGGCGGGAGTCGACGATGCCGGCTATGCCCGCCAGCTTGCCGACGACGCCTGCCGGGTGATCGCCGACCCGCGCTTTTCCGCGATCTTCTCCTCCGAAGCGCTGGCCGAGGCGCCGATTGCCGCGGTCGTCGACGGCGAGGTGATCGCCGGCACGGTCGACCGGCTGTTGGTGAGCGACGATCGCATCCTCGTCGTCGACTTCAAGACCGGCCGTCGCGCCCCCGCCGACCTGGCCGCAGCTCCGGCGCACCATATCCGCCAGATGGCGGCCTATGCGGCGGCGCTGCGCGTGATCTTTCCCGGCCGGCCGATCGAGGCCGCACTGCTCTACACCGCCGGTCCGAACCTCATCGAACTGCCCGAAGCGCTGCTGCAGGCGAACAAGCCCGGCTTTAGGGCCGAGGAGCAAAAGCAGCGGACAGGCCGTTGAGCCGAACCTCCAGCCATCCTACATCCAGATCAACCTCAAGGAGCTTTCTATGCCGACCAAAGCCATCACCGATTCGTCCTTCCACAGCGACGTCATTGCAGCCGAAGGCCCCGTGCTCGTCGATTTCTGGGCGGAATGGTGCGGCCCGTGCAAGATGATCGGCCCCGCTCTCGAAGAGATTTCGGACGAACTGGGCGAGAAGGTGACCATCGCCAAGATCAACATCGACGAAAATCCCGACGCCCCCGGCAAATATGGCGTGCGTGGCATTCCGACGATGATCCTGTTCAAGAACGGCCAGCCCGCCGCCACCAAGGTCGGCGCCGCACCGAAGAGCCAGCTCAAGGGCTGGCTCGAAAGCGAACTATAAGCGCTGCTATCCCCCTCCCTTTCACGGGAGGGCAGATCATATGGTTCGATAGTATCATCCGCTCATCCTGAGGAGCCACTGAGCTTGTCGAAGTGGCGTCTCGAAGGACGTACTTCGATGCGGCCCCTTCGACTGCCTGCCAAGGCAGGCGCTCAGGACATGCTTCGCCAAGCTCAGTCCTTACTCAGCATGAGCGGTTCGTTTTAGCGGCAGCGTATAAAAACTAATTCTCAGTCGAACAGCACGGCCTTCGCCAGGTCCCACATCTCGGGCGTGCTCGCCGCGATCGCCCCGCGACCCGGAACGTCGAGCCGATAGTCCGCGCCGTCGTTGCGCGCGATCCTGCCGCCCGCTTCCTCGAGCATCAGCGCGCCCGGCGCATGATCCCAGACCTGGGTCCGCTCGAACAGGGCGATGT
The DNA here is from genome assembly GCF_056401065.1 of Rhizorhabdus sp. P4_G5. Taxonomy (NCBI): domain Bacteria; kingdom Pseudomonadati; phylum Pseudomonadota; class Alphaproteobacteria; order Sphingomonadales; family Rhizorhabdaceae; genus Rhizorhabdus; species Rhizorhabdus sp. P4_G5. Next base: position 222,309 of record NZ_JBFUKB010000003.1, on the reverse strand, counting down.
CGTTCTGGCCCAGGATCAGCCGGGGGTATTGCTCGCCCGCGCAGCGCGGGATGTCGACGATCTCGATCCGGCCCTCGGCGCGGCGGCGAACGTCCGCCTGGCGGTCTTCCGGCATGAAATAGGTGGCGATCGCCGCTTTCGGCAGCCGGCCGTCCGAGCGCCGCGCCCGAACCGCGACGCCGTCGACGAAGCAGCCGCCGCCGCGCACCGCATGGCAGACCCGGCCGCCGATCGGATCGAGAATCCATCCGGCTTCGCGCGTGCCATCGACCGCCAGCCCGATCATGATCGCGAAGGGCGGCTTGCCCTCGGTGAAATTATTGGTGCCATCGAGCGGATCGATGATCCAGGCGACACCCTCGCCGACCCGGTCGACGATCGCGGGATCGGCGGCGACCGCCTCCTCCCCGATGATCCGCGCCCCGGGCAGCAGCCGCGCCAGCGCCTCGCTCAGCAGCGCTTCCGATTCGCGATCGACGATCGTCACGAAATCGCCGGGCGTCTTCTCCGCATATTCGTCGGCCGACAGCTTGCGGAAGCGCGGCATCATGATGTCGCGCGCCACCGCGCGCATGAGGTCGAGGACGGGCTGGTAGAGGCTGTGCATCAGGTCAGCGGGATCATGACATTGGCCGCATAGCCGGGCCGCGCCTGCAGCCGCGCATACCAGTCGGCGACATGCGGGCAGTCCGGCCGCTCGATGTCGAGCGTATACCAGCTATGGACATAGACCCCCATCGGTATGTCGCCGATCCCGAAATCGTCGCCGGTCAACCAGCGCTTGCGCGCCAATGCCGCGTCGAGGATCGCCATCATCTCGCCGCAGCGCCTGGCCGACGCGGCGACCGCCGCCTGATCGCGATCCGCTGGAGCGTATCGGACCATGTTGAGGAAGGCGGGCCGCTGCGCATCGGCATAGCCGAACTGCCAGTCCATCCAGCGATCGGCCGAAGCACGCTCCTCGAGGTGGGACGGCCAGAGCTCTGACGCATATTTGCTGGCGAGATAGCGCAGGATCGCGTTCGATTCCCACAGCACGAATCCGTCATCCTCGACTGTCGGCACCAGCCGGTTCGGGTTCATCTCCAGATAGGCGTCGGTATAGCCGAAGCTGCCGCCGATATCGTGGCGGACATGCCGCATGCCGATCTCATCGGCAGCCCACGCCACCTTCTTGACGTTGTGCGAGTTGAGGCGGCCCCAGATGATCAGCGACATGTCGACTCCTTGGGCCCAACTGCGTCATTCCGGCGGAGGCCGGAATCTCATGGGATGGCGGTCCTACGCCCGAGACCCGGCCTCCGCCGGGATGACACAGAGCGGAATGCCTCAGCTCCGATAATCGGCGTTGATCGAGATATAGCCATGGGTGAGGTCGCATGTCCAAACCGTGGCGCGGCCGTTGCCGATGCCGAGGTTCACGCCGATGTCGACCTCGCGGCCCTTGAGATGGGCGGCGACCGGCGCCTCGTCATAGCCTTCGACCGCGAGGCCGCCGCTTGCCACCTGGGTGGCACCGAAGCGGATCGACAGCTTGTCGCGTTCGGCCGGCTCGCCCGCCTTGCCGACCGCCATCACCACCCGGCCCCAATTTGCGTCCTCGCCGGCGATCGCGGTCTTCACCAGCGGCGAATTGGCGATCGACATTGCGATACGGTGCGCGCTGGCGTCGCTCTCCGCCCCTTCGACGGCGATGCTGATGAACTTCGACGCGCCCTCGCCGTCGCGCACCACCAGCTGCGCCAGCTGCAGGCAGACATCGGCCAGCGCCGCCTGGAAGGCATCGGCGCCTGCGTCGTCGGCCGTCGTGATCGGCGGATTGCCCGCCGCACCGGTGGCGAAGGCGAGCACCGTGTCGCTGGTCGAGGTGTCACCATCGACGGTGATGCACGAAAAACTCCTGCCGTTCGCCTCGTCCAGCATCGTCTGGAGCAGCGGCGCCGCGATGGCGGCATTGGTAAAGACGAAGCCCAGCATCGTCGCCATGTCGGGTGCGATCATGCCCGAGCCCTTGACAATGCCGACCAGCTCGACCTTCGTGCCGCCGACCATCGCCGAGGCCATGGCGGCCTTGGCGAAGGTGTCGGTCGTCATGATCGTCTCGGCGGCCTGTTCCCAGCTCGCCTCGGGCGCGGTCAGCACCGCGTCGATCCCGGCCTCGGCCTTGTCGATCGGCAGCGGCACGCCGATCACCCCGGTCGAGGCGACATAGACGTCCGACGGATTGCAGCCGAGCGCGCCCGCCACCCGCGCCGTGATCGCCTCGACTGCGGCGCGGCCGCGATCGCCGGTGAAGGCGTTGGAGTTGCCGGCATTGACGACCAGCGCCCGTGCCCGGCCGAGCGGCAGTGCGGCGCGGCACCATTCGACCTCGGGCGAGGGGCATTTGCTCCTGGTGGTGACGCCGGCGACCGCCGTGCCCTCGGCGAAGGAGACGAAGGTGAGATCGCTCCGCTCCCACGCCTTGTAGCCTGCGCGCGTCACGGCGGCGCGGACGCCGGCGATCGGCGGCAGGACGGGAAAGGCGGCGGGCGCAAGCGGCGAACGATCGGTCATGAGCTACTCCGGAGGGACCGCCGCTATAGGGGGCAGGGTCAGACTTTGAAATATCGGACGAGCGCCGGGCCGATGCGGAGGAACTCCGCCGGCACATCATCATTAGGGCGGCGAATTGACGTAGTCGGCCCCGGCACCTATCTGCACCCGCACGATCGCGAGGCGGCATAAACGCCGCCCGCGCGCCCATGTTTCAAGGAATGCCCATGCTCGGCGGCCTCGCCAAAGCCATTTTCGGGTCGTCGAACGACCGTTATGTGAAGTCGCTGCGGCCGATCGTCCAGCGCATCGCCGGCTTCGAGCCGACGCTGGAGGCGATGAGCGACGAGGAACTGGCCGGTCAGACCGCCATCTTCCGCAAGCGGCTCGACGAAGGCCAGTCGCTCGATTCGCTGCTCCCGGAGGCCTTTGCGACGGTGCGCGAGGCCGCCCGGCGCGTGCTCGGCCAGCGGCATTATGACGTCCAGATGATCGGCGGCATCGTCCTCCACCGCGGCGAGATTGCCGAGATGCGGACCGGCGAAGGCAAGACGCTGGTCGCCACGCTGGCGGTCTATCTCAACGCGCTCCCGGGCGAGGGCGTCCACGTCGTCACCGTCAACGATTATCTCGCCAGCCGCGATGCCGAGTGGATGGGCCGGGTCTATCGCTTCCTGGGCCTGACCGTCGGCGTGATCGTTCCCAATCTCAGCGATCATCAGCGCCGCGACGCCTATGCCTGCGACATCACCTACGGCACCAACAACGAGTTCGGCTTCGACTATCTGCGCGACAACATGAAATATGAGCGCAGCTCGATGGTGCAGCGCCCGTTCAGATTTGCCGTGGTCGACGAGGTGGATTCGGTGCTGATCGACGAGGCGCGCACGCCCCTCATCATCTCCGGCCCGACCGACGACAAGTCCGAGCTGTACAAGCAGGTCAACGCGATCGTGCAGCAGGTCACGCCCGTCGACTATGAGCTCGACGAGAAGGCGCGCTCGGTGGTGCTCACCGAGGACGGCACCGAGCGGGTCGAGCGGCTGCTGGAGGATGCCGGCCTGCTCGAGGGCGCCAACCTCTATGATTTCGAGAATACCCAGGTCGTCCATCACCTGAACCAGGCGATGAAGGCGAACATCGTGTTCAAGGCTGACATCGATTATATCGTCAAGGACGGCAAGGTCGTCATCATCGACGAGTTCACCGGCCGGATGATGGACGGACGCCGCTGGTCCGATGGCCTGCACCAGGCGGTCGAAGCCAAGGAAGGCGTCCAGATCGAGCCCGAGAACCAGACGCTCGCCTCGATTACCTTCCAGAATTATTTCCGCATGTATCCCAAGCTGGGCGGGATGACCGGCACCGCGGCGACCGAAGCGCCCGAATTCTACCAGATCTACAAGATGAACGTCGTTACCATCCCGACCAACCTGCCGGTCAAGCGGATCGACCAGGACGACGAATTCTACAAGAACATGCAGGATAAGTTCGCCGCGATCACCCAGACGATCCGCGAAGCCAAGGAGCGCGGCCAGCCGGTGCTGGTCGGCACCGTGTCGATCGAGAAATCCGAGCTGCTGTCCGAGTTCCTGACCCGCGAGGGCGTCGAACACAAGGTGCTCAACGCGCGCTATCACGAGCAGGAAGCGCATATCGTGGCGCAGGCGGGCCGGCTGCGGGCGATCACCATCGCCACCAACATGGCCGGCCGCGGCACCGACATCCAGCTCGGCGGCAACCTCGAATTCCGCCTGCTCGACGAGCATCCCGACCTCGAGATCGGCACACCCGAATTCGATGCCGCGGCGGAACGCATCAAGGGCGAGATCATTGCCGAGAAGGAAGCCGTGCTCGCCGCCGGCGGCCTGTTCGTGCTCGGTACCGAGCGCCATGAGAGCCGCCGCATCGACAACCAGCTGCGCGGCCGTTCGGGCCGTCAGGGCGATCCCGGCCTCAGCCGTTTCTACCTGTCGCTCGACGACGATCTGCTGCGCATCTTCGGCCCGCAGACGATGTTCGCGCGGATGATGAACAAGAATCTGGCCGATGGCGAAGCCATCGTCTCTCCCTGGATCTCCAAGGCGATCGAGACCGCGCAGAAAAAGGTCGAGGCGCGCAACTACGACATTCGCAAGCAGGTCGTCGAATATGACGACGTGATGAACGACCAGCGCAAGGTGATCTACGAGCAGCGCGCCGACATCATGGATGCCGACACCGTCGACGAGGTCGTCTCCGACATGCGCGCCGACACCGCCAACGTGATCGTCGGCGAAGCCTGCCCGCCCCACTCCTATCCCGAACAGTGGAACATGGAGATGCTGAAGGCGCGCGCCGCCGAGACGCTGGGCATCGAGCCGCCGTTCGACGATTGGCTGGCCGAGGACGGCATCGATCCCGAGAGGCTCACCGAACGGGTGCTGGCCGAGGCCGATGCGGTGATTGCCGCCAAGCGCGAGGTGATCGACGAGCAGAACTGGCATGGGGTCGAGAAGAGCGTGCTGCTGCAGACGCTCGACCATCACTGGAAGGAGCATCTCGCGACGCTCGACGCGCTGCGCCAGGTCATCCACCTGCGCGCCTATGCACAGAAAACGCCGATCAACGAGTATAAGTCGGAGGCGTTCGCGCTGTTCGAGCGGATGCTGTTCGCCATCCGCGAAGAGGTGACCCGCATCCTTGCTACCGTGCGCTTCGAGGCCGCGCCGCAGGACTTCGCCGAACTGCCGCCGATGCCCGATTTCATCACCAGCCACCTCGATCCGTTCACCGGCGACGATGATTCGGCCGACCGCGACGCGGGCATGCTGGGCTTGATCACGACGCGGGCACCGCAAGCGGCATTGGGCATGGCTGGCGATGATTTCGCCATCCCGCCCGAGGTCGCCGCGACCCTGGGCCGCAACTCGCCCTGCCCTTGCGGGTCGGGCCGCAAGTACAAGCACTGCCACGGCGCGCTTTAGTGGCAGTTGCGGCCCGGCTCGGGGGCGGCGGCGCCGCGCCTCGGCGGAACCACTAGCCCATGCATAGCCCCATCAAGCGCTGGGGCTGGTTCGCGCTGGGCTGGGTGATGGTTGCGCTCGGCTTTATCGGCCTGCTGCTGCCGGTGATGCCGACCACGATCTTCCTGATCCTGGCGGCCGGCTGTTTCAGCCATTCCAGCCCTCGCTTCGAGTCGTGGCTGCTCGATCATCGCTGGTTCGGCGCCTCGATTCGCCGCTGGCGCGAGCGCGGCGCCATCCCGCGCAAGGCTAAGATCGTCGCGATCACGAGCATGGCCGGGGGCTTTGCGATCATGCTGTTCACGCTACGGCCGATGTGGTGGCTGGCGGTCATCGTTGCGTCTGCGCTGGTCGCCTGCGCCATCTATGTGGCGACGCGGCCCGCTGCGTGAGATCTCGGCCGGTCAGGTCTCGAGTTAACCGAAGTTTACATCTATCGCTTTCCCTCAGGCCCGATCTGGCCCTAAAGATCAGTCTGGGCGGGAGGTTAACCGCTCGGCGAAAAGGGGGGATGGGCCGATTTCGCTGGATGACAAAACCGAGGCCGACGGTCTGCTGGCCCTCGTGGAGTCGCTTGCGGGGCTCGGCACCTGGCGCTCCGACTATGGGAGCAACCGCCATGTCTGGTCCCCCCAGTTGCGCCGGATCCTCGGCATCGCGGACGATATCGTCCTGACCTATGAGCTCATGCGGAGTCTGTATCACCCCGAAGAGCTCGGGCGGATCGATCTGGCCGTCGACGAAGCGGTCCGAACCGGAGCGATGCCGCCAACGCGGTTCCGCATCACCCGCCCCGACGGCAAGCTCATCCACGTCGAAATTGCCGCGCAGTGCGATGGCCCCGAAAGCCTGTTCGGCATCATCCGCGAGATCACCGAGGAAGTCGAAGCCGAGCGCGCGTTGATCGCCATGCGCGACCAGGCGCGTGCGGCGGAACGCGCCAAGGCCGAGCTGCTCGCGGTGATGAGCCACGAGATCCGGACGCCGATGAACGGGCTGCTCACCTTGATCGAATCACTGCGGCGCGATCCGCCCGGCGAACAGCGCCGCTCGCTGCTCGAAGGGCTGAGCCAAGCCGCCTGCACGGTGATGAGCGTGGTCGACGACATGATCGATTATTCGCGCGTGCAAGCCGGCCGGGTCGTCATCGAGAGCATCAATTTCGACCTGAAGGCGGCGATTCGCACGACGATCAACCTGTATAACGGCGCCGCCGCCGCCAAGGGTCTGGCGCTCGATGTCCATGGCCTCGACGGCGAACCGGTGATCGTGCGCGGCGATTCGGCGCGGCTTCAGCAATTGCTGTCCAACCTGGTCGGCAATGCGATCAAATTCACCGAAACCGGCAGCGTCTCGGTCGGCCTGTCCCCGACCCGCTCGGGCGAGCAGGGCGATTACTGGATGATCACCGTGCGCGATAGCGGTCGCGGCATCGGCCATGACGCGCTCGGCCGGATCTTCTCGCGCGCTGAACAGGTCGATGCGGCTCGCTTGCGGCTGCAGGGCGGCACCGGCCTCGGCCTCGCAATCAGCCAGCAGCTGGCAGAAGCGATGGGCGGCTCGGTCGCGGTGTCGAGCGACCCGGGGCGCGGCACCACCTTCTCGGTGGAACTGCCGTTCAAGCACGCCGACAGCGGGGCCTCGGCGGAAAATGCGCTCACCGGCCCAATGCAGATCCTGCTGGCCGAAGACAACCCGATCAACCGCCGCCTGATGGCCGGGCTGCTGAGCCGCGAAGGCCATCACGTCGTCGCCGTCGACGATGGCCGCAAGGCACTCGGCGCCATCGCCGTCCAGCCATTCGACCTGATCCTGATGGACATGCAGATGCCGGAGCTCGACGGCCTGGCCGCCACCCGCGCCATCCGCGCGCTCGACGCCCCGGCTTGCAATACGCCGATTTTGGCGATCAGCGCCGACTCGCTGCCGGAACGACGGCGCATCTATTTCGAGGCCGGCGTCGACAGCTTCCTGCCCAAGCCGATCGTGTCGGGCCAGTTGCTCGACATGATCGGGAAGATGCGCCGTAGCAAGCGCGTGCAGGCAGAGACCGGCGGTGACCAGTTCGACCGCGCACGCCTCAACCTGCTGGTCGAGCAGGGCGGCCACGAGGAGGTCGCAGTGCTCATAAAGATGCTGCTGTTCGACATCGGTGATCGGCCGCAGCGCATCGCCGCCGCGGTTCGCGCCAGGGCCTGGGAGCTGGCGGCGGCGGAGGCGGAGGCATTGCGCACCCTGCTCGACAGCTTCGGCAGCTTCAGCCTCTCGCGCCTGCTGACCGGGATCAGCCGCCAGTGCCTGCGCCATGAATGCGAGCCGGCGGTGCTGGACGAACTGCTCGCCCAGTCGCGCGCGCTCGCCACGCTGCTCCACCACGAAGTCGGCGCCATCCCCCTGCCGATCGCGCAGGCGATCGACAATATCGTCGAACCCGATTTCATGCGCGGTACGAGGGGCTGAAGACGGAGCCGAGGGCCGCGGCGCTGGCGCTAAATTCGTAGCGCCGCGTCGCTGGCCAGCCTGTCGGCGCGCTCATTGTCGGGATGGCCGGCATGGCCCTTCACCCACAGCCATTCGATCCGGTGCGGTGCGGCGGCATCGAGCAGTCGTTGCCACAGCTCGGCATTCTTGACCGGCTTGCGGTCGGCGGTCTTCCAGCCATTCTTGCGCCAGCCGTGGATCCACTTGGTGAGGCCGTCCATCACATAGCGGCTGTCCGTCGACAGCTTCACCCGGCACGGCTTCTTGAGCGCCTCGAGCGCGCGGATCGCCGCCATCAGCTCCATGCGGTTGTTGGTCGACGGGTTTTCGCTGCCCGACAACTCTTTCTCGGTACCGCCGAAGCGCATCAGCGCGCCCCAGCCGCCCGGTCCGGGATTGCCCTTGCACGCGCCATCGGTGGCGATCTCGACCAGCGGAAGTTCAGGGGAAAGCTCGGTCAAATCGTCACCAGCGTTTCCGGGTCGGCTTCCGCATAGAAATCCAGGCGGCGCAGGAAGGCCAGCGGATCCTTGCGCGTCACCATGGCGTCGGCGGGGGTGTTGAGCCAGTCCCAGGCACGGGTCAGCAGGAAGCGCAGGCAGGCGCCGCGCGCCAGCGCCGGAAAGGCGAGCCGCTCTTCGGTCGAGAGGCCGAACTGCTTGTCATATCCAGCAATCAGCGCACGGCCGAGATCGGCATGATAGCCGGTGCCGTCATTCTCGAAACACCAGGCGGCATGGGTGACCGCGACGTCCCAGGCCCGGATGTCGGTGCAGGCGAAGTAGAAGTCGATGACGCCGCTCACCTCTTCGCCGAGCATCAGGACATTGTCGGGGAAGAGATCGGCGTGGACCACCGATGTCGGCAGGTGCCGCGGCCAATGTGCATCGAGCCAGTCGAGCTCGCGCGCCACCCGCGCGCCGAGGCCGTCATGGATGCGATCGAGATCGCCGCCGCAGCGGGCGGCCAGTGCCTGCCAGCCGCCGAGATCGAGGCTGTTGGGCCGCGTCTGACGGAAATCAGCAAGTGCGCGGTGCATGTCGCCCAGCGCGCCGCCCGCCGCCCGGGCCTGCGCCGGCGTCGGATGGGTAACCGAAACACCGGTCAGGAACTCGATCAGGCAGGCGGGACGGCCGGCCAGGGTCTGGAGCTGTTCCCCGCGCCGGTCGCGCAGCATCCGCGGGATGTTGAGCCCCTTGGCGGCGAGATGGTCGGTCAGTGCCGCGAAGAAAGGCAGGTCGTCGACATTCACCCGCTTCTCGTAGAGCGTCAGGATATAACGGCCGGCGGTCGTCTCGATCAGGTAGTTGCTGTTCTCGACGCCTTCGGCGATGCCCTTGGCCGAGATCAGCGTGCCATGGTCATAACGGTGGAGGAAGGCGTTCATCTCCTCGCTGGAGACCTGCGTATAGACCGCCATCAGGCAACCAACGTCCTGGGAAGCTTGAACAACATGTCTTCGGTCACCGATTCGACCTCGCGCTCGTGGATGGTGAAGCGGGTCGCCAGCATGTCGACGAGTTCGCGCACGAGGATCTCCGGCGCCGAGGCGCCGGCGGTAATGCCCAGCGTGCGCACGCTCTCGAGCCAGCTGAAATCGATCTCCGCGGCGCGCTGGATCAGCCGCGCCTTGACGCCATTGCGGGTAGCGACCTCGACCAGCCGCACCGAATTGGAACTGTTCGGGGCCCCGATCACCAGCATCGCATCGCAATGGGCCGCGATCGCCTTGACCGCCGCCTGGCGGTTCGAGGTCGCATAGCAGATGTCCTCCGAGCGGGGCGCCGCGATTTCGGGGAAGCGCGCGCGCAGCACGCCGATGATCTCGATCGTGTCGTCCACCGAGAGCGTCGTCTGGCTCAGAAAGGCCAGCGGAACCCCTGCCGGCGGCATGACGACCGCGGCATCCTCGGCGGTCTCGACCAGCGTCATCACCCCGTCGGGCACCTGGCCGAAGGTGCCGATCACCTCGGGGTGGCCCTTGTGGCCGATGAAGAAGATGTGATGGCCATTCTTGACCAGCCGTTCGGCCTGGCGATGCACCTTGGAGACCAGCGGACAGGTGGCGTCGAGGAAGTTCAGGCCGCGCTCGCTCGCCTTGGCCGGAACGGCCTTCGGCACGCCATGCGCCGAGAACACCACCGGCGCATCGTCCGGCACCTCGTCGAGCTCCTCGACGAAGATCGCGCCCTTCGCCTTCAGGTCGTCGACGACATATTTGTTGTGGACGATCTCATGGCGCACATAGACCGGCGCGCCATATTTCTCGATCGTCAGCTCGACGATGCGGATCGCCCGGTCGACCCCGGCGCAGAAGCCGCGCGGCGCCGCGATCAGCAGGTCGAGGGGTGGCCGGTCGGTGGTCGTCATGCGCCGGCCTTAAGCGATTGCTTGCCTGTGCGAAAGCCGGTTCCTATGATCGGCAGGACCGGCCGGGCGTGCGCACCGCTCCGGACCATGATGAAGGATGCCCCGTAGTGCAGTTTTCGAAATCGACCGCGATCCTCCTCGCCGCGTTGACGCTTGCCGGTTGTAAGACGGACGCGGAGTTCGACGAGCGCGGCGGCTTCAAGATCGCGCGCTCGGCCTGCCCGGCGGCGGCGATCGCGACCTATACCGGCGACATCACGCTGTTCGATCCGCCGGCCGATCGCAGCGTCAACGCCATCGATGCCACCGCCAATATCGCCAACCTGCAGGCCAGCTGCAACGAAGGCGGCAACGGCGCGCAGATCCAGGTGACGGCAAGCTTCGACGTCCAGGCCCGCCGCGGCACCGCCGGCCCCGCCCGTACCATCACCCTGCCCTGGTTCGCGACGGTGCTGCGCGCCGGCACCCAGATCGAATCGAAGCAGGTCGGCGAAGTCACCATCAGCTTCCCCGAAGGCCAGCTGCGCGGCAGCGCCCATGCCTCGGCGACGGCGATGGTCTCCCGCGCCGCGGCGACGCTGCCGCCCGAAATTCTCCAGCGGATCAACCGCAAGCGCAAGGCGGGCGACGCCGACGCTGCGCTCGACCCGATGAACGAGCCGACGGTGCGCGAGGCGGTCAACAACGCCAATTTCGAACTGCTCGTCGGCTTCCAGCTGTCGGAAAGCCAGCTGGCCTACAACGCCTCGCGCTGATCTTCCCCTTCTCGAGCCGTCATCCCAGCGAAAGCTGGGATCTCCCTGCCTTCACGCGACGTCCGCGACGTAGAAAATGAGATCCCAGCTTTCGCTGGGATGACGATGAGCATCTCGCTCCGACAATTACGCCGATCACCTGCATCCCCCGTTGACTTGGGCGGACGGCCACGCCAAGCCTTGAGCGTCGTCGCCGGGCAGCCGGTGCTGACCACGCGGGAGAGTGCCGCGGGAGCGATCCCAAGGCCGCCGAAGGAGCAACCGCCCCGGAATCTCTCAGGTCAATGGACCGCGTGGACAGGATCGACACTCTGGAAAGCGGATGGACGGCCCCCGGGAAACCGGACCGGACGATCATCCCACCGAAGGGGTAAGCCCGGGCGCCGCCATGATGTGGACGGCCCGTGTGAATGCTCTCAGGTTCCGTGACAGAGGGGGCAATGACCGTCGGGCGGATTGCGCCCGGCGTCATTGACCGTCACGGAGGCAAGAGTGTGAGCGACGAAGAGCCTGAAGAAATCATCCAGACCCTGCCGCTCGATCATTGGCATCGCGCCCGCGACGCCAGGATGGTGCCGTTCGCCGGCTATCACATGCCGATCCAGTATGACGGCATCATCGCCGAGCATCTGTGGACCCGCGAATCGGCCGGCCTGTTCGACGTGTCGCACATGGGCCAGCTGCTGATCAGCGGCGATGCTGAAAGCGTGCCCGTCGATGTCGCGCTCGAGAAGCTGCTGCCGGGCGATATCGTCAATCTCGGCGTCGACCGGATGCGCTATTCCTTGCTGCTCGACGACCAGGGCGGCATTCTCGACGATCTGATGGTGACGCGCCGCGCCGGTGACTTCTACCTCGTCGTCAACGGCGCCACCAAGGCCGACGACATAGCCCATCTCCACGAATATCTGCCCGAGGAGCTTACCCTCAACCATCTCGGCGAACATGCGCTGCTCGCGCTGCAGGGGCCGAAGGCCGTGGATGCGCTGGCGCGGATCTGTCCCGGCGTCGAGGCACTGGTCTTCATGACCGCCGGCGCCTTCGAGATGGCCGACGTGCCGCTGTGGATCAGCCGCTCGGGCTATACCGGGGAGGATGGCTTCGAGATCTCGATCCCGGCCGACGACGCCGCGACGATCGCGTCGCTGATCGCCGCCCAGCCCGAGGTCAAGCCGATCGGCCTCGGCGCCCGCGATTCGCTGCGGCTCGAGGCGGGGCTACCGCTCTACGGCCATGATCTCGACGCCATGACCGATCCGGCGATGGCGGGCCTCGGCTTCGCGGTGCCGAAGCGCCGCCGCGCCGAGGGCGGTTTCCCCGGCGCGACCATCGTCTGCCGCCATTTCGCCGAGGGGCCGCCGCGCAAGCGGATCGGCCTGATCCTGAAAGGCCGGCTTCCGGCGCGCGAGGGCGCGCCGATCTTCGACGGCGACGTCGAGGTGGGCATTGTCACCTCGGGCGGGTTCAGCCCTTCGCTGCAGGTGCCGATCGCGATGGGCTATGTCGCCGCCGGCAGTGCGGTGCTCGACCGGCCGCTCCTGATAGAAGTGCGCGGCAAGCGGCTCGACGCCGTGGTCGCGCCGATGCCTTTCGTTCCACATCATTATGTCCGCCAAGGGAGCTGAGACCCATGACGACCTTCTATACCGACGAGCATGAATGGATTTCGGTCAAGGACGGGACCGCCACCGTCGGCATCACCGATTATGCCCAGGCCCAGCTGGGCGACATCGTCTTTGTCGAGCTGCCCGCTCTCGGCGCCGATGTCGCCAAGGGCGGCGAGGCGGCGGTGGTCGAATCGGTCAAGGCCGCGTCGGACGTGTTCGCGCCGGTGACCGGCACGGTGAGCGAGATCAACCCCGCGCTCGAGGAAGACCCTGCCTTGGTCAACAGCGCGCCGGAAACGGGCGGCTGGTTCTTCAAGCTCGCTCTGGCCGATCCGTCCGAGCTCGAGGGCCTGATGGATGCCGCCGAGTACAAGGCCTTCTGCGAAGGGCTTTGACGCTTCTTCACCCCTCCCCTCCAGGGGAGGCGGGGCGGGGCCTGTCCACAGGCGCCGCACCCTGACTTGAGGCCCCACGCCAACCCCTCCCCTGAAGGGGAGGGCTAGGAGCAAGAAATGCGCTACCTGCCCCTTACCGACGCCGACCGCAGCGCGATGCTCGCGACGATCGGCGCCTCGTCGGTCGATGAGCTGTTCGTCGACGTTCCCGCCGCGGCGCAACTTGCCGGACCGATCGAAGGCCTTGCCCCGCATGCGTCCGAGCTTTCCGTGGAGCGGCACATGGCGCGGCTCGCGAAGCAGAATCTCTCGGCGGCCGACGCGCCCTTCTTCCTCGGATGCGGCGCCTATCGGCATCACATTCCCGCCAGCGTCGACCACCTGATCCAGCGCGGCGAGTTCCTGACGAGCTACACCCCCTATCAGCCCGAGATCGCGCAAGGGACGCTGCAGGCGCTGTTCGAGTTCCAGACCCAGGTCGCCCGGCTGCTGGGCTGCGACGTCGCCAATGCCTCGATGTATGACGGCTCGACCGCCTGCTGGGAGGCGATCACCATGGCGCGGCGCGTCACCCGGCGCGGCAAGGCGATCCTCTCGGCCGGCCTGCATCCGCATTATGTCTCGCTCGCCAGGACGATGGCGCGCTTCACCGGCGACAGCCTCGACATCGCCCTGCCCGAGCTGACCACCGGCGCGCCCGGCGACGACATGGCGCGGCTGATCGACGCGATCGACGGCGACACCAGCTGCGTGGTGGTCCAGAATCCGAACATCCTCGGCCATGTCGCCGACCTCTCCGAACTGGCGGCGCGCGCGCACGAAAAGGGCGCGCTGCTGATCGCGGTGGTGACCGAGCCGGTGTCGCTCGGCGCGGTCCGCTCGCCCGGTGAGATGGGCGCGGACATCGTCGTCGGCGAAGGCCAGTCGATCGGCGTCGGGCTCAACTTCGGCGGCCCCTATGTCGGCCTGTTCGCCTGCGCCGAGAAATATGTCCGCCAGATGCCGGGGCGCCTCGCCGGTGTCACCCACGATGCCGATGGCCAGCGCGGTTTCGTGCTGACCCTGTCGACCCGCGAGCAGCATATCCGCCGCGAAAAGGCGACCTCGAACATCTGCACCAATGCCGGGCTGTGCGCGCTCGCCTTCTCGGCGCACATGACCTTGCTGGGCGAAACCGGCCTGCGCAACCTCGCCGCGCTCAACCATGCCGGCGCGGTCGCCGCGGCCGACCGCTTGGCGAAGCTGCCCGGCGTCGAACTGGTCAACGGCGCCTTCTTCAACGAGTTCACCCTCAAGTTGCCGACGGAGTCGCGCCCGGTCGTCCGCGCGCTGGCCGACAAGGGGATATTGGGCGGCGTCTCGCTCGGCCGGCTCTACCCCGAGGCGCCGGCGCTCGCGAACGGGCTCGTCGTCGCGGTCACCGAGACAAGCAGCGCGGAAGATGTCGAAACCCTGGCGCAGGCCCTCGAAGCGGAGTTGGCGGCATGAGCATGAACAGCGAAGGCCGCGTCACCCGGCCGGAAAACACCGCCTCGTCCTCGGCGCCGCCGACCTTCACCGGCAACCGCGCGCTGATGCTCGAGGAAAAGCTGATCTTCGAGCAGGACGATTATGCCCGCACCGGCGTCGACCTGCCCGAGCCGCCGAAGGTCGCGAGCCGCCTCGGCGGGCTGGAGCGCAACCGGCCGATCGGCCTGCCCGGCCTGCCCGAACCCGAGGCGGTGCGCCATTATACCAGGCTCAGCCGGCAGAATTACGCGATCGACCTCGGCCTGTTCCCGCTCGGCAGCTGCACGATGAAGCATAATCCGCGCCTCAACGAGAAGGTCGCGCGGATGCCCGGCTTCGCCGATATCCACCCGCTCGCCCCGGTCGACACGGTACAGGGCGCGCTGGCGGTGATCCACGAGCTGGCCGGATGGCTGAAGACGCTGACCGGGATGGCAGCGGTGGCGATGGCGCCGAAGGCCGGCGCGCATGGCGAGCTGTGCGGACTGCTGGCGATTCGCGCCGCGCAGGAAGCGCGCGGCGACGCCCGCTCGGTGATCCTGGTCCCCGAATCGGCGCATGGCACCAATCCGGCGACCGCCGCCTTCTGCAATTACCGGGTCGAGAACATCCCCGCGACCGCCGAAGGCCGCGTCGACCTCGACGCGCTCAAGGCCCGGCTCGGGCCGGATGTCGCCGGGGTGATGATCACCAACCCCAACACCTGCGGCCTGTTCGAGCGGGACATGAAGGCGATCTCGGACGCGGTCCATGCGGCTGGCGGTCTGGTCTATTGCGACGGCGCCAATTTCAACGCGATCGTCGGGCGGGTGCGGCCGGGCGACCTCGGAATCGACGCGATGCACATCAACCTGCACAAGACCTTCTCGACCCCGCATGGCGGCGGCGGGCCGGGCTCCGGGCCGGTGGTGTTCTCCGCCGCGCTGGCGCCCTTCGCGCCACTGCCCTTCGTCGACAGGCAGGGCGACCGCTATGTGCTGGTCGAGGAAGAGACCACCGGCGAGCATCATGGGTCGAGCTTCGGCCGCATGGCCGCCTTCCACGGCCAGATGGGCATGTTCACCCGGGCGCTCTCCTATATCCTCAGCCATGGCGCCGACGGGCTGCGCCAGGTCGCCGAGGATGCGGTGCTCAACGCCAATTATGTGCTGCGCAGCCTGGAGGACCTGCTCGACGCGCCCTTCGCCGCGAGCGGGCCGTGCATGCACGAGGCGCTGTTCAGCGACGCCGGGCTCGCGGCCGGCTTCACCACGCTCGACATCGCCAAGGGCCTGATCGACGAGGGTTTCCACCCGATGACGATGTATTTCCCGCTCGTCGTCCACGGCGCGATGCTGATCGAGCCGACCGAGACCGAGGGCAAGGCGACGCTCGACCAGTTCATCGGCGCACTGCGCTCGGTGGCCGAACGCGCCCGCGCCGGCGACCCCGCGCTCAAGGCTGCGCCTGCGCTCGCCCCGCTGCCGGCCTTCTTTGGACGAGGGCAAGAGAGATTCCAGCTTTCGCTGGAATGACGTAGGGGTTGGCCGATGACTGATCCCCGCCGCCACGCCCCCGCGACCGCGCGCAACCGCGAGCCGATCCTTGTGGTCCTGCGCGACGTCCTGCCGTCGAGCGGCACGGTGCTGGAGGTTGCGAGCGGCACCGGCGAGCACGCCATCCATTTCGCCCGCGCCCTGCCCGATCTGGTCTGGCAGCCGAGCGACCCCGACCCCTCCGCCCTCGCCTCGATCCGCGCCTGGGCCGAGGCGGGCAAGCTGGGCAACCTGCGCCCGCCGCTGCTGCTCGATGCCGCGGCACCCGAATGGCCGATCGAGAAGGCCGATGCGATCCTGTGCATCAACATGGTCCATATCAGCCCGTGGGAAGCGACGGTGGGTTTGCTGAGACACAGCGCAAAGCTGCTTCCGGTGGGTGGACCGCTTGTTCTCTATGGTCCTTATCTCCGCGCCGGCGTTGCGACCGCCGACAGCAACGAGGCATTCGACGCCAGCCTGAAGATGCGCGACCAGCGATGGGGGCTGCGCCACCTGGAAGAAATCATCGCGCTTGCCGAGGATAGTGGAATGATGCTCGATCACATCGTCGAGATGCCCGCCAACAATCTCTCCGTGACGCTCCGCCGGGTCAGCGTTCGCGCGTCAGCAGGGTGATCCGCGCCTTGCCGTGGACCCGTTCGGCCTCGACGGTGAAGCCGTCCACCGTCACCGGCTCGTTCTTGGCGGTCTCGATGCTCGCCCAGCCGCCCGGCGCGAGGCCGATATTGGGGAGGATCTTCTGGCCGAGGCCGGTGCCATAGGGCGGATCGATCAGCACCAGATCGAACGGGCCGCCGCTGAAGCTCTCGGCGGCGATCGCGCGGACCTCGGCCTCGGCGCCCAGCTTGGCGATGTTGGCGCGCAACGCCTCGATCGCGCCGCGCTCGCGCTCGACGAAGGTGCAGTGCGCCGCGCCGCGCGACAGCGCCTCGAGGCCGAGTGCGCCGGTGCCCGCGCAGACATCGGCGACCTTCAGCCCCTCCAGGCTGCCGAGCCGGCTGGTGAGCATCGAGAACAGCGCCTCGCGGGTGCGGTCGGCGGTCGGACGCGTGACATCGCCGGTGGGTGCGATGAGGGTGCGGCCGCGCCAGGCCCCTGCAATTATACGCATATCGTATCCGTCATCCTGAACTCGTTTCAGGTTCCACTTCTCCACTCGGGGGCGGGCCCGAGACGATGGGTGGATGCTGAAACAAGTTCAGCATGACGGTGAGGATGGGGCGTATTGGCGTCATTCAGCCGCGCCTGGTTTCTTCGGCCCCCGGACCGACTTGAGCGTCTTGCGGAAGGCGACCAGCTGGTGCTGCAATATCTCGCCGACCTCGCCGGGCTGCAGGTCGCCCAGCTCGAACGCGCCATAGGCGATGCGGATCAGCCGCGAAACCTGGAGCCCGAGATGTTCGAGCACGCGCCGCACTTCGCGGTTCTTGCCCTCGCTGAGCTTCATCTCGATCCAGACATTCGCGCCGGTGCGCCGTTCGATATTGGCGTCGATCGAGCCGTAGCGGACGCCTTCGATCTCGACGCCCTCGATCAGTTCCTCGAGCTGGGCCTGGGTGACATTGCCATAGGATCGGGCGCGGTAGACGCGGGTCACGCCGGTGCTCGGCAGCTCGAGCTGGCGCTTGAACTCGCCGTCGGTGGTCAGCAGCAGCAGGCCTTCGGTGTTCAGGTCGAGTCGCCCGACCGGCATCACCCGGGGCAGGTCCTTGGGCAGCTTGTCATAGATGGTCGGCCGGCCGGCGGGATCGCGCTCGGTGGTGAGCAGCCCCTGCGGCTTGTAATAGAGGAACAGCCGGGTCGGCTCGGGCGCCGCGACCGGCTTGCCGTCGACGGTGACGCCCTTCAGCGATTTCAGCAGCGTGGCCGGGGTCTCGATCGCCACGCCGTCGATCGCCACGCGGCGGTCCTCGATCATCCGCTCGATCTCGCGGCGCGAGGCGACGCCGGCCCGCGCGAGCAGCTTGGCGATGCGCTGCGGCTCCTGGCCGGGCTTCGCCTCGGCACGGGCGGGATGCGGCACCGACGGCTTGACCGGACGCGCCAGTCCGCGCGCCTGCCGGCGGCCGAGCTTGGGCGGCGGCGTGGTCTTGCCAGGCGAGTTGATGCCGGCCGGCTTGCCGGTGGTCGATCGGCCGGGAGGCCGGCCGCCTGGGGTTCTGGGAGGACGCATAGCCGCCGCTGTAGCGACAAGCCGGGCTTAGCGCCAGTTGGGGTTTCGGCGCCGCCCCGATCGGGCGGTCCCTATTCCTCGAGCATCTGGCTCTCGATGCAGCCCAGCCAGCCAAGTCCGCGATAGGTCTCGTAGCCAGGTGTCAGCGCAAAGGCGATCAGCTTGCCGTCGCGCTGATAATAGCCGCTCTCGCGCTTGTCGGTCCGCAGCGGATAATGATCTGTGCAGATGCCCTGGCCATCGGACGATGCGATGATCCTGTGGTCGGAGTCGAGCAGCATCAGCCGCGATGTCGCGCGCTCGGCCGGCGACAGGCCGATGCCTTCGAGGATCGCCGAGGCCTGCGGGGCCCAGTCGAAGAAGATGCCGAGCGCGCCGATCGGGTTGCCGCCGGTGCGGCCGCCCGCGCGCACCGCGGTCGAGTAGGTCGCGACCTGGGCGCCGCCCAGAGTCCGATTGACCGAAATGTCGCAGACCCGGAAGTCGTCGCCGCTATGGGTGTCCATCGCGGCGCGGAACCAGTCTTCCCTGGCGACATTCTGGCCGATCGCATCAGGGTATCGATCGGGCCGGCCGGTGGCGATCACGCGGCCCTGGCTGTCGGCGATCCAGAGGTCGAGATAGACGGTATAGGAGCGCAGGATCGTCGCCAGCCGCTCGGTGGCATGGTCGATAGTGGCAGCCGACGGCGCTTCCAGCACATCGGTGACCGAACTGTCGGTGGCCCACCAGCGCACGTCGCAGGAGCGCTCATAGAGGTTGCGGTCGATGATCTCGACCGCCGAACGCGCGAGATCGGTATGCCTCGTCCCCTTGAAATCGACGAGCATTTGGCTGCCGGCCGTGCGCAGCGAGGCGATGTTGGACGCGATCGCCGAACGCAGTTCGCCGCCGATTCCCGAGATCGACGCGGCCAGCGCGCCGAGTTCCTGGGCCACGACCGAAAAGGCGCGGCCGGCTTCGCCCGCGCGGGCGGCTTCGAGCCGGGCGTTGATCGCCAGCATGCCGGTCTGCTTCATGACGCGGTCGATGCGATCGACCTTCTCTTCGGTGATCCGCGAGACTTCATAAGCCAAGCGTAATATGTCGTCCTGCATTCGTGGTCTCCCAGTTCGACCTCGCTTGCGGCACCCTCTCGGCATCTTGATGGTAGCATTAGGTTGCTCTTTCGCCGAAAGGCATGGCCTGATTTCGTAAATAACTGGTAACCAAGCCGCCCCGTTACGACCAAAATCTGCCAATTTTCGCATTTGCACCACGGAGATTCGACATGACCGATGCAAAAGCCGCCTGGAACGCGATCGCTGGGCTCCCCTCGGCCACGCTTTCGGAGCTCTTCACCACGGAGCCCGACCGGCTTTCGCGGCTGGCCATCGACGAGTCGGGCATATTGTTCGATTTCTCCAAGACGCATCTCTCCGCCCCGCTGATCGAGCGCTTCGTCGCCCTGTCGGAAGCATGCGACTTCGCCGGCAAGCGCGGCGCGTTGTTCGGGGGCGAGCCGGTCAACGTCACCGAAGGCCGCGCCGCCGAGCATCCTGCCGAGCGCGGCCAGGGCGCACCCGACAGCGTGGCGCGCGCGCGCGGTTTCCAGGCCCGGATGCGGGCGATGATCGATGCGATCGAGGCCGAGGTGCTGGGGCCGATCCGCCACATCCTCCATGTCGGGATCGGCGGATCGGCGCTGGGCCCGGACCTGCTGGTCGACGCGCTCGGCCGCGACGCCGATCGCTATGAGGTGGCGGTGGTTTCCAACGTCGACGGCGCTGCGCTGGACGAAGTGTTCAAGCGCTTCGATCCCGACGCGACGCTGCTGGTCGTCGCCTCGAAGACCTTCACCACCACCGAGACGATGATGAACGCGCGCAGCGTGCTCGGCTGGATGGAGGAGGCCAATGTCGAGGACCCCTATTCGCGCGTGGTCGCGCTGACCGCCGCGCCGGAAAAGGCCGTGGAATGGGGTGTCGACGAGACCCGGATCCTGCCCTTCTCCGAAAGCGTCGGCGGACGCTATTCGCTGTGGTCGTCGATCGGCTTTCCGGCCGCGCTTGGCCTCGGCTGGGACGCGTTCGAAAACCTGCTCGAGGGCGCGGCGGCGATGGACCGCCATTTCCGCCTGGCACCGCCCGAGCGCAATCTTCCGCTGCTCGCCGCCTTCGTCGATCAATATTATTCGCGCATCCGCAACGCCGAGACCCGCGCCATATTCGCCTATGACGAGCGGCTGCGGCTGCTGCCCTCCTACCTCCAGCAGCTCGAGATGGAATCGAACGGCAAGAGCGTGAAGACCGACGGCTCGGCGGTGGACGGGCCGACGGCGGCGATCAGCTGGGGCGGGGTGGGCACCGACGCGCAGCATGCGGTGTTCCAGCTGCTCCACCAGGGGACGAGGCTGGTGCCGGTCGAGTTCGTCGCCGCGATCGAGCCCGAGCATGTCCTCGACGAGGGGCATCATCGGGCGCTGCTGATCAACTGCTTCGCGCAGGCTGCGGCGTTGATGGCGGGCAAGGCCAATGACGATCCCGCCCGCGCCTATGCCGGCGACCGGCCGTCGACGACGATCCTGCTCGACCGCGTCGATCCGGCGCGGCTCGGCTCGCTGCTCGCCTTTTACGAGCACCGCACCTTTGCCAATGCGGTGCTGATGGAGATCAACCCGTTCGATCAGTTCGGGGTCGAGCTCGGCAAGGAGATCGCCCGCTCGATCGAGAGCGAGGGCACCGCGCGCTTCGATACCTCGACCAGGGCGCTGATCGCCCGTGCGCTGGGATCGTAATGGCGCCTGTAGCCTGACCTACTCGCTCGATCACTCTGATGATGACGATCGGTTTGCCCGGCAATCATACCGCCCCCATATCGATGCCGGAACATGAAGAAGGATAAGGGCCGATGGCCGAGTATGACTATGACCTGTTCGTCATCGGCGCCGGTTCGGGCGGGGTGCGCGCGTCGCGGGTGGCGGCCGCTTATGGAGCGCGCGTGGCGGTGGCCGAGGAACATCGGGTCGGCGGCACCTGCGTGATCCGCGGCTGCGTGCCCAAGAAGATGCTCGTCTATGGCTCGCACTTCGCCGAGGACCTTCAGGATGCCGCGCGCTATGGCTGGCAGCTGGGCGACATCCGCTTCGACTGGAAGACGCTGCGCGACAACGTCAACGCGGATGTCGATCGGATCGAGGGGCTTTATACGAACACCCTCACGAACAATGCGGTCGAGATCTTCCACGAGCGCGCGACGGTGTCCGGTGCCAACGAGATCCTGCTCGCGAGCGGGCGAAAGATCACCGCGAAGTTCATCCTGGTCGCCACCGGGGCTTGGCCGGTGGTGCCGAAGGTGCCCGGCGCCGAGCACGGCATCAGCTCGAATGAGGTCTTCTACATCGAAAAATTGCCGAAGCGGGTGGTGATTGCCGGTGCGGGCTATATCGCCAACGAGTTCGCCGGCATTTTCCACGCGCTCGGCTCGAAAGTGACGGTGGTCAACCGCTCCGACCAGATCCTGCGCGGCTATGACGAGCAGATCCGCGACCGACTGTTCCAGATTTCGACCCACAAGGGCATCGAGTTCATCTTCAACGCCTCGTTCGACAAGATCGAGAAGCAGGAGGACGGCTCGCTCTGCGTCCACTTCAAGGACCATGAGAAGTGCGACACCGACCTGCTGCTGTTTGCGATCGGCCGCAGCCCCAAGATCGACGGGCTGGGGCTGGAGGCTGCCGGCGTCGAGATCGATGACAAGGGCGCGATCGTCGTCGACGAGGATAACCGCTCGAGCGTAGCGTCCATCTATGCGATCGGCGATGTCACCAACCGTGTCCAGCTGACCCCCGTCGCCATCCGCGAGGGCCAGGCCTTCGCCGACACGCTGTTCGGCAACAAGCCGCACCGGGTCGATTACCAGATGATCCCGAGCGCGGTGTTCAGCAATCCGCCGATGGCAGGCGTGGGCCTCACCGAGCGTCAGGCGCGCGAGCAATATGGCGACCCGAAGATCTTCACGTCGGACTTCCGGCCGATGCGCAACGTGCTGGCCGGCCGCAACGAACGCTCGCTCTACAAGCTGGTGGTGCATCCGGAGACCGACGTCGTGCTGGGCATCCACATGATCAGCCCCGACGCGCCCGAAATCCTCCAGGCAGCGGCGATCGCGGTGAAGGCGAAGCTCACCAAGGCGCAGTTCGACGACACCGTCGCGCTGCACCCATCGATGGCCGAGGAACTGGTGCTGATGAAATAAGGGTGGGCGTTGTCTTTAGCTCGTCATGCTGAACTTGTTTCAGCATCCACCCATCATCCTTGCAGTCCAGGATCGTGAAACGGTGGATCCTGAAACAAGTTCAGGATGACGAGGAAGAATAGGCCGTCTACGCCCGAACCGGCAGCCCCGCAGCCTTCAGCGCGGCGTGCGCTTGCGCCACGCTGTGCTGGCCGAAGTGGAAGATCGACGCTGCCAGCACCGCGCTCGCGCCGCCGTGCATCACGCCGTCGACGAGATGATCGAGATTGCCGACTCCGCCGCTGGCGATCACCGGCACCGACACCGCATCCGCGACCGCGCGCGTCAGCGCGAGATCATAGCCGTCGCGGGTGCCGTCGCGATCCATCGAGGTCAGCAATATCTCGCCCGCGCCGAGCTCGGCCAGCCGCATGGCATGCGCCACGGCATCGATCCCGGTCGGCTTGCGGCCGCCATGGGTGTAGATCTCCCACTTGCCGGGGCCGACATTGCGCGCGTCGACCGCGCCGACCACGCACTGCGCGCCGAATCGGTTGGCCATGTCGGCGCAGAGCTCGGGCCGCGCCACCGCCGCCGAATTGACCGCGACCTTGTCGGCGCCCGCGAGCAGCAGCGCGCGGGCATCCTCGGGGGTGCGCACCCCGCCGCCGACGGTCAGCGGCATGAAGCAGACCGCGGCGGTGCGCGCTACGACGTCGAGGATGGTGCCGCGCCCTTCATGGCTGGCGGTGATGTCGAGGAAGCACAGCTCATCCGCGCCGGCGGCATCATAGACCTTGGCCTGCTCGACCGGATCGCCGGCATCGGCGAGGTCGACGAAGTTGACGCCCTTGACCACGCGCCCGCCCGCCACGTCCAGACAGGGAATCACGCGAACCCGGACGGTCATGCGCGGGCCACCGCCAGCGCCTCGGCCAGATCGAGCCGCCCGTCATAGAGCGCCCGGCCGGTGATCACGCCTTCGATGCCGTCCGCGGCATGGGCGACCAGCGCATGGATGTCGGCGATGCTCGCCACGCCGCCGCTGGCGATCACCGGAATCGACGCATGGCGGGCAAGCGCGACCGTCGCCTCAACATTGCAGCCCTTCAGCAGCCCGTCGCGGCCGACATCCGTGAACAGCAGCGAGGCGACACCGGCATCGGCGAAGCGATCGGCGAGGTCGGTGATGCTGACGGTCGAGACCTCCGCCCAGCCATGGGTCGCGACATAGCCGTCGCGCGCGTCGACGCCGACGACGATCCTGCCCGGCAGCGCCCTGGCAGCCTCCTTGACCAACTCGGGATCCTGGAGCGCGGCCGTGCCGATGATGACGCGTTCGACGCCCAGGCCGAGCCAGCGGTCGATCGCCGCGCGGTCGCGAATGCCGCCGCCCAGTTCCACCTTGCCCGGAAAGGCCTTGAGGATCGCCTCCACCGCGCCGGCATTCACCGCCTTGCCGGCGAACGCCCCGTCCAGATCGACGACATGGAGCCAGTTGGCCCCCGCCTCGGCGAATTTGCGCGCCTGATCGGCGGGATCGTCACCATAGACGGTCGCACGCGCCATATCGCCTTCGGCCAGGCGGACGACCTGGCCGCCCTTGAGATCGATCGCGGGGAATACGGTTATCATAGCGGTAGAAAAATCCGTTCGTCCCGAGCGAAGTCGAGGGACGCGAGCGTTGCATGACGTGTCTCGACTTCGCTCGACACGAACGGGGACGGCCTAAAGGACATCACGGCCGCCACTCCAGGAATCGCCCGAGGAACCGCAGCCCATAGGCCTGGCTCTTCTCGGGATGGAACTGCACCCCGACGACATTCCCGCGCCCCACCGCCGCGGTGATCGGGCCGCCATGATCGCTGGTCGCCAGCCGGTCGGCGGGGTCGGCCACGTCGAACGCGAAGCTGTGCAGATAATAGGCCTCGCCCGGGACGAGCAGCGCATGATCCCGCGCCGGCACGACATCGTTCCAGCCCATGTGCGGCACCTTGAAGTCCGCGCCGGGGGTCATCATCCGCACATCGCCGCCGATCCAGCCGAGCCCCGGCGTGCGGCCATGTTCGTGGCCCGCATCGGCGAGCAGCTGCATGCCGACGCAGACGCCGAGGAACGGCGCGCCGCGGTCATGCACCGCGCGGTTCATCGCCTCGATCATGCCGGGGATGGCAGCCAGCCCCGCCATGCACGATCCGAAGGCGCCGACGCCCGGTAGCACGACGCGATCGGCCGAGGCGACCAGGTCGGGATCGGCGGTGACGGTGGGATTGCCCCCCGCCGCACGAAGCGCGTTGTCGACCGACCTCAGATTCCCCGCGCCATAATCGATGAGCGCGATCGTCTCGGGGCGCATGCCGGTCATGCGCTGCCCAGCGTTCCCTTGGTCGAGGGAATCGCGTCCGCCTTGCGGGGGTCGATCTCGGTGGCGACGCGCAGCGCACGGGCGAGGCCCTTGAAGCAGCTCTCGACGATATGGTGCATGTTGGCGCCATAGATATTCTCAACGTGGAGCGTGATCCCGGCCGCCTGCGCGAAGCTGTGGAACCAATGCTCGATCAGCTCGGTGTCCCATTCGCCGAGCTTCGGACCGGACAGCGCCACCTTCCACACCAGATAGGGCCGCCCGGAAATGTCGAGCGCGACACGGGTCAGCGTTTCGTCCATCGGCGCATAGGCGTGGCCGTAACGGGTGATGCCGCGCTTGTCGGCGAGCGCCTTGGCGAGCGCCTCGCCGATGGCGATGCCGCTGTCCTCGGTGGTGTGATGCTGGTCGATATGAAGGTCGCCGGCGATCTTCACCGTCAGGTCGATCAGCGAATGGCGCGACAGCTGCTCGAGCATATGATCGAGGAATCCGATGCCGGTGGACACCGTGTAGGCGCCGCTGCCATCGAGATTCATCTCGACCGAAATGTCGGTCTCGCTGGTCTTGCGCGTGATCGATGCGGTCCGCATGGCCCACCCCTGAAGCTGGCTCGAAGCCGGTGTGGCAAATCCTCCACACCGGACGGCGCCGCTATAGCGAGGTTGCGCGACGCTGCAACGCCGACTTGACCGGGCCGGACTCAGCGTCCACCACAGCGCGATGAGCGACCAAGCGCCCGACAGCCTGATTCCCTATGACGAGATCGTCCAGGAGGCGCTCCGCGCCGTGGTCGGCCGGGTGCTGGGCGAGGTCGAAACCGCCGGCGGCCTCCCCGGCGAGCATCATTTCTACATCACCTTCAAGACGCAGGGCGCCGGGGTCGACATCCCCAGGCACCTCGTCGAGCGATTCCCCGACGAGATGACGATCGTCATCCAGAATCGATTCTGGGACCTGAAGGTGAAGCCCGACGGCTTCGAGGTGGGCCTGTCGTTCAACCAGGTCCCGGCCAAGCTGATCATCCCCTTTGCCGCCGTGACCGGCTTCGTCGATCCCGCGGTCAATTTCGCGCTGCAATTCCAGGCGCAGATCGATGATGACGGCGAGGACACCGGCCACAGCTCGGCCGGAAACGACGCCCCGGCAGCCCCGGGAGCTCCGGCCGAGGACGGCTCCAACGTCGTGTCGGTCGACTTTACCCGGAAGAAGTAGAACACGCGACCAGATCCAGAGAGTTGGAAGCCGGGCGCTCATGGCGCTGTGGGCATTCGAGAGGTTGATCTTCGTCTCGTTGGCGTTCGGTTGGTGGCTCACACGCCAGGCCCATGTCTCTTGCGGCATGAAATGGCATTGCGCGTTATGACAGACATGGGTGCCAGCCTGCGCTGGCACGACGATATAGAGATCAGCCATGCCCGACACCCGCACCGAAACCGACAGCTTCGGGCCAATCGAGGTTCCCGCCTCCGCTTATTGGGGCGCACAGACCCAGCGTTCGATCGAGAATTTCCCGTTCGGCCCCGAAGAGCGGATGCCGATCGGGATCGTCCATGCCCTGGCGATCGTGAAACAGGCGGCGGCGAGGGTGAATCGCGGGCACGGGCTCGACCCCAAGCTCGCCCAGGCGATCGAGCAGGCGGCGGGCGAGATCGTCGCCGGCAAGCTCGACGACCAGTTTCCGCTGGTGATCTGGCAGACCGGCTCGGGCACCCAGTCGAACATGAACGTCAACGAGGTGATCGCCGGGCGCGCCAACGAGCTGCTGGCCGGTACGCGCGGCGGCAAGAGCCCGGTCCATCCCAACGACCATGTCAACATGGGCCAGTCCTCGAACGACAGCTTCCCGACCGCGCTGCACGTCGCCGCCGCGCTCGCGGTGCACCAGCGTCTCTATCCCGCGCTCGATGCGATGCTCGCCGACCTGCTCGGCAAGACCGCGGCGTGGGACGATATCGTCAAGATCGGCCGCACGCATCTGCAGGACGCCACCCCGCTCACGCTCGGCCAGGAGTTTTCGGGCTATGCCGCGCAGCTGATCGCTTGCCGCAAACGCCTCGAAGGCGCGGTGACCGGCGGCATGATGAAGCTTGCGCAAGGCGGCACGGCGGTCGGCACCGGGCTGAACGCAGCCCCCGGTTTCGCCGAGGACATCGCCGCCGAAATCGCCCGGCTGACCGGCCTGCCCTTCGTCACCGCTCCGAACAAATTCGAGGCGCTCGCCTCCAACGATGCGCTGGTCCACCTGTCGGGCACTCTCGGCACGCTGGCTGTCGCGCTGGGCAAGATCGCCAACGACATCCGCCTGCTCGGCTCGGGCCCGCGCGCCGGAATCGGCGAGCTGACCCTGCCCGAGAACGAACCCGGCAGCTCGATCATGCCGGGCAAGGTCAATCCCACCCAGGTCGAAATGCTGACGATGGTGGCCGCGCAGGTGATCGGCAACCATCAGGCGGTTACGATCGGCGGGCTGCAGGGCCATCTCGAACTCAACGTGTTCAAGCCGCTGATCGGCGCGGCGGTGCTTCGCTCGATCGCGCTGCTGTCGACCGGCATGGAGAGCTTCACGCGGCGCGCGCTGGCCGGTCTCGAACCCGACCGACAGCGGATCGCCGATCTGGTCGGCCGATCGCTGATGCTGGTGACGGCGCTGGCACCCGAGATCGGCTATGACAATGCCGCCAGGATCGCCAAGCATGCACATGCACAGGGCCTGACCCTGAAGGAAGCCGGCCTGGCGCTGGGCCTGGTCGACGAGGCGATGTTCGACCGGATCGTGCGGCCGGAAGACATGGTGGGAAGATAGCAGCATCTTACCACCGTCATTCCAGCGAAAGCTGGAATGACGCGGCAGAGTTAAAACGATAAGGAACTTCCACCTATCCCGCGCGATTCCTTGTCAAATCAGTTCCATAGGAGACACGCATGATCGGCAAGATTCTGGGCGCCCTGGTGGGCCGCGAGATCGACCGACGCGACGGCCGGGGCGGGCTCAAGGGTGCGGTTCTCGGCGCGGCCGGCGCCGGCCTCATCCGCCGCGCCGGCCCGATCGGCCTGCTGATCGGCGGCGCCTGGGTCGCCAAGAAAGCGATGGACCGTCGCAAGGCCGACCGCGCCGCAGGGAGCATCTCTTCGCACGAATGACGCGCCGCGAGCGGCACGATCTCGCATTGACGCGGACGCCTTGTCCGATGCAAGTGCCGCCATGGCCCATCTTTCGCTCAAGCGCCGTGGCGTGCTGTTCGTCCTCTCCTCGCCTTCCGGGGCGGGCAAATCCACCATCGCCCGCCGGCTGCTCGCGTCCGACGACCATCTCAAGATGTCGGTCTCGGCGACGACCCGCCCGATGCGGCCCGGCGAGGTCGAGGGTGTCGATTATCATTTCGTCGACCTCGAGCATTTCCGCGAAATGGCATCGAAGCACGAGTTCCTCGAATGGGCGCATGTCTTCAACCATCGCTATGGCAGCCCCAAGCAGCCGATCGAAGACATGCTCGCGGCCGGACTCGACGTGCTGTTCGACATCGACTGGCAGGGCGCGCAGCAGCTTTACCAGACCTGCGGCGGCGATGTGGTCCGCGTCTTCATCCTGCCGCCGTCGATGGAGGAGCTCGAGGATCGGCTGCGCCGCCGCGCGACCGACAGCGAAGAGGTGATCAACGGCCGGATGCAGCGCGCCGCCGCCGAGATCAGCCACTGGGACGGTTATGACTATGTCCTCATCAATGACGACATCGACCGCTGCTTCGCCGAGGTGAAGGATATCCTCGAAGCGGAGCGCCTCAAGCGCAGCCGCCAGACCGGCCTGATCGGTTTCATCCGCAAGCTGACGACGCCCGCGGCATAACGCAGGCCAGCGCAGTCGCGGCGCAGGACATGGCGGCGTCCAGGGCGCCGCGCAAGCCGACCGCTGCAACGCCCCACCGCAGTTTGGCTTGCATGCGATGGCATTGAGCCTAGCCTGCCGCGATCTGGTTTGGAGAGGAGGCAGCCCATGGCCAAGACCTTGATCGGCGGCGTCGTCGCCGGGATCGCGCTGTATCTGGTAGGGTTCCTGTTCTGGGGAACGCCGCTGAGCCTGCTCGCCTTCAACAGCATCGGCGAGCCGCAATCGGCGGCGCTCCAGCAGGCGCTGGCGGAAACGCTGACGACGAGCGGCACCGGCACCTATCTGGTGCCCGCCACCGGCACCGCGGCCGGCGACCTGCTTTACGCCCGCGGCCCGGTCGCGATGGTGCATTTCAACACGTCCGGCTTTCCGGTCGTCGACTCGGGCGCGCTTCTGTCCGGATTCCTGCTCGCGATCGTTACCGGCCTCATCATCGCCCTGGCGCTCGGCGCCATTGGATCGCGGGTCACCGACTTCTTCAGCCGCGCCCAAGTCGCGGTGCTGTTCGCGCTGGCGGGCACGCTCTATACCGAGCTCGGTCAGCCGATCTTCAACCATTTCGGCTTCGGCTACTGGACCTACCTCTTCCTGAGCGACTTCATCGGGCTGTCGGTGGCAGGCCTGATCATCGCGCGCTGGTTCCTGCCACGCGGCGGAATTCAGAGCTGAAGAGCCGCTAGACGAGTAACCCCAGAAACCGCGCCGCCGCCCTGAAATCCGCCGATCGCGCGTCGCGGGCGAACGTGGCCAGCTCGTCCTCGCCCCATTGCTCGACCTGCCACAGCTCGTCGAGGTGCGCCGCGTCGAACGCCGCCCGGCCATCGATCTCGCCTTCGGCCAGCGCCAGCGCGATCACCAGCGAGCCCGATATGGTGATCAGCTGCTGCAGCCCTGCGAGCTGGAAGTGCCCATAGCCGCGGATCGCCGCGCTCAATCGGGCGATGGTTTCATCGGGCTGGGGGCAGTGGATGATGCCATGCACGATCTCGAACTCGATCCCGTAGCGCTGCTGCGCCCAGTCGATCAGCGGGTCCCAGCACTCGGCCTGGTGCCCAACCAGCTCGGCCGGGCTCTCGGCCCGATAACACAGCAGGTCGGTCTCGGCATAGACGGCCAGCATCTGCGCGAAAGCGGCAGGATCGGGCGCGATCTGGTCGATTGCGGCGTTGGCGAGGCCGGTCAGCGGCATCGATCGCGGATCGATGGTTTCGGCCTGCGCCTCCCATTCGGCAGCGACCGCGGCTGCGAGCGCCGGCGTGGGCAGCACGAGTTCGAGGCGGGCGGGAGTCTTGACGGCCCGACCGTCGAGCCGGATCGCGCCGCCGCCGGCCACCGGCTCGACCGACACTGTCTTGTAGAAACGCTTCACGCTTTCGCCACCATCGCCCGCCGGAGGATTTCAGGGAGCTGATCGGGGCTTTCCGCGACGAAATGCGCACCCTCCTCGAACAGCTCCGCGGTCAAATGATAGCCCCAGGACACGCCGACCGCAGTGCAGCCCGCGGCAACCGCCATGCCGATATCGAAGCTGGTGTCGCCGATCATCGCGCTCGTTCCCGGCCGCGCGCCGGCATCGGCCATCGCCTGCTCGATCATCGCCGGGTGCGGCTTTGACGGGTGCCGGTCGGCAGTCTGCAACGACACGAACATATCGGCTATGCCATGGACGTCGAGGCAATGGCGCAGGCCGCGATCGGATTTGCCGGTGGCGACCGCCAGCAGCCAGCCATCGGCCTCGAGCGCATGCAGTACCTCGACGATGCCCGGAAACAGTGGTTCCTCGACCTGGCCAGCACCGCGCAGCGCCTGGAAAGCGCGCTTGTACATGTCCCCGAGCCGGGCATGGAGCGCGGGCTCTCCCTCCGGCAGCAATGCGCGCATCGCCTCGGTCAGGCTGAGGCCGACGACCCGGCGGATGGCGCCATGGGCCGGCGGCACCAGCTGCTCGGCGCCGAAGGCGTCGATCATCGCGCGGCAGATATTCGCCTGGCTGTCGACCAGCGTGCCATCGCAGTCGAAGATCGCCAGCCGGTTGGCGGCGCCTGCGCTCATTCGCGGTTCCGGCCGCGCCGCTCGCCGCGCCGGGCCTTGCGGGCGTCCTTGGCCTTGTGGGCGATCGCGCGACGCCTGCCTTCGGCGGTTTCGGAGAATTTGACGTCGTCCACAGGCAGGGCGTTGCCCTTGCTTTCCTCGAAGCCCAGGTTGCGCAACGTCTCCGCGAAATGCTCGGGGAGCTCGGCGACGACGTCGACCACGCCGCCATCGGGATGATCGACCTTCAGCCGCCGCGCGTGGAGATGCATCTTGCGGCTGATCGTGCCGGACAGGAAAGCTTCGGCGCCGCCATATTTGCCGTCGCCGACGATTGGATGGCCGATCGCCGCCATGTGGACGCGCAGCTGATGGGTGCGTCCGGTATAGGGCTGCAGCTCGACCCAGCAGGCGCGGTTGCCGGCGCGCTCGATCACTCGATAGCGGGTGCGCGCAGGGCTGCCTTCCTTCTCGTCGACGTGCATCTTCTCGCCGCCGGTGCCGGGCTGCTTGCCGATCGGCAACTCGACCATGCCGTCGGTGATCGAGGGCACGCCGGTGACGATCGCCCAATAGACCTTGCGCGCGGTGCGGCTGCTGAACGCCTTGGCGAAGTGCGCCGCCGCGCGCGAGGTGCGCGCGAGCAGCAGCACGCCCGACGTATCCTTGTCGAGCCGGTGGACCAGCTTGG
Organism: Rhizorhabdus sp. P4_G5; assembly: GCF_056401065.1. Classification (NCBI taxonomy): domain Bacteria; kingdom Pseudomonadati; phylum Pseudomonadota; class Alphaproteobacteria; order Sphingomonadales; family Rhizorhabdaceae; genus Rhizorhabdus; species Rhizorhabdus sp. P4_G5. Next base: position 190,750 of record NZ_JBFUKB010000003.1, on the reverse strand, counting down.
GCCGGTTCTCAGCTTCGAACTGGAGCCCGTCGAGCAGCCGGTCGACATGATGCTCGGTCTTGGTGCCGCCCTGCGTGGCGAGACCCGGCGGCTTGTTGATGACGATCGCCTGGCGGTCCTGGTGGATGACGAAGCCGCGGACCAGCTCGGTTTCCTCCGCCGACAGCGGCTCGCGCGGGGCCTTGGGACGCGGCGCCTTCGCGGCGGTGGCGGCCGCTGCGGCGACCTCGGGCGGGGGCAGGCGGATCATCTGTCCCGCTTCGAGCCGGTCGCCGGGCGCAGCGCGCTTGCCGTTGACGCGCAGCTGGCCGGTGCGCGCCCAGCGCGACACGATGTTGAAGCTGGTGTCCGGCATGTGCCGCTTGAACCAGCGGTCGAGCCTGATGCCGTCGTCATCGTCGGCGACCACGAACTGGCGCATCTCGGCCTGGGTGGCGCCGGTGGCGGGAGCTTCACTCATGCCAGTGTCCGCCCGAGGCCGAGGCCGAGGAACAGCATCAGCACGGACCCCGCGACCGACGACACCGCATAGGCGCCCGCCATGACATATTCGCCGCGCGACAGCATGTTGAAAGTCTCCAGGCTGAACGCCGAAAAGGTGGTGAAACCGCCCAGCACGCCGACGCCGAGGAACAGCCGAAGCGGCTCGCCCTCGATCGGCGTGCGCGCGATCACCCCGGCGAGCACGCCCATCAGCAATCCGCCCAGCAGGTTGACGAGCCAGGTACCGAACGGAAAGCCGGGGCCCAGATTCCTGAGCGCGACCGTGCCGATATGGTAGCGAAAGCCTGCGCCGATGGCGCCGCCGAGCATGACGAGAAAAAGCGGGGGCATGGCGGCCCTTTAGCCGCAAGGGCGATTGGGCGCCAGTGGCGGCTTGGCTTGTTGCCGCCCCGACATGGCCGGATGGCGAGTCGAAGGGTCGGGGCCTGGAGTCGGACCCTAGCCCTTCACGAGAATCCGTCCGGCGGTGCCGCCCGCGGCCGGCGCCGTTTCTATGATCACGGCATCGCCGCCCGGCTTCGTCGCCGTCAGCGTTACCTTGCCGCCGGAGCCGGCGACGCTGGTTCCGCTGAACCCGCTGGCGCGCACCGCCCTGGCATAATAAGCGGCGAGCAGATCGGGCGCGGCGGGGCTGGTGAAGCGCATCTCGACGACCCCGTCGCTGGCGCCCTCGCGCGCCGTGACGTTGAGGCCGTTCAGCTTCGTCCCCGGGTATAATTTTATCCCGTCGATATCCATGTCGTCGCCGCTCAGCGAAATCCCGGGGACTTTCATTCGGCCGTCGAGCCCGGGGATCGCGATCGACACGCCCTGCGTCCCGTCCGGCTGCGCAATCGCGACGTCGCGATCGGCGTCGGGCTTCGCCGACCCCTGGCCGTCCTTGCCGACCTTCAGCTCGCAGGCGGCGAGCAGCAGCATCGGCACCGCCAGCCCTGCCATGGCCTTGCGCATCCTGTCCTCCTCCTCGGCGGCGTCTCCCGAAACTGTATTATATTAGCAGTACAGCTGTTGCAATCCGAACCTTCATCGGCGATGCTTGGCGCCATGTTCAATCTCGTCTCGCTGATCATCGGCTTCATCGCGCTCGGCGGAGCGATCCTCGGCTTCTTTCCGTTCCTCGGCTGGATGAACTGGGCGGTGGTGCCGCTCGCGCTGATGGGTGCCGGCTTCGGCATGGTGTCGCAGCACGACAGCGGGCGGCGTCTCAACAGCTTCGTGCTGGTGGTCGGTATCGTCCGGCTGATCATCGGCGGCGGCCTGTTCTGATGGATCCCCAGGCGCTGATCGCATCGCTCGGCCTCGCCCCCCATCCCGAGGGCGGCTGGTATCGCGAGACATGGCGCGAAACGGCGGGGCGCGAAACGGCGGGCGGCGACCAACGCGGCCATGCCACCGCCATCTATTTCCTGCTCGAAGCTGGCCAGCGTTCGCACTGGCACCGGGTCGACGCTGCCGAAATGTGGTTGTTCCATGCCGGCACCGCGATCGATCTGCGGATGGCGCCCGGCGACTCCGGGGCGGTCGAGACGATCCGGGTCGGCGTGGACGTCGCGGCGGGCGAGCGGCCACAGGCGCTGGTACCGGCCGGCTGGTGGCAGGCGGCCGAGACACGCGATGGCTGGGCGCTGCTGAGTTGCGTCGTGGCGCCGGGGTTCGACTTCGCCGGCTTCGAGCTCGCCGCGCCGGATTGGCAGCCCCGATCCGCGCCCTGAGCCCCTTGCTTGCCAACAACGATGAAAGTCGGCACTTTGCACGCGCCGGAGGATGGGGATCCGACCGGGGGGATATTCGATGACGCCAGCCGAGCTTGCCGCGCACCTGCCGAAGGGCAGCGTGTTCGCCGAATGCGATGACGCCCAGCTTGCCGACCTGCTCAGCGTCGGCAGCGTCCACGCAACCCGCGCCAATGACGAGATCTTGCGCCAGGGCGACGAGGGCACCTCGCTGGTGATCGTGCTCGACGGCGTGGTGCGCATCTCGATGGTCACCCCCAATGGCCGTGAGATCATCCTCGATTATGCCGAAGCCGGCACCGTGATCGGGGAGATTGCGGTGCTCGACGGCCAGCCCCGCACCGCCTCGGCGACCGCCATGTGGGCGGGCCGCTTTTTCCGCCTGTCGCGCACCGCCTTCGAAGGCTTCATCGAGCGCCATCCCAAGGTGGCGATCCGGCTGCTGCGCGAAATGGCGCGGCGACTGCGCGAAACCGACAGCACCATCGAGAGCGACCGCGCCTTCACGACCGGCCCGCGGCTCGCCCGCTACCTGAAGCGGCTGACGGACCAGAAGGTCCACGGCACGCGGCTGACGCGCGATCTCAGCCAGTCCGAATTGGGCAGTTTCGTCGGCATCAGCCGCGAGAATATCAACCGCCAGCTCGCCGCCTGGGCTAGCGAAGGCGTGATCGAGCTCACCCAGGGCAAGATCCGCATCGTCGATTTCGAGTATCTGACCCAGATCGCCGAGGCGGTGGACTAAGCGGCAAGCTTGACCTTGCCCCGTGCAAGGCCGACATGCCCGCCATGAATCGCGTCAGCGCCAAAATCTGTGGGCTTTCGTCTCCCGAGACCGTCGGTGCGGCGGTGCGGCTGGGCGCCAGTCATGTCGGTTTCGTCTTCTTTCCGAAGAGTCCGCGCAACGTCACCCCCGAGCAGGTAGCCTCGCTTACCCCGATCGTGCCGCCGCAGATCGGCAAGGTCGGCGTGTTCGTCGATGCCGACGATGCCCTGATCGACCAGGCGATCCTGGTCGGCGGGATCGACACGCTCCAGCTCCATGGCAGCGAGCCGCCCGAACGAGTCGCCGGACTGCGCGCCCGCCATCCGAAGATCGGCCTGTGGAAAGCGGTTCCGGTCCGCACCCGCACCGACCTGCAGGCGGCGCGGTCCTATGCCACGATCGCCGACCTGATCCTCTACGATGCCAAGACCCCGGCAGGCACGCTGCCCGGAGGCATGGGCCTGCGCTTCGACTGGACGCTCCTCGACGGCTTCGCCCATCCCCAACGCTGGGCGCTATCGGGCGGGATCGATGCCGCCAATGTCGAGCGTGCGGCGGCCATCACCGGCGCGCGGCTGATCGACATCTCCTCCGGCGTGGAAACCGCACCGGGGATCAAGGATATGGACAAGATCGCCGCCTTCCTTCAACGGATCGCATCATTATGACCGCCATTCCCAACACTCTGCGCAACGGCCCCGACGAGCGCGGGCTTTTCGGCCAGTTCGGCGGCCGCTATGTCAGCGAGACGCTGATGCCGCTGATCCTCGATCTCGAGCGTGAATATCGCGCGGCGAAGGCTGATCCCGCGTTCAAGGCCGAGTTCGACGACCTGATGACGCATTATGTCGGTCGCCCCAGCCCGCTTTATTATGCCGAGCGGCTGACCGAGCATCTCGGCGGCGCCAAGATCTATCTGAAGCGCGAGGAACTGAATCACACCGGCGCGCACAAGATCAACAACTGCATCGGGCAGATCCTGCTCGCCCGCCGGATGGGCAAGACCCGCATCATCGCGGAAACAGGCGCCGGCCAGCACGGGGTCGCCACCGCGACGGTCGCGGCGCGCTTCGGCCTGCCCTGCACGATCTTCATGGGCGCGGTCGATGTCGAGCGGCAGCAGCCGAATGTCTTCCGGATGCGGTTGCTGGGCGCGGAGGTCCATGCCGTCACCTCGGGTTCGCAGACCCTCAAGGACGCGATGAACGAGGCGCTGCGCGACTGGGTCGCGAACGTCCACGACACTTTCTACATCATCGGAACCGCAGCCGGCCCGCACCCTTATCCCGAGCTGGTGCGTGATTTCCAGTCGGTGATCGGCACCGAAACCCGCGAGCAGATGCTGGCGGCGGAGGGGCGCCTGCCTGACATGCTGATCGCTCCTGTCGGCGGCGGATCGAACGCGATCGGCCTGTTCCACCCATTCCTCGACGACCCGCAGGTCGAGATGATCGGCGTCGAGGCGGCGGGCGAGGGGATCGACAGCGGCAAGCATGCCGCCAGCCTCGCCGGCGGCGAACCCGGCGTGCTCCACGGCAATCGCACCTACCTGCTCCAGGACGAGGACGGCCAGATCACCGAGGCACATTCGATCTCGGCGGGGCTCGACTATCCGGGGATAGGCCCCGAGCATAGCTGGTTGCACGACATCGGCCGGGTGAACTATGTCCCCGTCACCGATGCCGAGGCGCTCGACAGCTTCCAGCGGCTGGCCAAGCTTGAAGGCATCATCCCGGCCCTGGAGACGGCGCACGCCCTCGCCGCGGTCGAGAAGATCGCGCCGGGCCTCCCCGCCGACAAGCTGATCGTGGTCAATCTGTCGGGGCGCGGCGATAAGGATATCTTCACCGTGGCGAAGGCGCTGGGAGTAGAAATATGAGCCGCCTTGCCGACAGCTTCGCCCGCACGCGCGCCGAGGGCCGCGCTGCGTTGATCGCGTTCGTCACCGGCGGCGATCCGACGCCGGGCGACACGGGCGCGATCCTCGATGCGCTGGTCGAGGGCGGCGCCGACGTGATCGAACTCGGCATGCCGTTCACCGATCCGATGGCCGACGGGCCGGCGATCCAGCGCGCCAATCTGCGCTCGCTGGCCGCAGGCACCACCACGGCGGATCTTCTCGAGATCGCCAGCGCGTTCCGCACCCGCCATCCCAGCGTGCCACTGGTGCTGATGGGCTATGCCAATCCGATGGTCCGCCGCGGCGCGCCCTGGTTCGCCGCGGAAGCCGCTCGCGCCGGGGTGGACGGCGTGATCTGCGTCGACATCCCGCCCGAGCAGGACGCCGAGCTTGGCCCGGCGCTACGCGCGGCAGGGCTCGACCTGATCCGCCTCGCCACGCCGACCACCGATGCCGCGCGGCTTCCGGCCGTGCTGGAAGGCGCGTCCGGCTTCCTTTATTATGTCTCGGTGGCAGGCATCACCGGCCTGCAGCAGGCGGGGCAGGCCAGCATCGAGGCCGCCGTCGCCCGCTTCAAGGCGGCGACCGACCTGCCGGTGGCGGTCGGTTTCGGCGTGCGCGGGCCCGAGCAGGCCGAAGCGATCGGTCGCGTCGCCGATGGCGTCGTCGTCGGCTCCGCGATCGTCGAGCTGATCGGCGAGCATGGCGCGGGCTCAGCGCCGCTGGTCCGCGATTTCATTTCCACCTTGAGCGCGGCGGTCCGTCGCGCCGTCAGGGAGAAGGCCGCATGAGCTGGCTCGACAGTGTCCGCAAGAAGATCCCGTTCATCGCCAAGCGCGAGAGCCCCGACAATCTCTGGCATAAATGCCCCGCCTGCCAGCAGATGATCTTCTCGAAGGAATATGAGGCAAACCTGTCGGTCTGCCCGAAATGCAACCATCATGGCCGGATCGGCCCCGGTGCGCGCTTCGACCACCTGTTCGACGGCGGCGTCCACACCGTGCTGCCGAGCCCGCAGGTCCGCGAAGATCCGCTGAAGTTCCGCGACACCAAGCGCTACAGCGATCGCATCAAGACCGCCCGCACCGCGACCGGCGAGCAGGACGCGCTGATCAACGCCCGCGGCACGATCGAGGGCTTCAGGGCGGTGGTCGGCGTGCAGGACTTCGCCTTCATGGGCGGATCGATGGGCCTAGCGGTGGGCAGCGCCTTCATCGCCGGCATCGACGCGGCGATCGCCGATAAATGCCCCTATATCATCTTCACCGCGGCGGGCGGCGCGCGCATGCAGGAGGGCATCCTCTCGCTGATGCAGATGCCGCGCACCACCGTGGCGATCGCCAAGCTGCGCGAGGCCGGGCTGCCCTATATCGTGGTGATGACCGATCCGACCACCGGCGGCGTCACCGCCTCCTACGCCATGCTGGGCGACATCCAGATCGCTGAGCCGGGCGCCCTGATCGGCTTCGCCGGACAGCGGGTGATCGAGCAGACGATCCGCGAGAAGCTGCCCGAAGGTTTCCAGCGCGCCGAATATCTGCTCGAGCACGGCATGCTCGACATGGTCGTCGACCGTCACAGCCTGCGCGCCGAGCTGGCGCGGCTGATCGACTTCCTCTGCCCTGGGAAAAAGGCGGCCTAGCCTCAGCGGCAGGACAGGACTATCCTCTCCGTCATTCCCGCCAAAGCGGGAATCCATGGGGGAGGGGCGATGGAGGATCTAACCTTCCCTGGCCGTAAATTCCCGCTTTCTGGGGAATGACGGACCGTTTTACGAGAACGCTTCAGTCGTATGGCCGACCACGCTTCCTCCACCGACCCGGCCGTCCAGGCCCAGCTCGATCGCCTGACGCTGCTTTCCCCCGGCGCCGATATCCTCGGGCTCGAGCGTATCTCGCAGCTGATGGAGCGGCTCGACCACCCCGAGCGCAGGCTTCCGCCGGTGTTCCACGTCGCCGGCACCAACGGCAAGGGATCGACCTGCGCCTATCTGCGCGCGGCGATCGAAGCCGCAGGGATGAGCTGCCATGTCTTCACCAGCCCCCATCTTATCCGCTTCAACGAGCGCATCCGCATCGCCGGCGAGCTGATCGCCGATGCCGAGCTTGCGCCGCTGCTCGCCGAGGTGCTCGATGTCGCGGACGGCATCGGCGCAAGCTTCTTCGAGGTCACCACCGCGGCTGCGCTGCTCGCCTTCTCGCGGGCGCCGGCCGATGCCTGCATCATCGAGGTCGGGCTCGGCGGACGGCTCGATGCCACCAACATCATCCCCGCGCCGTTGATCTGCGGGGTCGCGCAGCTCGGGCTCGATCATCAGAGCTTCCTCGGCGACACGATCGAGGACATCGCCGCCGAAAAGGCCGGCATCGCCAAGCGCGGCGTGCCGATCGTCACGCTCCATTATCCGGCGACGATCGCCAATCGCGTCGGCCAGGTAATCGATGCAGCGGGCGCCATCTGGCATATGAAGGGCGGATCCTGGGATGCCGCCGCCTATCAGGGCCGGCTCCATTATCGCGATGGCGCGGGCAAGCTCGATCTGCCGCTTCCGGGCCTTGCCGGGCAGCATCAGGCGATGAATGCAGGCCTGGCGATCGCCATGCTGCGACAGCAGGACGCCCTCGCCATCCCCGCCTCGGCGCTACGCGCCGCAATGGGCTGGGCCGACTGGCCGGCCCGGCTTCAGAATGTCCGCGGCGGAGCCCTCGTCGAAAAGCTGCCGCCCGGGGCCGAGCTGTGGATCGATGGCGGCCACAATCCGTCTGCGGGCCGCGTTATCGGCGACTTCCTGCGCAGCCATGTCGCGATCGACCGGCCGCTGCACATCGTCATGGGCCTGCTCGAGAACAAGGACGCCGCCGGCTTCCTCGCCGCCATGGGACAGCTGCACGCCCGCTTCCACATGGTTCCGGTGCGGGGCCACGCCCACCACAGGCCAACCGAACTGGCGGAGATCGCCAGCCTGGCTGGGTTCACCGCGGTTGCCTGTGACGGAATCGAGGCGACGATCGCCGCGATCGCACGGCGTCATGCCGGTAGCGCGCCACCCACCGTGCTGATCGCGGGTTCGCTCTACCTGGCCGGCGAGGCGCTGGCGCTGAACGGAACCGTTATCGATTGAAGCCCTGTCCCTGCCCCGAAGGGAAAGAGCACATCATCAGATTTCCAGCCGGAAAACCGTCCCGTCGCGGATGATCCGTCCCGCGGTCGCCCCCGGCCAATGCGTACCGATCATCAGCACGTCGCGCTCCGCCGCGTCGGCGAACATCGCCTGGCGGGTGCGGATCGCCTGTTCGGCATCATGATCGATCGGCATGCCCCATTCGAGATATGCAAGCTGGCTCGGATGGTGGGCCATGTCGCCGGTGATCAGCGCCTCCTTGCCGCCGGAGCGGATGCGGATGCTGACATGCCCCGCCGAATGGCCGATCGTCGGCACCAGGCTGACCTCGTCGCAGACCTGATGGATCCCCTCGACAAGATCGACCAGACCCGCATCGATCACCGGCCGGATCGAATCCGCGAAGGTCTGGCGCTGGACCAGCGCCCAGTCATTGCCGGTGTACACGCCCTCGTCGCGTTCCCAATAATCATATTCGGTGCGATTGATCAGATAGCGGGCTTTGGGAAAGGTCGGCGTCCAGCACCCGTCGACGAGCATCGTGTTCCACCCGACATGGTCGAAATGGAGGTGGGTACACAGCACCACGTCGAAACTCTCGCGCGCAAAGCCGGCGGCTTCCAGATTGGCGAGGAACGGGGTCTGGAGATGCTCCATCCCCGGCGACGCTCGTTCCTTGTCGTTGCCGACGCAGGTATCGACCATGATCCGCCGGGTCGGCGTCTCGACGATGAGCGCATGGATGCTCATCAGCGCCAGCCCCTCGGGACTGCGGAAATCGGCTTGGAGCCAGGGGATCGCCCGGAAGGCCTCGCTGGTCGCATTGGCGAAGATATCCTCGATCGCCGCGCTCATCGCGAATTCGACCAGCTTGCTGACCTTCACCTCGCCGATCTGCCAGCTCTGCAGCGCGGTCGCGCGCTCGAGCACGGCGGCGCCAGACGGGGCTTCGAACGATATCTCCGCCATATCCTCTCCTCAGCCGTCTTGATCGCCGATCATCGACTCGCAGCCTGCCAGCCTTATCGGCGGAGATCGAGCAGTTGGCAAAGAGCCGATCGCCGCCGGCTCCTTTGACCGCCGCCCTTCTTTATTGCGATTGACTTGCAATAGCATAAATGATCTGTTCTCGGTATTCGAAAGGAGAGCATCATGTCCGAGCACGCCGAGTCCACCGCCCGCCTTCTGCCCCACAGCACTCCCGATGGCAGCGGTGCACGACTGTTCCTCAGCAGCGTGCGCCGGATGGGAGTCGGGGGGCTCGGCGACGCCCAGGCCGCCAGCGCGCTGATCGGCGCTTTCGGCTTGTCCTTCCGCCGTCCGCTGGTGCTGATGCGCGCGCTGATGGCCGAGATGGCGCGTGCTTCGCAGCGATCGATCATGATCGCGCCCTCGTGCTGCTGCCGCATGACGATCGCCGAATCGATGCTGCTCGGCGCGGTGGCGAGGTCGTCGGAGCGGCCGCGCCAGTCGCATGACATGCTGTGCCACCTGTGCGGCATGGAAAGCGCCATCGGCGTGCTGTCGAGCGCGCAGGCGGTGGCGCAGGCTTTCGCCGATCTGGGCCGGCCGATCGAAGCAGGATAATCGCGGCTTCGGCCCCTTTCGTTTGGCCATCGCGCTCGCTATAGCCCCGTGGATTCTCGCAATTGCAGCACAGGGGCTACAGCAATGACGGCCGTCGGTCAGGACACTCTCAAAACCCGCTCTACCCTCAACGTCGACGGCAAGCATTACGCCTATTATTCGCTCGCCAAGGCGGCGGGCCAGCTCGGCGATATCTCGCGCCTGCCCTTCTCGATGAAGGTGCTGCTCGAAAACCTGCTGCGGTTCGAGGACGGCGTCACCGTGACCGTCGAGGACGTCAAGGCGATCATCGACTGGCAGAAGGAGCGCAAGTCCGACCGCGAGATCCAGTATCGCCCGGCGCGCGTGCTGATGCAGGATTTCACCGGCGTGCCCTGCGTGGTCGATCTGGCCGCGATGCGCGACGCGATGAACAAGCTCGGCGGAGACGCCCAGAAGATCAATCCGCTGGTGCCGGTCCATCTCGTCATCGACCATTCGGTGATGGTCGACAGCTTCGGCACGCCGAAGGCGTTCGACGAAAATGTCGCGCTCGAATATGCCCGTAACGGCGAGCGTTATGAATTCCTCCGCTGGGGTTCGAAGGCGCTCAACAACTTCAAGGTGGTCCCTCCCGGCACCGGCATCTGCCACCAGGTCAATCTCGAGAATCTCGCCCAGGCGGTGTGGAGCTCGGCCGACGGCTCGGGCACCCCGGTCGCCTATCCCGACACCTGCGTCGGCACCGACAGCCATACCACGATGATCAACGGCCTCGGCGTGCTCGGCTGGGGCGTCGGCGGCATCGAGGCCGAAGCTGCGATGCTCGGCCAGCCGGTGTCGATGCTGATCCCCGAAGTGGTCGGGTTCAAGCTGTCGGGCACCCTGACCGAGGGTATCACCGCCACGGACCTGGTGCTGACCGTCACCCAGATGCTCCGCGCCAAGGGCGTGGTCGGCCGGTTCGTCGAATTCTACGGCCCGGGCCTCGACTCGCTGTCGCTCGCCGACCGCGCGACGATCGCCAACATGGCGCCGGAATATGGCGCCACCTGCGGCTTCTTCCCGATCGATGACGCGACGCTCGTCTATATGCGCCTCACCGGCCGCCCGGCGGAGACGATCGAGCTGACCGAAGCCTATGCCAAGGAGCAGGGCTTCTGGCGCGACGCGACCGCCCCCGATCCGGTGTTCACCGACAATCTCGAGCTCGACATGTCGACCGTGCTGCCGTCAATGGCCGGCCCCAAGCGCCCGCAGGACCGCGTCCTGCTCAGCTCGGTCGACGAGGGTTTCAACAATGAGCTCGCCTCGGGCTACAAGAAGGGCGACGAAGGCGACAAGCGCGTCGCCGTCGAGGGCGAAGACTTCCAGATCGGCCATGGCGATGTCGTGATCGCCGCGATCACCAGCTGCACCAACACCTCGAACCCGTCGGTGCTCGTCGCCGCCGGCCTGGTTGCGCGCAAGGCGAACGCCTTCGGGCTGAAGGCCAAGCCCTGGGTCAAGACCAGCCTTGCTCCCGGATCGCAGGTGGTCACCGACTATCTCGACCGCGTCGGCCTGCAGAAGGATCTCGACGCGGTCGGTTTCAACCTCGTCGGCTATGGCTGCACGACCTGCATCGGCAATTCCGGCCCGCTCGCCGAGCCGATCTCGAAGGCGATCAACTCGAACGACCTGGTCGCCTCGGCGGTGCTCTCGGGCAACCGCAACTTCGAAGGGCGCGTTTCACCCGACGTGCGCGCCAATTATCTGGCATCGCCGCCGCTGGTGGTCGCCTATTCGATCTTCGGCACCACTGCCAAGGACATTACCGTCGAACCGATCGGCGAGTCGACCGACGGCAAGCCGGTCTATCTGAAGGACATCTGGCCGACGACCGCGGAGGTGGCGAACACCGTCGCGGCGGCGATCGACTCGGAGATGTTCTCGAAGCGCTACGCCGATGTGTTCCTGGGCGACAAGAACTGGCAGGCGATCGACGTCGAGGGTTCGGACACCTACACATGGCGCGCCGGATCGACCTATGTCGCCAACCCGCCCTATTTCGAGGGCATGTCGATGACGCCGGCACCGGTGCAGGACATCATCGAGGCGCGTCCGCTGGCGATCTTCGCCGACTCGATCACCACCGACCACATCAGCCCGGCGGGCTCGATCAAGGCCGACAGCCCGGCGGGACGCTTCCTGACCGAGCATCAGGTGTCGAAGGCGGATTTCAACAGCTATGGCGCGCGCCGCGGCCATCATGACGTGATGATGCGCGGCACCTTCGCCAATATCCGCATCAAGAACCAGATGATCCCCGGCATCGAAGGCGGCATGACCAAGCACATCCCGACCGGGGAAGTGATGGCGATCTACGACGCCGCGATGAAGTACAAGGCGGAGGGTACCCCGCTGGTGGTGGTCGCCGGCAAGGAATATGGCACCGGATCGTCGCGCGACTGGGCGGCGAAGGGCACCAACCTGCTCGGCGTCCGCGCGGTCATCACCGAGAGCTTCGAGCGCATCCACCGCTCGAACCTCGTGGGCATGGGCGTGCTGCCGCTGCAGTTCGCCGAGGGCATCGATCGCACGACGCTCAAGCTCGACGGCACCGAGACCTTCACCATCGAGAATGTCGCCGGCCTGCGCCCGCGCCAGACCGTATCGGTGAAGCTCACTCGCGCCGACGGCTCGACCGAGACGTTCGAGACGCTCTGCCGGATCGATACCGTCAACGAACTCGAATATTTCCTCAACGGCGGCATCCTCCACTACGTGCTGCGCAAGCTGGCCGCGTAAGGGACGCCGTTTTGAAGACAGGGCCGGTCCGCTGCGAGGCGGGCCGGCCTTTTTCTTGCCGGAGGCCCTCACCTCCGCGGGAGAACGGAGGCCCGTTAACCATGTTCTAACGCGTTCCCGCCATTGTCCGCCGAGCTCCGGACGATGAGGGAAGTACATGCCGCGTGCCACCAATCACGCCGATGTGGCGATCATCGGCGCAGGACCGGCCGGGCTCACCGCCGGCTATATGCTCGGCAAGGCAGGGTTCAGCGTCACCCTGGTCGAGAAGGATCCGGTGCAGGTCGGCGGCATCAGCCGGACGGTCGAGCACCAGGGCTTCCGGTTCGACATCGGCGGCCATCGCTTCTTCTCCAAGTCGCGCGAGGTGGTCGATCTCTGGAACGAACTGCTGCCCGACGACTTCATCGAGCGGCCGCGGATGAGCCGGATCTATTATGGCGGCAAATATTACAGCTATCCGCTGCGGGCGTTCGAAGCGCTGCGCAATCTCGGCCTGTGGCAGTCGAGCCTGTGCATGGCATCCTTCTTTCGCTGGAAACTCTTCCCCCACAAGGAAGTGAAGAGCTTCGAGCAATGGGTGGTCAACCAGTTCGGAGCGCGCTTGTTCGGCATCTTCTTCAAGACCTACACCGAGAAGGTGTGGGGCATGCCGTGCGACGAGATGTCGGCCGACTGGGCGGCCCAGCGCATCAAGGGTCTCAGCCTGGGCAAGGCGGTGCTCGACGGGATGCGGCGTTCGCTGGGGCTCAACAAGCGGCCCAATGACGGCATGCAGACAAAGACGCTGCTGGAAAGCTTTCGCTATCCGCGCAAGGGCCCTGGCATGATGTGGGACGCCGCGCGCGACCGCATCCTCGAACAGGGCAACCGCCTGCTGATGGGGCACCAGCTCCATCAGCTGTCCTGGGATGCGACGGCCGGCTATTGGCGGGTTGCGGCGATGGGGCAGGACGGCCGGCTGGCGATGCTCACCGCCGATCATGTCATCAGCTCGGCGCCGATGCGCGAGCTGGCGGCGCGGGTCCATCCGGTGCCCGCGAGCCTGCCCAGCGCCATGGCGCTCGGCTATCGCGATTTCCTCACCGTCGCGCTGATGATCCGTTCCGACGATCTCTTTCCCGACAACTGGATCTATATCCACGACGACAAGGTCCAGGTCGGCCGCATCCAGAATTTTCGCAGCTGGTCGCCCGAGATGGTGCCGGACGAGAACCTCGCCTGCGTCGGGCTCGAATATTTCTGCTTCGAGGGGGACGGGTTGTGGACCTCCTCCGACGCCGACCTGATCGCGCTGGCGACGCGCGAGCTGGCGCAGCTCGGGCTCTGCAATGCCGGCCAGGTGGTGGGCGGCGCGGTCGTGCGGCAGGAGAAGGCCTATCCGGTCTATGACGATGGCTATGCCGACAATGTCGCGGCCGTGCGCGCCGAACTGGAGGCGCGCTATCCCACGCTGCACTTCGTCGGCCGCAACGGCATGCACCGCTACAACAACCAGGACCATGCGATGATGACGGCGATGCTCACCGCCCGCAACATCATCGCCGGAACACGGCGGCACGATGTCTGGGCGGTCAACGAGGACGCCGAATATCACGAGGCAGGCGCCGAGGGCGACGATGCCGGCGTGGCGGCGGCGCTGCGATCGGAGCGGCTGGTGCCGGAGCGGATCGCAAGCAAGCGCGCAGCGTGAGGCGATATGCCTTTTCGTCTCTCCGTTTGTAGGCCTACGCCCTTCACACCTTTTCCTTTTTTCGTCATCCCAGCGAAAGCTGGGATCTCTCTTGGCACTTTTCTCAACAGGGTAGAGCAGAGAGATTCCAGCTTTCGCTGGAATGACGGCATTGGGTAAGTTCCTGCGCACGAATGATCTCTTCGTGCGAGCGGCGAACTGTGAATCCAACAGCCTTGCAGGGAGGGGTATAAAGCAAGTGACCGCCGCGCGGCTGCGTCTCTCCGTGTTCGCGGTCTGGCTGCTCGCCAGCGCGATCCTGCTCGTCATCGCGCGGCACCATATCGCCGCTCTGAGCATGTGGGATCCCGACGATTATCTCCGCCTCCAGCAGGTCCGCGACCTGCTCGGGGGGCAGAGCTTTTTCGACGTCTCGCAATATCGCATCGATCCGCCGCACGGGGTGCCCATGCACTGGTCGCGGATCGTCGATCTGCCGATCGCGGCGCTGATCCTGGCGCTCAGGCCGATGCTGGGCGCCATGCTGGCGGAGCGCGTCGCGATAAGCGCCGTGCCCCTGCTGATCTTCGGTGGTTCGCTGGCGGCGCTGGCATTGATCGGATCACGGCTCGCCGACCGGCGCACCGCGCTGATCGCGGTGATGCTGGCGGCGGCGGCGCCACTGATGCTGTTCCATATCATGCCGCTGCGGATCGACCATCATGGCTGGCAGACCATGCTTGGCCTGTTCACCATCGCCGCCTGCTTCGATCCGCGGCCACGGCGCGGCGGGATGGTCGCGGGCGCGACGGCGGCGCTGTGGCTGGCGATCTCGCTCGAGGCGCTGCCGATGGTGGCGGCGATCGCAGCGCTGCTGGCGCTGCGGTTCGGCGCAGATGCTCACCCCAATCGTCAGTCCGGCGGAGGCCGGAGTGACGAGGGGAAGCGATTGCAGGCCTTCGCCGGCGCGTTCGCGCTTTCGGGCATGGCGCTGTTCGTCCTGTTCCACGGCCCAGCCGCCTATGCGCGCAATTATTGCGATGCCGTCAGCCCGGCCTGGTTCGGGCCGATGGTGCTGACGCCCGCGCTCGCGGCGCTGCTCGTGTCGCTGGCCTCGCGCTACGGCATGGCACTGCGCATCGCCAGCATCGCCGCCGCCGGTGCCGCGGGCGTGGCCCTGCTGGCCGCAACCGCGCCAGCCTGCCTCCACGGGCCGTTCGCGGCGCTCGATCCGGTGGTGCGCTTCTATTGGTACGACAATGTTCTCGAAGGATTACCGGTCTGGAAGCAGCCCTTCGACAATCGCCTGCTGCTGGTCGGCTTTCCGCCGATCGGCCTGCTCGGCACCCTGCTGGCCTGGCGCTCCGCCGCAACCGCGCGCGCCGCGCGGGACTGGCTGATGATGCTCGCGCTGCTGCTCGCGGCCTTCGCGTTGTCGCTGCTCGTCCAGCGCGCCGGAGGATTCGCGCAGGGCTGTGCGCTGCCGGGCGGCGCCTTCCTGCTGGCGCGGCTGCTCGCCGCTGTCGGGCGCTGGCGCCATGGACTGCTGCGGGTCATCGTGTCGGCCGGCGCGATACTGGCGCTGTCGCCGGTCGGCGCGGTGCTGATCGGCACTGTCGCGCTCTCGGCCGGCGAGCAGGGCAACAGCGGCGCATCGGAGCCGCCTGTGTGCCCGGCGCCCTGTGCGCCCTTCGCTGCGCTCGCCCGGCTGCCGCGCGCCACCATGCTGACCGGAATCGATCTGACCCCGCGGCTGCTGGTGATGACGCCGCACAGCTTCGCCGGCAGCGGCCACCATCGCAATCCGCAGGCGATCCGGCGGGTGATCGATGCCTTCACCGGCCCGCCGGAGGCTGCGCGCAGGATGATGGCGCGTCACGGCATAGACTATGTGCTGATCGATCCGGACGGCAACGAGGCGATGATCTACAGCAGGGCCGCGCCGCGAGGACTGATGGCCGATCTGCTGCAGGCGCGGACGCCGGCGTGGCTCGAGCCGGTGGCCGTGAAAGGCAGCACGCTCAGACTGTGGAAGCGGATGCCGGGCTGACACCTCTTGCGGTGTCCCCTCGCTCCCCATAAGGGCGGGTCCGATGTTCCGGTCCACACCGCCTGTAACGCCGCCGTCCGGCTGGTGGACGCGTAGCTGGTATATCGCCTTTCTCGCGCTGATATCGATCATCCCGCTGATCCAGCCGCAGGTGCCGCCGCTGATCGACCTGATGGGCCATATGGGGCGGTACCGGGTCGAGATCGCCGATCCCTCCTCGCCGCTGCTCACCCGCTATTTCAGCTTCCACTGGGCGTTGATGGGCAATCTCGGCGTCGACCTGCTGGTCGTGCCGATGGCCAAGATCTTCGGGCTCGAACTGGGCGTGAAGCTGATCGTGATGATGGTGCCGCCGCTCACCATCACCGGCCTGCTGCTGGTCGCGCGCGAGGTGCATGGCCGCTTGCCCGCGACGGCCGGGCTGGTCGCGCCGTTCGCCTATTGCTGGCCGTTCCAGTGGGGCTTCATCAACTATGTGCTGGCGATGGCGCTGACGCTCAACGCGTTCGCGCTGTGGCTCTATCTGGCTCGGATCGGGCGGCTGCGACTGCGCGCGGCGCTGTTCGTGCCGATCGCCGCGCTGATCTGGCTGAGCCACGGCTTCGCCTGGGGCGTGCTTGGCCTGCTCGCCTTCGCCGCCGAGATCGTGCGGATGCGCGACGTCGAGGGCCGCGGCTATGGCGAATCGCTGTGGCGCGGGGCGCTGCACTGCCTGCCGCTCGCGCCGCCGCTGCTGCTGATGGTGGCGTGGCGCTCGGGCAATGTCGCGGGGGAGACCGTCGACTGGTTCAACTGGATCGCCAAATATGTCTATCTGGTCTCGTCGCTGCGCAACCACTGGATGCAGTTCGATATCGCGCTGGTCAGCGCGCTGATCCTGCTCGTGCTGTTCGGCATGAGCTCGATCGGCTGGCAACAATATGGCTTCCGGATGCGCCGCACCCTGGGCGTCGCGCTGCTGGTGCTGATCATCGCCTATATCCTGATGCCGCGGATCGTGATCGGCTCGGCCTATGCCGACATGCGGCTGGCGCCCTATGTGATCGCGATCGGCGTGATCGGGGTGGTGCCGGCCTTCACCAACCGGATCGCGCTGAACACCATCGCGGCGCTGGCGCTGATCATCTTCGGCTTCCGCGTCTACCAGTCGACCGATCGCTTCATCGCCTTCTCGACCTGGCAGGAGAAGCAGCTCGCCGCGCTCGACCATGTCGAGCCGCAGAGCCGGGTGTTCGCGCTGGTCGACCTGCCCTGCCTGTCGCTGTGGGAATCGCCGCGGCTGGAGCATCTCGGCGCGATGGCGATCGTGCGGCGCGAGGCCTTCGTCAACGGCCAGTGGACGATGCCGGGCGCGCAATTGCTCAGCATCAAATATGCGCCGGCCAAGGGCTATGCCGAGGACCCGACCCAGGTGATGCGGCCGCGCCGCTGCCGCGCGCCGACCGCGCGCTCGATCGAAAGCTCGATCGCGCTGTTTCCCCGCCAGGCGTTCGATTATCTGTGGCTGATCAACACGTCCCAGGACCATTGGCCCGCCAACGATCCGACCCTCAAGATGGTCTGGAACGGCGGCGAGCGCGGCGTGCTCTACCGGATCACCGGCTCCGCGACGCTCGCCATGGACACGCCGAAGGGAATGGAGAGCGTCGCCACCCAGTGACGCTCTGCGCCGAAGATCGCCGTCAGCGCGGCGTTGACCGGTCGCGACGGCATCGCATCATCGCCGCCCTCGCGGCGCAGCAGCTTGCCCGCCAGGCGGATGCCGGCGATCAACGGAAACAGCAGGCTGTTGAAATGCGTGGTGAAACGCGGGCGCAGCCCGGCTTCGCGCAGCACCCGCGACAGGCTGGCGTCGGTATAGCGGCGCTGATGATGGTGCGCGACGTCGTGCGCGCTCCACATCCACGGGCTACCCGGCACCGTGACGATGATCCGTCCGCCCGGCGCCAGCTTGCCCTTGAGATAGGCAAGCGCCTCGACATCGCCCGGGATATGCTCGAGCACGTCGAGCAGGACGATCAGGTCATAGGCGCCATCGTCGAGCGGCACATGGGGCAAATAGCCGCCCTTGATCTTCAGGCCGCTGCGTTGCTCGGCAAAGGCGCGGGCGCCATCGTCGGGCTCGATCGCGTCGACCTCGCCAAATCGCTTGAGCAATTCGAGGTTCGAGCCGGTGCCCGCGCCCACCTCGAGGATCTTCAGCGGTCCGGCCTTCGGCCGGTGCCGCTCGATCAGCCGGCCGATGATCCGGCGGCGCGCGACGAACCACCAATGGTCGCGGTCGATCTCGGCCATGCGGTCATAGGTGGCGCGATCCATCAGGCGATCCTCTGGTCGGCAGGCTCGGGGCAGCCGATCCGCTGGCGGATGATGTAGATCGGGCGGTGCTTCGTCTCGACCAGGATGCGGCCGACATATTCGCCCAGGATGCCGAGCGACAGCAGCTGCACGCCGCCCATGAACAGGATCGCGACCATCAGCGACGGATAGCCGGCGACATCCGCGCCCAGGATCAGCGTCCTCACTCCGATGAACACCGCATAGACCAGGGCGAGCAGCGCGATCACCCCGCCCAGATAGGACCACACCCGCAGCGGCGCGGTGGAGGCCGAGGTGATCCCGTCGATCGCCAGCGTCCACAGCTTCCAGTAATTGAACTTGGTGCTGCCCACCGCACGCTCGACCCGGTCGTAATCGACCGCGGTCTGGCGAAAGCCCGACCAGGCGAACAGCCCCTTCATGAAGCGGTTGCGCTCGGGCATGCGCTTGATCACCTCGACGACCTTGCGATCGAGCAGGCGGAAGTCGCCGGCATGTTCGGGGATCTTGTCCATCGAGAGCCAGTTGTGCGCGCGATAGTAGAGATCGGCGGTCAGCCGCTTCGGCAAGCTGTCGGTGAGGCGATTGCGGCGCACGCCATAAACGACCTCATAGCCCTCGCGCCATTTGTCGATCATCGCGCCGATCACCTCGGGCGGATCCTGCATGTCGACGTCGATCGGCACGACCACTTCGCCGCGGACATTGTCCAGCCCCGCCGACAGCGCCGCCTCCTTGCCGAAATTGCGCGACAGCGACAGCGCGCCGATGCGCGGATCGGCGTCGTGCGCCGCAAGAATCGCCGCCATGGTCAGGTCGGTGCTGCCGTCGTCGACGAACACTATCTCCCAGCCCGTGGGCTGGCCGGCGGGATCGCGCAGCGCTTCGAGCACCTGGGTCATGCGTGCGACGAACGGGCCGATCGCCTCCTCCTCGTCCTTGACGGGAACGATCACCGACAGCAGCGGCGCATCGGCCGGCACGGTGCTCATTCGAACACCCATTGGCGATTCAGCCAGAAGACCAGGAGCGGAGTCACGCACAACACCAGCGGATAGGGCGCCCATAGCGGCAGGTCCAGATGCTGGACGAGCAGCCACACCCATAGGCTGTTGCAGGCGAAGCTGATCAGCGACACGATGGCGTAGCGCACGATCCGCTGCATCTGCCGGTCGCGGCTGCCATGGCCCTTGAAGCTCCATTGGCCGTGGATGACATAGCCGGTGCTGGCCGCGCCGACGAAGCCGATCGTCCAGGCGAGATTAGGATCGAGACCGCCCGCCTTCACCAGCACATGATAGATGCCGATGTTGACCAGCGACGAGAAAACGCCGGTGATCGCGTAGCGGACAAGCTGGCCCAGCAACGTCATCCGCTCGCGGGTCATGATCGGCATCTGAGGCATCGCCCGCGCTCTTCCATAAAAGCGCCGACGCCTCAAGCCACGAGGTGCCCAATCCCTCTGGTGCAAAAGGGGGACAGAGGGCACCCCCGGGGACAGGCCACCCCGGAGGAGCCTCTCGCGGACGGCCGAAATTGCCAGTCCCGTCCCGCTGTCCCCCGCGCTAGCCGGAACGGCGCCCGAGCGAGCCCGGCGGTCCCGCGCCGGTGGCGGAACCCGGCCCGGCGGGCAGTTCGATTCGGCGGCCGATCAAAAATGGTCCTGTGCCGGGTTCGAGCGTTGCCCGCAGGCGGCCGCGGCTCTAAGCGGGCGCGATGCGGGACGATGGCGGCGATTTCGAAGAACGGATGATGGCATGGATCGAACGCCGGTGGCGAACGGTCTTCTGGATGCTGTTCACCGGCACCTGCGCCTATTTCCTGTTCTACAAATGGGGCCAGATACGCTGGCTGGGCCTCGCCGACACCGACGACAATATGCGGCTCGCCGAGGTCAAGGCGTGGCTCGACGGGCAGGCCTGGTTCGACCTGCGACAGCACAAGCTGGCGCCGCCCGACGGCCTCAACATCCACTGGTCGCGGATCGTCGACCTGCCGATCGCGGCGATGCTGCTGATCTTCCGGCCTATCGTGGGCGATTATATGGCGCAGCAGATCGCCTGCGCCGTGGCGCCGATGCTGGCGCTGGGCCCGGCCTTATGGGCGATGATCCTGGCGGTGCGGCGGCTGATCCATCCGCGCGCCTATCCGATCGCCTTCGCGATCATGCTGTGCGCGCAGACCACCCTGTTCATGTGGATGCCGCTGCGCGTCGACCATCATGGCTGGCAGCTCGCCACGCTGATGTTGGTGGTGGCGGGCCTGGCCGATCCCAACGGCCGACGCGGCGGCGCGGTAGCCGGCCTGGCGACGGCGGTTTCGTTCGGCATCGGCCTCGAACTGATCCCGATGATGACGATAGCGGGCGCTTCGGTCGCGCTGCGCTGGGCCCTGGGCACGAATGGCAACCGCGCCGAGGCGGGTCGGCTGGCGGCCTATGCGATCGCCCTCGGCGGCGGCTGCGCGATCGCGTTCGGCGGCTTCGCTTCCTATGACAACCGCGCGATGGTCTGCGACGTGCTGTCGCCGGTCTATCTGGCGACGCTGCTGCTCACGAGCGCGCTGCTGCTCGGGCTGAGCTTCGTGCGCAGCGGGAGCCAGGCGCTGCGGCTGGTCCTGCTGCTCGCGGCCGGCGCGCTGATCGCCGGCTTCTTCGCGATCAGCTTCCCGCAATGCCTCGGCCGGCCAGAGCACATATCGCCCGAGCTGGCGCGGATGTGGTTCGACAATATCCGCGAGGTGAAGCCGCTCTACACCAAGCCATGGCGCGATGCGCTCGGCACCGCCTGGCTGCCGGTGATCGGCACGATCGGTGCCGTCATCGCAGCCTGGCAGGCGCGGCGCGCGCCGACCGCCGGCGCCTGGATGTCGATCGCGCTGCTCAGCCTGGTCGCGACGCTGGGACTCGCCTGGCAATCGCGCTTCGGGCCGCAGGCACAGCTGATCGGCGTGTTCGGGGCGACCTCGCTGGCGTGGCTGCTGCTGCCAAGGCTGCTTGAATCGAGCTGGTCGCTGATCCGGATCGGCGGCACGCTGTTCGTGTTCTTCGCGCTGTCGGGCCAGCTCGCGCAATTCGCGACGATGATCCCGCCGACCGCGAAGGAAGTGCGCAGCGCGAGCGCAGCGGCCAAGGCCGCCGAGAACGCCCGACGCTGCCCGACGCTGCCGGCGCTGCGCCAGCTCGATGCGCTCCCGCCCGCAACGATGCTCACCTTCATCGACATGGGACCGCGGCTGATCACGATGACCCGCCACAGCGCGATAGCCGGCCCCTATCACCGCAATGGCGACATCATCCTCGAAGTGCAGAGGGCATTCCGCTCGACATCGCCCGAGGTCGCCCATGCCGTGATGAAGCTCCACGGCGCGACGATGCTGCTGCTGTGCCCCGGCATGGCGGAGTCGACCATCTACCGGGCGCAGGCGCGCGACGGCTTCTACATGCAGATTATGGACGACAAGGTGCCGGCCTGGCTGACACCGGTGGCGCTGCCGGCCAATTCGCCATTCCGGCTGTGGCGGATGGTGAGGTAGGGCTCTCACCCCGACCCTCCCCCGCGAAAGCGGGAGAGGGAGGTTGCGTCACCCGAGGTGGAACGCCGCCGTGATCCCGTCGATCACGAATTGCGCGGCCAATGCTGCCAGCAGCACCCCCAGCACGCGGCTGATCATCGCCTCCAGCTTCGGGCCGAGCACCCGCATGATCGGGCCGGCGGCGATCAGCGCGGCCAGGGTGAGCAGCAGCACCGATGCCAGCGCGGCGATCACGACCAGGGTCTGCTGGATGCCATGGCTGCGCGACACCAGCAGCATGACCGTCGCGATCGAGCCGGGACCAGCGATCATCGGAATCGCCATCGGGAAGACCGATATGTCCTCGACCGGGCGGTGCTCCTCGGCCGCCTTGCGGCTGATCTCGTCGGCACGGCCCTCGCGGCGCTCGGTGCGCTTCTCGAACACCATTTCGAGCGCTATCAGGAACACCATGATGCCACCCGCGATGCGGAAGGCATCGAGGCTGATGCCGAGCGTGTCGAGCAGCTTCTCGCCGACCAGCGCGAACAGCAGCAGCAGGACCGACGCGATCATGGTCGAGCGCAGCGCCATCGCGCGGCGGTGAGTATCGGACGAGCCGCTGGTCAGGCCGGCGAAGATCGGCGCGCAGCCGGGCGGATCGATCACCACGAACAGCGTGACGAACGCCGAGAGGAACAGCGCCATCATGGCCGGCCGCGCCCGCTACGGCGCATCAGATCGCGTCAGCCGGCAGCGGCACTCCGGCGCGGCGGTGCGCGGCGACCAGCGTGTTGCGCAGCAGGACCGCGATCGTCATCGGCCCGACGCCGCCGGGGACCGGCGTGATCGCCCCCGCGACCTGGGCAGCTTCCACGAAGGCGACATCGCCCACCAGCTTGGTCTTGCCGGGCTCCGCGGCGGGCACGCGGTTGATTCCGACGTCGATGACCGTCGCGCCGGGCTTGATCCAGTCGCCCCTGATCATCTCGGGCCGGCCGACCGCGGCAACGACGATATCGGCGCGGCGCACGACGTCGGCGAGGTTCCGGGTGCGGCTATGCGCGACGGTCACGGTGCAGCTCTCGGCGATCAGCAGCTGCGCCATCGGCTTGCCGACGATGTTCGAGCGGCCGATCACCACGGCGTCCAGCCCCGACAGGTCGCCGAGCCGATCCTTCAGCAGCATGACGCAGCCGAGCGGCGTGCAGGGCACATAGCCGGGCAGGCCGGTCGACAGCCGGCCGACATTGATGACGTTGAAGCCGTCGACATCCTTGTCCGGATCGATCGTCGCGATCACCAGATCCTCGTCGATATGCGCCGGCAGCGGCAGCTGGACGAGGATGCCGTCGACCGTCTCGTCCTCATTGAGCCGGCGCACCAGGCCGAGCAGTTCCTCCTGGCTGGCCTCGGCCGGCAGCCGGTGCTCGAAGCTGTCCATGCCTGCCTCGATCGTCGCCTTGTGCTTCGAGCGGACATAGACCTGGCTGGCCGGATCCTCGCCCACCAGCACCACGGCGAGCCCAGGCGCGCGGCCGGCAGCGGTACGGAAGCCCGGAACCATCTCCGCGATCCGCGCGCGCAACCCGCCCGCGAACGCCTTGCCGTCGATGATGTCCGCGCTCATGCCTTGTCCTTGACGATGTGGGCGAGGGCATCGGCCAGGGCCGCGGGCTCGCCCCGGATATGCAGCCTCTTTAGCCGCGAAGTCGCGCCGCTGGCCAGCGTCACATCCCCCTTCGCGACCCGCAGCGCCTTTGCCACCAGCCGGATCAGCGCCGCATTGGCGGCGCCGTCGCTCGGCGGAGCGGTCAGCCTGACCGCCAGCCAGTCGCGGCCGTCATCGGCTGTGACGATCCCTTCTATGGCCTCGCGGCTGGCTTTGGGACTGGCGCGGACGGCGATGACGACGCCGTCGGCAACGATGCTCCAGGCGCTCAGACGCCCGCCATCATCACCGATGCTTTGGCGTGGCCGATCACCATCTGCAGGATGATGATCAGCAGCAGCGCCACCAGCGGCGACAGGTCGAGCGCGCCGAAATCGGGCATGATCCGGCGGATCGGCCGGTAGATCGGCTCGGTGATCTTGTCGAGCGCGTAGAGCAGCTGGCGGACGAAGTCGTTATAGGTGTTGATCACGTTGAACGCGACCAGCCACGACATGATCGCCTGGATGATGATGATCCAGCGCAGCACGCTCAGCAGCAGGTCGACGATCTGCAGGAGGAGGAGAAGCATCTAAAGCCCTTCGAGAGTGTCGCGGCCGGATGTAGTGGCGCAGATCGCCGCGGGCAATGACGTGACCGTATCAATCGGCACGCCGTGCCGACTGAGTCTGTGTTCGCCCTCAAACGCCGGGCGCAGCACATCCGTGCTGCTTGGCTTCCTCGCAATAAGCTCGGGCGGCCGTTCGGCCTTGCGGAGCCCCGTCGGGCTCCGACGATGAGCCCGGCCTCGGAACGCGCCAGTGTTCCGCAAGGCCGAACGGCCGCCGCGCCTTATTGGCGCGAAGCCAAGGCAGGCGGATGCCTGCCGCCCGGCGTTTGAGGGCACAACAAAAAAACTTACCCTATCCGCACCAGCGTGCCGGCACCGCGGCGGGTGAAGGCTTCGATCAGCATCGCGTGCGGCACCTGGCCGTCGAGGATGACGGCAGCATCGACGCCGCCTTCCACCGCGTCGACGCAGGTTTCCAGCTTGGGGATCATGCCGCCCGATATCGTGCCGTCGATGCGGAGCGCGCCGATCTGCTCGGGCGTCAGGTCGCGGATCAGCTGTTTTTCCTTGTCGAGCACGCCGGGCACGTCGGTGAGCAGGAACAGCCGCGCCGCGCCCAGCGCGATCGCGATCGCACCGGCCATCGTATCGGCGTTGACATTGTAGGTGTGGCCGTCCTCGCCGATCGCGATCGGGGCGATGACCGGGATCATGCCGGCCTTGGAGATGGTGTCGATCACCCGCCGGTCGATATCCGCGGGCTCGCCGACGAAGCCGAGATCGACGGGTTCCTCGGCACTGGTGTCGGGGTTGATCCGGGTGCGGCGGACCTTCTCGGCCACCACCATGCGGCCGTCCTTGCCCGACATGCCGACCGCGCGGCCGCCGGCATGCGCGATCCAGGAGACGATCTCCTTGTTGATCGATCCGCACAGCACCATTTCGGCGATC
This sequence comes from Rhizorhabdus sp. P4_G5, assembly GCF_056401065.1. Taxonomy (NCBI): domain Bacteria; kingdom Pseudomonadati; phylum Pseudomonadota; class Alphaproteobacteria; order Sphingomonadales; family Rhizorhabdaceae; genus Rhizorhabdus; species Rhizorhabdus sp. P4_G5. The sequence goes on along the minus strand of NZ_JBFUKB010000003.1, from coordinate 165,643 downwards.
CTGGCGGTCTCGGCATCGGTGACGCGCAGCCCGTCGATGAAGCTGCTCTCGACGCCCAGCGTCTTCAGCATCCTGCCGATCTGCGGCCCGCCGCCATGGACGACGACCGGATTGATCCCAACCGCCTTCAGCAGGACGATATCCTCCGCGAAGTCGTGCGCCAGCTCGGGATCGCCCATGGCGTGGCCGCCATATTTCACGACGAAAGTCTCGCCGGCATAGCGCTGCATATAGGGCAGCGCCTCGGTGAGGGTTTCGGCCTTGGCCAGGAGGATCGGATCGGGGCTGTAGTCTGTCGGCATGCGCGGCCCTTAGCCGAGGTCCGTGGCGTTAGAAAGGCTATCGTCGCGCCGGCCATCGCGCGGCCGGGGGCGCATCCGGCCGCCGCCCGATCGCCAGGAGAGAATGGACAGGCCCCAGGCAGCGGCAAAAGCAGCGCTTGACCGCTGGACACCGCACGCCAAGGTGCGGCGTCAGCCCTCTGCACCGCGAGATGCCCCCGCATGACCAAATTGCTGACCGGCGTCGCCGGCATCGCGCTCATCCTGCTGGTGGCGGTGGCGCTGTCGTCGGACCGCAAGGCGATCCGCCTGCGCGTTGTGGGGGCCGCCTTCGCCTTGCAGGCAGGCATCGCCGTGCTCGCGCTCTACGTCCCCTGGGGCCGGGCGGCGCTGGCCTGGCTCTCCGGCGGCGTGTCGAGCCTGCTCGGCTATGCCCAGGCCGGCACCGATTTCCTGTTCGGCTCGATCGCGAGTCCTGCGATCGGCGGCACCAGCTTCGCGATCGCGGCGCTGCCGGTGATCATCTTCTTCGCGGCGCTGGTGTCGATCCTCTATTATCTCGGCGTCATGCAGTTCGTGATCCGCTGGGTCGGCGGCACGATCGAGGCGGTCATCGGCGTCTCCAGGATCGAATCGCTTTGCGCGGCGGCGAACATCTTCGTCGGCCAGAGCGAATCTCCGCTGGTGATCCGCCCCTATCTCGCGGAACTTAGGCCGCACCAGATGTTCGCGGTGATGACATCGGGCATGGCCGGCGTCGCGGGCACCATATTGGCGGCCTATGCCGCGATGGGAATCAGCATCGACCTGCTGCTCGCCGCCAGCTTCATGTCGGCGCCCGGCGCGCTGCTGATGGCGAAGATCATCATGCCCGATCCCCGCACAGTCGAGGGCGAACTGCCGCTCGGCGACGCGCCCGAGGACGAAGTGATCGCGGTCGCCGAAGCGCACGAGGCCGGTGCACGGCCTGAAAACATCATCATGGCCGCCTCGCTCGGCGCGCAGACCGGGGTGAGGATCGCGGTCTCGGTCGGCGCGATGGTGCTCGCCTTCGTCGCGCTGGTGGCGCTGGCGAACGGCATGCTCGGTGCGGTCGGCGGCTGGTTCGGCTTTCCGCAGGCCAGCTTCCAGCAGTTGCTCGGCCTGCTGTTCGCGCCGGTGATGGTCCTGCTCAACATCCCCTGGGATCAGGCGCAGGTCGCCGGCGGGCTGTTCGGCGAGAAGGTCGCGCTCAACGAGTTCGTCGCCTATATCCACCTCGGCCAGATCAGGGCGACGCTCAGCCCCCACAGCGTCGCGGTGGTCACCTTCGCGCTGTGCGGCTTCGCCAATTTCTCGTCGATCGCCATCCAGATGGCGTCCGCCGGCAGCCTCGCGCCCAACCAGCGACCGACCATCGCCCGGCTGGGAATCAAGGCGCTGGTGGCGGGCAGCCTGGCGAACCTGATGTCGGCGGCGTTGGCCGGGCTGCTGATCCCGATGTGACCGCCGCGGCCTGCTACGCCGCCTTCATCGCCCGCTGGCGCCTGCGCTGCACCGACGATCCCAGTCCGATCGCCTCGCGATATTTGGCCACCGTCCGCCGGGCCAGGTCGAAGCCCTTGTCCTTGAGCAGGTCGACCAGCTTGTCGTCGGACAATATGTCGTCGCCTTCGACGGCGATCAGCTTGGCGATCTGGCTTTTCACCGCCTCGGCCGAGACATTGTCGCCGCCGTCCGACGCGGCGACGCCGCTCGTGAAGAAATATTTGAGCTCGTGGAGCCCGCGCTCGCACATCAGATATTTGTTCGAGGTGACGCGGCTGATCGTCGATTCGTGCATGCCGATCGCGTCGGCCACCGCCTTGAGGGTCAAGGGGCGGAGATGCTCGACGCCGTGGAGGAAGAACGCCTCCTGCTGCTTCACGATCTCGCTGGCGACCTTGACGATCGTGCGGGCGCGCTGGTCGAGCGCCTTGACCAGCCAATTGGCCGAGGCGAGGCATTCGCTGAGCCATGCCTTGCTGCCCTTGTCCTGCGCCCCGCTCGACAATTCGGTATAATAAGCGCGGTTGACGAGCAGCCGGGGCAAGGTCGCGCCATTGAGCTCGATCGCCCAGCCGGTGCCCGTGCGCGCGATGAAGATATCGGGCGTCACCGGCGCCGGCGGCTCGCCGCCGAAGCGCAGCCCCGGCTTGGGATCGTAATTGCGGAGCTCGCGGATCATGTCCGCCATGTCCTCCTCGTCCACCCCGCAGAGCCGGCGCAGCTGCGGGATCGCGCCGCGCGCGAGCAGGTCGAGATTGTCGATCAGCTTCGCCATCGCCGGATCGTAGCGGTCGGCCTCCCGGGCCTGGATGGCGATACATTCGGCCAGCGACCGCGCGCCGACCCCGCTGGGATCGAGCGTCTGGATCACCCCGAGCACGCGCTCGACATGGAACAGCGGCACGTCCAGCTGGCGGGCGAGCTCGGCGGTGTCGCCCTCGAAATAGCCGGCCTCGTCGATCAGGTCGATCAGCTGCGCGGCGATGACCATATCCGATCCCGGCAGCAACTCGCCGGCCTGGGCGGTGAGATGATCGCGCAGCGACAGCGTCGCGGTGGCATAGTCGTCGAGATCGGGCGCTTCGGCCGATCCGCTGGCGTCGCCTTCGAGGCCGAGCCCGCCATCCATGCCGCGCATCGAATCGGCGGCGCTGTCATGGTGGAAGGTCTCCGCCGCATAGTCGACGTCCAGCGGGGCATCGGCCACGGCATCGCCGGCCTCGATCAGCCGGTCGGCAGTCGGGCCGTCATATCCCTCGCCATCGCCGATTCCCTCATCTTCGAAGCCAGCACCGTCGTCGGAACGGTCGTCGGCGTCCCGCTCGGATGGTTCGTTCGCGCCGCTCTCCAGCAGCGGGTTCTTCTCGATCTCCTCGGCGATGAAAGCTTCGACCTCGAGATTGGAGAGCGCCAGCAGCTTGATCGCCTGCTGGAGCTGCGGCGTCATGACCAGCGACTGGCTTTGCCGGAGATCGAGGCGYGGGCCGGTACCGCTCGGTTTCAATTTCATTGAAACCATGGCGTCAGAGCGAGAAACCTTCGCCCAGATATAGACGCCGGACGTTGGGATCGGCCACCAGGGCTGCCGGGCTGCCCTGGAACAGCACCTTGCCGTCATAGATGATGCAGGCGCGATCGACGATGTCGAGCGTTTCGCGAACATTGTGATCGGTGATCAACACACCGATGTCGCGGCGCTTCAGGTCGCGCACCAGCTCGCGGATGTCGGAGATCGAAATCGGGTCGATGCCGGCAAAAGGTTCGTCGAGCAGCATGATCGACGGATCGGCGGCCAGCGCGCGGGCGATCTCGCAGCGGCGGCGCTCGCCGCCCGACAGCGCCATCGCCGGCGAATCGCGCAGATGGGTCAGGTGGAACTCCCTGAGCAGCTCCTCCAGCCGCTCGCCGCGCTGCGCCCTGTCGGGTTCGACCAGCTCGAGCACCGCGAGCAGGTTCTGCGCGACGGTGAGGCCGCGGAAGATCGAGGTTTCCTGCGGCAGATAACCGAGCCCCAGGATAGCCCGCCGATACATCGGCAGGGTGGTGATGTCGTCGCCATCGAGCAGGATACGACCGGCGTCGGGCTTCACCAGACCCATCACCGAATAGAAGCATGTCGTCTTGCCGGCGCCGTTCGGGCCGAGCAGCCCGACGACTTCGCCCCGCGCGACATCGAGCGAAATATCCGACAGCACCTGGCGCTTGTCGTAGGTCTTGGCGATGGACACGACCGACAGGCCGCGTGCGACACTGGCCGCTTCGGGGCCGGTCGGACGCTGGAGCGTGGCGGTGTCGTTCATGCAGGCTTGTCCTGTCGGCGCGGTGAAGGTCGCCCTGATTAGCGAAAGCCGATGGTCAAGGAAACTGGCAAGCTTCGTGCATGACGTCTAACCGGGCGGTAAGCCGGCTGAAAAGCCGGCACGAGCCGCCGCGCCGCTGCGGCCGACAGCGTGCGGGAGCCGCGATCAGGTCAGCGCCATGATCGCCGCGGCCAGCGCGTCGACTTCGCCCGCAGGCTGGTCCCAGCTGCACACCAGCCGGGCGACGCCGGGCGTCCAGTCGTAGAATTCGAAGCCCTGTGCCCGCAACGACTCGGCCTCGGCCGCCGTCAGCCGCAGGAATATTTCATTGGCCTCCACCGAGTGCAGCAGCCGGCCGCGCGCGGCGTTGGCGATGTGCGCGGCGGCGGCATTGGCAGCGCGGGCGTTGCGCAGCCAGACGCCGCCATCGAGCATCGCCAATATCTGTGCCGCGGCGAAACGGCCCTTCGACAGCAGGTGCCCGGCGCGCTTGCGGCGATACCGCGTCGCCTGGGCAAGCTCCGGCCGGAAGAACAGCAGCGCCTCGGCCGACATGCCACCATTTTTGATGAAGCCGAAGCTCAGCGCATCGACCCCGGCCCGCCAGGTGAGATCGGCCGGCGAGCAGCCGAGCGTCGCGACGGCGTTCGCGAAACGGGCACCGTCCATATGCAGGCCGAGCCCGCGCCGCTTCGCCGCTTCGCCGATCGCGGCGACCTCGTCGGGCGTGTAGACCAGCCCATATTCGGTGGCGTTGGTGATCGACACCGCCGCCGGCTGGGTCTGGTGGACATCGTTGCGGACAGAGGCGGCGAGAGCCTCCAGGCCCGCCGGATCGAGCTTCGCGCCCACGCCGCTTGCCAGCATCAGCTTGGCCCCGCCGGTGTAGAATTCGGGTGCGCCGCATTCGTCGGCCTGGATATGGGCGTCCGCATGGCAGATCACCGCCTGGTGCGACTGTACCATCGCCGCGAGCGCCAGGGCATTCGCGGCCGTTCCGCTGGACACCCACAGCGCCGCGACCTGGGTGCCGAACAGATCCGAGAAAGCGCCATCGAGCGACGCGCTCAGCGCATCACCGTCATAGGCGGTATCGGGCGAATTGGCGCGGCCGAGCGCCGCCATGACTTCGGGGCAGACGCTGGCGGCATTATCGGAGAAGAAGCGCATCGGCGAATTGCAGATGCCGCGTCGGCGAAGTCAATGGCTATCAGGCCGCATCCTGCGTGTGGCCGAGCTGCGGCGGCGGCACCGCCCCCATGCGCTCTCCGCCATCGAACAGTCCGTCGAGCCGGCGCCGCAACGTCCGCTCATATTCGGCGCGCTCCACGCAGCTGGGCCGCGACAGCATGAGGTCGCCGCAAATGGCATCCTTGATCCGCCCGACCGCGGCCGCGTCGAGGACGCCGACGGCCTTGAGCTCCACCGCCAGCTGCACCAGCCCGACGGCGGTCGCCTGCGCGCGGAAGCCGAGCAGGTCGACGGTTTCGCGAAGCTTTCGCCTTTCATTGTCCACGATCCGATCCTCTCCATTCCTGTCACGAACCGACGGGATCGCCAGCCGTTCACGCTGCTTCGCTATACCGCAATCGGCCTCAGCCGCTAACCCCCAGCAAGGCCATGGTCTCCATCAGCATTGCGGCGATGGCGGGCGCGACGGCCACGAGCCGGCGGCCTGCCCCGAGCGCCGCCCGCTCGGGCAGCGCGATGGCCAGCCCGATGATGACGGCCAGCATCGTCCACAGATTATAGCGGAGGTCGGGTGCGACGCTGATCAGCGCATAGGCACCGCCATAGCAGAGCGCCGAGGCGGCAAGCGCCGCGACGATGCGCCGGCTGGGCAGGCCCGGCGCGGCGATCATCAGGCCGAGCGCGACCGCGAGCCAGGTGGCCGGGCGGCCCAGCGGCGACCAGGCCAGCCACATCGAGGCCTTCACGATGGTGCGGGTCGCGCCGTTCGGGGTGAAGCGGAGCCCCAGTTCGTTGGGCTGGCTCATCAGGTAGACCGCGTCGCCCGGCACCTCGCGGAGCAGGAAGCGCCAGTTCCAGTCGAGATGGGCGAGCCGGTGCCGGGCATAGGCGGCGCGCGAGGCGATCACGGCGTTGAGCCAGATGCCGATCGGGCTGTCGCCGGTGCGCGAGACATGCTCGGCCAGGCTGTCCTCGGCCATGGTGCAGCCGGGCTCATCGCCGCCGCCATAGAGCCGCGGGGTATAGCAATGCGCCGTGGCGGCGCGGGCCTGCGCGTCGCTTAGCCCCGGATAGCCATTGCCGCCGCCCTGCGCGACGATCCCCGCGAGATCGAAATTGATCAGCGAATAGAGCGGATGCGAATGGCTGGGCCTCAGCATGGCCTCGTTGATCGCCCAGTTGCTCGCCAGCAGCAGCGCCAGCGACGCCGTCGCGGCGGCGGACAGACGCAGCGGACTCGCCGTCCACCGCGCCGGCAGCACGAGCAGCAGCAATGGCAGCGCCGCGAACAGCGCGTTGATGCGCGTCGCCGCGGCGATCAGGATCAACGGCACCGCAACCGCCGCCAGCCATGCCGGCCCGCCCGCCGCGCGGCGGACCAGCAATGCCGCCGCCATCAGCATCAGGCACGCCATCAGCGGATCCTTCAGGATCGCGCCGACCTGTCCGAACGGGATCGGCAGCAGCGCGAGCAGGATCGGCAGCACCGCCGCGCGCCAGCCATGGCGCGCACGCAGGCTGTCCGCGATCAGCCCGATCGCCCCCCAGTAGAGCGCGACGTCGAGCAGCAGGAACGGCGCCCCGCCGGGTCCGAGCCGGAGCAGCTGCCGCCATAGCCAGGCGGTGACCGGCGGGTGCCAGTCGTCGTAACGCCCGCTCAGCGCCTGGCCGTACTGGACGACACTATCGGGCGTTATGACGCCCCAGTGGAAGGCGTAGAGCTGGACCAGGGCAAGCGCGATGCAAAGCAGGGCGAGTGCGGCGCGCGGATGCCGCTCGACCTCAGCTCTGGGTGACACGTCCCGACCGTTCCAGCTTGCCCCAGCCGACCCGCGGCCCGCGCATCGCCTGGGCGAGCGCCTTGAGCACGACATAATACATGATCTGGCGATAGCCGATGCGCTGCGGCACGAGCAGCCACAGCAGCCGCCACCGTTCGCGCCGCTCCAGGGCAAAGGCCACGAAGCCGGCGAGCAGGTCGATCGCGGTGAAGACCAGCCAATAGGTCAGCATCTTGTCGATGTCGGTGCTGCTCTGCGCCCAGCCATGCGCCTCCACCTCGAACCAGGTGGCGACCAGGCTGAGCAACAGCGCAAGATCGATGACGGGCGATATCGCGGCCAGCATGATCTGGAACAATATCGCCTGGGGCAGGCCGATCCGGGCCAGCCCGCGCGGCCGTCCGCTGGCCAGCACCGCACGGTGCTTCCACAGGCATTGCAGCGTGCCGAAGGCCCAGCGGAAGCGCTGCTTGGCGAGCGCGCGGACGCTTTCCGGAGCCTCAGTCCAGGCAACCGCATATTGATCATAATGGATCTTCCAGCCGGCGCGCTGGATGGCGATGGTGAGATCCTGGTCCTCGGCCAGCGTGTCGGGGGGATAGCCGCCGACGCCGCGGATCGCCGCCAGCCGCCAGGCGCCGACCGCGCCGGGCACCACCGTCATCGCATCGAGCCGCGCCAGCGCCCGCCGCTCCAGATTCTGCGCGGTGATATATTCGAGCGCCTGCCAGCGGGTGACCAGGTTGACGCGGTTGCCGACCTTGGCATTGCCCGCGACCGCGCCCAGCCGCTCGTCGCCGAACCAGCGCGCCAGCCGGGCGATGGTGGTGGGTTCGAACTGGGTATCGGCGTCGAGCGCGATGACGATCTCGCCGCGCACCAGTTCAAGCGCGCGGTTGAGCGCGCGCGCCTTGCCGCCATTCTCCAGGGTCAGCAGCCGCACCCGCGGTTCGTCGGCGAACGCCTCGCGGACCACCGCGCTGGTGCGGTCCCTCGAGCCGTCGTCGATCACGATGATTTCGATCTCCACCTCGCTGCTGTCGAGCACGCGGCGGACCGAGCGTTCGATCACCCGCTCCTCATTATAGGCGGGGATCAGCACGGTGACGAAGCGGCCGGGATCGATCGGCGGAAACACGGTGCGCGATTCGCGCCGGGCCTGGACCAGCGCCAGCCCGGACAGCAGCACGGCGCGTGCGATGCCGAGGCTGATCGCGACCAGGAAGATCCACCGGATCGCGATCGTCATTCCGCCGAGCGTGCTGAACAGGGCGAGATCGGTCTCCGCCGCGAGACGGTCGCTCTTCGAGATCGGCGGGTTGACCTGAAGCGCCGGAAGCCCGGCCAGTTCGGACACCGGCACGAAGCGAAAGCCCCGGGCGCGAAGCTCATGGATCAGCAGCGGCAGCGCCGCCACGGTCTGCGAGCGATCGCCGCCGGCATCGTGGAGCAGCACGATCTGGGTGGAGAAGTCGGGATTGCCGCCCTCGACCCCGTCGATGGTGCCCTGGACGATCTGCGCCACGCCGGGCCGCTTCCAGTCATCGGGATCGACATGCAGGCCGACCGACAGATAGCCGCGCCGCTGCGCTTCGGCGACGGGGGTGATCTCGTCGGCGGTGGTCGGTTCGGCGTCGCCAAAATAGGGCGCACGGAAAAGCCGCAGCGACCGCCCGGTATAGGCCTGGAACAGCCGCTGATTGGCATTGAGCTCCAGCGCGGTCTGTGCCGGCGTCGCGTCGGCCAGGTTGGGATGGGTATAGGTGTGGCTGCCGACCTCGTGCCCTTCGGCGATCTCGCGTTCGAGCAGGGCGCGCTGGGTCAGCGCATTCTCGCCGACGACGAAGAAGGTGGCGGGCACCTTTTCGGCTTTGAGGATATCGAGGATCCGGGGCGTCCAGACCGGATCGGGACCATCGTCGAAGGTCAGCGCGACGAGGCCGGGACGATAGCCGGTGCGCTGGATCTGATAGGGGCTGGGCAGCCGATCGAACCGCACATTGGTGATCGCGCCCTGCCGGTCGGTGGCGACATGGCGATAGCCGGGCACCGGCACCGCACCAATCCGCAGGATCTCGCCCGAGCCCTCGATGTCGACATTGGTACCGGCCGGAATCGCCTCGATCGCACTCGCCTCGGGCAGGCCGCGCTTGCGCCCGAACATCGTCCAGATCGACGGATCCTCGGTCCCGAGCCGCCACAGCGCCACCGATTGCAGGCCGAGCGTGCGGAGCGTGGTGAGCTCGCCGTGCATGGCGGCGGCATCGAGCAGCCAGATGTCGTGGCGGACGCCGCCCTCCACATAGGCCAGGCTGCTGTTGCCGCTCTGCGGATCATAGTGGGGCGCCACGCCGCTTTCGCGCGCCGTCAGCCAGGCGTCCTCGACGGAATGGGCGATGGTGTCGCCGCCCTTCTCCCAGTCATAGGCATAGGAGCCGAGCGCCACGACCACCTTCTCCGGCGGCAGGCCGCGCACCGCCCGCGCCACCGAATCGGCAAACCAGGCGCGCGAGGCGATCGGCCCTGGATCGCCTGGCTCCGAATGCTCGTCATAGGCCATCAGGAACAGCCGGTCGGCCACCTTCGCATAGGCCCGAAGATCCCAGTCGGAATCGGCGACCGGCACCGCGATGGCGATGGTCATGCCGGGCAGGCGCGCGCGCGCCTGCCGCAGGAAGGCGAGATAGGTCCGGTGCGCGTCGGGCGGCAGCTCCTCGAAATCGAAGAATATCCCGCTGGCCTGATTCGCGGCGAGCAGCTGCGCAACCCTGTCGAGCGTGGCGCGGGTCTGCGCCGGGTCGCGCAGCAGAGCGGCTATGCCCGGCCCGTCCCAGGCGCCGTCGAGCGCGTTCTGGACCATCGGCATCAGCCTGGGCCGGTGCTGGGCATTGCTGATGATCGCCTTGCCGCGCGGGTCGGCGAAGCTCGTCACCTTGTGATCGGCACCGGTGATCGAGATCCAGCCCGGGATCAGCCAGTCGATATCGTCGACATGGCGGGCCAGCGAGGCAGCCGAGGCGTCGTCCCAGGGCGCGTGAAAGGCATAGGTCGTCGGCGGCAGCCCCTGCGCGGGCCGCCCGCGCTCGATCAGATGGCGGAAATCGCGCCACATATCCTTGATCGGGCGGGCGCTGGTCTTGACCAGCGCGTGATCATGGCCGGCCAGCGGCGCGATATCGGGCCGCTCGACCTCGAACGGCAGCGGCGGCTGCGGCTCCACCTCGACGATCGACCCGAAGAAGGCGGCGATCGACAGCAGGACGAGCAGGACGAAGGCGATCAGCGCCAGCGCGAAGCGCCGCCGCCGCCGTCCGGAGGCATCGAAGAAGATCGGCTGGTCGTGCATGCTGCCAAGGTCCGTCGCACCGGGTTCTGGAACGCACCCGCAACACGCGGGTTAGAGGCCCTTCATGCGCCAATGACAAGAGGATGCTTTCGCTATGCTGACTGCCGCGCTGCAATGGTACGGCGCGGTCGCGGGCGCCATCGCCGCGCTCCTCGTCTCGCTCGATCTCGGCCGCCGCTGGACCGGCATCGCCTTCGTGATCTTCGTGACCTCGTCGATCGCCCTGATCGCCTGGGGATTCCTCAAGCCCGACGCGGAGGGGATCGGCACCCAGAACATCGTCCTGCTGGTGATCAACCTGATCGGCGTCTACCGCTACCTGATCAGGAAGAAGGCCCCGTGAAACCCCTCTCCCTCAGGGGAGAGGGAGGGGCCCGCCGCGCAGCGGTGGGAGGGTGAGGGCGCGGGGGAACTGCATACGCAAGGGAATGGCTGTGTTGGGTTGCTAGCGAACGCTCATGTCAGACGTGCAATCGAACCAATCGGTCGCACTTCCACCGGGCATTCCATACTGGACTACTGCGAGATATTTGCCACGAAGATTGCGGTATTGTTTATCCCGCGCTGGGGAGAACGTCACGAGCTGTCCAGCATCCAGCATCAAGGCCAGTTGACGATAATCATGGTTTGGCACCCGTTCGTGCTGCCAGATGATCTTGCCAGCGAAGTTCGGCACATCTTGGCCCTCGAAGACATTGCTTGTTGCGAATGTTTTTGCAGAAAGATTGAAAACGTATTTGAGCGGAAACTTGCCGAAGCGACTAACTTCGCAGCGCGCGTCTTCAGTGCAGAGTAGCCGGGATGTTCCGATGCACGTAATGGCTGACGGCCAGTCAGAGACAGGTTGGGCTGTGGCCGTGCTGCCTAGACAGGCGATGATGATCGCTATTCGGCAGGACATGCCATTGATCCTACCGTCTCAGCTAACGTCCGCAACTGGTCGACTTCGTTCATTCCTGTCGATGCATTTGCGCCTGACATATCGTGCCCTCACCCTCCCACGCCTTCGGCGCGGACCCCTCCCTCTCCCCAAGTGGGAGAGGGAATGAAAAAGCCCGTCCGGATCGCTCCGGACGGGCCTCTTTCAACCGATTGCCGCTTCCGATCACATCGCGTGGGCGAGTGCCGCGAGCAGCAGCAGGGCGACGATGTTGGTGATCTTGATCATCGGGTTGACCGCGGGGCCGGCCGTGTCCTTGTAGGGATCGCCGACGGTGTCGCCGGTCACGGCCGCCTTATGGGCTTCCGATCCCTTGCCGCCATGATTGCCGTCCTCGATATATTTCTTGGCATTGTCCCATGCGCCGCCGCCCGAGGTCATCGAGATGGCGACGAACAGGCCGGAGACGATCACGCCCAGCAGCAACGCGCCCAGCGCCGCGAAGCCGTTGGCCTGACCCGCGACCTGGCTGATCACGAAATAGACCAGGATCGGCGCGAGCACCGGCAGCAGGGACGGGACGATCATCTCCTTGATCGCCGCCTTGGTGACGAGATCGACGGTGCGGGCATAGTTGGGACGGCTGGTACCGGCCATGATGCCCGGATTGTCCCGGAACTGCGCGCGCACCTCCTCGACCACCGCACCGGCCGCACGGCCGACCGCAGTCATGCCGAACGCCCCGAAGATATAGGGCAGCAGCGCGCCCAGCAGCAGGCCCACGATGACGTAGGGATTGCTGAGCGAGAAGTTGACCGCCAGGTTCGGGAAATAATGCGTCAGATCAGTGGTGTAGCAGCCGAACAGCACCAGCGCGGCAAGGCCTGCCGAACCGATGGCATAGCCCTTGGTCACCGCCTTGGTGGTGTTGCCGACCGCATCGAGCGCGTCGGTCTTGACGCGCACGCTGTCGTCGAGCCCGGCCATCTCGGCGATGCCGCCGGCATTGTCGGTGACCGGGCCATAGGCGTCGAGGGCGACGACCATGCCGGCCAGCGCCAGCATCGCGGTCGCGCCGAAGGCGATGCCGATCAGGCCCGCCAGCTGATAGGCGACGACGATGCCGACGCAGATCACCAGCGTCGGCAGCGCGGTCGACTCGAGGCTGACCGCCAGGCCCTGGATGACGTTGGTGCCATGGCCGGTCTCGGACGCCCTGGCGATCGAGCGGACCGGGCGATAGTTGGTGCCGGTATAATATTCGGTGATCCACACCAGCAGCCCGGTGACCGCCAGGCCGACGAGCGCCGAATAGAAGATGTTGATGATCGGGAAGCTGGTATCGCCGACCCCGACCGCGCTGGTCATGTCGCCGAGCACCCAGTCGGTGGCGAAGTAGATCGCCGGAACCGACAGGATCGCGGTGGTCCAGAAGCCCTTGTAGAGCGCGCCCATGATCGACTGGCTCGAACCGAGGCGGACCATATAGGTGCCGATGATCGAGGTGACGATACAGACGCCGCCGATCAGCAGCGGCAGCGACATCAGCTTGCCGATCCAAGCCGCGTCGCCGGTGACGAGCAGCGCGATCAGCACCATCGTCGCACCGACGGTGACGACATAGGTTTCGAACAGGTCGGCCGCCATGCCGGCGCAGTCGCCGACATTGTCGCCGACATTGTCCGCGATGGTGGCTGGGTTGCGGGGGTCGTCCTCGGGAATGCCCGCTTCGACCTTGCCCACCAGATCGGCGCCGACGTCGGCCGCCTTGGTGAAGATGCCGCCGCCGAGGCGCGCGAAGATCGAGATCAGCGATGCGCCGAACGCCAGCGCTACCAGCGCGTCGATGACGACCCGGTCATTGGGGGCGTAGCCGCGCGGCCCGGTGAGATACCAGTAGAACACCGAGATCGCGAGAAGCGCGAGGCCGGCGACGAGCACACCGGTCACGGCACCGGCCCGGAAGGCGACGGTGAGGCCGCTCTGCAGGCTGGTCCGCGCCGCTTCGGCAGTACGGACATTGGCGCGCACCGAGATGTTCATGCCGACATAGCCGGCAGAACCGGAAAGCAGCGCGCCGATCACGAAACCGGTCGCCGAGGTCAGCCCGAGGAAATAGAAGACCAGCGCCGCGACGATCACGCCAACGATGGCTATGGTGCGATATTGCCGTCCGAGATAGGCTTGCGCGCCTTCCTGGATGGCTGCGGCGATGTCCTGCATCTTCTCATTGCCGGCCGATGCGGCCAGCACCTGACGGCTGGTGAACAGCCCGTATAATATGGCGAGCAGCCCGCAGCCGATCGCGACTTCTATGATGAGCATCCTGACTCCCTTCGCTCCGTTCGCGTTCGGATCGGGCTTTTCCGCCCTTTTTTGACCTCAAGACGCGTGGGCGTTCTGTATGTCCGGGATGTCGGCGCGCCGCAAGGCCCGTAATTCAGGCCTTCAGCTGCGGTTCAGCGATGCTCGTAACCGAGATGCGCGGGCAACGGCACCGCGCCATCGCGATCGCGGACGGCGAGCCCCGCCCCCGCCTCGAAACGGCCGATTTCGACCGCGACCGCCGCGGCGGCATCGCGATCACCCGGCGGGACGGCACAGAGCAGCTGATAATCGTCGCCCGCTATGGCTGCGGCGAGCCGCGCTGGGCGATCCTCGCCGAAGCCGCGCGCCTCCGCCGACAGGGGCAGCGCATCGAGATCGACCTCGACCGCAAGATTCGACGCGGCCGCCATGCGCTGCGCATCGATCAGCAGCCCGTCCGACACGTCGGCCATGGCATGGGCCAGACCGCCGAGCACCCGCCCCTCGACGAGCCGCGGCATCGGCAGCCGATAGGCCTTCAGCAGGCGGCGAGGGCCCTCGATCTCGCCCAGTGCAATGCGCAGGCCCAAGCCCGCATCGCCGATCGTGCCGGTGACGAACAGCAGGTCGCCCGGCTGCGCCCCTCGCCGGTCGGGCGCGCCGCCGGGCGCGACCTGCCCGATCGCGGTCAGCCCCAGCACGCGCGCATCGCCCGACGGCTGCGCGACCGTATCGCCGCCGAGCAGCGGCACGCCGAAATGCGTAAGCGCGCGGCCGAGCCCTTCGACGAACGCCGCATCCCAATCGTGCGCGCCGGTCAGGCCATAGCCCATCAGCACGCCGACCGGTTGGGCCGCCTTCGCCGCGAGATCCGACAGATTGACCGCAAGCAGCTTCCACGCGACGTCGCCGGGCGGGTCGCCGGGCAGGTAATGAACCCCCTCCACCAGCATGTCGTGGGTGAAGACGAGATCGCGGCCGATCGGCGCGGGCAACACCGCAGCGTCGTCCAGCAGCGCGCGCGCGCCAGGATGCGTGGCAAGGCCGCGCAGGGCATCGACCAGGCGCTTCTCGTCGCTCATCGCCATTCGTTCACGCCCGTTTCCGGGAGGGAAGCCCAGGTCGTGCCGGTTCAGGCGGCAAGCTGAACCGCCCCGTCCCACAGCAGCTTCGCCCCGAGCAGCACGGTGAGCCCGTATATGATCGTGTAGAAGCGCTCGCCATCGACCCTGCGCACCAGCCACACGCCCGCGAAGGTCGAGGCGGTCGCCACCGGCAGCAGCGCGGCCGAGGCGAGCAGGTTGGCGGTGGAGAACTGCCCGAGCGCGGCATAAGCGGGAACCTTGATCCAGTTCATCACCGCGAAGAATATCACGGTGGTGCCGACGAAGCTGTCGCGATCCAGCCGCTGCGGCATCACCCACAATTGATATGGCGGCGCGCCGGCATGCGCAATCTGGCTGCAAAGGCCCGAGCAGACCCCGCATATCGCGCCGATCCAGTCGGGCAGCCGATGCGACGGCGTCGCTTGCCCGCCACGCTCGACCCAAAGCCGCTGGAGTCCGAACAGGAAGGAAATCAGCCCCACCGCGACCAGCACCCAGGCTTCGGACAAGCTGGCGGCGAACCAGTAGCCCAGCCCGATGCCGATCACCGCCCCCGGCAGCATGACGACCATGATGCGCCGGTCCCAGCTGGCGCGGAACGACCAGACGCCTACCGCATCCTGGACGATGAGCAGCGGCAGCAGCACCGCGGCGGCCTGTACCGGCGGCACCGCCTGCGCCATCAGCGGAATGGCCAGCGTGCCGACCCCGATGAAGCCGCCCTTGCCGAGGCCCAGCAAGACGACGGCCGGTATCCCGAGCAGCCAGAAGAACGGGTCGTGGACGATCGCGGCGCCTTCGATCAAGCGCGCACGTCCCTCGCGATGCCGTCGAGCAGTCCGTTGACGAAGCCCTTTTCGCGGCGATCGTAGAAGGCGTCCGCGACATCGACATATTCGCTGATCACCGTCGCGGTCGGCACGTCTGGCCGGGCGATCAGCTCATAGGCGCCGACGCGCAATATCTGCCGCATCGGGCGGTCGAGCCGCTCGAGCGTCCAGCCGCTGGCAAGCCGGGCGGCAATCGCGGCGTCGATCTCGGCACGGCGGGCATCGACGCCCTTCACCAGATCGTCGAAGAAGCTGACTTCGGCCGCGGCATATTCGACATCCTCGATCGTCGCGCCCAGCCGGTGCTGGTGGAACTCGTCGAGCAGCGAAGCCAGCGGGGTCTGCTCCATCTCCTGCTGATAGAGCGCCTGCGCGGCGGCGAGCCGGGCGGCGCTGCGCGAGCGCGAGCGTTCGTTGATCTTGGTCATAATCTATCGTCCCAGTCGCGCGGCGACCGACGCCGCATGCGCGGGCAGTCCTTCCGCATTGGCGAGCGCAACCGCCGCCGGCCCGATGGCAGCAATGGCCGCCGGATCGAGCGCGATGAAGCTGGTGCGCTTCATGAAGTCGAGCACCGACAGGCCCGACGCGAAACGTGCGCGCCGCCCGGTCGGCAGCACATGGTTGGGCCCCGCGACATAATCGCCGACAGCCTCGGGCGCATGGCGGCCGAGAAACACCGAGCCGGCATGGCGGATGCGATCGAACAGGTCCTGCGGATCGGCAATCGCCAGTTCGAGATGCTCGGGCGCGAGCCGGTCTGACAGCGCGGGCACCTCGCCGAGGCTGGCGACGGTGACGATCGCGCCGTTGTCGGCCCAGCTGGCCCGTGCGGTCGCCTCGGTCTGGAGACGGCCGAGCTGCGCCTCCACCTCGACGGCGACGGCATCGGCGAAGGCGGCATCGTCGGTGATCAGGATCGACTGGCTGGTCGGATCATGCTCCGCCTGGCTCAGCAGGTCCGAGGCGATCCAGGCCGGATCATTGTCGCCGTCGGCGACGACGACGATTTCGGACGGGCCCGCCACCATGTCGATGCCGACCACGCCGTAAAGCTGGCGCTTGGCCTCGGCCACCCAGGCATTGCCGGGGCCAACGATCACATCCACCGGCCTGATTCGATCGGTGCCATAGGCAAGCGCCGCGATCGCCTGCGCACCGCCGATCCGCCAGACCTCGTCCACGCCCGCCAGCGCCGCCGCGGCGAGGACCAGCGGATTGACCGCGCCATCGGGGGTCGGCGTCACCATCACCAGCCGGTCGACGCCGGCGACCTTTGCGGGAATCGCGTTCATCAGCACCGACGAGGGATAGGCCGCCCGGCCGCCAGGCACATACAGCCCCGCCGCCTCGACCGCACCCCAGCGCGCACCCATCCGCACACCCGCAGCGTCGGTGCGCGCGCTGTCGGCAGGGCGCTGCTCGGCATGATAGGCGCGGATGCGTTCCGCCGCGAGGTCGAGCGCCGCTCGCAGTTCGGCATCCAGCCCCGCGAGCGCGGCGTCGCAGGCGGCACGATCGATCCGCCAGCCCGATGCGTCGAGATCGTGCCGGTCGAACCGGCGCGTATAGTCGGCGAGCGCAGCGTCGCCCTGCGCCCGCACCGCCGCGATGATCGCGGTCACGTCGCGCGAAACATCCTCGTCGGCCTCGCGCCGGCCCTCGACCAGCGCCGTGAACGCCGCCGCGAAGCCGGGATCGCGGCTATCGAGCCGAAGCGGCATCGGGGCCCACCCCCCTGGACTCGACGGCACGGCGGAATCCCTCGACCAGCGGCGCGATCTCGCCTGCGCGGGTTTTGAAGGCCGCGCGGTTGACGATCAGCCGCGACGAGACATCGGCGATCTTCTCCACCTCGGCGAGGCCATTGTCCTTGAGCGTGCGCCCGGTCGAAACCAGGTCGACGATCCGGCTCGACAGGCCGAGCACCGGGGCGATTTCCATCGCGCCGTTGAGCTTGACGCATTCGGCCTGCACGCCGCGCGCCTCGAAATGGCGGCGGGTGATGTTGGGATATTTGGTCGCCACGCGGACATGGCTCCACTCGCGGACATCGTCGCTCGCCGCCATTGCCACCGGTTCGGCGACCGAGATCCGGCAATGGCCGATATCCAGGTCGACCGGGGCGTAGAGCTCCGAATAGTCGAACTCCATCAGCACGTCCGAGCCGACGATCCCGAGCTGCGCGGCGCCGTGCGCGACGAAGGTCGCAACGTCGAACGCACGCACCCGGATCAGACCGATGTCGGCGCGGTTGGTGGCGAAGCGCAGCAGCCGGCTGTCCTCGTCACCGAACGCCGGCTCCGGCAGGATGCCGACCGCCGCGAACAGCGGCAGCACCTCCTTGAGGATGCGGCCCTTGGGAACGGCGATGATGATCTGCTCGGTCATATCGGCGCGGGCCATAGAGCAGCGCCGCCCGGCTGACAACGGAGCGCGCCCGCACCGTGCGATCTGCCGGTTCCGAAAATATGTCCGCGCGGGATTAAACCGGCGCCGCCGTTCGTTACCCCCGCAGCGTCCATCCCCCCGAAGGCAATGTACGCGATCGTGCCCCGGGTCGATCCGACCCGTAGCCCGAGATGTCCCGGTCGTGTTCGCCCAACGCGGCCGGGACATCGCGCCCGCGCTGGCGGCCTAATTGCGGGAAGCAGCCTTGACGCCGGGCCGTGCCGGGGCCATCTGCCCAATTGGACCGAATCAATCCGATTGAAAGTAGAACTTGTCATGCGCCTGTCCAGCCTAGCCGATTATGCGGTCGTGATGCTGTCCGCCGCCGCGCGTCACGCGCCGGGCGAGCGGCTCACGGCGACGCTGATCGCCGATGAAACCGGCGTGCCGCTGCCCACCGCGCAGAAGCTGATGGGCCGACTCGCGCAGGCGGGCCTTCTCGCCTCGGCGCGCGGCACCGGCGGCGGCGTCCGCCTCGCCCGCCCGGCAGCCGAGATCAGCCTGGCCGACATCGTCGAAGCCGTCGAGGGGCCGATCGCGATGACCGCCTGCGTCGACGACCATCGCCACGACTGCGGGCTCGAGGGCTCGTGCCTGGTCAAGCCGCACTGGGGCGTGGTCAACGACACGATTCGCGGCGCGCTCGGAGGGGTCAGCCTTGCAATGCTGTCGGGCAATTCTAGGGGAGTGTCGGCATGACCGACACTCGCACCGAAAAGAATCGCGCCGCGATCGACGCCGCCGACAAGGCCTCCAATTACGAATGGGGCTTCACCAGCGACATCGAGCAGGATTTCGCGCCGAAAGGCCTGTCCGAAGACACCGTGCGCTTCATCTCTGCCAAGAAGAACGAGCCCGAATGGATGCTCGACTGGCGACTCAAGGCCTATCGCCACTGGCTGACGATGACGCCGCCCGACTGGGCCAAGCTCGACGTGCCGCCGATCGATTATCAGGACGCCTATTATTATGCGGCGCCCAAGGCGAAGAAGGAGCTGGGCTCGCTCGACGAGGTCGATCCCGAGATCCTGCGCGTCTACGAGAAGCTCGGCATTCCGATCGAGGAGCAGAAGGTGCTCGCCGGCGTCGAGGGCGCGCGCAAGGTCGCCGTCGACGCGGTGTTCGATTCGGTTTCGGTCGCCACCACCTTCCGCGCCGAGCTCGAGCGGGCCGGCGTCATCTTCCGGTCGATCAGCGAGGCGATCCGCGAATATCCCGAGATGGTGCGCAAGTGGCTCGGCAAGGTCGTGCCGATGCACGACAATTATTTCGCGACGCTCAACTGCGCGGTCTTCTCCGACGGCACCTTCGTCTATATCCCCGAGGGCGTGCGCTGCCCGATGGAGCTGAGCACCTATTTCCGCATCAACGCGGAGAATACCGGCCAGTTCGAACGCACGCTGATCGTCGCCGACAAGGGCAGCCACGTCTCCTATCTGGAAGGCTGCACCGCGCCGATGCGCGACGAGAACCAGCTCCATGCCGCGGTGGTCGAGCTGGTCGCACTGGACGATGCCGAGATCAAATATTCGACCGTCCAGAACTGGTATCCGGGCGATGCCGAGGGCAAGGGCGGCATCTATAATTTCGTCACCAAGCGCGCGCTGTGCCAGGGCCGGAACAGCAAGGTCAGCTGGACCCAGGTCGAGACCGGCAGCGCGATCACCTGGAAATATCCGAGCTGCGTCCTTGCCGGCGAGAACAGCGTCGGCGAATTTTATTCGGTCGCGGTCACCAACAACCGCCAGCAGGCCGATACCGGCACCAAGATGATCCATCTGGGCAGGAACAGCCGCTCGACGATCGTCTCGAAGGGCATCTCGGCCGGCAAGAGCAACAACACCTATCGCGGGCTCGTGCGCGTCGGCCCGACCGCCGAGAATGCGCGCAACCACACCCAGTGCGATTCGCTGCTGCTGGGCGACAAATGCGGCGCGCACACCGTGCCCTATATCGAGGTGAGGAACCCCTCGGCACAGATCGAGCATGAGGCGACCACCTCGAAGATCAGCGACGACCAGCTGTTCTACGCGATGTCGCGCGGGCTCGACCAGGAAGCCTCGGTGGCGCTGATCGTCAACGGCTTCGCCAAGGAGGTGCTCCAGCAGCTCCCCATGGAGTTCGCGGTCGAGGCGCAGAAGCTGCTCGGGATAAGCCTGGAGGGCTCGGTTGGCTGAGCTTTCGCCTCGCGATCAGGATCGCCGCCTCGACTCCCCTCCCCTTCAGCGGAGGGGCTTGAGAAGGCCGTGCCGCACAAGCTGCTGGGGAGAAGCTGGAAGGGGTCGGTCGGATGACGGAAAAGGAAATTTCCGCCGCCATGTCGCTAATGCACAAAAGGCTCACCTTGTCTGAAGCCGAGGCAATTTACGGAAACGGTATCGTCAATGCTCAACATCAATAACCTCCACGCCGAAGTCGACGGCAAGCCGATCCTCAAGGGGCTGTCGCTGACGCTCAACCCGGGCGAGATCCATGCGATCATGGGGCCGAATGGCGCGGGCAAGTCGACGCTCAGTTACGTGCTGAGCGGGCGGCCCGGCTATGAGGTGACCGAGGGATCGGCGACCTTCGACGGCGTCGACCTGCTCGCGCTGGCGCCGCATGAGCGCGCCGCGGCCGGGCTGTTCCTGGGCTTCCAATATCCGGTCGAGATCCCCGGCGTCTCCAACGTGCAGTTCCTGCGCGAGGCGCTGAACGCCCAGCGGCGGCTGCGTGGCGAGGAACCGCTGTCCGGCGGCGATTTCCTCAAGCGCGCGCGGGCGCAGGCCGACGCGCTCGGGCTGAGCATGGACATGCTCAAGCGGCCGGTGAATGTCGGCTTCTCGGGCGGCGAGAAGAAGCGCAACGAGATGGTGCAGATGGGGATCATCGACCCCAGGCTGGCGATCCTCGACGAGACCGATTCTGGCCTCGACATCGATGCGCTGCGCACCATCGGCGGCGGCATCAACATGATCATGCGCAAGCCCGACAAGGCGGTGCTGCTGATCACCCATTATCAGCGCCTGCTCGACTATGTGAAACCTGACTTCGTCCATGTCCTCGCCGACGGCCGCATCGTCCGCACCGGCGGCCCCGAGCTCGCCCACGAACTCGAGCGCGAGGGTTACGGAGCGATCGCGGCGTGAGCCTGTCGCTCCCCTCTCCCCGCGAGGAAGCGTGGCGCTGGTCCGACCTGTCGGCGCTGCCTGGACTCGCCGCCGCCGCACCCGCCGCCGGCGCGCGCGATCTCGATGCACATTGGATCGGCGACGGCCCGCGCCTGCTGTTCGTCGACGGCAGGTTCGATGAGGCGCGCAGCCGCCCCGGCCCGATTGCCGTCGGCCCGACCGGAATCGGCTCCACGCATCCGCTGGCGGCGCTCGCCACTGGCTCTGGCTGGACGCTCGCCGTCCATGAGGACGGGGCCGAGGACCTGATCGAGATCGTCCATGTAGCGACCGGCGGCGCCAGCCACCTGCCCGCGCGCATCGTCATGGCCGAGGACGCGCAGGCGAGCATCGTCGAGACCTATGTCGGCGACGGCTGGGCCAACCGGCTCACCAGCATCGGGCTCGGCCGCTCGGCGCGGCTGATGCGGGCGATCCGTATTTCGCAATCGTCCGGCTTCACCTCGCTGCGCGACGAAGCGCGGCTGGACGCGGGGGCGAGCCTCGTCACCACCGTGCTCGGCACCGGTCAGGGCAGCAGCCGCATCGATGGTGCGATCCTGCTCGACGGACCGGGCGCCTATGCCGAGCATGGCGGCGCATTGCTCGCGCGCGACGAGCAGCGCCACGAAGCGGCGATTGTCGTCCGCCACGCCTGCGAAGAGGGCACCAGCCGGCAGTTGTGGCGCGCCGTCGCCGACGACAGGGCGACCGTCAGCATGGCGGCGCGGGTCGAGGTGGCGCGCGATGCGCAGAAGACCGATGGCGAGCAGAGCCTGCGCGGGCTGATGCTCAAGCGCACCGCGACCGTGAACCTGAAGCCCGAGCTCGAAATCTTCGCCGACGACGTGAAATGCGCCCATGGGGCGACCGTCGGCGAGCTCGACGAGCGCGCGCTGTTCTACATGATGTCGCGCGGGATCACGCCCGATCGCGCCCGCGCACTGCTGACCCAGGCGTTCATCGCCGACGCGATCTCGCGGATCGGCGAGCAGCGCGCGCGCGACATGTTCCAGGCCGACGCCGAGCGCTGGCTGGAGGGACGCGCATGAACGCGTGGACCCGGGATTTCCCCGCCATCCCCGAGGGCTGGCACTATCTCGACACCGCGGCAACCGCGCAGAAGCCGCAGGCGGTGATCGACGCGATCGACCAGGCCTATGGCCGCGATTATGCGACCGTGCATCGCGGCGTCTATCGCCGCTCCGCCGATATGACGATCGCCTATGAGGCGGCACGCCAGCGGGTCGCGCGCTTCCTCCACGCCCACAGCTCGGACGAAGTGGTGTTCGTCCGCGGCGCGACCGAGGCGATCAACCTCGTCGCGCAGACATGGGGCGTTGCCAATCTCCGCCCCGGCGACCGCATATTGCTGTCCAAGCTCGAGCATCATTCGAATATCGTCCCCTGGCAGCTGATCCAGGACCGCACCGGCGTGGCTATCGACGTCTGCCCGCTCACCGAGGACGGCCGGATCGACCTCGATGCGGCCCAACGCATGCTCACCGAGCGACACAAGCTGGTCGCCTTCGCGCATGTCTCCAACGTGCTCGGATCGCTGCTCGACGCAAAGCGCGCGACTGGGCTCGCGCATGCGGTCGGCGCGAAGATCCTGCTCGATGGGTGCCAGGCGGTGCCGCGGATCGCGGTCGACGTGCAGGCGATCGGCTGCGACTTCTACGCCTTTTCCGGTCACAAGCTTTATGGACCGACCGGTATCGGCGCGCTCTGGGCGAAGGGGGCGCTGCTGAACGCGATGCCACCCTGGCAGGGCGGCGGGTCGATGATCGACAAGGTGACGTTCGAGAAGACGAGCTGGGCGCCCGCGCCGCAGCGTTTCGAGGCGGGCACGCCCAACATCGTCGGCGCGCTCGGCCTCCATGCCGCGATGGATTATGTCGAGGCGATCGGCCTGCCGGTGATCCACGCCCACGAAGTGGCGCTGGTGACGCAAGCGCGCGACGCGCTGTCGGCGATCAACAGCGTGCGGCTGTTCGGACCGGAGGATGCCGCGGGCATCGTCTCCTTCGCGATCGAAGGGGTGCATCCGCACGACATCGGCACCATATTGGACGAGGAAGGGGTGGCGATCAGGGCCGGGCATCATTGCGCCCAGCCGCTGATGGAACACCTCGATATCCCCGCGACCGCGCGCGCGAGCTTCGGCATCTACAATGACGAGAGCGATGTTGCGGCGCTGGCGCGGGGAATCGAACGGGTGACGCGGATTTTCGGATGATGCCAGATAGCGAGCAAGGCGAACCAATGAACGAACCAGGCAAGATCGAGATCGAGGAGGTCACCGCCGTCGCGGCGCCGCCCAAGGCACGCGTCGATCTCGACGATGTGGGCCACAAGCCCGATTATCTCGAAGGCTTCCTGGCGCAAAAACCGGCGTCCGCGGGTGCAGGGGAGCCGGGCGGCGATCTCTACGAGGGCGTGATTGACGCGCTCAAGGAGATCTACGACCCCGAGATCCCGGTCAACATCTATGAGCTCGGGCTGATCTACGGCGTTGACGTCACCCCCGACAGCCATGTCGTGGTGACGATGACGCTGACCACGCCGCATTGTCCGGTGGCCGAATCGATGCCGGGCGAGGTCGAGCTGCGCGTCGGCGCGGTCCCGGGGGTCGGATCGGCCGAGGTCAACCTCGTCTGGGATCCGCCATGGGATCCGGCGAAGATGTCCGACGAGGCGAAGCTGGAACTTGGAATGTTGTAATCTACCCTCCCTGAACGGGAAGGTCTGGAGACGAACCATGAGTGACGTGAAAACCCGCGCCCGCCCCGCCGCGCTGACGCTCACCGCATCGGCCGAGGCGCGCATCGCGCATCTGATGGCGTCGGCGCCCGAGGGGACGATCGGCGTCAAGCTGTCGACGCCGCGCCGCGGCTGCTCCGGCCTGGCCTATTCGGTCGACTATGTCAGCCAGGCCGATCCGTTCGACGAGAAGATCATGACCCCGGGGGGCGACTTCTATGTCGACGGCGGCTCGATCCTGTACCTGATCGGCTCGCGCATGGACTGGGTCGAGGACGACTTCTCGGCCGGCTTCGTGTTCGCCAATCCCAACGCCAAGGGCAGCTGCGGCTGCGGCGAGAGCTTTACCGTTTAAGCCTCCTCCCCTTATCGCGGCTGGGAAGGCCGGCGGGTTGCCTCGCCTCCCCCCAACCGCTACTCGCCCGCCATGCTTGCCGCCCTCGACCATATCGACGCCTGGATCTTCGATCTGGACAACACCCTCTATCCGGCGACGGCCGATCTGTTCGGGCTGATCGACGTGCGCATGGGGCTGTACGTCCAGCGACTGCTCGGCGTCGATGCCGAGGAGGCGCACCAGATCCAGAAGCGGCTGTTTCGCGAGCATGGCACCACCCTGTCGGGGCTGATGAAGAACCACGAGATCGACCCGCATGAATTCCTCGCCTTCGTCCACGATGTCGAGATGGACGCGCTGGAAGAGGACCGGCGGCTGGTCGAGGCGGTGGCCAGGCTGCCGGGGCGCAAGCTGATCTTCACCAATGGCGATGCCGTCTATGCGGAGCGGGTGCTCGAACGGCTCGGCCTGTCGAAGAGCTTCGAGGCGATCCACGACATCCACGCCTGCGCCTACCAGCCCAAGCCGCATGTCGCGAGCTACGAGTCGATGGTGAAGGCATTCGGGATCGAGCCGACCACATCGCTGTTCGTCGAGGACATGGCCCGCAACCTCAAGCCGGCCAAGGCGATCGGCATGACCACGGTGTGGGTGAACAACGGCTCCGAACTCGGCAGCCATGAGGTCGACCTGAGCTTCATCGACTATGAAATCCATGACGTCGGCCAATGGCTGCACGAAATCACAGGGGGTATGCAATGAGCGGCGATCTGCAGAAGACCATCGAACAGGCCTGGGAAGATCGCGACGCGATCGGCTTTTCGACCAGGGGCGCGGTGCGCGATGCGGTCGAGGAAGCGCTGCTGTCGCTCGACGCCGGCACCCGCCGCGTCGCGGAGAAGGGGGCCGACGGCTGGACGGTCAACCAGTGGCTCAAGAAGGCGGTGCTGCTCTCCTTTCGCCTCAACGACATGGAACTGATCCCCGGCGCGCCCGGCGGCGCGAGCTGGTGGGACAAGGTGCCGTCGAAGTTCGCCGGCTGGGGCGAGGCGGAATATCGCAGCGCCGGCTTCCGCGCGGTGCCGGGATCGATCGTGCGGCGCGGCGCGCATATCGCCAAGGGCGCGGTACTGATGCCGAGCTTCGTCAATCTCGGCGCCTTCGTCGGCGAAGGCACGATGGTCGACACCTGGACGACGGTGGGCAGCTGCGCGCAGATCGGCAAGAACGTCCATCTGTCGGGCGGCGTCGGCATCGGCGGCGTGCTCGAGCCGCTGCAGGCGGGCCCGGTCGTGATCGAGGACAACTGCTTCATCGGCGCGCGCTCGGAGGTCGCCGAGGGGGTGATCGTCGAGGAAGGCGCGGTGCTGTCGATGGGCGTCTATCTCGGCGCCTCGACCAAGATCGTCGACCGCGCCACCGGCGAGGTCTTCGTCGGCCGCGTGCCATCCTATGCGGTGGTCGTGCCCGGCACGCTGCCCGGCAAGGACGGCGGCCCCGGCCTCTACTGCGCGGTGATCGTCAAGCGGGTCGACGCGCAGACCCGCTCGAAGACCGGCATCAACGAGCTGCTGCGCGACTGATACCGCGTTGGGCTGATCGGACCCTACCAAGCCCCTCCTCTTCAGGGGAGGGGTTGGGGTGGGGCCTCGCCTCATGGACCGACCTTGGGGATACGCCCCACCCCCGTCCCCTCCCCTGAAGGGGAGGGGGAAGAGTCGCAGTTTATCGAGCTTGGTATGAGCCGACCAGCAACTGCGCCCCGGCACCACCCGCAACGATCAGCCCCTGAAGGCGTCCTTCGCGGCGCGGCGGCCAGCGAGTTCCTCGACGCTGGCGGCCCGCATGAACGGATTGGTGGCGCGCTCGAGCGCGATGGTGCTCGGCACCGTCGCCTCGCCGGCCGCGCGGGCCGCGTCGACCTCGCTCATCCGCTGGCGGATCGCGAGGTTGTCGGGCTCCGCGACCAGCGCGTAGCGGCCGTTGGACTGGGTATATTCATGGGCGCAATAGACCCGCGTCTCGGCCGGCAAGGCCGACAGCCGCGCCATGTTGGCGAACATCTGCGCCGGCGTTCCCTCGAACAACCGGCCGCAGCCCATCGCGAACAGGGTGTCGCCGACGAACGCGGCGCCCTCGGTCGGCAGGTGGATGGCGATGTGCCCGGCGGTGTGCGCGGGGACCTCGATGACATGCCCCTCGATCGCGCCGATCCGGACGATATCGCCCTCGCGCAGCGGCACATCGAGAGTCGGGATCTTGGCGGCCTCGGCGGCGGGGCCGCTGACGATGCAGCCGGTCGCCGCCTTGATCGCCGCGTTGCCGCCGATATGGTCGGGATGCCAGTGGGTGTTCCAGATCTGGCCGATCGTCCAGCCGCGCGCCGCCGCGGCGTCGAGCACCGGCTCCGCCACCGCCGGATCGACCACGACCGTCTCGCCCGAGGCCGGATCGTGCATCAGCCAGACATAATTGTCGCTGAGCACCGGCAGGCGAAGGATCTCGACCGCCATGCTCACCAGCTCCCGACGTTCGGCATCGAAGCCCAGGGCTCGGCGGGCTCGAGCTTGCCGTCCTGGAGCAGCTCGACCGAGATGTTATCGGGGGTCCGCACGAACGCCATATGGCCGTCGCGCGGCGGCCGGTTGATCGTCACCCCGGCGTCCATCAGCCGCTGGCAGGTCTCGTAGATATTGTCGACGCGATAGGCGAGATGGCCGAAATTGCGGCCGCCCTCATAGCCCTTCTCGCCCCAATTATGGGTGAGCTCGACCTGCGCGTCCTCGTCGCCGGGCGCCGCCAGGAAGATCAGGGTGAAGCGGCCCGCCTCATTGTCGAAGCGCCTGGTCTCGCGCAGCCCGAGCAGCTCGAAGAAGCGGATGGTGGCGTCGGGATCGGAGACGCGGATCATGGTGTGCAAATACTTCATCGGCCTAATCTAGGGGCCGCGATCGGCGATGCAACGCCTGGAACGGAAGCTGCGCTGCCGGTGACCGCGCGAAGGGCCGATGAGTTTTTTGTTTGGCCCTCAGACGCCGGGCGCAGGACATCCGTCCTGCTTGGCTTCGCGCCAATAAGGCGCGGCGGCCGTTCGGCCTTGCGGAGCCTCGACAGGCTCCGACGCAGAGCTCGGCACCGGGGCACGTCAGTGACCCGCAAGGCCGAACGACCGCCCGAGCTTATTGCGAGGAAGCCAAGCGGGGCGGATGCCCCGCGCCCGGCGTCTGAGGCAGAACAAATAAAACTCAAGGGCGCGGCCTCGCCGCGTCCTTGAGCGCCAGCGCCGCCGCCTGACCCGCGTCGCTGTCCGGCGCGGCCTGCGCGGCGCGGGTCCAGGCGGCGCGGGCGTCGTCCATCTGCCCGGCCGCCGCGGCGATGTTGCCGGCTTCGTAGCTGATCGCGGGGTCTCCGGGCGACAGCGCCGCCGCCTCGCGGATCGCGCCATAGGCCAGCGGCATCTCCTTCATCCGGCGGGCGAGATTGGCGCGCAACAGCCAGCCTAGCGGATCGCGCGGCACCAGCTTCGTCGCCTGTTCGAGATCGACCCTGGCGCCGGGCAGGTCGTTGACCGACACGCCGGCGCGGGCGCGATCGAGATAGACCTCGCCCTTCATCTCGTTCGAGAGGCCGGGCAGGGCCAGCGCCCTGTCGAAATCGGCGCGCGCGCGGGCCGGCTCGTCGCCCGCCAGCGCGGCGTTGCCCGCCTGCATCCACAGCACCACCGCCATCGGGTTCTGCGCGATCTGCGCATCGCGGGCGGCGCCCTCGAAGGTCGTGGCGGCGGCCGGCCATTGCTCGAGGCCCGACTGGGCGACACCGAGGCACTGCCGCGCCGCCATGCCGCCGCCGCCCGCGATCCAGCCGCGCGCCTCGGCCTCGGCCTTGGCGGGATCGTTTTTGGCCAGAGCCGCGCATTTCGCGCCGCGCGCCGCATGCTCGGCCTGAGTGGGCGGCGCAGCGGCAGGAGCGGCAGCAGGGGCAGCAACGGCGGCGGCGGCGGCCATGAGCAGGATCAGCATCAGGGCTCCATCAGCTGCGAGACGACGCCCAGCAGCAGGGCGATATCCCCCGGCCGCGACAGGCGATGATCGCCGTCCTTGACCAATATGGTCTGCACATCGGCTGAACGGATCGCACGCGACAGCCGCAGCGCGATCGAGGTGGGGACAGTATCGTCCAACTGCCCCTGCAGCAGCCGGACCGGGCCGTCAAAGGCGATCTCGGCCCGCTCTCCCTTGGCGAGCAGCCGGTTGGCCTGCCCCGATTCCCAGAAGGCATAGGTCGTCACATGGGGCTCGTCCGAATAGTCGCCGGGCTGCTCGATCTTCGCCTCCTCGCGCAGCAGCGCGACGACGTCCTCGGAAAAGCCCCAGTCGGTGAAGTCGGGCGCGGCGGCGATACCGACCAGCGCCTGGACCCGGCCAGGCAGCGCGAGCGCCACCAGCAGCGCCAGCCAGCCGCCCATCGACGAGCCGACCAGTAGCAGCGGCCCGCCGGCCGCGAAGGCCGCGATCGCGTCGAGCACGTCGTCGCGCCAATGATCGAGGGTGAAATCGGCGAAGCGCCCCTCGCTGGCGCCGCAGCCCGAATAGTCGAGCCGCAGCATCGCCCGCCCCTCGCGGCCCGCCCAGGCATCGAGCGCGGTCGCCTTCTCGCCCTCCATGTCGGACCTGTAGCCGGGCAGGAAGACGATCACCGGCCCGCGTCCGGGCCGATAGCGATAGGCAAGCGCGGGCTTGTCCGGGCGAGTGAGATAAGCGGTCATGCGATGGCCCTATAGCGGAGATCGGCGCGCGGGACATGACAAGCTATAAGTGACAAAAATCCGGGTGCATGGGGTTGTTCGGCCGTTTTTCTGTTTTTTCGATTCCAGCGCCCTCCCGTCAGCGTGGTGAACCGCACACGGCCAGGCGCATCGGGGCGGCCGACAGGCACGCGCGATCGCGCGGCTGCCCTGCGGCTTGGGAAGGCATCACGATAGCTGATCTGGCGGGGACGGGTCGTCATCGGCACGCGATTGGCTAGAGCACATTGGAATGAGATCGATCCGCTCATCCTGAGTAAGGGCTGAGCTTGGCGAAGCCCGCATCGAAGGAGGTCCTTCGACACGCCCCTTCGCCAAGCTCAGTGGCTGCTCAGGATGAGCGGATGATTCAATCTGACACCGCGCGCCTAGCGAAAACCGGGCTGAAAAGCAAGAACGAAACAGGAACATATCAGCCGGAACCCCGGACCCGCACAGCACGGTCGCAGGGTCGACGCCGGGCCGGGCGTGGACTGTCCACGTCCGGCCCGATCGCGCAAGCTGTCTAGAAATGCTGGTTCGAAGCCATCTCGTCGACGCTCTTGCTGACAAGGATATTCACCGCGACGCGGCGGTTCTGCGCCTTGCCTTCCTCGGTGTCGTTGCTCGCCGCCGGATCGGCCTTGGCCATGCCGGTCGGGGTGAGCATGCGATAGGGTTTCCAGCCGCAGGCCTGCTGGAGATAGTTGATGACGCGACCGGCGCGCTTTTCGCTCAGCTGCTGGTTGAACTCGTCGCCGCCGACCGAATCGGTGTAGCCGACCACCAGCATCAGGGCGTTTTCGGTTCCCTGCGCCGTGGTTGCCGTGTTGCAGAGAGCGGCCTTGTCCTCGGCGGACAACTCCGCCTTGCCGGTATCGAAGTGCACGTTCGTCGTGGCCTTGATATTATATTTGTCGATGTCGCCGAGGCGGCCGCGCAGCGACTCGGTTGCCGCGGTCTGTTCGTCGAAGCGCTGGGCGGTGGCGTTCTGGATCATCGTCGCGGTCTTGAGATCGTTGTTGCGGAACACGATCTGGCTCGCGACCAGGCCATCGCCCGGTTGCCCGCCGGCCGGCTGCATCGTCTTGACGGTGACGGGCAGGCCGTTGAGCAGCGAGGCCGCGGCAAGCTTGCTGCGGTTGGCGCTGAACAGCCCGCCGCCGGTCTTGATCCGCGTCGCGTCATTGACGGCGATGACCGTGCTGGTGCCGTCGGCGGCGGTGACCTTCAGCTTGTCGCCGCTGCGCGCGGAGATGATGCCCTTGATCTCGGGCCCGGCCGTCATCACCGGCGGCTGCGGCACGGCGCCATCGACGACGATGCCGGATTCGGACGCGCCTTGCGGCTGCGCGGACAGGCTGCCCGCCATGGGCAGGGCCAGCATGGCAAGCATGACGCGAACAGCTGGTCTTTTCGAAATGATGTGCATGGGATGACTCCTTCTAACCTCCCCAGTCCAACCTGCCTGTTCGGACGAACCTGTCTGCCGCGTGAACGCGGGCCGCCGTGCCGGTGGGTGGGCGGTTGATGCGAGCGGGGCGTGCGGTGAAGCGATGCGATGCGCAACTCTGGTGGACATCGCTCGGGTAGCTTCCAAGGGCTAAACTGGGCTAGCTGCCCTTGACGAATGCCCCGCAAACGATCGAGATTTGGAAATTCTCAAGCAGGTGATTGCCTGCTCGGCAACATCTGCACGATTTGCCTGACCTTGGGCGGTGTCACCGGTTCCGATTTAAGCCATAGCGTTGCCCTAGACTAGCGCACGCTCGCTCGCAGCTTAGCGGCATCGCGCCCGGGAGATGTGCCAAACATGCGGGTGTATTCGCGGCTGAACTGCGACGTGCTCTCATACCCTACGGCATAGGCCGCACCGGCGGCATCGTTGTCAGCAATCAACCGCCGTCGCGCCTCCTGCAGGCGAAGCGCTTTTTGATATTGTAAGGGACTCATCGCGGTTGCGGCGCGGAAATGGCGGTGGAACGTTGCCGCACTCATACCCGCAATCTTGACCAGTTCATCAATGCGGACTGGCCGGGCAAAATTTTCCCGCAGGTGCGTGATAGCATGCCTGATCTGCGCGAGGCGACTGTCGGCGCCCGCCGCCTGCCGCAGCACCGTCCCCCGTGGACCACGCAGGATACGAAACAGGATTTCCCGCTCCACCAATGGCGCCAGGGCGGCGATTTCGTCCGGCGCATCAAGGAACTGCAGCATCCGGCGCCAGGCATCGTGCAACTCCGGGGTCACCGTTTCTACCGCGAAGGCCATGGTCTCGCCATCTGTATCGCTCGTCATATCCACGGCGAGGTCGGCCAGCATTTGCTGGTCGATCGCCAAGCTGACCGCGACATAGGGCGTCTCCGGAGATGCCTTGGTAATCGCGACCTCTGCCGGCAGATCGATCGAGCCTATGAAGTAGTGCGCGGCGTCGTAATTGAGCGTGCGGTCTCCGATGGTCACGCGCTTCGCGCCGCGCAGGACCATGCCGAACATGGGGCGATATAGCGTCGGGATCGGCCAACTCGGCTCCTGGGCGGTGTGGAGGCTGACGCGGGGAAGGACATTCCCACTCGGCGACGTAACATGGCGGTATGCGAGGTTGGCGAGCGATTCGTGCATTCGCCATAATCGTTTCCGCCTTGCCCAAGTGCAAGTTTCGTGAGCGATGCTTTCTGCATTTGATCGGATCGGGCAAGGATTTGCGGCGATCAGGCTTCGAGAAGGCACAGTCAGCCCCTATTACAAGAGGGGAGCCGACGCTCCAACGAGAGACTTCACGCAATTCTTTGGCAACGAAGCCCATTCGGTTCGAACGCCCGCGCCATCCGCGTACCCGCTTCAATTCAAGCAGGAGATTCCCATGCGCTACAATATCCTTGGCCGCACCGGCCTGTTCGTTTCCGAACTCTGCCTCGGCACCATGACCTTTGGCGGCGGAGGCGGCATTTATGACAGCATGGGCGGCTTACAGCAGGAAGAAGCTGACGATCTGGTCAAGATCGCGATCGATGCCGGTATCAACTTTATCGATACAGCCAACGTCTACTCGCAGGGTCTTTCCGAACAGATCACCGGCCAGGCATTGCGCAACATCGGTATCCCGCGAGAAGATGTCATCATTGCCACCAAATTCTTCGGGCCGATGGGCAAAGGCCCGAACGCGCGCGGCACTTCCCGCTCGCATTTGCTCTACAGCCTGGAGGCCAGCCTCAAGCGCTTACAGGTCGACCATATAGATCTTTACCAGATCCACGGATTCGATACGATCACGCCGATCGAAGAGACGCTGCGCGCCCTCGATACGGTCGTCCAGCAGGGCAAGGTCCGCTATATCGGCGTCTCCAATTGGGCCGCCTGGCAGATCGCAAAAGCGGTTGGTATCTCGAACCAGTTCAACCTGGCCCGCTTCGCGTCGGTTCAAGCATATTATACGCTTGCCGGGCGCGACCTGGAGCGCGAACTGGTGCCGATGATGCAATC
The DNA here is from genome assembly GCF_056401065.1 of Rhizorhabdus sp. P4_G5. NCBI lineage: Bacteria > Pseudomonadati > Pseudomonadota > Alphaproteobacteria > Sphingomonadales > Rhizorhabdaceae > Rhizorhabdus > Rhizorhabdus sp. P4_G5. Next base: position 133,128 of record NZ_JBFUKB010000003.1, on the reverse strand, counting down.
CGAAGGCATCGGATTGATGGTGTGGAGTCCGCTGGCTGGCGGTTTTCTGTCAGGCAAATATAGCCGCGACGGCGCCAAGGAAGGCCCGAACCGCCGCGCTACTTTCGACTTTCCGCCGGTAGATGAGGAACGGGGCTATAATGTCATCGACGCGATGAAGCCGATCGCCGAAGCCAAGGGCGTTTCGACCACTCAAATCGCACTTGCCTGGCTACTGCACCAAAAGGCCGTCTCCACCGTGATCATCGGCGCCAAGAAGCCCGAGCAACTCGATGATAACATTGCTGCGGCCAAGGTGGTGCTGACCGACGCGGAACTGAGCGCACTCAACGAGGTCAGTGAGCTGCCCGTGGAATATCCAGGCTGGGTCTTCAATTTCCAGAGCCAGGTCCGCGCTGACCAGCTCAAGCAGAAACCGCGCGGGGCCTGAGTGGGAAGATTGCCGACCGGCGTTTTATGAAAAGCGGACGGCAGCTTCTGCCCGATCCGGACAGTCGACGCGAGTAACGCGAACGACGAGGTTTGGTCGGAAGCTGCTGCCGCTGAGTGGCGGACGGGAAAGGCAGCTAAGCGCCTCCCGCGCCACGGAACCTGCCATTCCGCTGACGGCCCAATGAGCGCCATTAGCTTCGATCAGCGGGGCTGCATTGCGGATCATGCCCCTGCCATCATGGCTTGCCTCACCTCCCCCCGCTCAGAACCGGAAGAAACTCTTGCTCGCAGGCGCGGCCTTTGCCTTGTCGCACATGGCGCGGACGGCCTGCCACGCGGCCGGCGGCAGGGCGGGCGATGGGTGGCGCAGGGTGCGGGCCGCCGCGGCGAAGCGGCGGCGGCGATCGGCCGAGGGCGGGTGGCTGGCCAGATAGGCGAAGATGCCGGGATCAGCGCTCTCGTCGCGCCCGAGCCGGGCGAACAGCGCGGCGGTGGCCATCGGGCTGATCCCGGCCGATCGGAGATGCTCGATCGAATAGTCGTCGGCCTGCGCCTCGGCGGCGCGGCTGTAGCGCGAATCGAGCAGCGCCTGGCCATATTGGGCGCTGTTGCCGCCCGAGCCGAGCAGCAGGCCGATCCCGAAGCGGCGCATCATCGCGACGAGCACATGGCGATGATCGACATGGCCGATCTCATGCGCCAGCACGCCGGCGACTTCGTCGGGCGAGCGCGCCTCGGCGATCAGCCGATCGAAGATGAGGATCCGCCCGCCGGGCAGCGCGACGGCGTTGACCACCGGAACATCGAGCACCGTCACGCGGATCGGGCGGCTCGCCGGCGACAGCCGCCGGGCGAGGCCGTCGAGCGCCTTTTGCCCCGCCGCCGCATGGCAGGCATGGGCTTCGAAGTCGCCGCTGATGCTGTCGCCCAGCCGCTGTTCCCAGGCGAAGGGGATCGCGCGCGCCAGCAGATCGAGACCGGAGATGACGCCGAGCAGGATCAGTGCCGACAGCACGGCGCCGGCGATGGCGGCGCGCCACAGCCCGAGGCGATCGATCAGCCGGCCATAGCGGACCGGCCCGGGCAGCCGCGCCAGCCATTCCGCCGGTGGATCCTGCTCGAAACCGAGCCTCCACCCGGGGATATCGGAACGGCCGAAGTGGAGGAGCGGGCCATCGAGGCGCAGCAGCAGGCCGAGCGCGACGGCGGGACATCCATCGATGGCGAGGCTGTCGCCCGCCAGCGCCACGGAAACGGCGTGGCGGACGGCCGATCGGCCATCGTAGAGCCACGCCGCCGCGCGCATCGCTGGCGGGTCAGAAGGCTCCGACATCGAGTGCGTCCAGCAGCCCCTCGCCCTGCTTCGGCATCGCCGTGGTCGACTGCGTCAGATCGGCCAGGGTCACTTCCCCGGTCGCTTCGAGATGGCGGATGAAGAAGGCCCAATTGCGATAGCCGAGGAAGACCAGCGCGATCCCGAAGGTGACGATGACGAGCGCGATGGTGGCGAAGATGAACCTGAACCAGTCCACCGAGCGCGCGGTGAAGGCGAAGCCGATCCTGTCGAGCGTGAGCGCGCCGATCGCCTCGCGCAGATAGGCGGCATAATAGAGGATCGCGATGATCCCCATCGCGAAATAGGCGGCGATCACGCCGAGGAAGATCGTCACAAACATGGCGGGATCGGGCGCGGCGGCTCTGGAGGCCGAGCCGGCGAAGGCGGCGATGCCGCCGACGCAGCCGACGATCGGCAGGAGATAGAAGAGCAGGAAGCGGCCGATGATCGGGCGCCAGCTGGCGTTCGCGGCGAAGCTATTGCTGCCGAAGCTCAGGCGATTCCACCGTTCGTTCCACAGGCTCGTCATCGACCAGGGCATGAGCACGCCCAGGATGAAGACGCCGAGCGCCGTCCTCCACAGCGCGGTGAGCGCATAGCCCCAGCCCTGATCGTCGCTGCCGCCGCGGATGCCATGCCACAGGGTACGGCTGAGCCGATAGCGCAGGGTGCGATAGCGGGCGAGGCCGTAGAGATAGACGAGCGCGACATAGGCCGCCGTGCTGAGCGCCACGGCGCTGCCGAACTGGCCGCGCATCACCAGGCCCTGCACCACGAACTGCAGCACGGCGACCGGCACGAACAGGAGCAGCGCCACCAGCAGGAAGCCGATGAACAGCTCCTTGCCGGTGCCGGTCCACTCGAGCGGATCGCCGATGAAATCGGTGCGGCTCCACAGATAGCGGCGCTCGCGGGTCTTGGCCCAGAAGCGGTAGAAGCCGAGCGTGACGATGATCAGCAGCAAATTGGTGAAGGCGATCGGCGCGAACTCGCGCCAGCTGCCATGGAACTGGAATGCGCTGCCCGCCTGCTCGTCCGCCATGGCTTTTCCCCCCGTGCCCGGCGCGATGGGACTATGGGCGGTCGGGGGCGTCAAGCAGATTTCGATCCGATGTGGGGGAGAGCGGGCGCGGTTCGTTCGCGGCTCGGAAGGTTGAAGGGAGATCCCAGCTTTCGCTGGGATGACGCTGATGGGCGGAGATGGCCTTCTATCCGTCATTCCAGCGGAAGCTGGAATCTCTCTTTTCTTCCGTTAGGCTCGGATCATGCGGGGCGGCTGGACCTACATCATGACCAATCGGGCGCGCGGTGTGCTCTATGTCGGCGTGACGGCGGACCTCGCGGCGCGGATCTGGCGGCATCGCAGCGGCCAGGGGTCCGACTTCTGCAAGCGGTACAAGCTGACGAGGCTTGTCCTGGTCGAACCGCATGGCTCGATCGAGGACGCCATTGCTCGCGAAAAGATGCTCAAGGCGTGGAAGCGCGCCTGGAAGATCGAACTCGTCGAAGCCTCCAATCCTCGGTGGCTCGACCTGTTCGAGGTGGTTCAAGGTTGAAGGGAGATCCCAGCTTTCGCTGGGATGACGTGGGGCGGGGCGGAGATACCCTCTCCACGTCATCCCAGCGAAAGCTGGAATCTCCTTTACTCCTCAAGCCTGGATCGGCAGCGAGGCGGGCTTGCCCCTTGCCCTACATCGCGGGCATAAGCCGCGCTCTTCAAGCCAAGGAATCCATTTCTCCCATGTCCGATCTGCTTCACATCACGCTTCCCGACGGCTCGGTGCGCGAAGTGGCGGCGGGCACTACGCCCGGGGAGATCGCCGCGGCGATCGGGCCGGGGCTGGCCAAGGCGGCGATCGCGGCGCGGGTGGACGGCGAGCTGCGCGATCTCGACCGGCCGCTGGAGGCCGATGCCGCCCTCGCGCTGGTGACGGCGCGCGACGAGGCCGACGCGCTGGAGCTGGCGCGGCACGATTATGCGCATGTGCTGGCCGAGGCGGTGCAGGGCCTGTTCCCCGGCACGCAGATCACCTTCGGCCCGTCGACCGACGACGGCTTCTATTATGACTTCGCGCCGCCCAAGATCGATGGGCGCGATCGGCCCTTTACCGAAGAGGACCTGCCCGCGATCGAGGCGGAGATGCGCCGCATCATCGCCGCGAACAAGCCGCTGAAGCGCGAGGTCTGGTCGCGCGAGGACCTGATCGCGCGCTGGAAGCAGCAGGGCGAAAGCTTCAAGGCGGAATGGGCCGCCGAGCTGCCCGGCGATGAGCCGCTGACGGTCTACTGGTCGGGTGGCGACTGGCTCGACATGTGCCGCGGGCCGCATCTGCCCTCGACCGGCAAGCTCGACCCGCAGGCGTTCAAGCTGACGCGCGTATCGGGCGCCTATTGGCGCGGCGACCAGAAGAACGCGATGCTGAGCCGCATCTACGGCACCGGCTGGCTCAACAAGAAGCAGCTCGACGCGCATCTGACGCGGCTGGAGGAGGCCGCCAAGCGCGACCATCGCCGCATCGGCCAGGACATGGACCTGTTCCATCTCCAGTCGGAAGCGCAGGGATCGGTGTTCTGGCATCCCAAGGGCTTCCGCCTGTGGCGCGAGCTGGAGGCCTATATGCGCCGGCGGCTCGACGCGGCCGGCTATGAAGAGGTGAAGACGCCGCAGCTGATGGACGCGCGCCAGTGGGAGCAGTCCGGCCATTGGGGCAAATATCGCGAGAATATGTTCGTCGTCCCCGACGAGATCCCCAATGCCGAAGAGGAGGGCCCGGTGCTGTCGGGCGAGGGCGACCTGATGGCGCTCAAGCCGATGAACTGCCCCGCGCATATCCTGATCTTCAAGCAGGGGATCAAGAGCTATCGCGACCTGCCGATCCGCATGGCCGAGTTCGGCTGCTGCCATCGCAACGAGCCGCATGGCGCGCTGCACGGCATCATGCGGGTGCGCCAGTTCACCCAGGATGACGCGCACATCTTCGTCCGCGAGGACCAGCTGATCCCCGAGATCAAGGATTTCTGCGACCTGCTCGACGCGGTCTATCGCGATCTCGGCTTCGACAGCTATGCGATCAAGCTGGCGCTGCGCCCGGAGGCGCGCTTCGGGTCGGACGCGATGTGGGACAAGGCCGAGCAGACGCTGCGCGACGCGGTCGCCGCCGCGGGCCGCGCGACCGAGGCGTTCGGCTGGGAGGAGCTGCCCGGCGAGGGCGCCTTCTATGCGCCGAAGCTCGAATTCCACCTGACCGACGCGATCGGCCGCACCTGGCAGGTCGGCACGATCCAGGCCGATACGGTGCTGCCCGACCGGCTCGACGCCTCCTATGTCGGCGAGGATGGCGAGCGTCATCGGCCGGTGATGCTCCATCGCGCGATCCTGGGCACGTTCGAGCGGTTCATCGGCATATTGATCGAGCATCATGCCGGGCGCTTCCCGCTGTGGCTGGCGCCGGTGCAGGCGGTGGTCGCGACGATCGTGTCGGACGCCGACGATTATGCCCGCGCGGTCGAGGCCAAGCTGACGGCGGCGGGGCTGCGCGCCGAGAGCGACCTGCGCAACGAGAAGATCAACTACAAGGTGCGCGAGCATTCGGTCGCCAAGGTCCCGGCGCTGCTGGTGGTCGGCAAGCGCGAGGCCGAGGAGGGCACGGTCGCGATCCGGCGGCTGGGCGACCAGGCGCAGACCGTGCTGCCGCTCGACGAGGCGATCGCCGCGCTGAGGGCGGAGGCGACCCCGCCGGATTTGCGGGGCTGAGGCGGGTCCTTTTTCTTTCCGTTCGGTCTGGAATCTGTCGTTAGAGCTGAACAAGACTACCGCTCATCCTGAGTAGCCATTGAGCGAAGTCGAAATGGCGTATCGAAGGATCGTCCTTCGATACGGGGCCCTTCGACTGCCTGCCAAGGCAGGCGCTCAGGACAGGCTTCGCCAAGCTCAGCCCATACCCGGATGAGCGGGATCAATTTGAATGGAAATGTGCTCCTCGCTTACGCTTGGAAGGGCATCTCGACTGCGCTCGATGCGAACGGGGTAGGGATGGCTAGCGCCCTGCGACGAAGCCGCGCGTAAAAGGCTGCTAGCCATCTTCCAAAACCCAGCGCGAATGCCTATATCGCGCCCCTGAGTCCACGACAGGAGATTTCGCTATACGTCCGCCGATGATGCGCCGCCCCTTGGGGCAGCAGCCGATGCCGCTTAACGGCCCGCGCTACAATGAGTTCATCCAGTCGCCCAAGGTCCGGGTGATCGATGAGGCTGGCGAGAATCTGGGCGTGATGTACACGCGAGAGGCGATGGAGCAGGCCCAGGAGGTCGGGCTCGATCTGGTCGAGGTTTCCCCCAACGCCGATCCGCCGGTGGCGAAGTTCCTCGATGTCGGCAAGTTCAAGTACGAGGCCCAGAAAAAGGCCAATCTCGCCCGGAAGTCGCAGAAGACGCAGGAGATCAAGGAGATCAAGATGCGTCCGAACATCGACGACCATGACTATGACACCAAGATGAAGAAGATCCACGAGTTCATCGACGAGGGCGACAAGGTGAAGGTCACCCTGCGCTTCCGCGGTCGCGAACTCGCGCACGGCCAGCTCGGCATGCAGGTGCTCCAGCGCGTCCAGGCGGACATGATCGAGACCGCCAAGGTCGAGCAGTTCCCGCGCATGGAAGGCCGCCAGATGCTGATGGTGCTTGCGCCGAAATAAGCGGCTGCGGGATTCGGCCGGCGCGTTTTGACGTGCCCCGGTATTTTCCTGCGGTCTTTGTGCGGCGATCTGCCTGATCAGGCGGCCGGCCTGGCCTTGCCTGCGCGCAGCAGATTGTCGCGCAGCGTCACGACCGCCTTCTGCATGGTCGCGAAATCGTCGCCGAGCCCGGTGGCGTCGAACAGCGCAGCCCCCGGATCGCGACCGCGGCGCGGCGCCGGACCACATAACCCAGCGACTCGAGCTTCTTGAGGATCGGAGTCAGCGTGTTCGACTCGAGGAACAGTTTCTCTCCGAGGGCGCTCACCGTCTGCTCGTCGCCCTCGGCAAGCGCGACCAGCGCGATATATTGGGTGTAGGTGAGCCCAAGCTCGTCGAGAATCGGCTTATAGGCACGGCCGAAGGCCAGGTTGGCGGAATAGACCGCGAAGCAGATGAAGTCGGATAGCTTCCGGCGTTCGCCGTCGGGCGGGGTGGGTGCGGGCATTGTCGATCTCCGTCGCTTGGTAGGCCCTATATAGATCGTGTACGATTAAATCGGAAGGGGTTGACTCTCGCGCCGATTCGCCTCTATTTACATCGCATCCGATCTAAGCGGATACGCTCTAAATAGAAGGAACCCCGATCATGACAGCCAAGACTCTTTTCACCGGCAAGACGTACAACAGCAGCGGCCCCGATGGCGCAGCGCGCAGCAGCGACGGCCTGTTCGATCTCAAGCTTCCGCAACCGCATCCCGCCGCCGAGAACCTGTTCGGCGCCGCCTGGTCGGCCTGCTATCTCGGGGCGATCGAGGTTGCCGCCGCGCAGAAGAAGGTGAAGCTCCCGGTCCATCCGTCGGTCGAAACCGAGATTGACCTCAACCTTGGCCAGAGTGGCTATTTCCTCGCCGCACGGCTCAGCGTCAGCATTCCTCAGATCGAGCGCGACGTCGCCGAGGCGCTGATCCGGCTCGCGCATGAGATCTGCCCCTATTCGAAGGCCGTGCATGGCAATATCGCCGTCGAGACCGTCCTGATCTGAAGGCAAGCGGCATCCGAACCGAACAAGAGAGATTCCAGCTTTGGCAGGAATGACGTGGAGAGGGGTCTCAGCTCCCATCAGCGTCATCCGCCGAAAGCTGGGATCTCCTCGCCTTGCCTAACGAAGCAATCGGATTCGGCATCCGAGTTGGTAATCCATCCACCGCAACGCATATCCCAGCGCCAGGAACACCAGCGCAATCACCGCCATGTTGGCGAGCACCGCCGGATAGCCGAAGCGCGCGACGTTCATGAACGGATAGGGATACCAGCCCGTCGCCGCGCCATGGATCAGCGTCCATCCGGCAAAGCCGAGCGGGAAGAGCAGCCAGCGCAGCGGCGCCATCGCGTCGATCCGGCCATGCTTGCCGAACGCCAGCCAGCACATTGCCCAGCCGGCCGGGACGATCTGGTGGACCAGCAGGTTGCCCCACCAGCCGAGCGCGCCCGGCAGCACCATGTGCCGCAGCAGGGCGTGGAAGATCAGCGCGACCACGAGGATGTGGAGCGTCACCGCGGCGCGGGTCTCCGGACGGATCGCCCAGCGGTGCAGTCGCCCGCCCGGCAGCGCGAAACCGATCGCCGCGACCGCGACCAGCGCGTTGGTCAGGATCGTGAAGAAGCTGAGGAAGCGCAACGACCGCAGGGCGATCTCGCCCGGATGGCCCAGCACGATCGCATAGTGGCAGGCGAGCCCGGCCATCGCCGACAGGGCGACGCCGAGATGCGCGGCACGACTGGCGGTCATGGCGCCGCCGGCGGTTCCCACAATTCGATGGCGTTGCCTTCGGGATCGTGGATGCGCGCGAAGCGGCCGGTCTCGGGCGCATCCCACTCGGCGCGGGTCTCGACGGCGATTCCCGCAGCCCTCAGCGACTCGATCAGCCCTGCGATCCCGCAGACCCTCAGGTTGATCATGAACTGCTTGTCGGCGGCGAAATAGTCGGTGGTCTCCTTGAACGGCGCGAACACCACCGGGCCGCCATTGGTCTGCCAGTACCATTCGGACGACTCGCCTTCGCCGGTCGCGTTGCAGCCGGCGCCGACGCCGAGATGATCGCGATACCAGGCGTTCAGCGCGTCGGGATCCCGCGCGCGGAAGAAGATGCCGCCGATGCCGAGCACGCCCATCTCGCCCTCCCTTTTCCGGCAAGGCACACGCCTCGCATCTATATCGGCTAAGCCGCTTTCCGCACCGGCGCCCCGGCCGCCGCGTCGACCACCAGCCGCTCCAGCGTCTTAAGCCGCGCGGTGCTGGTGATTTTGTCGCCGGTCAGGTCGGCCACGTAGAACACATCGACCGCGCGCTCGCCATAGGTGGCGATATGGGCGGAATGGATCATCACCTTTGCCTGGAACAGCGCATGGGCCAGCGCATAGAGCAGCGCCGGCCGGTCGCGGGCGTTGACCTCGATCACGGTGTAGCGGTTCGACGCGCGGTTATCGATCAGTGCCGCGGGCTCGATCGTGAAGGCGTCGGCGCGCGGCCGGGCATGCGGCTTGGCGAGCAGCCGGTCGGCCATGCGATTGCGGTTGTGGAGCGCATCCTCGATGGCGATGCCGAGCCGCTTCATCCGGTCCTGCTCGTCGAACGGCTGTCCGAACGGATCCTGGACGAGCAGATTGTCGATCGCCATGCCGTCGCGGGTGGTGTGGATGCGCGCATCGATCACATTGGCGCCGGCGAGATGGATCGCGCCGGCGATCCGGTAGAACAGGCCGGGATGATCGCCCGCATAGATGCTGACCAAGGTCGCGCCGCGGTCCGGATCGGGCGCGGCGACGATCGACAGGGGCTTGGCGGCGCCATCGGCGGCCTCGATCAGCCGGGCGTTGCCCTCGAGGATGTCGACGCTCTCAGCCACCCAATAGGCCTCGGGGAAGCGGGTGACATAGGCGGCGAAGCGCTCGTCGCTCCAGCCGAGCCGGTCGCGCAGCTGGGCGTGCTTGGCCGAGATCCGCTCGCGCCGGCCGGTCTGCTTGTGGCCGAGCCGCAGCACTTCCTCGGCCGCGCCATAGAGGTCGCCGAGCAGCTGGCGCTTCCAGCTGTTCCACACCGCCGGGCCGACCGCGCGGATATCGACGATCGTCAGGCAGAACAACAGGCGCAGCCGTTCCGGACTCTGCACCGTCTCGGCGAAATCGAGGGTCGTCTTGAAGTCGCTGAGGTCGCGCTTGAACGCCGTGTCCGACATGACGAGATGATGGCGCACCAGCCAGGCCACGGTTTCGGTCTCCGCCGCGCTCAGCCCGAAGCGGGGGCACAGCTTCTCGGCGACGTCCGCCCCCAGCACGCTGTGATCGCCGCCGCGCCCCTTGGCGATGTCATGGAGCAGCACCGCCGCATAAAGCACGCGGCGCGAGACGATGTTGGGGATGATCCCCGATGCCAGCGGGTGGTCTTCCTTGAGCTCGCCCTTCTCGATCTGCGAGAGCAGGCCGATCGCCCGGATCGAATGCTCGTCGACCGTGTAATGATGGTACATGTCGAACTGCATCTGCGCGACGACACGGCCGAAATCAGGCACGAAGCGACCGAACACGCCGGCCTCGTTCATCCAGCGCAGCACCTTTTCGGGGCTATGGTGCGAGGTCAGCACGTCCATGAAATAGGCGTTGGCGCGAGGATCGCGGCGGACGGCATTGTCGATCAGCCGGGCATCGCGCCCCGCCGCGCGCATCGCCAGCGGATGGATGTCGAGGCCGTGGCGATCGGCGATGACGAACATCTGCAGCAGCCGGACCGGATCCTGCGCGAAAAAATCGTCGCTCGGGATCGCCAGCCGCCCGCGATCGAGCGAGAAGCCGTCGAGCTTGGTCGGCTTGCGGCGCAGCGACGGCAGGCCGAAACGGCGTCCCCGGCTCGCAAAGCTGTCGTCGATATGGGCGAGGAAGATCGCGGTCAGGTCGCCGACCCGCTTCGCGGTCAGGAAATAATGCTGCATGAAGCGCTCGACCGCGGATTTGCCCGGCCGCTCGGCATAGCGCATCCGGCGGGCGATCTCGGGCTGGACGTCGAAGGTCAGCCGCTCCTCGGGACGCCCGGCGACGATGTGGAGGTGGCAACGCACCGCCCACAGGAAATTCTCGGCCTTCTGGAACTGGCGGAGCTCGGCGCGGGTCAGCAGGCCCTTGTCGACCAGCTCCGGCACCGAGCGCACCTGATAGACATATTTGCCGATCCAGAACAGCGTATGAAGATCGCGCAGCCCACCCTTGCCCTCCTTCAGATTGGGCTCGACGACATAGCGGCTGTCACCCATCCGGCGATGGCGCTCGTTGCGCTCGGCAAGTTTGTCGGTGACGAAGCCTTTCGCCGTGCCGTTGACGATCTCGCGCGCGAACAGGCCCGCCGCCTCGTCGTACAGCGCCTCGTCGCCCCACACGAACCGTCCTTCCAGCAAGGCGGTGCGAATAGTCAGGTCGCTCTTCGCCATGCGCAGCATTTCGTCGAGCGAGCGGCTGGAATGGCCGACCTTCAGGCCGAGATCCCACATCGAATAGAGCATCGATTCGATGACCTGCTCGGACCAGCTGGTCTGCTTCCACGGGGTGAGGAAGGCGAGGTCGACATCCGAATGGAGCGCCATCTCGCCGCGACCATAGCCACCGACCGCCATCAGGCTCAGCCGTTCGGCGGCCGACGGATTGTTGATCGGATAAAGCCGCTCGACGGTGAAGTCGTAGATCAGCCGCAGGATCTGGTCGGTCAGGAAGGCATAGGCTGCTGCGGTTTCGGAGCCGCGCGTCGGTGTGGCCTCCAGCCGCCGGGCAATCTCCGCGCGGCCCTCATCGAGCGCCGCCTTGAGAATCGCCGTGCCATCGCCCCGCAAGGCGGCGCTATCGTTGCTGCCGGGCAGCAGCGCCGCCAGCGCATCGCCGATCGCCCGTCGATCTATGATCGCGCGGCGGTTTGGCAGCAGTTCGAACTTGGTGACCATGCTGCGGACATAAGGATGATTCGGGTAAAGAGCTAGGTCGGCGACGGTGCACTACTGCTTTACCGGACGAGGGAAATAGGACTGGAGGTCGGCGATCACCTTGTTCGCGTCATAAAGCAGCGCAGCCGGCAGTTCCGGCGCCGCCGCATCTCCAAAACGAAAGAAATGGCCATATAGATATTTGCGGAAGGGCATTGAGACGAAGCCGGCCTTCCCGAGCTTCTGCGCGGTGCGCGCATTGTCCAACAACAGGGCATAGCCGCTCGCCGGGCCTCCGCCGTTACGGATGCTCGAGACCATCTGAGCTTTCCACTCGGCATTGGGTTTGGCAGTCAGATATTTGGACTCCTTAGCGCGCCAAACATTCGAGACGAAGGGGGTGAAGTCGCTCTCATGGATCGCCGGGCGGATCGCAAAGTAGCGGCTCTTTCCGTCATCCGCGTTCTGTAACGCGGCAACCAGCGTGTCGCGCTGCTCTTTGCGATAGCTGGCAGGATCCTTGGCCAGCGATCCGACCATTTCGTCACCGCCAAGCCCGGCACGCAGCGCCGATGCGAGCCTACCCACCATGATGGGCGAGATTACCGTCCACCGGCCACGACCGGCGAACAGCAGGCGAGCCTGCCTAAGGTCGCCGTCCTGGACAAGTTTCCAAATGCCGTAAAAGTCCTCATATTCAGCGATAGCGCCGGCCCCCTTGCCGTCACCCTTGGCCGCTAGCGCCGCAGCTTGCCTACGCGCTTCAACCATGCGGCTTTCGGCACCCGCCGCATCACCGGCAAAGGCATGGTCAAGCGCCGCCGCTGCCGCCAGAGCCGGGTAGGAATCCTTCGTCATCGTCAGCATCAGAGCGTGGATGGTCTCGACATCGCTAGCGGCGCCCGCAAAGTCGCCCGCGCGGCGACGGCTCTCGGACCGCATGATCAGCGCCTCCGGTCGGGCGTGCACGATCGCTTGCCACGCCGCCTGCTCTCGCGGACCATATCGGTCAGTCAGGGCGAGCAGCGGAGTCGCACGGACAAGATTGACGATGTCATAGGGCGCCGCTTCAACCATAGTTAGCGCACAGTCAGCGGCCGCCTCGGGATCGCCTTTCCCCACCAGCGCTAATGCCTCGATATTAAGAGCGGAGAGGCCCAGCCCGATCTTATAGGTCCGGGTTGCCACCAGCGTCGGCGCATAAGTCGCGGGCAGCCGCGTGTCGGCGATTGCCCCGCCGTAATCGCCTATTTCTATCCGGTGGATTGCCCGCGCGAAGATCAGCTCGATTCTGCGTTCGACATTGCCCTCAGCGGTGGGGGGCTGATCGATCAGTTGTGTGCACGCATCGATGCCAGCCTTGCCGGTCAACCGTTTGCTGGCATCAGCAGTTTCGGGCGGTGGCGCTAACAGCCCCACCACCGCAATCAGCGAAATGACGCGCAACGCCGTTTCACCCTGACTCATATTGTTCGGATTACCGTCGCAGCGAACATAGAGCGAAGGCTCCTTGCCGTTCGCCACTGGCGCCGGTGTCGCAGGATCGGGCAGTTGCGGCGCTTGGGCCGCCACTGACGAACTTGCGAGAAACATGCTGGCCAACAGGCCATTAAAGAGCTGAGCCTTCATTGAAATGGATCCCCCGATGCCGATCGAGCCTACGCAGACGGCCGGTTATACTCAACCGAACATCGTGACCGATGTGGAGGGATTTCCCCGGATCCCACGGCCAACGCCGCGCCGCACCGCTTGTCCCGCAGCAGCAGGATCACCTGCGCGCTCAGCATTCCTCGCCGGCCAGGCGGCGTGCGAGCGCCGGGCGGCGGTGCGCAGGTCGGCGACGGCGCCGCGCCGTATTCACGGCCGGCGCCTCGGCATCACCGTGGGGCCGTCGGCGCCATAGGGATACCAGGGCCGGCTGATCTGCCCCTCCCCGGCCTTGAAGAAATATTGGCTGCAGACCAGCCAGCCCTTGAGCGGCCGCAGCGGCGCTATGCAGGTGACGAGCAGCAGCGGCACCGATGTCGCGAGCTGGACCCACAGCGGCGGGCTCGCCCAGATCTCCAGCATCAGCGCGAACAACACCGCCGGGATGCAGCCGAAGCAGATCACGAAGAAAGCCGGGCCGTCGGCGGGGTCGGCGAAGTCGTAGCTCAGCCCGCACGCGTCGCAGCCCTTGGCCAGGGCGAGGAACCCCTCGAACAGGCGTCCCTGGCCGCAGCGTGGGCAGCGGCCGCGCAGGCCGGTGCGAATCGGCTCCAGCCTTGGCCATTGCTTTTCGATCAGTTGGGGCATGACGCGACTCCTATCGGCCTTGGCCCTTCAGCTAGGACATTGTATGGGCAACACAACCATACATAACGGCGGTGCCCTCCATGCAAAGCTGGCTCGAACGGCTGCCCGAGACCGGCGGCCCCAAATATCTCGCCATCGCCGATGCCATCGAGCAGGCGATACGGAGCGGCGGCCTGCGGCCCGGCGAGCGCCTGCCGCCGCAGCGCGCATTGGCCGGGTCGCTCGGGGTCGACCTCACCACCATCACCCGCGCCTATGGAATCGCCCGCGATGCCGGGCTGATCGAAGGGGCCGGCCGGCTGGGCAGCTATGTCCGCAACAGCACCGCCCTGCCGCTCGCCGACCTGACCGGCGACAACGGCATGATCATGCCGCCGCAGCCGGGATCGGCGCTGCTGCCGACGGCGATGCGCGACGGGCTGGTCAAGCTGTTGCGCGCCGGCGGCCAATCGCCGCTGCTGCAATATCAGCCAAGCGGCGGCGCGATCCGCGACCGGCAGGAGGCGGCGCGCGCGTTGACCGGGCGCGGCATGGCAACGACGGAGGATATGGCGATCGTCACCGCCGGCGGGCAGAATGCGCTCCATGCGATCCTCGGCACGGTGCTGGCGCCCGGCGATATCGTCTGCGCCGGCCAGGCGACCTATCCCGGCATGCTCGCGCTGGCCCGGCGGTTCGGGCTGGCCGTGCAGGCGCTGGGCGGCGACGCGGAAGGCGTCGATCCCGACGCGGTCGAGCAGGCCGCGCGGCAGGGCGCCAGGGCGCTGTACGTCGTTCCGACCAATGACAATCCCACCACGGCGACGCTCGGCCTTGAGCGCCGCCACGCGATCGCCGCGGCGGCGCGCCGCCACGGGCTGCTGCTGATCGAGGACGATGCCTATGGATTGTTGCCGGCCGCGCCGCTGCCACCGCTGGCCAGCCTCGCGCCCGAGCTGAGCTGGCATATCGCCAGCGTATCGAAAATCATATCGCCGGTGCTGCGGGTCGCGCATGTCCGCGCGCCCTCGGTCGAGGCTGCGCGGCGCTTGATCGCCGACATCCATGAGACGGCGATCATGCCGCCCCCGCTCAATGCGGCGCTGATCACGTTATGGCTGCGCGACGGCCTGTTCGCCGAACTGATCGGCAAGGTGCGCGACGAGGGCGTCGCGCGACAGCGTATCGCAGCGCCGTGGCTCTCCGGCCTCGACTATGCCGCCCATCCCGAGGGCTATCATATCTGGCTGCGGCTGCCGGCCGGGATCGACCCCGCCGGCCTCGCCGCGCGAATCCGCTCCGAGGGCCTGTCGATCGTCCCGGGTTCCGCCTTCGCGGTGGACCCGGCCGCGGCCGGGCCGGCGGTCCGCATCTCGATCGGCGGCGCGCTCGATCACCTGCGCCTCGGTCGCGCGTTCGAACGGCTACGCGCCGCCGTGGGTAGAGCTGCCGTCACTGCATGACCGGCTCGCGCGGCCGGTCGAGACGCGACAGCGCGCGGTCGATTCCACTGAGCGCCCGGTCGCGCTCTGCATCGGTCAGCCCGCGTGCCGCGGCGATGGTGGCGCGGACATCGATCAGCGCCATGCGGACATAGGATGGTACGGCGCGCATCTCATGCGACATCCCGGCCAATGCTTCGCGGCGCGCTTCGGCAGCCTCGAGCAGCGCCTCACGCCGTTCCTCAACGGCTTCGCGGGCGGCCTCGCGGGCCTCGGCGCGCGCCTCGGCGACCGCCTCCTCGATCTCGGCGCGATCGGCGGCGCTGAGCCCGCCATGGCGAACCGCGTCAGGGGCGGCGGGCGGTGCGGGCCGGGTCGGCGGCGACGGGGGAGCGGGTGGTGTCAAGGCAATCACGGGTGCGGGCGGGACCGGGGGTGTCGCGGGAGCCCGCGGCACCGGTGCGGCATAAGGCGCGGTCGGCGCCGCGGCGGAGAGGGCGACGGCGGCACCGCCGATCGCGAGTGCGGCTAGCGCAGCGCCTGTCGCCAGGCGGCGTGCTGCGGGCAGGGGCGTGCTCATATCGATCCTCCGATCTGCGGGTCGGCGGCAGGATCGGCGGCGCAGGCCGGAGCGGCAACGCGGTTTCGATGAACCTACGAGCGGGTTGGACCAACGGGCGGCGGCACGGTCATGTCCCGGCCTCGCGCGCGATCGCCTTCAGGCGATAGACCAGTTCGAGCGCCTCGCGCGGCGACAGCGCATCGGCGTCGACGGATTCGATCTCCTGCCGCAGCGGATCGGGTGCCGGCTCCTCGGCCTGGGCCGCCGCGGCGAACAGCGGCAGATCGTCCAGCCCCGCCGCCAGCCCGCCGGTCGCGGCCTTGCCCGCCTCGAGTTTCCTGAGCACCTCGCGCGCGCGCGCCAGCACCGGTGGCGACAGGCCGGCGAGCTTGGCGACGGCAATGCCGTAGCTGCGATCGGCCGGCCCCTTGGCGAGCTCGTGCAGCAGCACCAGCTCGCCCTTCCATTCGCGCGCGCGGACATGGTGCAGCGACAGCCCGTCGAGCCGCTCGGCGAGGCGGGTCAGCTCGTGATAATGGGTGGCGAACAGGCACCGGCATTTGTTGATGTCGTGCACCGCCTCGACCACCGCCCAGGCGATGGCTAGGCCGTCATAGGTCGATGTGCCGCGCCCGACCTCGTCGAGGATGACGAAGCTGCGCTCGGTCGCTTGTGCAAGAATTGCTGCGGTCTCGACCATCTCGACCATGAAGGTCGACCGTCCGCGCGCGAGGTTGTCCGAGGCGCCGACCCGGCTGAACAGCCGGTCGACGATGCCGAGCCGCGCGCCCGCCGCGGGCACCGGACTGCCGGCCTGGGCGAGGATCGCGATAGCGGCATTCTGGCGCAGGAAGGTCGACTTGCCGCCCATGTTCGGGCCCGTCACCAGCCACAGCCGCTCCTGTTCGGAC
This sequence comes from Rhizorhabdus sp. P4_G5, assembly GCF_056401065.1. NCBI lineage: Bacteria > Pseudomonadati > Pseudomonadota > Alphaproteobacteria > Sphingomonadales > Rhizorhabdaceae > Rhizorhabdus > Rhizorhabdus sp. P4_G5. The sequence goes on along the minus strand of NZ_JBFUKB010000003.1, from coordinate 116,534 downwards.
AAGCAGCAATCATTGGCGACGAAGCGCGATCCCTGCGCGGCGACCGCCGCCTCGACCACGGGATGCCGCCCGCCGCGGACGTCGAAGCAGCTGTGCGTTTCGAAATGCGGCCGGGTCCAACCGCCCTCCACGGCGCGCTCGGCGAGCCCCGCCGCGACGTCGAGCCGCGCGAGCGCGTCCGCGGTCGCAGCAATGGGTGCGGTGCGCGCCAATGCTGCACCGACAAGCTCCTCCAGATGCGCGGCTTCCGCGGCGAGCGCATGCGCTCCCGACTGGCCGACCCGCATCGCCTGTTCGTGCAGGTCGGGCGCGTTGAAGCGCACCACCCCGGCGAGCGTCTGGCGGTGGGTGAAGCCCGAATCCGCCGCCATCAGCGGATCGGCATGCCTGGCCTGGACCTCGATATGATAGCCGAGGACGCCATTGTGGCGGATGCGCAGCGAGGCGACGCCGGTTTCGGCGCGGTAGCGCGCCTCGAGCGCGGCGATCGCCTTGCGCCCTTCGCCGCCCTGGCCGCGCAGCACGTCCAATGCCGCATCATAGCCTTCGGCGATATAGCCGCCCTGCGCCGCATCGATCGGCGGGGTGGCGACCAGCGCGCGCCGGAGCAGGCCGACCAGTTGATCATGGCCGACCAGTGCGGGGAGCAGGCTCGCCAGCAGGCCCGGCATCGGCTCCGCCTGCTGCAGCATGGCGTGCAGCATTATTGCCTGTTCTAGCCCTTCGCGCAGCTGGCCGAGATCGCGCGGGCTGCCACGGCCGGCGACCAGCCGCCCGAGCGCGCGGCCGATGTCGGGCAGGGCGCGCAGCGCCGCGCGCAACCGCTCGCGCACCGCGCCGTCCCCTTCGAACAAGGCGACGAGGTCGAGCCGCTGGATGATCGCGGCAACGTCGGTGAGGGGCGCCGACAGGTCCGCGCCGAGCAGCCGTGCGCCCGCGCCGGTCACGGTGCGGTCGACTGCATCGAGCAGGCTGCCCTTGCGCCCGCCGCCTTGCGAGACGGTGATCTCCAGGCTTTCGCGGGTCGCGGCGTCGATCATCATATGATCGGCCACGACGCGGCGGCGTGGCGGCTGGAGGAAGGGCAGGCTGCCCTGCCCCGCCCGGTCGAGATAGGCGATCAGGGCGCCCGCCGCGGCCAGTTCGGCGCGGCCGAAGGCACCGAAGCCGTCGAGCGTCGCCACGCCGAGCAGCCGCTTCAGCCGTTCCTCGCCGCGCGCCGAATCGAAATGCTCGCGCGGCCAGGGCACCGCTCCGGCGGGGCTATCCTCGAACGCCTCTGGGACGACGATCTCGGCGGCGGCGAGCCGCGCCAGTTCGGCATCGAGGGCGGACGGCAGCAGCGCCGCGATCTCGAAGCGGCCGGTCGAGATGTCCGCCGCGGCGATCCCCAGCCGGCGGTCCGCACCCTGCCCCGCGCTCGCCACCGCAACCAGCCAGTTGGCAGCGCGGGCATCGAGCAAGGCTTCCTCGGTCAGGGTGCCGGCGGTCACGACCCGGACGATCGCCCGTCCGACCAGCGCCTTGGAACCGCCGCGCTTCTTGGCCTCGGCGGGACTCTCCGTCTGCTCGGCGATGGCGACGCGGTGTCCCGCCTTGATCAGCCGCGCCAGATAGCCCTCGGCGGCATGGACCGGAACGCCGCACATCGGGATCGGCGCGCCGTCATGCTCGCCGCGCGCGGTGAGCGCGATGTCGAGGCTGGCCGAGGCGATCCTGGCATCGTCGAAGAACAGCTCGAAGAAATCGCCCATCCGGTAGAAGAGCAGGCAATCCTCGGCCGCGGCCTTGAGCGCGAGATATTGCGCCATCATCGGGGTGGTCGCCGGGCTCGCCGGCGGATGCGCCGGGGCCGTATCGATTTTTGCGTTTTGCGCCATGATCCGGCTGATAGCGGCTTGTCGACTCCCCGGCCATGCCCCACAAGCGTCGCGGGCAGACAAGAAGCCACCGAGGGGGCAGAATCAGATGAGCAACGACAGCAGGGTGCAGTTTTCGGACCGCGAGGCGCTCTTCTTCCACTCGACCGGCCGGCCCGGCAAGATCGAGATCGTCGCCACCAAGCCGATGGCGACGCAGCGCGACCTCAGCCTCGCTTATTCCCCCGGCGTCGCGGTGCCGGTGAAGGCGATCGCCGCCGATCCCGCGACCGCTTATGACTATACCGCCAAGGGCAATCTGGTCGCGGTCATCTCGAACGGCACCGCGATCCTCGGCCTGGGCAATCTCGGCGCGCTCGCCTCGAAGCCGGTGATGGAAGGCAAGGCCGTCCTCTTCAAGCGCTTCGCCGACGTCGATTCGATCGACATCGAGCTGAACACCGAGGATCCCGAAGCCTTCATCAACGCGGTGGCGCTGATGGAGCCGAGCTTCGGGGGCATCAACCTGGAAGACATCAAGGCGCCCGAATGCTTCATCATCGAGCAGGCGCTCAAGGAGCGGATGAACATCCCGGTGATGCATGACGACCAGCACGGCACGGCGATGATCGCCGCCGCGGGTCTCATCAACGCCGCCTTCCTGACCAAGCGCGACCTCAAGGACATGAACGTCGTCGTCAACGGCGCCGGCGCCGCCGCGATCGCCTGCACCGAGCTGGTCAAGGCGGTCGGCGTCTCGCCCGACAAGGTGCTGCTGTGCGACTCCAAGGGCGTCGTCTACCAGGGCCGCACCGAAGGCATGAACCAGTGGAAATCGGCCCACGCCACCAAGACCGACAAGCGCACCCTGGCCGAGGCGGTCGACGGCGCCGACGTGTTCCTGGGCCTGTCGGTCAAGGGCGCGCTGACGCCCGAGATGGTCAGGACGATGGCGCCGCATCCGATCATCTTCGCGATGGCCAATCCCGATCCCGAGATCCTGCCGCCCGATGCCAAGGCGGTGCGCGACGACGTGATCGTCGCGACCGGCCGGTCGGACTTCCCGAACCAGGTCAACAACGTGCTCGGCTTCCCCTTCATCTTCCGCGGCGCGCTCGACGTGCGCGCGACCGGCATCAACCAGGAGATGAAGATCGCCGCCGCCCGCGCGCTCGCCGAGCTCGCCCGCGAGCAGGTGCCCGAGGAGGTTGCCGCGGCCTATGGCGGCGCCGCGCCGCGTTTCGGCCGCGACTATATCATTCCGGCGCCGTTCGATCCGCGGCTTATGGAGATCATCCCCGCGGCGGTTGCCCAGGCCGCGATGGACACCGGTGTCGCCCGCAAGCCGATCCTCGACATGGCCGCCTATAAGGACAGCCTGAAGGCGCGGCTCAACCCGACCACCTCGGTGCTGACGCTCGCATCGGAAACGGCGCGCGCCCATCCCAAGCGCGTCGTCTTCGCCGAGGCGGAGGAGGAGGTGGTGCTGCGCGCCGCGATCCAGTTCAAGAATCTCGGCTATGGCACCCCGGTGCTGGTCGGGCGCGACGACGTCCCCGACAAGCTGCGCGCGCTCGGCGTCGACGATCCCGAGAGCTACGAGCTGCACAACAGCCGCAACTCGCCGCTGATCGAGCGCATGGTGGACTATCTCTACGACCGGCTGAAGCGCCGCGGCACGCTGCGCCGCGAGGTCGAGGCGATGGTCAACCAGGATCGCAACATCTTCGGTTCGCTGCTGCTCGCGCTCGGCGAGGCCGATGCGATGGTGACCGGCACCACCCGCACCTATAGCGGCACCTTCCGCCAGATCCGCCGCGTGCTCGATCCGGTCGAGGGCAAGAAGCCGTGCGGCATCCACCTGTTCGTCGGACAGAGCCACACCACCTTCATCGCCGACACCACCGTCACCGAACGCCCGTCGGCGGTCGAACTGGCCGACATCGCCGAGGCGACCGCCGCGGTCGCACGGCGCATGGGCCATGAGCCGCGCGTCGCCTTCCTGAGCTATTCGACCTTCGGCAACCCACCGGGCAACTGGCTCGAGACGGTGCGCGGCGCGGTAAGCCTGCTCGACGAGCGCGGCGCGAGCTTCGAGTATGAGGGCGAAATGGCGCCAGACGCGGCGCTCAACCCGTCGATCATGAAGCTCTATCCGTTCAACCGCCTGTCGGCGCCCGCCAATGTGCTGGTGATGCCGGGCCTGCAGTCGGCCAACATCTCGGCCAAGCTGCTGCGCGAACTCGGCCGCGGCTCGATGATCGGGCCGATGCTGGTCGGCATGGAAAAACCGGTCCAGATCGCGACGATGTCCTCGACCGCCGCCGAGCTGCTGACGCTGGCGATCCTGGCCGCCGCCGGCATCGCGCACTGATTCCGTTCGCCCCTCTTCCGCGCGGAGAGGGGCTGCCGGGCTGCTATTTCTTCTCCATCGACAGCTTCATCGCCGCCACCAGCTGCTGCACCGTCTGCGGCTGCGCCGGGAGGCGGAAATAGGCCGCCGGGAAGGCCGCCTTGCCGGCCAGGTTGAGCCGGAAACGGCCGCCGACGTCGATCGGCGTGCCCAGCGCGAAGATCGCGCGGGTCTCGGCGATCATCTCGGGCGCCATCGCCCCGATCAGCGGCGCGGCCGGAACCAGCGCCGCGTTCATGAACTGCTCCAGCGCCGCGCCGACCGGCTTCAGCTCGGGATCCTCGCTGATCAGATAGTCGGTGGCCTTGTCGGGGTTGCTGCTGTCGAGCCCTTTGACATGATAGACGCGCCCGTCGCGGCCGCCGGCGCTGCCCGCCTCGCCCGCCTCGATCGCCAGCCGGGTCGTCGGCATCGCCGCGGCCGGCTGGTCGAACAGCCCCTTGAAGATCGGCGGCAGGACCTTGTCGATGGCGGTGGCGACATCGGCCAACCGGGCCACGGTCGGCTTTCCGCCCTCGATGTCGACGATGTAGAACTGGCCGTCGATCAGCAGCCCATAATCCTCGCTCCCGACCTCCGCGATCCGCGCATCGCCATTGTCGAACACATCGATCTGGAGCTGCTTGGCCTTGCCGATGTCGACATAGACCGCGCGCAACCCGGCATCGGCGGGGTTGGCGATCCCCATTATCGTGGCTGCGGCCAACATTGCGATGCGACGCATCCACCCACCCCCATCGTCACCCCGGCGAAGGCCGGGATCTCACTGCCTCACCGACATTAGAGGCAGCGAAACGGAAGAGAAGGGAGATTCCGGCTTTCGCTGGAATGACGAGCTGGGCAACAAGGTGGCGATGACCGTTGCCCGCCTGATGCTAACCGACTTCCGCTCCTATCCCTCGGCGACGATCGCGGCGGGCGCGGGGTTCGTCGTGCTGACCGGCGAGAATGGCGCGGGCAAGACCAACATACTCGAAGCCATATCGATGCTCGGCCCGGGCCGGGGCCTGCGCGGCGCGGCGCTGGGCGAGATGGCGCGCGAGGGCGGCCCCGGCGGCTTCTCGGTCGCGGCCGAACTCGGCGCCGGGGTGCGCATCGGCACCGGCACCAGCGCCGGCGCGCCCGATCGCCGGCAGGTGCGGGTCAACGGCGCGACCGCATCGGCGGCCTCGCTCGGCGAATGGATGTCGCTGCTGTGGCTGACCCCGGCGATGGACCGGCTGTTCACCGAGGGCGCCGAGGGGCGGCGGCGCTTCCTCGACCGGCTGGTGTTCGCGATCGAGCCCGGCCATGCCCATCATGCCAGCCGCTACGACGCGGCGATGCGGGCGCGCAACAAGCTGCTGGGGCAGGACGGCCGTCCCGACATGGCCTGGCTCGAGGCACTCGAAGCCCAGATGGCCGACCATGGCGCAATGATCGCCGAAGCCCGCGCCCGCACCGTCGCCGCGCTGGCAGAGCGCATCGCCCATGAGCCGGACGCCCCCTTTGCCCGGGCGGCACTGGCGATCGAGGGCTGGACGCCCAGCGCCGCGCCGCTTGCCGACGAATTGCGCCAGGGCCGCGCACGCGATGCCGCGGCGGGGCGGACGCTGGCCGGCCCGCACCGCCAGGACCTCGCCGTCGTGCACGCCGCCAAGGCGCAGCCCGCCGCGCGCGCCTCGACCGGCGAGCAGAAGGCGCTGCTGCTCGGCATTGTCCTCGCCCATGCCGATCTGGTCGCCGGGCGGCGTGGCAGCCGGCCGGTGCTGCTGATGGACGAGATTGCCGCGCATCTCGATCCGCTGCGCCGCGCCGCGTTGTTCGAGCGGCTGGCGGCGAGCGGGGGCCAGATCTGGCTGACCGGCACCGAGCGCGCGCTGTTCGACGGGATCGGCGACGCCACCTGGCTGACGGTGCGCGCGGGCGTGGTGGAGATCGTTTGAAACCACATGCGTTTCCGATCGTCATGCTGAACTTGTTTCAGCATCCACTCGGCAGCCTGGAGGGCGTTCCCGTGGCGCGGTGGATCCTGAAACAAGTTCAGGATGACGCTGGCAGCAGAATTCACAGCTTCACCCCCTGGCGGGCTGCCGGCCAGACTCTCACGCCCAGCCGATCATATCCGCCGCGCAACCGATGCCGAACGCCATCAGACCGCTTTTTGTTGGGTTTTGTGACGGCCGTCGCTATATGCTCGGCATGACGAGCGAAAACGAAAACACCCCGAACACCAACAGCTATGGCGCCGATTCGATCAAGGTCCTCAAGGGCCTCGATGCGGTTCGCAAACGGCCCGGCATGTATATCGGCGATACCGACGACGGATCGGGTCTCCACCACATGGTGTTCGAGGTTTCGGACAACGCCATCGACGAGGCGCTGGCCGGCCATTGCGACCGGATCATCATCACGCTGAACCCCGACGGCTCGGTGTCGGTCGAGGATAATGGCCGCGGCATTCCGACCGGCATCCACTCGGAAGAGGGCGTTTCCGCCGCCGAAGTGATCATGACCCAGCTCCACGCCGGCGGGAAGTTCGACAACACCAACGACGCCAACGCCTACAAGGTCTCGGGCGGCCTGCACGGTGTCGGCGTGTCGGTGGTCAACGCGCTGTCCGACGTGCTCGACCTGACGATCTGGCGCGACGATCTCGAACATTACATGCAGTTCGCGCGCGGCGACGCGGTCGCCCCGCTCAAGGTCGTCGGCCCCGCCAACGGCAAGAAGGGCACCAAGGTCACCTTCCTGCCCTCCGCCGATACCTTCAAGATCACCGAGTTCGATTTCGACAAGCTCGAGCATCGCTATCGCGAGCTCGCCTTCCTCAATTCGGGCGTGCGGTTGTTCCTGGTCGACGAGCGCCATGCCGAGCGCAAGGAGGTCGAGCTGTTCTACGAGGGCGGGATCGCCGCCTTCGTCAGATATCTCGATCGCACCAAGGTGCCGCTGATGCCCGATCCGGTCGCGATCAACGGCCAGCGCGACGATGTCGGCATCGATGTCGCGCTCGAATGGAACGACAGCTATTATGAGCAGGTCCTCTGCTTCACCAACAACATCCCGCAGCGCGATGGCGGCACCCATCTCGCCGCGTTCCGCGCCGCGCTGACCCGGACGCTCAACAATTATGCCGAGAAGTCGGGCGCGCTGAAGAAGGAGAAGGTCAGCCTCACCGGCGACGACATGCGCGAGGGCCTGACCGCGATCGTCTCGGTCAAGCTGCCCGACCCCAAATTCTCGTCGCAGACCAAGGACAAGCTGGTCTCCTCCGAAGTCCGCCAGCCGCTCGAAAGCCTGATGGCCGACAAGCTCGCCGAGTGGCTCGAGGAAAACCCGCATCATGCCCGCTCGATCGTCCAGAAGGTGATCGACGCCGCCGCCGCGCGCGAGGCCGCCAAGAAGGCGCGCGAGCTGACCCGGCGCAAGGGAGTGATGGACATCGCCTCGCTGCCCGGCAAGCTGGCCGACTGCCAGGAGCGCGATCCGAGCAAATGCGAACTGTTCCTGGTCGAGGGTGACTCGGCCGGCGGCTCGGCCAAGCAGGGTCGCGACCGTGTCTATCAGGCGATCCTGCCGCTCAAGGGCAAGATCCTCAATGTCGAGCGCGCCCGCTTCGATCGCATGCTGTCCTCCAAGGAGGTCGGCACGCTGATCCAGGCGATGGGCACAGGCATCGGCCGCGACGACTTCAACCTCGAAAAGCTGCGCTATCACAAGATCGTGATCATGACCGACGCAGACGTCGACGGCGCGCATATCCGCACGCTGCTGCTCACCTTCTTCTATCGGCACATGAAGCCGATCATCGAGGCGGGCCATCTCTATATCGCCCAGCCGCCGCTCTATAAGGTCACCAAGGGCCGCTCCGAAGTCTACCTCAAGGACGATGCCGCGCTCGACGAATATCTCGTCACCGCGGGGCTCGGGCTGATGGTGCTCGAGACTGCGGGCGGGGCGCGTTCGGGCGACGACCTGCGCCAGCTGGTCGAACATGCCCGGCGGATGCGCTCGCTGATGCGCTTCGTGCCGCGCCGCTACGATCCGGTGATCATCGAGGCACTGTCGCTGACGGGCGCGCTGGACCCGGCCGCCGACGAAGCCGGGCACCGCGCCGCCGCCGGCAAGATCGCCGCGTGGATGGGCCGGATCGATCCCGAGGCAGCCTGGTCCGGCGACGTGTCCGAAGAGGGCGGCTATCATCTGCGCCGGCTGTGGCGCGGCGTGACCGATCACCACATCATCGACGCCGCCTTCATCCGTTCCGCCGAGGCGCGCAAGCTCCACGCCCTCTCCGCCGAACAGGCCGAAGCCTATGGCGCGACCGCCCGGCTGGTGGCGATCAAGAGCGCGGCAGCAGCAGCCGCGGCGGACGAGGACGAGGACGCCCCGATCGTCGATACCAAGGGCACTGCGATCAACCAGCCGTCCGACCTGCTCGACGCGATCCTTGCGGCGGGTCGCAAGGGCATGTCGGTCTCGCGCTACAAGGGCCTCGGCGAAATGAACGCCGAACAACTCTGGCAGACCACGCTCGATCCCGCCAACCGCGCGATGCTGCAGGTCGAGGTCGAGCAGGCCGACGTCGCCGACGAGATCTTCACCCGGCTGATGGGCGACGTGGTCGAACCGCGCCGCGAGTTCATCCAGGAAAATGCGCTGAACGTCGCCAATCTGGACGTTTGAAGCTCTTTATTGGATCACACATACACAGGCGGCATTAGCGGTGACCCGGCAGATGTCGGGCCGCTTGTGCGATGCGCGCCGATAAGCGACGAGTCCGGCCGGTTCGCCAATATCGCGGATCAGGGGCAGTCCGCGGGGGCGACGCGATAATCCTGTTCCACCCGCCCGTCGATACGCTGATAAAGATGCCGGACGGGCAGGTTCGTATCGCGAAAAGCCTTCATTCCTGGGCTGCAATAGGTCGCCTTCAGCCTGGGCGCGATAGCGTCTAGGCCGGTGATTTCGCTATCCTTCACCGGCGAAGCATCGCGATGGACCAGCGTGTAGGAGAACAACATCTCATCCTGTTCCGCCGCATAGGTGACGCGGTCGAGCCGGGTGACGTCATCGATGAAGGTCGGCAGGCCCTTGTTGAGCATGGGAAGGGCCGCCTGGATTTCCGCCGCCCGCATGTCGGGTGCCTTGGCCTTCATCGTTTCGCCCGCCAAAAGGCTGCCGACGACAATGCCGACCACCAGTACGCCGGTGATGAAAGTTCGGATGATGTTGCTGCCGCGCTCGTAGACGCGCGTGCCGAGCTCCTCGTCCCAACTGGTGGGCTGGAAATTGCTGACCCGCTGATAGCCGTTGCTATAGCCCACCAGCACCAGGATCGGCAAACCCAGCATGAAACCGCGCAGATAGACGAGCAGGTTCCGGCGGACCGCCTGCCCCAGGCTAAGCATGCCATGGTCGAGCGTTTCCACCCTGATGCCGGCGATCGCCTTGCCCGGCGTGGTGCCGATCACGCTTTGATTCAGCGCGTCGATCAGCAAGGCAAAGGGCAGGGTCACCAGGCCGAGCAGATAATCGCCGAGCCGGCCGGAAAATATCGGCTGGTCCGTCACGGCGGGAGCGACGAGGCCGAGCGCCCCGCCCAGCACCAGTGACAGGAGATAATAATCGAATATCCGTGCACAAAACCGCGCCCAGGGCCAGGCTTCGGCGACATAATCATCCTGCTCCTCGATGGCGGCAGTCGGCACATCGTCGGCCGCCACGGCGCTGTCCCCGGTCATTTTGCTTCCCCTCATTCCCCGCTTGAGACTAAGCGGAAGCATGTCGACGCATCAACCTTGGCGAAGCCGGCGAACTACCAATCGCATCCAATCTGGTGTTCGGTCAGGCGCCGACGAGCGATGAACGGCGCGCTCCGCATCCTGGTCGACGCCGACGCCTGCCCGGTGAAGGACGAGATCTACAAGGTCGCCTGGCGCCTCGAGGTGCCGGTGACGCTGGTCAGCAATTCGCACCTGCGCATCCCCGCGCATCCGTTGATTGACAAGGTGGTGGTCGGCAGCGGCTTCGATGCCGCCGATGACTGGATCGCCGAGGCCAGCGATGCCCGTTCGGTGGTGGTCACTGCCGATATCCTGCTCGCCGATCGCTGCCTGAAGGCCGGCGCGACGGTGATCTCGCCGACCGGCAAGCCGTTTACCGCCAATTCGATCGGCGCGGCGGTGGCGACCCGCGCGATCATGGCCGATCTGCGCGCCGGAGCAGTGGGCGACGGCATCGGCGGCCCCGCGCCCTTCGCCAAGACCGATCGGTCGCGTTTCCTGTCGGCGCTCGATGCCGCGCTGGTGCGATTGCGCCGCCAGGCCTGAAGCCGGCGGGAATTACGCCAGGCTCTTCGATACCTGCTCGAACACGTCCTTCGACAGGCCCGGCGTGTTCATCATCCGCTGCAACTCGGCCTTCATCAGCCTTGCGCGCGCTTCGTCGAAGCGGCGCCAGCGGCCGAGCGGGGGGACGAGCTTGGCCGCGGTCTGCGGATTGAGGCCATCGACCTTCAACAGCATGTCGGCCAGGAAGCGATAGCCGCGGCCACTCGCCTCGTGGAAGATCAGCTGATTGCCGGACATCGCGCCGACCACCGAGCGCAGCCGGTTCGGATTGGCAATGGTGAAGTCGGGATGGCGCACCAGTTCCTCGACGCGGTCGAGCGTATCGGGCCGGATCGAGAAGGCCTGGGTCGAGAACCATTTGTCCATCACCAGCCCATTGGCGCGGAAACGCTCGTAGAAGGCGGCGATGGCGATGTCCCGCTCCGGGGTCATGCTGTTGGCCAGAATGCCGAACGCGCCCTGGCGGTCGGTCATGTTATCGGCTGCGTCGAATTGCTTGAGCGCCAGCGCCGGCGCATCCTCCGCCCCGCTCGCCATGATGAAACCCAGCGCGATCGACCGCAGCCGGCGCGCGCCCTTGGCCTGCGGCGACAGCTCGAAGCGGTTCGCCTGGGTGCGGTCATAGGCGTGGCGCCACTCATCCTCCAGCGCGGCGCCCAGATCGCGGCGCAACGCTTCGCGGGCGCGGTGGATCGCGACCGGATCGACCATCGGCATCTGGTCGCCGATGAAGGATTCGGACGGCAGCAGCATCGTCTCGCCGATGAAGGCGAAGTCGAGCCGCGGGTCGGTCAGCGTGTTGCGCACCGCGTCGATCACCGGGCCGTGATCGGCCTCGCCGGTCGAAACGGCGGCGAGCATCGTGTCGACCATCAGCTGCTGCATCGCCTCGTAACGACCGAAGGGATCGTCGTCATGCGCGGACAGGAAGGCGAGATCGGCGGCGGAGCGGTCGGCGTCGATCACCACCGGCGCCGAAAAACCGCGGTTGATCGACAGCACCGGTCGCTCGGCGATGCCTTCGAACAAAATCTCGTGGCGGTCGCTGTCGAGCAGCACCAGCCGCTCTTCCTCGAACGGCTTGGCGCTGAGTTCGCCGAACAGCGATATCTTGAGCGGGATCAGCATCGGCTGCTTGTCGGGCTGGCCCGGCGTCGGCGGCACGGTTTGCTCCAGCGTCAGCAGCGCCCGCCCGCCGGCGGGCTCATGGGTCAGCGTGGCGCGGACGCGGGGGGTGCCGGCCTGCGAATACCATAGGCGGAACTGGGCCAGGTCGATGCCGCTCGCTTCCTCCATGGCCAGCACGAAATCCTCGCAGGTGGCGGCGGTGCCGTCATGGCGGGCGAAATAGAGGTCTGATCCTGCCCGGAATTTCTGCGGCCCCAGCAAGGTGTGGAGCATGCGGATCACCTCGGCGCCCTTGTTGTAGACGGTCGCGGTATAGAAGTTCGAAACCTCCATGTAGCTTTCCGGACGGATCGGATGCGCGAGCGGGCCGGCATCCTCGGGGAATTGCGCGGCGCGCAGCAGCCGGACATCCTCGATCCGCTTGACCGCGGCAGAGCCCTGGTCGGCGCTGAAGCACTGGTCGCGGAAGACGGTGAAGCCTTCCTTCAGCGACAGCTGGAACCAGTCGCGGCAGGTGACGCGGTTGCCCGACCAGTTGTGGAAATATTCATGGGCGACGACGCCCGAGACGCCGTCGTAATCGATGTCGGTGGCGGTGTCCGGATCGGCGAGGATATAGCGCGAATTGAAGATGTTGAGGCTCTTGTTCTCCATCGCCCCGAAGTTGAAATCGCTCACCGCGACGATGTTGTACTCGCCCAGGTCATATTCCAGGCCATAGACCCTCTCGTCCCACGCCATCGACGCCTTGAGTGCCGCCATCGCATGGCCGGTCTTGGGCAGGTCGCTCTCGACCACCCAGATGGCCAGCTTGACCTCGCGGCCGCTCTTGGTGGTGAAGCTGTCGACATTGGCGGCGAGGTCGGCCGCGACCAGCGCGAACAGATAGCTCGGCTTGGGAAAGGGATCGGTCCACTCGGCGAAGTGGCGGCCGCCGGGCATGCCGCCGCTCGCGGTCAGGTCGCCGTTCGACAGCAGCACCGGGAAGCGCGCCTTGTCGGCGTCCATGCGGACTCGATAGCGGCTCAGCACATCCGGCCTGTCGAGGAAGAAGGTCATCCGGCGGAAGCCCTCGGGCTCGCACTGGCTGCACAGATTGCCGCCCGAAGCGTAGAGCCCCATCAGCTGCAGGTTCGACTCCGGGCTGATCTCGACCTGGGTCTCGATGCTATGGGCATTGCCGGGCAGGTCGATCACGAGGTCGGCCCCGTCCATCCGCCAGGCATCGGCCTGCGATTCTCCATCGATCAGCACGACCAGCGGGGTGAGCCCGTCGCCGTACAGCCGCAACGGGTGGTTGTGCGATCCGTTGCGGGTCACCTCGAGCCGGCCCGTCACCCGGGTCCTGGCCGGGTCCAGCGAGAAATCGAGGAACACGTCCGGCATCAGCCAGTCGGGCTTGCGATAATCCGCGCGACGGATGACCGGGGGATTGGCGGCTGCGTTCTGGATGTCGAGCATGGCCACAGTCTAAGCCCCTCCGGTTGGACAAACAATGCTGCGGCGATCCGCAAACCTGTCTACAGCGACGCCATGGCGACATTTCTGATCTTCGGCCCCGGCTATACAGCATCGCACATATCAGCAGCCGTGCAAGGTCGTGGTTTCGTTGTCGAAACGGTTGGCCGTGCAGAGATCGAGCGGGGAGACCGGGTGCTCGCGGCGATCGGCCGAGCCAGCCATATCCTGTCTTCGGTGCCACCCGATGGCGACGGCGATCCGGTGCTCGCACGCTATGCGGCGGCGCTCTCACGCTGCCGCGCGACGTGGATCGGCTATCTGTCGTCGAGCGGCGTCTATGGCGATACCGGCGGCGCCTGGGTCGACGAAAGCGCGCCGATCGGCACCGGCCGGCGCGGCGCCCGCGCCGCCGCCGACCGCGCCTGGGCGGCGCTCCACCGCGAAGCCCGCATATTCCGGCTGCCCGGCATTTACGGCCCCGGCCGCTCGCCGCTCGACCGGGTGACGGCCGGCGCGGCGCATCGCATCGACCTGCCCGGACAGGTGTTCAGCCGCGTCCATGTCGATGACATCGTCGGCGGGGTGCTGGCCAGCCTGGAGCGGGGGTCGGCGGGCACGTATAATCTTGCCGACGACCTGCCGGTCGCCCAGAACCGGGTGATCGAGGCGGCGTGCGACCTGCTCGGCCTGCCCTATCCGCCGCTGCTGGCACTTGAAGACGCCGGCTTGTCGCCCGCCGCCCGCGCTTTTTATGGCGAGAACCGGCGCGTCGCCAATGGCAAGGCGAAACGCCTGCTCGGCTGGACGCCGCGCTACCCGGACTACCGCGCGGGGCTGCGGGCGTTGAGAGGCTAGGGTCTGTTTTGTTCGAGCTGAGCAAGACACCGCTCGTCCTGAGGAGCTACTGAGCTTGGCGAAGTGGCGTATCGAAGGACCGTCCTTCGATACGGGTCTTCGCCAAGCTCAGCCCCTACTCAGGATGAGCGGTTTACTTGAAAAAAGGGCGCTAGTTCTTGCTGGGCGCTGCCGCCGCACGGGGCGGGGGCGTGAAGCGGCCCGTCACGCGGCCGCCACCGCTGCCGCCGACCGCGCCGCCGTCGAGCGTGGCCAGGCCGGTATTCATATTGAGCACCATGCGGTTGCCGCGGGTCTCGCCCTGGCCGGGTCGCGACAGCACGACGCCGCCGATCATCGTGACGAGCCGGCTGCGCAGGTCATAGATGCCGAACTGGGCGCGCGCGGTTTCGGTGCGGCTCGTCAGGGTGACGCCGCCCGAGGCGTCCATGCGGGTGACCTGGGTCTGGTTGGCAGAGGTGTAGGCGATGGTGACGCGGCTGGCGCGCAGCCGCATGTCGCCCTGGGTGATGTCGACATTGCCGGTCAGCACCGCACGGTCGGCACGGTCCTGCAATTCGATCCGGTCCGCGGCGAAATCGACCGGGGCGCCGGCATCATGATTCTTGAGGGCGGACACGGCCTGCGCCGAAGCGGACGCCGCCGCCCCGGCGAGAAGCGCGACCAGCAGCGTTTTCGCCAGCACCGCACGCTGCATTCCATCGTTCCTTCCGCTCGTCATGTCGCCGCTCACTTGGCCCGCCGCTGGTCGATATGCAAGCGCGCGCGCCCCTCCAGCACAACCACCCTCGAGTTCAGATCGGCGGTGAAGCGGTCGCCTGAAAAGGTCCCGATGTTCATCCGTCCGTCGACCGGGCCCTTGCTCGCGGCGGTGCGGCTCTTGAGATCGATGCCGACGTCGCGCGTCTCGATGCGGTAGCCGTCCGCCGAGCGGAACAGCACCGGACCGTCGATCGCGACCTTTTCGCTGTCCATGTCGTAGCGGCCATGCCCGGCGTCGACCCGTGCCGGGCCATCCTCAAGCCGGATCGTCGCGGCGAGCTTCTGCAGCCGCACCACCGGATCGCGCGACGAGACCTGCACCGCCGAGGCGGCGTTGAGCTCGAAGGGCTGACCCTTCGAATCCTGGCCGCGATAGGTGGCGGCGGTGACGCGCATCCGCTCGCGCGCGACGTCGACCCGGTCCTTGGACAGCACGAAGCTGATGTCCCGGCCGACGGTGAGCGGCGCGAGGGCGAGCAGGATCACCAGCGCGACGATCGCCACCGGCAGGACCAGCCGCAGGATCGCGATGACGCGGTCATGGCTGCTGCCGGTCGCGGCCCAGAGCTGGCGTTCGCTCCTGGCGCGATCGGCCAGTTCAGACATGCGCGAAGATGTCGATCTCGGGCCAGCCGGCGAGATCGAGCTCGGCACGGGCGGGCAGGAAGTCGAAACAGGCCTGGGCCAGCGCCATGCGGCCCTCGCGGACCAGCCGCTCGTCGAGGATCGTGCGCATCGCATGGAGATAGCGCACGTCGGATGCGGCATAGTCCTTCTGCGCGTCGGACAGCTCGGCCGCGCCCCAGTCGGAGCTTTGCTGCTGCTTCGACACTTCCTGGCCGAGCAGCTCGCGGACCAGCTCCTTGAGGCCGTGGCGATCGGTATAGGTGCGGATCAGCCGCGACGCGGTCTTGGTGCAGTAGACCGGCGCGGCCACCACGCCGAGATAATGCTTGATCGCGGCGAGATCGAACCGCGCGAAATGGTAGAGCTTGATCCGTTCGGGATCGGCCAGGACGGCGCGCAGGTTCGGCGCGGCATAGTCGCTGCCGGCGGCGAAACGGACGAGATGCTCGTCGCCGCCGCCATCCGAGATCTGGACGAGGCACAGCCGGTCGCGCGGCGTGACCAGCCCCATCGTCTCGGTATCGACCGCAACCGGCCCGGGCGCGAGAACGCCTTCGGGCAGGTCCTCCTGGTGCAAATAAACTGTCATCGCGCCGCCTTAAGGCTCCGACGGGGGCAGGGCAAGAACCCCCGCGCCGGCGGCGCGCGCCACGGCGCTATTGCGCCCGCCTCCTGCGGGCCTTGCGCTGGACCATGTTCAGGCTTTCGACCAGCGCCGAGAAAGCCATCGCTGCATAGATATAGCCCTTCGGCACATGGACGCCGAAGCCCTCGGCGATCAGCGTCATGCCGATCATGAAGAGGAAGGCGAGCGCGAGCATCACCACCGTGGGATTCTTCTCGATGAAGCGCGACAGCGGGCCGGCCGCGGTCATCATCGCGCCGACGGCGGCGATCACGGCAATGAACATGATCGGGACATGATCGGTCATGCCGACCGCGGTGATGATCGAATCGATCGAGAAGACCAGGTCGAGCAGGATGATCTGGACGATCGCGGCACCGAAGCCGAGCCCGGCCCTCTTCGCGTCGAACATGTCGCCTTCGTCGTCATGGTCGACGTTGTGGTGGATCTCCTTGGTCGCCTTCCAGACCAGGAACAGGCCGCCTGCGATCAGGATCATGTCACGCCACGACAGCGGATGGCCGAACGCCTCGAACACCGGCCGCGTCAACGTGACGATGAAGGCGATCAGGCTGAGCAGCACCAGCCGCAGGCCCAGCGCGAGGCCGATGCCGATCATCCGGGCCCGCGCGCGATATTGCTCGGGCAGCTTGTTGGTGAGGATCGAGATGAAGATGAGGTTGTCGATGCCGAGCACCACCTCCATCGTCACCAGGGCGGCCAGCGCCGCCCAGTTGGCGGGGTCGGCGAAAATGGCGGCGAGATCGGGCATGATGTCCTTCAGGTCGTTCAGCGGGGGATAAGCCGGGAGTTTCGCCGGACGTCGGATACGTCCTGCGACTCGGCAAGCCCCTTGCGGCGAATCGTGCGCCAAGCGAAGCCGGGAACCGTGAGAAAACACGGTAACATTCTCGATCCGGCCTCACTTTCGGTCCTGTCGGCGTAACTTCGGGGGGCTATCGGCCGTGAAACCGCTCGCAGCCGGTCGCTAATTGCTTTATGGCTTATCTTTGGCGCGACTGGTTTTCACGCCCGGAGGATGATGCGCCCGCGCCCGGCGCATGATCCTTTCGAGATATGGGGCGAGATTCGGGAAGAACTGCAAGGCATGGGTTTCGATAGAGGTAAGCGCGGTCCGCGCGGCGGCAGGGACAAGCGCGACGGCTTCGGTGACGAGAGTTACGGCGGCTATAGTGGAGGCGGTTTCGGCGGTGGCGGTGATCGCTTCGGTGGCGGCGGCGGTTATGGAGGCGGCGGTGACCGTTTCGGCGGCGGTGGCGGCGGCGGTGATCGCTTCGGCGGCGGCGGCGGTGGCGGTTTCCGCGGCGGCGGCGGCGGCGGTGGTTTCGGCGGTGGCGGCGGCGGAGCCCGTGGCGGCATGCCTGCCCAGGTCATCGGCGAAGGCAAAGGCGTCGTAAAATTCTTCAATGGCCAGAAGGGCTTCGGCTTCATCGTCCGCGATGATGGCGGCGAGGATGTGTTCGTTCACATCTCCGCGGTCGAGCAGGCGGGGCTGACCGGTCTGGCCGATGGCCAGCCGCTCGAGTTCACCCTCGTCGATCGCGGCGGCCGGGTCTCGGCGACCGATCTCAAGATCGACGGCGAGCCGATGGCCGTCGAGGAACGCGCCCCGCGCGAGCCTCGCGAAGGCGGCTTCGGTGGTCCTGGCGCCGCCGGCGGCGCTCCGCGTGGCGGCCCTTCGCGGCAGCTCACCGGCGAGAAGGCGAGCGGAACGGTCAAGTTCTTCAACGCGATGAAGGGCTTCGGCTTCATCCAGCGCGACGATGGACAGCCGGACGCCTTCGTCCACATCTCGGCGGTCGAACGCGCGGGGATGACCAACCTCAACGAGGGCGACCGACTCGAGTTCGAACTCGAGGTCGATCGTCGCGGCAAATATGCCGCGGTGAACCTCACCCCGCTCAGCTGATCCCCGGATCAGACGAGAAAAAGCCCGGCTTCCGCAAGGAGGCCGGGTTTTTCGTGTCCTGTCCAAGGAGGGTCTGTCATCCCGGCGGAGACCGGGATCGCGGTAGGTTACGCGCCGCGCTATTCTCCTGAGATCCCGGCCTTCGCCGGGATGACGACGAGGCAGAGGTCGAAGGTGGTTCAGCTTTTCGGCACGAACGCCAGCGCCACGCCGTTCATGCAATAGCGCTTGCCGGTGGGTGGCGGGCCGTCGTCGAAGACATGGCCGAGATGGCCGCCGCAGCGGCGGCAATGCACCTCGGTGCGGGCAAAGCCGAGCAGATGATCGGTACTGGTTTCAACCGCCTTGGGCAGCGGCGCCCAGAAACTGGGCCAGCCGGTGCCGCTGTCGAACTTGGTGCGCGACGCGAACAGCGGCAGCGCGCAGCCCGCGCAGGTGAAGGTGCCGACGCGATGCTCCTTGTTGAGCGGGCTCGAAAAGGGCGGTTCGGTCGCCTCGTGGCGCAGGGTCTGGTAGGCGGCCGGGCTCAGCCGCTTGCGCCATTCGGCGTCGCTGAGACTGACCTCGAACCGCTCCTGTGGCGCCGACATAGCCCTGCCCGCGATGATGGCCGCAACCGCCGTCGTCATCCCTGCGCCCAGCACTGTCCTGCGATCGATCATCCGGCCTCTCCTCTCGCGCCCATGTGGGAATGGAGCAGATACGCATCAACCTTGGCGAAGGTTACGCAACATCCCTAGAATAGGAGCCGATGACCATCGACGACCCGTTCGCGTTGCGCGAAGCGATCCGCGCCGAGGCGCTGGCACTTGGCTTTGCCGCCTGCGGCTTTGCGCGCGCCGATGCCGCCCCGGAGAGCGCGGCCCGGCTGGATGCCTGGCTGGCGTCGGGCGCACATGGTTCGATGGACTGGATGGAAGCGCGCAAGGGGCAGCGCGGCCGGCCGCAGGCGCTGTGGCCCGAAGCCGCCAGCCTGATCATGCTCGGCATGAGCTACGCCCCGCGCGAGGACCCGATGCGGCTCGCCGGCGAGCCTGGCATCGGGCGAATCTCGGCCTATGCGCAGGGGGCCGACTATCACGATATCGTGAAGAAGGCGCTCAAGGCGCTCGCGCGCTGGTTGATCGAGCGCGGCGGCGGCGAATTGAAGGTGTTCGTCGATACCGCGCCGGTGATGGAGAAGCCGCTCGCGACGGCGGCGGGACTCGGCTGGCAGGGCAAGCACAGCAATGTCGTCTCGCGCGACTTCGGCAACTGGCTGTTCCTCGGCGCGATCATGACGACGCTCGACCTGCCGCCCGACGAGGCGCATGACGATCGCTGCGGCAGCTGCAATGCCTGCCAGGCCGCTTGCCCGACCGACGCCTTCCCCAGCCCCTATGTCGTCGATGCGCGCCGCTGCATCTCCTATCTCACCATCGAGCATCGCGGCCCGATTCCGCCGGAATTCCGCGCGCCTATCGGCAATCGCATCTATGGCTGCGACGATTGCCTCGCCGTCTGCCCCTGGAACAAATTCGCCGAACATGCCGCCGCGAACCGGGCCTTTGCCGGCCGCGCCGAACTGGCCGCTCCCGAGCTTGCCGACCTGCTCCGCCTCGACGATGCCAGCTTCCGCGCGATCTTCGCAGGTTCACCGATCAAGCGGATTGGCCGGGACCGGATGGTCCGCAACGCCGCCATCGCCGCGGGCAACAGCACGCTGCCGGCGCTGCTGCCGGCGATCCGGCGCCTGCTCGACGATCCCGCGCCGATCGTGCGGGGCGCCGCCATCTGGGCGCTGTCGCGACTCGACCCGTCCGGCTTCGGCGACGAACGGGCGAGACGGCGGCCCGTGGAGCAGGATCCCGCCGTCCTCTCCGAATGGGACATGCCGATTGCGGCGGAGGCGTCCGCCCGATAACAGGCGGCGAAGCATCATGGCGGAGGCAGCATATGGACATCATCGGAGTGGTCGGCGCGGGACAGATGGGAGCCGGAATCGCCCAGATCGCCGCGCAGGCCGGCATGAAGGTGCTCCTGTCGGACGTGTCGCTCGACGTCGCCGCCAAGGGCAAGGCCGGAATCGTCAAGATGCTCGACAAGGCGGTCGAGCGCGGCAAGCTGGAAGCCGAGAAGCGCGATCGCGCCGTGGATCTGCTGGTGCCGGTCGCCGATCTCGAGCCGATGCGGGCGGCCGACCTGATCATCGAGGCCGCGACCGAGCGTGAAGCAGTCAAGCGGACGATCTTCGATAGCATCGGCAAGGTGCTGAGCCCCACCGCGATCCTCGCCACCAACACCTCGTCGATCTCGATCACGCGGCTCGCCCAGGCGGCGCCCGATCCGGCGCGCTTCATCGGCATGCACTTCTTCAATCCCGTGCCGCTGATGCCGCTGCTCGAACTGATCAAGGGGCTCGCGACGAGCGACAGCTCGATCACCGCGGCGCAGGAGTTCGGCCGGCGTACCGGCAAGACGACGATCATCGCCGTCGACAGCCCCGGTTTCGTGGTCAACCGTATCCTGGTGCCCCTGCTCAACGAGGCATGTTTCGCCGCCGGCGAACGGCTTGCGTCGATCCCCGACATCGACGCCGGCCTGAAGCTCGGCGCCGGCCATCCGATGGGCCCGCTGACGCTGTGCGACATGATCGGCCTCGATACCATCCTCGAGGTGCTGCGCGTCTTTCAGGGTGACTTCGGCGATCCGAAATACCGCCCCGCGCCGATCCTGCTCAAGATGGTCGAAGCCGGCTGGCTCGGCCGCAAGAGCGGCAAGGGCTTCTACGACTATTCGGGAGAAACGCCGGTACCGAGCTTTTAACGTCAGGCGCCGGCGGGCGCATCCGCGCCCCGCGTTCGAGCACTGAAACAACGCTGGGCTCGACCCCGTTCAGATCGAATCGTCACCCGCTCATCCTGAGTAGGGGCTGAGCTTGGCGAAGACCCGTATCGAAGGACAGTCCTTCGATACGCCATTTCGACTTCGCTCAACGGCTACTCGGGATGAGCGGTTCAGCCTAGAGTGATTTCGAGGCGGATGGAGTCATCTGCCGGCTCGGAAATCACGGAAAACTGACAAAATCCAGACTCGATCCGGTTCAATCTGAACTGGATCGAGTCTAAGTGGAACAGACCCTAGCCCACCCGGTAGGGCACCACGTCGCGACGATCCGCATCGACGGTGATCTCACGGCCGGCCGGCGGGAAGGCGCGCTGGTCGCAATGCTGGCGTGGGCAGAGCCGGCAGGAAATGCCGATCGGCATCGCCGCCTCGACATTGGCGATGTCCAGCGCGTCGGCATAGATGAAGTCGCGGGCGTGCTCGACCTCGCAGCCGAGCGCTACGGCGAAGCGACGCGGCGCGCGGGTGAAAGAGCCCGAAGGCTTCACCAGGCCCTTGGCCATCGAGACATAGCGCGCGCCGTCGGGCATCTCCGCCATCTGGACCAGGATCCGGTCGGGAATCGCCACCGCCTCATGCACGATCCATAGCGGGCAGGCGCCGCCGAAGCGCGCGAACTGCAGCCGCGTCGCGGAGTGGCGCTTGGTGATGTTGCCGGCCATGTCCACCCGGCAGAAGAAAAAGGGCACGCCGCGCTCGGCCGGGCGCTGCAAGGTCGACAGCCGATGGCAAGCCTGTTCGAAGCTGACTCCGAAGCGCTGGCACAGCCGGTCGATGTCGTGGCGCATCGCCCGCGCGGTTTCGCGGAACCGGCCATAGGGCATCAGCAGCGCGCCGGCCGCATAATTGGCGAGGCCGACCGAGAGCAGCGGGTGCGCCTCGGCCGCGCGCAGCTGCGCCTTGCCGGCCACGACGGCGATCTGCCAGCGGAATTCGAGCAGGGCGAGCTGGTGCGCCATCATGAAGCGCCGGGTCTCGGGCGGCTGGGCGGTACCGATCGTCAGCAGCCCGCGCGCGCGGTCGAATCGGCGCAGCATGCCGCCATCGTCGCTCGCTACGAGAACATCGACGCCGTGGCGCTCCTTCAGCACATGCGCGATCAGGCCCTCGGTCAACGGCTCGGCGTCAAGTTCCTGCGCCAGCGTCTCCGCGGCGCGGTCGATGCTGTCGACATAATTGCCCTCCTCGTGGAACCAGTCGCGCACTTCTTCCCAGGGCAGCCGGTCATCGCCGGGCACGCCGATCGCGATCCGGTCATCGACCATCTGCAACCGGCCCTCGATGCGGCGATAGGCATCATGCAGCCGGACGAAATGGTCGGCGAAAAGCGGCTGCTGCTCCACCGCGCGATGTAGCGCCGGCCCGCCCAGGCCCGCCGCCGCGAACAGCGGATCGGCAAAGGCCTCGCGCAGCGCGGCCAGCCGCCGGTCGGCATCGTCGGCCTGCGCGCCATTCCAGTCGATCGGGAAGGCGCGGGCAAAGGATTCGGTCACCGCCGGCGTGACCGGCCGGTCGTCATTTTCGAGCTGTGAGAGATAGGATACCGACAGCCCGACACGCTGCGCCATCGCGGCCTGACCGAGCCCGGCACGCTGGCGAAGAGCCTTCAGCTCGTGCCCCGCGAATAATCTGGTTCCGGTGCGCCTCGCCATCTTCAGCTCTCATTTTGCAAAATGCAGATCTTAATCCGCAAATAGCTTGGCACAGCACTGAGGGCTGGTGAAGAGGCCTGCGCCGAGGCTATTTGCAAATCTCCATTTCGCAATTCCGCAATTTCACATTTGCGTTATCCCGCAAAGCTTGGAAAGGGGGCGCGCAGAATCATCCAAGGGAGCAGAGTGCCCAAAATGCTGGCGATCCTGCAGAAGCTCGAAGAAAAACGCACGGCCGCGCGGCTGGGCGGCGGCAGCAAGCGCATCGACGCGCAGCACAAGAAGGGCAAGCTGACCGCGCGCGAGCGCGTCCAGGTGCTGCTCGACGAAGGCTCGTTCGAGGAGCTCGACATGTATGTCGAGCATAATTGCACCGATTTCGGCATGGAGCAGGAGCATATCCCGGGCGACGGCGTCGTCACCGGATCGGGCACGATCAACGGCCGGCTGGTGTTCCTGTTCAGCCAGGACTTCACGGTCTATGGCGGCGCGCTGAGCGAGCGGCATGCCCAGAAGATCTGCAAGGTCATGGACATGGCGATGAAGGTCGGCGCCCCGGTGATCGGCCTCAACGATTCGGGCGGCGCCCGCATCCAGGAGGGCGTCGCCAGCCTTGCCGGCTATGCCGAGGTGTTCCAGCGCAACATCCTCGCCTCCGGGGTGATTCCGCAGATCAGCGTGATCATGGGCCCCTGCGCGGGCGGCGCGGTCTATTCACCGGCGATGACCGACTTCATCTTCATGGTGAAGGACAGCAGCTTCATGTTCGTGACCGGCCCCGACGTGGTCAAGACGGTCACCAACGAGGTGGTGACCCAGGAGGACCTCGGCGGCGCCGTGACCCACACCACCAAGACCTCGGTGGCCGACAACGCCTTCGAGAACGACATCGAGGCGCTGCTTTCGGTTCGCGATTTCGTCGATTTCCTGCCGCTGTCGAACCGCCACGAGCTGCCGGTGCGTCCGACCGACGATCCGTGGGACCGGCTCGACGCCAGCCTCGACACGCTGATCCCCGACAGCGCGGCCAAGCCCTATGACATCAAGGAGCTGATCAACAAGGTCGTCGACGAAGGCGATTTCTTCGAGGTCCAGCCCAATCATGCCGCCAATATCGTGATCGGCTTCGGCCGCATCGAGGGCCGGCCGGTGGGGATCGTCGCCAATCAGCCAATGGTGCTGGCCGGCTGCCTCGACATCAACTCCTCGAAGAAGGCTGCGCGGTTCGTGCGCTTCTGCGACGCCTTCGATATCCCGATCATCACCTTCGTCGACGTGCCCGGCTTCCTGCCCGGCACATCGCAGGAGCATAACGGCATCATCAAGCATGGCGCCAAGCTGCTGTTCGCCTATGGCGAGGCCACCGTCCCGAAGATCACCGTGATCACCCGCAAGGCCTATGGCGGCGCCTATGACGTCATGGCCTCCAAGCATCTGCGCGGCGACCTAAACTATGCCTGGCCGACCGCGGAGATCGCGGTGATGGGCGCCAAGGGCGCGGTCGAGATCATCTTCCGCAAGGATATCGGCGACAAGGACAAGATCGCCGCGCGCACCAAGGAATATGAGGATCGCTTCGCCAATCCGTTCGTCGCCGCCTCGAAGGGATTCATCGACGAAGTGATCATGCCGCATTCGACACGGCGGCGGATCGCCCTGGGCCTTCGCAAGCTCCGCAACAAGAGCCTCGAAAATCCATGGAAGAAGCACGATAATATACCGTTGTGACTTCCGGCCTCTCCCGCTTGCGGGAGAGGCCAGGGAGAGGTTTTTTTAATTTTTGCCGCCGCGGACCGGATCGGATGGACAGCCTGGCTAACGCTCGGCTCCTCTCCCCGAACCTCCCCCGCCAGCGGGAGAGGGAGTGAAGATGGAAGAAATCTATATCGTCAGCGGCGTTCGCACCGCGATCGGGGACTTCGGCGGATCGCTCAAGAGCTTCTTCCCGTCGGATCTCGGCACCAAGGTGGTGGCGGAGGCCATCGGCCGCGCCGGCGTCGCGCCGACCGACGTGCAGCACGTCGTCATCGGGCAGGTAATGCCGACCAGCGCCAAGGATGGCATGCTCTCGCGCACCATCGCGCTCAATGCCGGCATCCCCTTCGAGGTGCCCGCCTTCACGCTCAACCGGCTGTGCGGCTCGGGTGTGCAGGCGATCGTATCGGCGGCGCAGATGATGCAGCTTGGCGAAGCATCCATCACCGTCGCGGGCGGCGCGGAGTCGATGTCGAACGTGCCCTATCATGACCATGGCATCCGCTGGGGCACCAAGATGGGCGACAATGTCCTGACCGATGCGCTCGTCCAGGGACTGCAGGACGCCTCGGGCGGCTATCATATGGGCATCACCGCCGAAAATTGCGCCGAGCGCCACCAGATCACCCGCGAAGAGCAGGATGCGCTTGCCCTCGAGGGCCATCAGCGCGCTAGCCGCGCGATCGCGGAGGGCCGCTTCAAGGCGCAGATCCTTCCGATCGAGATCAAGACCCGCAAGGGCGTGACCGTGTTCGATACCGACGAGCATCCGCGCGCCGACACCAACGGCGAAACCCTCGCCAAGATGAAGCCGGCCTTCAAGAAGGATGGCACCGTCACCGCCGCCAATGCCTCGGGCATCAATGACGGCGCGGCCGCGGTCGTGCTGGCGACAGGCAGCGAAGTCGAGAAGCGCGGCCTCAAGCCGATGGCGAAAATCATCGCCTGGGGCCATGCCGGCGTCGAGCCCGAATATATGGGCGAAGGCCCGATCAAGGCGGTCCCCGTCGCGCTCAAGCGCGCGGGCCTGAAGCTCGATGACATGGACGTCATCGAGGCGAACGAGGCGTTCGCGGCGCAGGCGCTCGCGGTCGCCAAGACGCTCGGCTTCGATCGCGAGAAGCTCAACCCGAACGGCTCTGGCGTGGCGCTCGGCCACCCGGTCGGCGCGACCGGCGCGATCCTGATGGTCAAGGCCATTTATGAGCTGCAGCGCACCGGCGGCCGCTACGGCCTGATCACGATGTGCATCGGTGGTGGCCAGGGCATCGCGATGGTGGTGGAGCGGGTCTGATGAAGCTGGGCCGCCTCAATCATGTCGGGGTCGCGACGCCCTCGATCGAGGAGAGCATCGCCTTCTATCGCGACGTCATGGGCGCGGAGGTGATCCGCGCACCATTCGACCTGCCCGCGCAGGGCGTGAAGGTGTGCTTCGTCGACACGCCCAACAGCCAGATCGAACTGATCGAGCCGCTGGGCGAAGCTTCGCCGATCCACGGCTTTCTCGCCAAGAACCCGGCGGGTGGCCAGCATCATCTCTGCTATGAAGTGCCCGACATCCATGCCGCCAAGGCCTGGTTCGAATCCAAGGGGGCGAAAGTGCTGGGCGAGCCCCGCATCGGAGCGCATGGCACGCCGATCTTCTTCGTCCACCCCAAGGACATGGGCGGCGTGCTGACCGAGATCATGGAAACGCCTAAGGCTGGCGCGAATCACTGAGGAAGCTTCGATGAGCGACAAGACGCCGGACCTGGCAAAATGGGAAGCGGCCGCCACCAAGGAGGTCAAGGGCAAGGACCTGACGTGGAACACGCCGGAAGGTATCGCCGTCAAGCCGCTCTACACCGCCGAGGACGTGGCCGACATCAATCCCGGCCTGCCGGGTTTCGCGCCGTTCACCCGCGGCGTGCGCGCATCGATGTACGCCGGGCGTCCCTGGACGATCCGCCAATATGCCGGCTTCTCGACTGCCGAGGCCTCCAACGCCTTCTATCATCGCAACCTCAAGGCCGGCCAGAAGGGCCTGTCGGTCGCCTTCGACCTCGCCACCCACCGCGGCTATGACAGCGATCATCCGCGGGTGACGGGCGATGTCGGCAAGGCCGGCGTCGCGATCGATACGATCGACGACATGAAGATCCTGTTCGACGGCATCCCGCTCGACCAGATGTCGGTGTCGATGACGATGAACGGCGCCGTGATCCCGATCCTGGCCTTCTTCATCGTCGCGGGCGAGGAGCAGGGCGTTTCGCAGGCCCAGCTCGACGGGACCATCCAGAACGACATCCTCAAGGAGTTCATGGTCCGCAACACCTATATCTATCCGCCCGAGCCGAGCATGCGGATCATCTCGGACATCTTCGCCTTCACCTCGCAGAACATGCCCAAGTTCAACTCGATCTCGATCTCGGGCTATCACATGCAGGAAGCCGGGGCGACGCAGGTCCAGGAGCTCGCCTTCACCATCGCCGACGGCATGGAATATGTGAAATATGGCGTAGCCTCGGGGCTCGACATCGACGCCTTCGCGGGCCGGCTGAGCTTCTTCTTCGCGATCGGCATGAATTTCTTCATGGAGATCGCCAAGCTGCGCGCCGCGCGCGTGCTGTGGCATCGGGTGATGACGAAGCTGGGCGCGAAGGACGAGCGCTCGAAGATGCTGCGCACCCATTGCCAGACCTCTGGCGTGTCGCTGACCGAGCAGGATCCGTACAACAACGTTATGCGCACCACGATCGAGGCGATGGCGGCGATGCTGGGCGGCACCCAGTCGCTCCACACCAACGCGCTCGACGAAGCGATCGCACTGCCGACCGATTTCTCGGCCCGGATCGCGCGCAATACCCAGATCGTCATCCAGGAAGAGACCGGGATGACCAAGGTGGTCGATCCGCTCGGCGGCTCCTATTATGTCGAGGCGCTGACCCAGGAGCTGGTCGACAAGGCCTGGGAGATCATCGAGAAGGTCGAATCCGAGGGCGGCATGGCCAAGGCCGTCGCCGCCGGCTGGCCCAAGGCAATGATCGAGGAGGCCTCGGCCGCCAAGGCGGCGCGGATCGACCGGGTCGATGAAGTCATCGTCGGGGTCAACAAGTACAAGCTCGCGCAGGAAGACCCGATCGACATCCTCGACGTCGACAATGTCGCGGTAAGGGAATCGCAGGTCGCCCGCATCGCCAAGGTCAAGGCCGGCCGTGACGAGGCCAGATGCCAGGCGGCGCTCGCCGCGCTGACCCAAGGCGCCAAAGGCAGCGAGAACCTGCTCGCGCTGGCGGTGGACTGCGCGCGCGCCCGCGCCACGCTGGGCGAGATCTCGTCGGCGATGGAGCAGGTGTTCGGCCGCTACGGCACCAATCCAACCCCGGTGAAGGGGGTTTATGGCGGCGCCTATGGCGACGATGCGCGCTGGACCGGCCTGATCGAGGGCGTGTCCGCGATCGAGCGCCGCAAGGGCCGCAAGCCGCGCATGCTGGTCGCCAAGATGGGTCAGGACGGCCATGACCGCGGCGCGAATCTCGTCTCGTCGGCGTTCGGCGACCTGGGCTTCGAGGTGGTGGCCGGGCCGCTGTTCCAGACTCCGAAGGAAGCCGCCGAGCTCGCGATCAAGGCCGATGTCGACGTGGTCGGCGCGTCGAGCCTGGCCGCCGGGCACAAGACGCTGATCCCCGAGCTGATCGGCCACCTCAAGGAGGCCGGCCGCACCGACATCAAGGTCATCGCCGGGGGCGTGATCCCGGCGCAGGACTACCAGTTCCTGCGCGACGCGGGCGTGCAGGGCATCTTCGGCCCCGGCACCAACCTCGTCGGCGCGGCGACCGAGGTGCTCAGGCTCCTCGGGCACAACCAGCCGCCCGAAGGCTTCGAGGAGGCCGCGGAATGATCCGTCACGACTGGACCCGCAGCGAGATCGCGGCGCTGTTCGAACTGCCGTTCAACGACCTTCTCTGGCAGGCGCAGGCCTCACACCGCGAATATCACGACGCCAACGCCGTCCAGCTGTCGACCCTGCTGTCGATCAAGACCGGCGGCTGTGCGGAGAATTGCGGCTATTGCAGCCAGGCGGCGGGCAACGACACCGACCTCCAGGCGACCAAGCTGATGCAGGTCGAGGAGGTGCTGGCGGCGGCGCGCGAGGCCAAGGCATCGGGCTCCGAGCGCTTCTGCATGGGGGCCGCCTGGCGCTCCCCCAAGGACCGCGACATGGACGCGATCGTCTCGATGGTCGAGGGCGTCAAGGCGATGGGCCTGGAGACCTGCATGACGCTGGGCATGCTCAGCGACGAGCAGACCGAGAAGCTCGCCGAGGCCGGGCTCGACTATTACAACCACAATATCGACAGCTCGCCGGAATATTATGACAAGGTCGTCACCACCCGCACCTTCGACGACCGCCTGAACACGCTGGAGCGCGTCCGCAAGGCGGGGATCAACGTCTGCTCGGGGGGGATCGTCGGAATGGGCGAGGACCGCGCCGACCGCGTCGGCTTCCTCCATGCGCTGGCCACCTTGCCCGAACATCCGGGCAGCGTGCCGATCAATGCGCTGGTGCCGGTCAAGGGCACGCCGCTCGGCGACATGCTGGAGGGCCTGCCCGAGGCGCGGATCGACGATATCGAGTTCGTCCGCACCGTTGCCGTCGCGCGGATCACGATGCCGGGCTCGGTCGTGCGGCTTTCGGCGGGGCGCGAGAGCATGAGCGAGGCCACCCAGGCGCTCTGCTTCCTCGCCGGCGCCAATTCGATCTTCACCGGCGACCGGCTGCTGACCACCGGCAACCAGGGCAGCGATGCCGATTCGCGGCTGTTCGCCAAGCTGGGGCTCAGGGGTTCGATCAATAGCACGCCGGAAGCTCTGGCGGCGGAGTAATCACTTCACCCGTCATGCTGGACTTGTTTCAGCATCCACTTATCCACGGGAGCGCGCTCGGCGGTCCCGGTGGATCCTGAAACAGGTTCAGGATGACGGCAAAAGACTGACAAAGGGACGAGATGTTCAAGAAGATCCTGATCGCCAATCGCGGCGAAATCGCATGCCGCGTGATCAAGACGGCCCGGCGCATGGGCATAAAGACCGTTGCGGTCTATTCGGACGCCGATGCGCGGGCGCCGCATGTCGAGATGGCGGACGAAGCCGTCCATATCGGGCCGCCGCCCGCGTCGGAATCCTACCTGATCGCCGACAGGATCATCCAGGCGTGCAAGGACACCGGCGCCGAGGCGGTGCATCCCGGCTATGGTTTCCTGTCGGAGCGGACCAGCTTCGCCCAGGCGCTCGAGGATGCCGGCATCGCCTTCATCGGCCCGCCGATCGGCGCGATCGCGGCGATGGGCGACAAGATCGAATCGAAGAAGCTCGCCAAGGCGGCCGGCGTCAACGTCGTCCCCGGCTATGTCGGCGAGATCGACTCGACCGACCATGCCGTCGAGATCGCCAACGGCATCGGCTATCCGGTGATGATGAAGGCGTCGGCCGGCGGCGGCGGCAAGGGCATGCGCCTTGCCTATAGCGAGAAGGACGTCCGCGAGAATTTCGAGAGCGTGAAGCGCGAGGGGCTCAGCAGCTTCGGCGACGACCGCGTCTTCATCGAGAAATTCATCGAGAGCCCGCGCCACATCGAGATCCAGGTGCTCGGCGACAAGCATGGCAACATCCTCTACCTGCACGAGCGCGAATGCTCGATCCAGCGCCGCCATCAGAAGGTGGTCGAGGAGGCCCCGTCGCCCTTCGTCACCCCCAAGATGCGCAAGGCGATGGGCGAGCAGGCCGTCGCGCTGGCGCGCGCGGTGGGCTATTACAGCGCAGGCACCGTCGAGCTGATCGTCAGCGGCGCCGACACCAGCGGCGAGGGCTTCTACTTCCTCGAGATGAACACCCGCCTCCAGGTCGAGCATCCGGTCACCGAGTGCATCACCGGGCTCGATCTGGTCGAGCAGATGATCCGCGTCGCCTATGGCGAGAAGCTCGCCCTCACCCAGGAGCAGGTGAAGCTCCAAGGCTGGGCGGTCGAGAACCGGGTCTATGCCGAGGATCCCTATCGCGGCTTCCTGCCGTCGACCGGCCGCCTGGTGCGCTATCGCCCGCCCGCGCAGGTCGACAATGTCCGGGTCGACGACGGAGTCTATGAAGGCTCCGAGATCTCGATGTTCTACGATCCGATGATCGCCAAGCTGATCAGCTACGGCGCGACCCGCGAGGACGCGATCGACAAGCAGGTCAGCGCGCTCGACCGGTTCGAGATCGAGGGCATCGGCCATAATATCGACTTCCTGTCAGCGCTGATGCAGCACCCGCGCTTCCGCAGCGGCAACATCACCACCGGCTTCATCGCCGAGGAATATCCCGACGGTTTCTCCGGCGCTCCGGCCAGCGAGACGCTGAGCCTGCAGCTTGCCGCGATCGCGGGCGTGCTTGCGAGCGTCGATGCGGCGCGCGGGGCGCAGATCGAAGGCCGGCTGAACGGCCCTGCCGAGCCCTCGAGCCGCTGGGTGGTGACGCTCGACGGCATCGAGCGCCAGATCGAACTCTCCGGGGATTCGGTGCTGGTCGATGGAACCGCCGTGGTCGTCGATGCGCCCTATGTTCCGGGCCAGCGCCTGGTCGAGGCGTTGGTCGATGGCGAGGAACTGTCGCTGCGCGTCGAGCGCAAGCGCACCGGCTGGCGCTTCACGACGCGCGGCGCGAGCCATAACCTGCGCGTGCTGACGCCGCTGGTCGCGACCCTGTCGCACCACATGATCGAGAAGATCCCGCCGGACATGTCGCGCTTCCTGCTCTGCCCGATGCCGGGGCTGGTGACCGCGATCCATGCCACGGAGGGCGCCAAGGTCGAGGCCGGCCAGCCGCTGGCCGTGGTCGAGGCGATGAAGATGGAGAATATCCTGCGCGCCGAGAAGGCCGGCGTGGTCAAGTCGGTTGCGGCCAAGCCGGGCGACAGCCTCGCCGTCGATGCGGTGATTCTCGAGTTCGAATGAGCCGATTCGGCCGGCGCGCCGATGCCGGCCGAATCGATTGCTCCCGCCGCGCCTGCGGCGGGTTGCGGCCCCGGCGTGGGACGCCGCCGGCGTCGTGTCGGCCTTGAAAGTTTATCCTGAATTCAATCAGTTCCGACGCAGTCGCAGCTTGCGGCGGTAAATCGCCCATGCCTCTCCGGCAGGCGACAATGAATTAACCATTTCACGGCTAAGCTCCGCCATCATTTCCAGGTTGAGGTATCTTCCTGGACTGGGAGGAGCGAGCGGTGGGTTCTTTGATGGCGAAATTCGGTATCGGCGGGAAAATGGCCCTGGCCTTCCTGACCATGCTGGGCATGATTGCAGGTCTCGGCAGTGTCGCCGTGCTCAAGATCGGCGAGGTCAACGACCTTTCGAGCAAGATGCGCACGCAATGGCTTCCGGCCACCAAGCTCGTCGGCGATATCCACGCCTATACCTCGCAATATCGCATCAGCCAGGGGCTGGAGGTGATGTCGGAGGATGACGCGGGACGGCGCAAGGCCGGCATCCAGCTCAGAAATGCCGACACGGCGATCAAGGCCATGCTGGCCGACTATGCCGCCTATGCCAAGGACGCCGACCAGCAGGCCGCGTTCGCCGCCCTCAAGTCGAGCTGGCAGGACTATCTGGCCGCCAACCAGCAGATGGTCCAGCTGAGCCAGGCCGGCGATTCGGCCGGTGCCGTCGCGATGTTCCGCGGCGACAGCCTCGATCGATTCTATGCGGTCGAAGACAATATCCTCGCGCTCGTCGACCTGAACGAAAAGGGCGGCCAGCAGGCATCGCACGCCGCCAGCGAGATCTATGCGAAGACCCGCCTCCTCGTCATCCGTTCGATCGGCGCCGCGCTGTTCATCGCGGTGCTGCTGATGGCAATGCTGCTGCTGGGTATCGCCCGGCCGCTGTCGAGGATGGGCAATGCGGTCAGGGCACTGTCCAACGGCGATCTTTCGGTTGCGATCCCGGCGATGCGCCGCCACGATGAAATCGGCAGCCTCGCCCGGGCGCTCGACGGCTTCAAGGCGCTGTTCGCCGCAGAGCAGGAGCGCGCGCTCGCCGATCAGCAGCGCGCCACCGAAGACCAGGCGCGCAGCCAGGCCACCCAGCGCACGGTCGAAGCGATCGGCGCCGGGCTTGCCGCCGTCGCGCATGGCGACCTCACCGTCCGTGTCCCCGATGATGCCGAAGGGCCGCTAGGCCAGCTCCATCGCGACTTCAACGACGCACTGGATCGCCTGTCCTCGACGATCACCGAGATCGTCGACGGCTTCGGCACGATCCGTTCGGGCACCGGGGAAATCGCCAAGGCAGCGCAGGACCTGTCGCAGCGTACCGAGCGCCAGGCCAATTCGCTGGCCTGCACGGCGTCTGCGCTCGAGCAGTTCATGGGCACCGTCCGGCTGACCGCTGGCAATGCCCGCGAAACCAGCGAGAAGGTCGCGGCTGCGCGGTCATCCGCCGAAGCCATGGGCAGCACCGCCGGCCAGGCGATCGCGGCGATGAAGACCATCGAGACATCGAGCCGGGAGATGGAAGAAATCGTCTCGACGATCGACAATCTCGCCTTCCAGACCAATTTGCTGGCGCTGAACGCCGGGGTCGAGGCGGCACGCGCCGGCCAGGCAGGCGCCGGCTTTGCCGTCGTCGCCACCGAAGTCCGCGTCCTGGCGCAGCGCTGCACCGAAGCCGCGGGCAAGATCCGGGCCCTGATCGCGACGTCGAGCCAACAGGTCGTCACCGGCGTGCAGCTCGTCGAGCGCTCGGGATCGGCGCTGAGCGATATCGTGGCGGAATTTGCGCAGGTCACCGATCTCGTATCCGCCATCGCCGCAGCCAATGAGCAGCAAGCCTCGGGCCTGACCGAAATCAGCGGCGGCGTGAACTCCATGGACAGCGTCACCCAGCAGAATGCGGCGATGGTCGAAGAGACCAATGCCAGCGTGCAAAGCCTGTCGGCCGAGGCACAGCGTCTCGCCGAGCGGGTGTCCGCCTTCCGCACCAGCGCGGACCAGCCGGCCCATGCCGCGGGGCCCGTCGATGCGCCGGCGCCGCGTGCCCGCCACGCTGCAGCGCCTGCGGTCCACGGCGCGCTCGCGCTCAAGGCCGACGAGGACGACTGGGCGGAATTCTGAAGCCCGCCCGCCGTTAACCACAGCCGTTATCCGCGTCGAAACCCGAATCATCTATTTCAACGTCCGTAGAAACAAGGAGTAAATCCGTGACGAATCCCCTGCGCAATCTGGTGCTTGGCCTGGCCGCAACGCTGTTGTCCGCGAGCGCATGCTATGCGGCGGCCACGCCAGACTGGACCCTGAAGGTCCGCCAGCTCCTGGCATCAAAGCAGAGCTATCCGGCCGCGGCACAGATGCGCGGCGACGAGGGCACCGCAAAGATCAAGCTCGAGATCACCACCGATGGATCGATCGCCGCGGTTTCCCTGGTCGAACCGTCGGGATCGGCGGTGCTCGATCGCGAGGCGCTGGCCGTCGCCAAGCGGGTCGGTTCTTTCCCGCTTCCCCCGGGCGGCTCCGCGTCGCTGGTCGTGCCGCTGACGTGGAAGCTGAACTAAAGCATTTCCCGGCCAGGCCGAATCGCCTGGCGACTTGGATATCATGCAGGAACCAGTAATGGTTCCATCTTGAGGGCGGTCAGCGCGGCAGTCTTGCCGCTGCGGCCGCCCTTTTCCTTATCTCCGCGACGTCGGGTTCCCCGGCCGGCACGATCCAGCTTCCCCCGACGCACAGCACGGCATCGAGCGCCAGCCACTCGGGCGCCGTCGCTTCGCTGATGCCGCCGGTCGGGCAGAAGCGCGCCTTGTACAGCGGGGCGGCAATCGCCTTGAGCGCCGGGATGCCGCCATTGGCGGCGGCGGGAAAAAATTTGAAATGGGTCAGCCCCATGTCGAGGCCGCGCATGATGTCGCTGGCATTGGCGGTGCCCGGCAGGATCGCAATGCCGGCATCCTGCGCGGCGCGCACCAGCGGTTCGGTCAGCCCCGGCGAGACGATGAAACGGGCGCCGGCATCGACGCTCGCCTTGAGGTCGTCGGGGTTGAGCACCGTGCCCGCGCCGACCACGGCGCCCTCTACCTTCGCCATCTCGCGGATGACGTCGAGCGCGGCCGGGGTGCGCAGCGTCACCTCCAGCGCCGGTAGCCCGCCGGCCACGAGCGCTTCGGCGATCGGCCGCGCATGGCCTGCGTCATGGACCACCAGCACCGGGATCACCGGCGCGAGGGTCATCACCTGCTCGACATTCATGGGCGTTGTTCCTCCTGAAATGCGGCAGCGGCGCCCAGCAAACCGGCTTCGGCATGGCAGGCGAGGCGGATCGGGAACTCGGCCATGCGCCGTTCGAAGCGGCCCTTGGCACGAAAGCGGTCGTTGAACAGCGGCCCACGGAGCCGCGCGCCGAAGCGATTGGCGAGACCGCCGATAATGACCACTGCGTTCGCGCCCTGCGCGAGCGCGAGATCGCCCGCCACCGCGCCGAACGTCATGACGAGCCGATCGAGCGCCTGCGCCGCGAG
Organism: Rhizorhabdus sp. P4_G5; assembly: GCF_056401065.1. Taxonomy (NCBI): domain Bacteria; kingdom Pseudomonadati; phylum Pseudomonadota; class Alphaproteobacteria; order Sphingomonadales; family Rhizorhabdaceae; genus Rhizorhabdus; species Rhizorhabdus sp. P4_G5. Next base: position 81,725 of record NZ_JBFUKB010000003.1, on the reverse strand, counting down.
CGGGTCGGTGCCGTCACAGGCTGCCTGCCACAAGCTGGCGTCGTCCATCGGCACGATCGCCTGGTTGCCGATCATCGCCAGCGTCGCCCGGATATCGGCGAGTGCCGGGCCGGACACGACCCGCTCGACCGACACCCGGCGATGGCGCTCGCGCAGCCGGCCGAGCAGCCTTTCCTCGAAAGCGTCGAGCGCCGCAAAATCGATATGTCCGCCTTCGGTGGCGAGGACGATATTCCGGCCATCCCGCCGCAGCAGCTGGGCGACGCCAAGGCCGGTACCGGGACCGATGACGGTCGTCACGCCTTGGTCCGGCAGCGGGCCTTGTGGACCGCCGACATAAGCCAGCTCGGCAGGCTCCAGTACGCCCACCGCCGCCGCCATCGCGGCGAAATCGTTGAGCAGGCTGAGCCGCTCGACACCGAGCTCGCGCGCAAGGGTGGCGGGGTGAATCACCCAGCTGTTGTTGGTGAAGCGGATCAGTTCGCTGTCGACGGGGGCGGCGATGGCAATGCTGGCCACCTGCGGCAGCAACCCGCCCTCGTCGCGTGCGAAGGCGGCCCAGGCCGCGGCAAGACCGGGATGGTCAGCGGTCCGGTATTTGCGCGGCGCGCCGAGCGTGGGCCGGCGGTCCGCATGCAGCTCGGCGATGGCGAAGCGCGCATGAGTGCCGCCGAGATCGACTGCGACGATCCTCATGCGACCGGGCCGGTGGCGCGCGGCCGATATACTCTGCCGTCATGCTGAACTTGTTTCAGCATCCACCCATCATCCTCGCAGCGCTTGCCCGTGACAGGGTGGATCCTGAAACAAGTTCAGGATGACGCGCGAATTTATGGCTCGTCAGTTCCAGCCTCATGGCGCTCACAGTCCCGCCGCCGCCAGCATCGCCGATCCGCCACGCTCGGCGGTATCGGCGCCGTGGCGCATGAAGGCGAACAGCTCACGGCCGGTGCCGACATGGGCGGCTGGCGAGGCGGCCGGCGCGCGGGCCGCCCACTCCGCCGCATCGACCAGCGCATCGATCGTCCCGCTGACGCCGCACAGCCGCACCATGTCGCCATCGCGCAGCTTGGCGATAGCGCCGCCGGCGAGCGCCTCGGGCGTGACGTGAATCGCGGCGGGCACCTTGCCGCTCGCACCCGACATGCGCCCGTCGGTGAGCAGCGCCACCTTGAAGCCGCGATCCTGCAGCACGCCGAGCGCGGGGGTGAGCTTGTGCAGCTCGGGCATGCCGTTCGCCTGCGGGCCCTGGAAGCGGACGACGACGATCACGTCCCGCTCGAGCTCGCCGGCCTTGAACGCGGCGTTGACCTTGTCCTGGTCGTCGAACACCCGCACCGGCGCCTCGATGGTCCAGCGCTCCCTGTCGACGGCGCTGGTCTTCAGCGTGCCGCGGCCGAGATTGCCCTGGACGAGGCGCATCCCGCCGTCGGGCTGGAACGGGTTCGAGACCGGCCGCAGCATCGTCTCGTCGAGCGGGGCGGCGGGCGCGTCCTCCCAGACCAGGCCGTCGCCATCGAGCTTGGGATCCTTGGCATATTCGCCCAGGTCGCCGCCTGACACGGTCAGGATATCGCGGTGCAGCAGCCCGCCGTCGAGCAGGGTGGCGATCACATAGGCCATGCCGCCCGCCGCCTGGAAATGGTTCACGTCGCCCGAGCCATTGGGATAGACCCGCGCGATCAGCGGGACGGCGGCGGAGAGCCGGTCGATATCCTCCCAGTCGATGACGATGCCCGCCGCGCGGGCTATCGCGGGCAGGTGGATGACATGATTGGTCGAACCGCCAGTCGCGAGCAGGCCGACCGCGGCGTTGACGATCGCCTTCTCGTCGACGCAGAGGCCGAGCGGCCGATAGTCATTGCCGTCCCAGCCGATCTGCGCGAGCCGATGGACCGCCGCGCGGGTCAGCTCCTGACGCAGCTTGGTACCGGGATTGACGAACGCCGCGCCCGGAATGTGCAGGCCCATCACCTCCATCATCATCTGGTTCGAATTGGCGGTGCCGTAGAAGGTGCAGGTGCCCGCGCCATGATAGGAGGCGGACTCGGCCTCGAGCAGCTCGGTACGGCCGACCTTGCCCTCGGCATAGAGCTGGCGGACGCGGACCTTTTCCTTGTTGGCGAGGCCCGACGGCATCGGCCCGGCGGGGATCAGGATCGTCGGCAGATGGCCGAAACGCAGCGCGCCGATCAGCAGGCCGGGGACGATCTTGTCGCAGATGCCGAGCAGCGCCGCCGCCTCGAACATGCCATGGCTCAGGCCGACCGCGGTCGACAGCGCGATCGTGTCGCGGCTGAACAGCGACAGCTCCATGCCGCGCTGGCCCTGGGTGACGCCGTCGCACATCGCCGGCACGCCGCCGGCTACCTGCGCGGTGGCGCCGATCTCGCGCGCATAGAGCTTCATCTGCTCGGGGTAGCGGCCATAGGGCTGATGCGCCGACAGCATGTCATTATAGGCGGTGACGATCCCGATGTTCATCGCCTTGCCGTCTCGGATCGCCGACTTGTCCTCACCCGCCGCAGCAAAGCCATGGGCAAGATTGCCGCAGGACAGGGTGGGGCGGTCGACCCCGCTGTCGCGTTCGCGCGCGATCAGCTCGAGATAAGCCCGCCTGCTGGCGCTGGACCGCTCGACGATGCGGGCGGTGACGGCCTCGACGGCATGATCCAAGGCCATTCCCCACTCCTTCGCTTAGGGCCGTACCCAACGCCCGTTCGTCCCGAGCGAAGTCGAGGGACCCGCCTGAGCAAAGCGAAGGCTCCTCGCTGCCGCTCGGAGGGGTGTCTCGACTTCATCCATCTGGATGAAGTTCATCCTGAGCGCCTGCCTTGCAGGCAGTCGAAGGGCTCGACACGAACGGAGTTACGGTCGGCACGATCATTCGCTCCAGTGAATATCGATCGCCTGCTCGGCATCCGCCAGCACTCGCCCGACCGGGATCGTCGACGACGCGCCGTCCTTGATCGCGCGTTCGAGCAGCCTGCGCTTCTCGGAACCGGTGAGCACCAGCATCAGCGTGCGCGCCGACAGTATCGCCGCCTTGGTCAGCGTCACGCGCGCGACCGGGGCTTCGGCAGGCAGGGGATCGGGCAGCACGCCGACCGCGCGGCGCACCTTCGGGCCATTGAGCGCCTCATCGAGATCGGGGCCCGGGAAGATCGACGCGGTGTGGCCATCGGCACCGACGCCGAGCCAGACCAGATCGGGCGGCCAGTGCAGTTCCTGCAGACGGGCGTCGGCCGCCTTGCCGGCCATGCGGTGATCGGCGGCCTTGTCGGTGGTGATCGGCAGCACCCGCGCGCCCTTGGGCAGGAACGCCTTCGCGATCAGCGCGGCGTTGGACAATGGATCGGTCATCGCCACCAGCCGGTCGTCGGTCGGGATGATCGTCACCCGCTTCCAGTCGATCTTGGCCTTGGCGAGTTTCTCGAAGATCGGCCCCGGGGTCTTGCCGCCGGGCAGCGCGATCAGCGCCTGGCCGCGCGCGTCGAGCGCCGATTCGATGATGAAGCCGACATCGCCCGCCACCGCATCGGCAAGCTCGGCCGCATCGTCATAGTCCCACCATTCGGCTTCGATCATTCCTGGATCCTCATTGGTTTTCCCCGTCGCTCTAGTCGTGCCATGTCACGCCGTCGCGCTCCGTGAGCGCGATCGCCGCCGATGGCCCCCAGGTGCCGGCGGTATAAGGGCGCGGTTTCAGCCCGTTGGCCGCCCAGCCATCGCGAATGGCATCGACCCATTCCCACTGTGCCTCGACCTCGTCGCGCCGCACGAACAGCGTCTGGTCGCCCTCGACCAGATCGAGCAGCAGCCGCTCATAGGCGATGCGGCGGCGGGTGTCGGCGAAGGCGTTGGGCATCGAGATATCCAGCGGCACTTCCCTCAGCCTTATTCCGTCGCGGTCCAGGCCCGGCTCCTTGGACATCAGCAACAGCCGGACATTCTCGTCGGGCTGCAAACGGATGATCAGCTTGTTGGGTTGCAGCACCGCGCCGCGCGGATCGAAGATCGAGTGCGGCACCCCTTTGAACTGGATGAAGATCTCCGACTGACGGCTCGGCAGCCGCTTGCCGGTGCGCAGGTAGAAGGGCACGCCCTTCCAGCGCCAATTGTCGATATTGGCCTTGATCGCGACGAAAGTCTCGGTGTCCGATGGCTTGCCGAGCTCGTCGACATAGCCGGGCACCGCGCCGCCCGCCATCGCGCCGGGGCCATATTGGCCGATCACGCTATGGGTCGCCGCGGTCTTGCGATCGATCGGGCGCAGCGAGCGCAGCACCTTGACCTTCTCGTCGCGCACCGCGGTCGCGTTGAACTGGGCAGGCGGCTCCATCGCCACCATGGCGACGAGCTGGAGCATGTGATTCTGGACCATGTCCCGGATCGCCCCGGCGCCGTCGTAGAAGCCCACCCGGCCTTCCAGCCCGACCGTCTCGGAGACGGTGATCTGGACATGCTCGATACCGCCTTCCTGCCACAGCGGCTCGAACAGGCTGTTGGCGAAGCGCAGCGCGAGCAGGTTCTGGACGGTTTCCTTGCCGAGATAATGATCGATCCGGAAGATCCGCTCCTCCGGGAAGACCGCGGCGACCGCGTCGTTGATCAGCCGGCTTGACGCCATGTCGTAGCCCAGCGGCTTCTCGAGGCCGATGCGGACGCCGCCACCGGCCAGCCCGGCCTTGGCGAGGCCGTTGATCGTCGCCCCGAACAGCGAGGGCGCGGTCGACAGGAAGATCGACAGGCCCTTCTCGGTCGATCCCACCGCCTGGGCGAGCGCCACGAAGTCCGCCTCGTTCGAGGCGTCCACCGGCACATAGCTGAGCCGGGCGATGAAGCTGGACAGCGTGTCCTCCTGCAGCCGTTCCGCGGGCACGAAGCGTCGCAGCGCCGTCTCCGTGAAGGTGCGGAAGGCGGCATCGTCATGGCTGCTGCGCGCCGTGGCGACGATCGCGAGATCGGCCGGCAACAGCCCCTCCGCTGCGAGGCCGTAGAGCGAAGGAAGGAGCATGCGCTGCGAAAGATCGCCGGTCGCGCCGAACAGGAGCAGCTTCTCGCTGGGTAAAGTCACCAATCTTTCCCTTTTCCGTCGCTGCCCCGCGCGCGTGACATTCGGTTCGTGCCCGTCACGGCTCTCGAACGCCCTTGTAGCAAAAGCATCGCGAGGCGGTAGCCGCCATGTCGCATCGCCGCATTATTTGCGGGTGCCATTGTTGCACCAAGGGGACGGGCATGTCGGAATCGATCGAAATTCGCGAGCGCAGGCTCACGGTAAGATTGGCGGCGGGCGAGGCCGACGTGGTTGCGGCGCAGCGGCTGCGCCACGATATCTTCTTCCGTGACCTGGGGGCCGGCGGCCACGACGGCGGCGAAGGGCGCGACGTCGATCCCTATGACATGCTGTGCGATCACCTGCTGGTCGAGGATCATGCCCGCCGCTTCAGCCCGGTGGTCGGCACATATCGGCTGCTCCGCCAGACGGTGGCGGAGGCGCATGACGGTTTCTATTCGGCGCGGGAATTCGACCTGTCCCGGGTGCTGGGCCATGCGCGCCGCGAAGGGGTCGAACTGCTCGAACTGGGCCGCTCCTGCGTCGATGCCCGCTATCGCGACGCCGGCACGATCCAGCTGCTGTGGCGCGGCATCGCCGATTATCTCCAGGCCCATCGAATCGGCTATATGTTCGGCTGCGGCAGCTTCCCGGGCACAGATCCGGCCGAACATGCTGCCGGCCTGTCGTTGCTCGCGCATGACCATCTCGCGCCGTTCGACGTGCGAGCCGAGGCGATCGGCGCCGATGCCATCCCGCTCGCGAGCCTGCCGATCGGCGGCTATGACCCACGGCACGCGCTCCGCCGCCTGCCGCCGCTGATCAAGGCCTATCTGCGCGTCGGTGCCGAACTTGGCGACGGCGCCTATATCGACCATGCGTTCAACACCATCGACGTGTTCGTGATGATGCCGGTGGCGCGGATCGCGTCGCGTTATGCGCAGCGTTTCGAAGTGGCGGCCTGACCGTCGACTGCAATTTTCGATTGACGCCACCGCTATTGGGTGATGAGCGCCCGCGATCACAGCGGGGTGGATGATCGTGCGCCAGTTTATCCGAGCAAGTTTGACGGCGGCGTGTGCCGCCTTGTCCCTTACGCCCGCATTGGCCGCAGACAGCGACGAGATCGTCGTCACCGGCCAGGGTCTCCCCGCATCGCCCGGCGACGCGGCCTATGACGTGATCAGCATCGATCGCAGCCGGCTCGAAATGTCCGCGAGCGGCCGCATGGAGGATATCCTGCGCGATGCCGCGGGCTTCCAGCAGTTCCGCCGCTCCGACGCGCGCTCAGCACATCCGACGAGCCAGGGCGCCACCCTGCGCGGGCTCGGCGGCAATGCCTCGACCCGCGCCTTGATCCTGCTCGACGGGGTGCCGGTGATCGATCCGTTCGGCGGCTGGGTAAGCTGGGCTGCGCTGGATCCGGCGCGGATCGGCCATGTCCGGGTGATGCGTGGCGGCGGCAGCGGCGTCCATGGCCCCGGCGCGCTGGCCGGGACGATCGAGCTGGCGAGCATCTCCGCCGAGGAGGCGCCGCCGCTGAGCGCCGGGGTCGCCTATGGCAGCCGCGAGTCGATCGACGCCGACGGCACCGTGACGGCGAAGCTCGGCGGCGGCTTCGCGATGCTGTCGGGCGGCTATGCGCGCGGGGACGGCTTCATCCCCGTGGTCGCCGAGGATCGCGGGCCGATCGACCGCGCCGCCCGCTACAGGCAGAGCCGGCTGGCCGCGCGCGCGGTGATCCCGGTCAACAGCGAGACCGAGCTGCAGGCGAACGGCTCCTTCCTGCTCGACCGGCGCGACCGGGGCGTGCCCTTCACCGGCAATTCCAACCTGGCCGTCGACAGTTCGCTGCGGCTGGTCGGCCATGGCGCATGGGGCTGGGAAGCGACCGCCTGGCTGCAGCACCGCGAGTTTTCCAGCGGTTTCGCCAGCATCGGCGCGGGCCGGGCGACGGTCAGCGAATCGCTCGACCAATATAATGTCCCGGCGAACGGCGTCGGCGCGCGGCTCGAGGTTCGGCCCGCGATCGGCGCGGGCAGGACGCTGCGGCTGGGCGGCGACGTCCGCCATGTCAGCGGCCGCACCGAGGAGCGGGTGTTCTCGACCAATGTCAACCGGCTCGCCGGCGGCAGCCAGACGATCTACGGCGCCTTTGCCGAAGCCGCGGTCCTCCCGCTCGACACGCTGACCCTGACCGCGAGCGGCCGGATCGACCATTGGCAGCTGCGCGATGGCCGGCGGACCGAGGTCAGCCGCGCGACCGGTGCGCTGGTCGCGGCCAACAGCGCCGCCTATCCCGACCGCTCGGGCAGCGAGGCGACCGGCCGCGCCGGCATTGCCTGGAAACCGCGCGGCGCAATCACGGTGCGGGCCGCCGCCTATACCGGCTGGCGGCTGCCGACGCTCAACGAACTCTACCGGCCATTCCGGGCCGGCAGCGACTCGACGATCGCCAATCCGCTGCTCGATCCCGAACGGATCAAGGGCATCGAGGGCGGCCTCGAATATCAGCCGCTGCCCGGCTGGCGGCTGGCGGCCACGCTCTTCTCGAACCGGCTCGACGATGCGATCTCCAACGTCACGATCGCGCCCAACACCCGCAGACGCCAGAATGTCGACGCGGTCCGCAGCCGCGGCGTGGAGATCGATGGCCAGGCCATGCTCGGCGAGTGGCGGCTGCAGGCGAGCTACTTGCATATCGCCCCCCGCGTCCGGGCGAGCGGCGCGGCGCTGGCGCTCGACGGGCTGCGCCCGGCGCAGACCCCGCGCGACCAGGGCAGCGCCTCGATCGAATGGAACCGCCCGGGCTTCGCCCGGATCGGCGGCACGCTGCGTTATATCGGCCGCCAATATGAAGACGACCAGAATAGCCGCATCCTCGATGATGCGCTGACCTTCGACGCCGTGGCTTCGGCGCCGCTCGGCATCGGGCTGACCGCCGAGGTGCGGGGCGAAAATCTCGCCGACAAGCGGGTCGAGGCAACGGTTGGCGCCGACGGCACCGTCGAGCGCGCCACGCCCCGGACGCTCTGGGTGGCGCTGCGCTACGAGATGTAGCGTCTCGTCCTTGGCAGGGAGGAGGAATTCGCGCATTCTCGACCGACAGGGGGGAGGATTTCCATGATCGTCGACAGCGAGACCGCGCTCCCGGTCCATCCGCCGTTCTGGCGCTCGCTCTATGCCCAGGTGCTCACCGCGATCGCGCTGGGCGTGCTGCTCGGCTGGCTTGCCCCCGATATCGGCGCGCAGCTGAAGCCGCTGGGCGACGCCTTCATCAAACTGGTCAAGATGATCATCGCGCCGGTGATCTTCCTGACGGTGGTCACCGGCATCGCCGGCCTGCGGCAGCTCGGCGATCTCGGCCGGGTAGCGGCCAAGACCTTCGGCTATTTCCTGGTCATGTCGACTTTCGCGCTGATCGTCGGGCTGGTGGTCGCCAACGTCGTGCAGCCGGGCGCCGGCATGCACATCGCGCCCGCCGCGCTCGATGCGAGCCATGTCACCGAATATGCCGAGAAGGCGCACGACCAGACGCTGATCGGATTCCTCACCAACATCATCCCGACCACGCTGGTCTCGGCCTTGACCGAGGGCGAGATCCTGCAGGTGCTGTTCGTCGCGATCCTGTTCGGCATCGCCCTGTCGCTGAGCGGCGAACGCGGCGCACCGCTGCTCGACCTGCTCGAGCGGCTGACCGCGGTGGTGTTCCGGCTGGTCGCGATCCTGATGAAGGCGGCGCCGATCGGCGCGTTCGGGGCGATGGCCTTCACCATCGGCAAATTCGGGGTCGGCGCGCTCGCCAATCTCGGCGGGCTGATCCTCTGCTTCTACCTGACCTCGCTGTTCTTCGTGCTGGTCGTGCTGGGGCTGGTGTCCTGGGCGGCCGGATTCTCGATCTTCAGGCTGATCGCCTATCTGAAGGACGAGCTGCTGCTGGTGCTCGGCACCTCCTCGTCGGAAAGCGCTCTGCCCAACCTGATCGCCAAGATGGAGCGGGCGGGCTGCGACAAGCCGGTGGTCGGACTGGTGGTGCCGACCGGCTATTCGTTCAACCTGGACGGCACCAATATCTACATGACGCTGGCGGCGCTGTTCATCGCCCAGGCCTGCGACGTCCACCTGTCGCTGGGCGAGCAGATCAGCCTGCTGCTGCTGGCGATGATCTCGTCCAAGGGCGCGGCCGGGGTGACCGGCGCGGGCTTCATCACCCTGGCGGCAACGCTGTCGATCGTCCCCTCGGTGCCGGTGGCGGGCATGGCCCTGATCCTCGGGATCGACCGCTTCATGTCGGAATGCCGCAGCCTGACCAATTTCGTCGGCAATGCGGTGGCGACGGTGGTGGTCGCGCGCTGGGAGGGCGCGGTGGACCGGGAGCAGCTCAGGGCCGCGCTGGGCTGAGGTCCCTCAGGCGGCCAGCCGGTTCGCGAAGCCCAGCATCGCCCGCGCCTGGCGCTGCGCCTCGATGATCTCGCGCGCGGTCATGTCCTCGGCGATCTCGGCGCGGCATTCCATCGCACGGCTGTTGCCGCCAACGGCCGCGATGTTGAACCATTTATGGGCTGCGATCAGATCGAGCGGGCAACCGTCGGCACCCGCCGAGAAGGAGACGCCCAGCTCGAAGCAGGCATCGATGTCGCCCGACATCGCGTCCCGCAAGCGGGATTCGGTGAGGAACTGCTGCGACTTGAGACTGTGAGTCATACCTCGCTCCCATCAACCTGGGAGCGTGGCGATCCTTGCTGCGGTCCACGTCCCACAAGGGTTAACGGCGCGATGAGGACGAGCTTTAGGGATGTTCCTCATTCCTCCCTCGCCGTGCCCGGAGAGCTAGAGCCTGATCGTTTGAGATGGAAGCGCATCGCGCTTCCGTCGAGAGCGTGAATCAGGCTCTCATCTATGGTTTAGACCTTGATTCACGGTTCAGGCTGATTCAGCCTGGACCGATCAAGGTCTAGGCTGGACGTACCGCGAGGTTATCGATCAGCCGCGTCCGGCCGAGCTTCGCGGCGGCGAGCAGCCGCGCCGGCGCTTTGAGCTGTTCGACCGGTTCGAGCGTCGTTGCGTCGACCAGCGCGACATAGTCGATCGGGTCGAAACCAGCATCTGCCAGGCGGGCGACGGCCGTCGCAAGCACCGTCCCGACATCGCCGCCGCGTTCGATCGCCGCCGCGGCTTCTCCCAGCGCACGCGGCAGGGCGCGTGCGGCGATGCGCTCATCGGGGGTGAGATAGGCGTTGCGCGAGGAGAGGGCGAGGCCGTCATCGTCGCGCTGGGTGGGCACGCCGACGATCTCGATCGGCATGTCGAGATCGGCGGTGAAGCGCCGGATCACCGCAAGCTGCTGGAAATCCTTCTCGCCAAAGAAGGCCGCATCCGGCTGCACCTGCTGGAACAGCTTGGTCACCACCGTCGCCACCCCGGCGAAATGCCCCGGCCGGGCGGCGCCATCCCAACGATCGCTGACGCCGCCGACGCCGATGCTGGTCGCAAAGCCGGCCGGATACATGGTGACGACATCGGGCGCCCACAGCACAGCGGCGCTGGCCGCTTCGAGCAGCGCGGCGTCGGCGGTCTCGCGCCGGGGATAGGCATCGAGATCCTCGGTCGGGGCGAACTGGGTGGGATTGACGAAGATCGACGCCACCACCTGGAATCCGCGCGCGCGCGCCGCGTCGACCAGCGCGATATGGCCGGCGTGCAGCGCCCCCATGGTGGGAACCAGCGCGACTTTGCCACTTATCCGCAATTTTGCGGTGGCGGAGCGGAGATCGGCTATGTTCCGAACGATTTCCACCGACTATAGACCCCGTTTGAATATGTGCCGCTAACGTCGAACGCGGTGTGAGACCGCTCCTTGGACAAGGCCGGCCGCGGGATCAAGCGCGGTGCGGTAAAGGGATAGTAGCTTTGCCAAATGCCCATCTGATCGTCTTCGCCAACGAAAAGGGCGGATCGGGGAAATCGACCACCTCGGTGCATGTCGCGGTGGCGCTCGCCGCCGCCGGCAAGCGGGTTGCCGCGATCGACCTCGACACCCGCCAGCGCACGCTGAGCCGCTATTTCGAAAACCGGATCGCGACCGAGCGCCGCACCGGCACCGCGCTCGCGACACCGAGCTTCGAAACCTTCGATTCGGCGCGCGGCCACGTCCTGCTCGACATGATCGCCGGCTTCTCGGCCGACCACGACATCGTGGTGATCGACACGCCGGGTCGCGACGACGAACATGCCCGCGCCGCGATCGAGCGCGCCGACACGCTGGTCACGCCGATCAACGACAGCTTCGTCGACCTCGACCTGATCGGCCAGGTCGATCCCGAAACCTTCAAGGTGCGCCGCCCCAGCTTCTATGCCGAACTGGTGTGGGAGGCCCGCAAGGCGCGCGGCCGGGTCGATGGCGGCACCGTCGACTGGGTGCTGCTGCGCAACCGTCTCCAGCATCTCGAGGCGCGCAACATGCGCCGCGTTGCGGACGCGATGCAGGATCTTGCCAAACGGGTCGGCTTCCGGGTGATCCCGGGCCTGTCCGAACGCGTCATCTACCGCGAGCTTTTCCCGAAGGGGTTGACGCTGCTCGATCTCAAGGCGATCGGCGGCGATGCCGGCATCGCCCATGTCGCGGCGCGGCAGGAGCTGCGCGAGATGGTATCCGGCCTTGCGCTGTCGCAATGGCCGCAGCATCAGGCAGCCGCCGGGTGATCCTCGCGCTGCTGGTGGCCGGCGCGGTCGCCTGGTGGACCTGGGGGCGCGGGCTCGATCGCAATCAACTGTTCGCCGGCGCCTCGGCGCTTGCCGGGCTCGGATTGCTGGCCAAGGGCGATCCGTGGCTGGCGATCCTGCTGTTCCTGCCGGCGATATGGTTGGTCGCGCGCAGCCAGGCTCGCCCGCTCTCGTCGCGCGCGATGGACCCGGACGAGGCCCGCCGGGTGCTCGGCCTGTCGGACGGGGCGGATGCCGACAGCATTCGCGCCGCGCATCGGCGGCTGGTAACGCGGGTCCATCCCGACCAGGGCGGCTCGGCCGACCTCGCCGGACGGGTCAACGCGGCACGCGACATCTTGCTGGCGGAACTGGCGAAGCGCTATCCACGTTGAGCCGCCGCCACTCGGCTCGCCCTTTTTCCCTATATGGAGGCCAATTTGACCCATCGCTTCGACCCGACCTCGCTGCGCGAATATGACATTCGCGGGATCGTGGGGACGACGCTGGGAACCGCCGATGCCTATGCGATCGGCCGCGGCTTCGCCAGCCATGTCCGCCGCGCCGGCGGCACCCGCGTCGCGGTCGGCTGGGACGGGCGGGTCTCGTCCGAGGCGCTGCGCGACGAACTGGTGCGCGGACTGACCGAGAGCGGCGTGGACGTCGTCCGCATCGGCCTCGGCCCCACCCCCATGCTCTATTTCGCCGAAGCGACGCTCGAGGTCGACGGCGGCATCCAGATCACCGGCAGCCACAACCCGGCCGACTATAACGGTTTCAAGATGGTGCTCCACCACAAGCCCTTCTTCGCCGGGCAGATCCAGTCGATCGGGCAGATGGCGGCCGACCGCGACTGGGAAGAGGGCGAAGGCACGGTCAGCGACGCCTTTGTCGAGGATCTCTATGTCGACCGGCTGGTGCAGGATTTCAGCGGCAGCGCGTTCAGGATCGGCTGGGACAATGGCAATGGCGCGGGCGGGCGCATCCTGGAGAAGCTGGTCCGCCGCATTCCCGGCGATCACCATGTCCTCTATGCCGAGATCGACGGCCGCTTCCCGAACCATCATCCCGATCCGACCGAGGAAAAGAATCTCGCGGACCTGAAGAAGCTCGTCGCCGACAAGGGCCTCGACTTCGGCATCGCCTTCGACGGCGACGCCGACCGGATCGGCGCGGTCGACGGGCAGGGCCGGGTGGTGTGGGGCGACCAGATCCTCTCGATCCTAGCCGAACCGGTGCTGCAGGACGTGCCCGGCGGCACGATCATCGCCGACGTGAAGGCCAGCCAGGCGCTGTTCGACCGCGTTGCCGAGCTGGGCGGCACGCCCTGCATGTGGAAGACCGGACACAGCCTGATCAAGGTCAAGATGGCCGAGACCGGCAGTCCGCTGGCCGGCGAGATGTCCGGCCATATCTTCTTCAAGCATCGCTGGTACGGCTTCGACGACGCGCTCTATTCGGCGGTGCGCCTGATCGAGGCGGTGAGCCAGCTCGGCGGATCGCTGACAGCGCTCAAGGACAAGATGCCGAAGCTCGTCAACACGCCCGAGCTGCGCTTCCAGGTCGACGAGAGCCGCAAGTTCAAGGTGATCGACGAGGTGCTCGAACGCCTCGAAGCCAGCGGCGCGACCGTCGATCGCACCGACGGCGCGCGGGTCAACACGCCCGATGGCTGGTGGCTGCTGCGCGCCTCGAACACCCAGGACGTGCTCGTCGCCCGCGCCGAGGCGAAGGACCAGCCGGCGCTCGACCGGCTGCTCGCGATGATCGACGAGCAGCTCGCGGCATCTGGCTTGGAACGCGGCCCGCAGGCGGGGCATTGAGCCCATCCCGCCTCTTTATGCCGTCATGCTGAACTCGTTTCAGCATCCACTCATCGGCGAGAGCGATTCGCCAAGCGGAAGAGTGGACCCTGAAACAAGTTCAGGGTGACGGACTTGATGGGTACGCATGGCTGATCTGCCCCAGCCGCTGGAAAACTGGTTTGCCGCGAAAGGCTGGGGCCCGCGCCGGCATCAGCTCGACATGCTCGCCGCCGCCAGGGAAGGCCGTGATGCGCTGCTCGTCGCGCCGACCGGATCGGGCAAGACGCTCGCCGGTTTCCTGCCCACGCTCGCGGAGCTGATCGAAACTCCACAGGAAGGGCTGCACAGCCTCTATGTCTCGCCGCTCAAGGCGCTCGCGGTCGACGTCCAGCGCAACCTGCTGACGCCGATCGAGGAGATGGGGCTCGATATCCGGGTCGAGACCCGCACCGGCGACACGCCCGCCGACCGCAAGGCGCGGCAGCGGGTAAAGCCGCCGCAGATCCTGCTGACGACCCCCGAATCGCTGAGCCTGCTGCTCTCCTATCCGGAGAGCGCGGCGCTGTTCGCGACCTTGAAGACGATCGTGATCGACGAGGTCCACGCCTTCGCCACGACCAAGCGCGGCGACCTGCTCGCGCTGGCGATCGCCCGGATCTCGACGCTGGCGCCCGACATGCGCCGGGTCGCGCTCTCCGCCACCATCGCCGATGTCGATGCCTATCGCGGCTGGCTGTCGGGCGATGGCGATTATGAGCAGGTAGCGCTGGTCGAGGGCGAGCCCGGCGCCCCGCCCCGGATTGACATCCTCATCCCGGAAGGGCGCATCCCCTGGGCCGGCCATTCCGGGCGCTATGCCGCCGAGCAGGTGATGGCCGAGATCGAGACCCACAAGACGACGATCATCTTCTGCAACACCCGCAGCCTCGCCGAGCTGATCTTCCAGGACCTGTGGAAGGCCAATGCGATGGGGCTGCCGATCGGCATCCACCATGGCTCGCTGTCGAAGGAGGCGCGCCGCAAGGTCGAGGCGGCGATGGCGGAGGGACGGCTGCGCGCACTGGTCGCCACCGCCAGCCTCGATCTCGGCGTCGACTGGGGCGATGTCGATCTCGTCATCCAGATGGGCGCGCCCAAGGGCGCGTCGCGGCTGCTGCAGCGGATCGGCCGCGCCAACCACCGGCTCGACGAACCGAGCGAGGCGGTGATCGTGCCCGGCAACCGCTTCGAGTATCTCGAGGGTCGGGCCGCCCTCGACGCGATCGAGGCGGGCGATCTCGACAATGAGCCGTTCCGCGCCGGCAGCCTCGACGTGCTCGCCCAGCATGTGATGGCGGTAGCCTGCGCCGGACCGTTCCGAGCGGAGGACATGCTCGCCGAGGTCAACCGCGCCGCGCCCTATGCAATCCTGGGCCAGGATCAGTTCGACCGGGTCCTCACCTATATCGCCAATGGCGGCTATGCGCTTAAGGCCTACGACAAATATCGCCGGCTGACCCGCACGCCCGACGGGCTGTGGCGGATCAGCCACCCCAATTTCGCACACCAGCACCGGCTCAACGCCGGCATCATCGTCGAGGCGCCGATGCTCGACGTCCGCTTCAAGAACGGCCGCTCGCTCGGCAAGGTCGAGGAGGGGTTCGGCGTCACCCTGTCGCCCGGCGACTGTTTCTTCTTCATGGGCCTGGCGCTCGAGGTGCTGAAGATCGACCTCACCGACCTGATCGTCCGCGCCACGTCGAAGCCCGCGCGCATCCCTACCTATGGCGGCGCCCGGATGCCGATCTCGACCCATCTCGCCGATAGGGTGCGTGCCTACCTCCACGATCCATCGCAATGGCCGCGATTCCCCGACGATGTCCGCGAATGGCTCGAAGTGCAGGGCCGTCGCTCGCGCCTGCCCGCTCCCGACGAGCTGCTGGTCGAGACCTTCCCGCACGAAAAGCGGCATTATATGGTGATCTACAGCTTCGAGGGCTGGAACGCGCACCAGTCGCTCGGCATGCTGCTGACCCGCCGGATGGAGAGCATGGGCCTGTCGCCGCTCGGCTTCGTGTCGAGCGACTATGCGATCGCCACCTATTCGCTCGAACCTGTCGCCGATCCTGCCGGCCTGTTCTCCGCGGACATATTGGAGGAGGAGTTCGTCGACTGGGTCGAGCGCTCGGCGCTGCTCAAGCGCGCCTTCCGCGAGGTGGCGGTGATCGGGGGGCTGGTCGAGCGCCAGCATCCCGGCAAGAAGAAGTCGGGCCGGCAGGTCACCTTCTCGACCGACCTTATCTACGACGTGCTGCGCCGCTACGAGCCCGACCATCTGCTGCTCGATGCCGCCTGGGCCGATGCCCGCGCCAAGATGACCGATGTCGGGCGGCTCGGCGCGCTGATCGAGCGCGCGGCGGAAAAGATCGTACATGTGAAGCTCGATCGCGTCTCCCCGCTGGCGGTGCCGGTGCTGGTGCTGATCGGCCGCGAGACGGTGGCGCAGGGGCTGGCCGACGACGTGCTGCTGATCGAGGCCGATGCGCTGGCGGCGGTGGCGATGCGGGAGTGACCTTCAACCCTCCGCCCGCGGGAGAGGAAGTTCAGCGCCGCGCGCAGCCAATCGCCGCCGCGTCGATCGCGGTCGCGACGCCCTTGAGCAGGTAGCCGTCGGATCGGTCGCGGCCTTCCTTCGACACCCACGCCACCCGCATCGACGTCCCGCTGCGCATCGCCGCGATGATCGCGGCGTCGGCGCGCGGGTCGGGCGCCCAGGCATCGAGGCTTGCCGCCACCAGCGGGAAGCTCCTGTCGCCGAAGATCAGGCGGATCGGGCTGTTGCGCGCCCGCGGCTCGCGCAGGCGGAAATGGACCTGCCCGTTGACGTGCTGGCGCGGCCAGATTGCGACCGAGGCGAAGCTCTGCCAGTGGCCGCCACCGCGCCGTTCGGGGGCCGCGATCGCATAGCAGCGCGGCGGCTCGGCGTCGCGAAAGGCGCCCCAGCCGGAAAAAATTCCTAGCGCGACCCGGCCCGGCGGCGCGGCCGAAACGAGCAGCGGCAGGCAAAGCAGCCCCCAAATCCGGACCCCGATTCTTGTCAACCCCAACCTTTCGAAAGTGGCAGAAATGCAACATTTTTCGTTGTTTATGTGAGGTTCATGCAACCGCCTTCGGGTTCGTGCACTAGGCCCCCCACGTCCCCAACATCTTTCCGGGGACGAGGTTATAGATGGAGTTATACAATGCGTAGCATCGTTGTCGCCGCCCTCTTCGCGGCCAGCGCAGCAGCCCCCGCCCTTGCCCAGGACAAGGCGCCCTTCACCGGAGCCCGCGTCGAAGGCCTTGCCGGCTGGGACCGCGTGTCCAACAACGGGCATGATGACGGCGTCCACTATGGATTGGGTGCCGGCTATGATTTCCAGACAGGGATGGGCCTGGTCGGCGTCGAGGCGGAAGCTTCGGATTCGGACGTTCGCACCTGCGCCGGTTCCACGACCGTCGCGGATCCGCGCATCTGCGCCAAGGCGGGCCGCGACCTCTATGTCGGCGGCCGCATCGGCACTGTCGTTGGCGGCAAGACGCTGCTTTACGCAAAGGCCGGCTATACCAACGCCCAGGCCAAGCTGACCGCCAATGACGGCACCACCCGCACCACCTTGGGCAAGACCAACCTCGACGGCGTCCGCGTCGGCGCAGGTGCGGAATATGCGCTCGGCACCAACGCCTTCGTGAAGGCCGAATATCGCTATTCCAACTATGAGAATGGCTTCTCGCGCAACCAGGTCGTCGGCGGCTT
Organism: Rhizorhabdus sp. P4_G5; assembly: GCF_056401065.1. Classification (NCBI taxonomy): domain Bacteria; kingdom Pseudomonadati; phylum Pseudomonadota; class Alphaproteobacteria; order Sphingomonadales; family Rhizorhabdaceae; genus Rhizorhabdus; species Rhizorhabdus sp. P4_G5. Next base: position 64,387 of record NZ_JBFUKB010000003.1, on the reverse strand, counting down.
CGGCTTCCGCTTCTGATCGGAGGCGCGAGCCGCCGAGGAAGGGCCGGATCGCGGGAGATCCGGCCCTTTTTCGTGTCTGCGGCGCCAGCGGCGCGGACGAACGGGATTTATCCCCGGCCAATCGCACCTTTGCACTGGCGAGGCGGCAAAGCCGCGCTATAACCGGGTTCCATTTGAACAGCGGGGATGCCGGGGCAATCCATGAAGGCAACGATCGAACGCGCGACGCTTCTGAAAAGCCTGGGGCATGTCCAGTCGGTGGTCGAACGCCGCAATACGATTCCCATCCTGTCCAACGTCCTGATCGAGGCGACCGCCGAAGGCACGCTCAGGCTGATGGCGACCGACCTCGATCTGCAGATCGTCGAGGTGGTGGCGGCCGCGATCGACCAGCCGGGCGCGATCACCGTATCGGCGCACACGCTGTTCGACATCGCCCGCAAGCTGCCGGAGGGCAGCCAGGTCCAGCTGTCCGCCGCCGATGGCAAGATGTTGGTCGTCGCCGGCCGCGCGCGGTTCAACCTGCAGACGCTGCCGAAGGACGATTTCCCGATGATCGCCGAAGGCGAGCTGCCGACGAAGTTCGAGCTGCCCGCCGAGACGCTCAAGCAGCTGATCGACAAGACGCGCTTCGCGATCTCGACCGAAGAGACCCGCTATTATCTCAACGGCATCTTCTTCCACGTCCAGGACGACGGCGTCGCGCCGGTGCTCAAGGCAGCGGCCACCGATGGGCACCGCCTCGCCCGCGTCACCATCGCCCGCCCCGACGGCGCGGAGGGGATGCCCGACATCATCATCCCGCGGAAATGCGTGGGCGAGCTGCGCAAGCTGCTCGACGAGGTCGACGGCTCGGTCGACATCTCGCTGTCGTCGACCAAGATCCGCTTCGGCCTCGGCACCGCGATCCTGACCTCCAAGCTGATCGACGGCACCTTTCCCGATTATAACCGGGTGATCCCGACCGCCAACGACAAGCTGCTCAAGCTCGATCCGAAGAGCTTCATGGAGGGCGTCGACCGCGTCGCCACGATCGCGTCGGAGAAGACCCGCGCCGTCAAGATGGCGCTCGACCGAGACAAGATCACGCTGTCGGTGACCAGCCCCGAAAACGGCACCGCCGCCGAGGAAGTCTCCGGCGACTATAGCGCCACGGGCTTCGAGATCGGCTTCAACGCGCGCTACCTGCTCGATATCCTCGGGCAGATCGAAGGCGACACGGTCGAGGTCCATTTGGCCGACGCCGCAGCGCCGACGCTGATCCGCGAAAACGACAAGGCGTCCGCGCTCTACGTCCTCATGCCGATGCGGGTCTGACGCCGCGGCGCCACGAGAATAGCTGTTTCCACCGGGGGGGAGGGACTGACATGCCGCTGACGGTCGCTCCCGATCTGGATGCGCTCGTCCGTCGCATCGCCGATGAAATGGCGGCCCATGAGGATCGCGGCAAGGTCGCCGACTATATTCCCGGCCTCGCCCGGGTCGATCCCAAGCATTTCGGGATCGCCATCGCCACCCATGATGGCAGAATGCATGCGGCCGGCGACGCCGACATGTCCTTCTCGATCCAGTCGGTATCGAAGGTGTTCGCGCTGACGATGGCGCTGGGCAAGGTCGGCGACGCGCTGTGGAAGCGGGTCGGCCGCGAGCCGTCGGGCAACGCCTTCAATTCGATCGTCCAGCTCGAGGCCGAGCATGGCATTCCGCGCAATCCCTTCATCAACGCCGGCGCGATCGTCGTGTCGGACGTGGTGCTGGCCGGGCACGAGCCCAAGGAAGCCATCGCCGAGATATTGCGCTTCATGCGTGAGGTCAGTGGTGACGACAGCATCACCATCGACAATGAAGTGGCGCAGGGCGAAGCCGACACCGGCTTCCGCAACGCCGCGCTCGCCAATTACATGCGGGCCTTCGGCAATCTCCACCATCCGGTCGATCAGGTGCTGGGCGTCTATTTTCACCAATGCGCGCTGGCGATGAATTGCAAGCAGCTGGCGATGGCCGGCCGCTACCTGATGCTCGAAGGCCAGCATCCCGATACGGGCTTCAACGTCGTGTCGCCGATGCGCGCGCGCCGGATCAACGCGCTGATGATGCTGTGCGGCCATTATGACGGCTCGGGCGAGTTCGCCTTCCGCGTCGGCATTCCGGGCAAGTCGGGCGTCGGCGGCGGAATATTGACGGTGGTGCCCGGCGTCGCCTCGATCGCCGTCTGGTCGCCGGGGCTGAACGACCGCGGCAATTCCACACTGGGGTCGCTGGCGCTGGAACGCCTCGCAGTGGCAACCGGCTGGTCGGTCTTCAACCAGCGCGAGCCGGGCTAGACTCGATCCAATTCAGATTGAACCGGATCGAGTCTAGATTTTGTCCGTTTTCCGTGATTTCCGAGCCGGCAGATGACTCCATCTGCCTCGAAATCACTCTAAAGCTCACCAGACCTTTGACAGAGCATGATTCACGCTTTCGGCGGAAGCGCAACGCGCTTCCACGTCAAACGATCATGCTCTAGGCGCTTCATCGACAGGCGGGCCCGCGCCGGGATGACGTGGCCGGCCGGAGCCGCTATGTCGGCTCGCGCTTCAGGCGCAGCACCTCCCTCGCATCGGGCATTACGGACATATGGGTTTCGGTCAGCTCGTGCAGGACATCGGCCCCTGGGCCATCGCGCTGGGCGCGGGCTTCGAAGGCGAAACCGCCGCGATCGCCGGCGGGGTGATGGCGCATCGCGGCATCTTTCCGGCCTGGGCCGCATTCCTCGCCACCGCCTTCGGCGCCTTCTTCGCCGACGAGCTGTTCTTCCAGGTCGGCCGCCGCTTCAGGGACCGGCCCTTCGTCACCCATGCCCGCCAGAAGCCCGCCTTCGCGCGGGCGGTCGGCTTCATCGAGCGCTATCCCACCGCCTATATCCTGATCTTCCGCTTCCTCTACGGATTGCGCACGGTGAGCCCCATCGCGATCGGGCTGACCTCTATTCCGCTCCGGCGCTTCGCCGCGCTCAATGCGCTGGCCTGCATCCTCTGGTCGGCGGTGTTCACCACCATCGGCTTCATGTTCGGTCCGGCGGTGGATCATATGCTGGCCGCGCTCGCGCCCTACAAGACCGAGCTGATGATCGCCTTTCCGATCCCCGGGACCTGCTTCCTGCTCTGGCTGCTTTGGCGCCGGCGGCAACAGAAGCGGCGCGAACGGCTCAACGAGCCATTTCACCTGCCGTCAATCGAAGCGGAATCCTGAGATCATCGTGTCCGCGACCATATCCCCATAGACACGCTGGCCGGGGCCGTCCGACGCGCCGGCCGCGACCATCAGCGGCAGCAGATGCTCCTCGCGCGGGTGGGCGAGGCGCGCCGCCGGAGCATTGACCCACCCGCCAAGGCCTGCCTCGCGATCGGCCGGCGCGCCCTCGACGACAGCGCTCAGCCAGTCGTCGAAGACCAGCGACGGCTCGGCCGCTTCGGCGCGGCGATACGCCGACAGGTTGTGAAAACTCATGCCCGCGCCCAGGATCAGTACCCCCTCATCGCGCAGCGGCCGGAGCGCACGCCCGGCGCGATAGGCGAGGACAGGATCAAGCCGCATGTCGAGCGACATCTCCACCACGGGCACGTCGGCTTCCGGGAAGGCGACCTTCAGCGGCACGAACACGCCATGATCGAGGCCGCGGTCCGGATCGATGGCCGAGTCATATCCTCCCGCCCGCAGCAACCCCGCCGCGCGCTCGGCCAGCGCCGGATCGCCGGGCACATCGTAGCGCAGTTCATAGGTGTGCGGCGGAAAGCCACTATAATCGAAGATCAGCGAAGGCCGCGTGGCGGCGGTGAACCGGAAGCCGTCGGTTTCCCAATGCCCCGAGACGATCAGGATCGCCTTGGGCCGTTCCGGCAGCAGCCCCGGCAGGCCGCGCAGGAACGCCGCCATCCGGGTCCAGAGTCCGGCGGGATCGTCCATGAAAAAACAGGGACCGCCGCCATGCGGGATATAGAGGCTGGGTTGACGCTGGCTCATGACGACAAGATGGCGTGGTGGAATCGTTATTCAACCGCTTCTTGATGTCTGGCAGCCGGGCGAGCCGGCGGGCCGACACCGGAGCCGCCGACGCAAACGGCCGATGGCGTAAGCATTATGTAAATCTTTCCGGCCTAAGCCTTAAGCAAGGAGAGGGCGAATGTTCGCATTTAGAACCGACGAGCAAAAGCGGCTCGTATGTATGGCAATCTCGGGCATCCTGTCGGTCGAAGAGGCCGACAGGCTCACCGCAGAGCTGGTCGCCAACGCCTCCACGGCTCGCCGCAGGTTCGGATCCTTCCGGTTTCTCGTCGATGCGCGCGAGTCTCTGGTACAGCCGACTGCCACCATGAGCCGCTTCAAATCACCCGATGAAGTGCTCGAAGGCCCCGATGATCGCTATGCGATCGTGCTGGGCTCGATGCTGGCGAAGATGCAAACCGATCGATTGACATCTGACGATCGGATGAAATCATTCCTCTCGGTGGATAGCGCCGAAGCCTGGTTGTCGGCCCAAGCGGCCACCCGCGGGACAACGACGCAATAGCGGCGGCCCTTCAGCGTCCCGCTCCCACGCCATCATCGATCAGCTTCTTCGCCGGCGCGCCGTTCCAGTCCATCGCGCCATAGACCCGCCACAGCTCCTTGCCCCGGGCATCGAAGAATATCGTCGTCGGCAAGGTTTCGGTACCGAACGCGGTCATCAGCACATTCTGCTGGTCGGCATATTGCGAAAGCGCCTTGAACCCCTTTTTCTGGAAGAAGGGCGCGATCACCTTGGCGCCCTCCAGGTCCTGGCTGACCGTGATCAGGCGAAAGCGGTCCGCCTCCTTCGCGGCGATCACATCGAGCGCCGGCATCTCCGCAATGCACGGCGCGCACCAGGTCGCCCAGAGGTTGACCATCAGCGGCTTGCCGCGAAACTGGGTGAGAGTCGCCGGTCCGCCGCCGGGGGCGCTGAACGGAATCGCGGGCATTTCCTTGCCGCGCTGCGATATATCGACCCTGCCGACCGATTCAGCGGGCACCCCGCCTTGCGGGGGGCTTTGCGGTTTACTATCGCAGGCGGCCAGCGCCAATGCGAGGAGACAGGCGATCAACGGCCGCACGGATAACTCCAACAAGATGTGGGGAGGGCGCTTCGCTGAAGGGCCCGCCGCGGTGATGCGCGAGATTAACGCTTCGATACCCTTCGACAAGCGGCTTTGGCAGCAGGACATCGCCGGGTCAAAGGCGCATGTCGCCATGCTCGCCCGACAGAAGATCGTCAGCGAAGCCGATGCCGCCGCAATCTCCGGCGGGCTGGACAGGATCGCCGAGGAATATCGCACCGAGGGCGTGCCGGTCGACCTGGCCCTCGAAGACATCCACATGGCGACCGAGGGGCGGCTTGCAGAACTGATCGGCGCGCCCGCCGGCCGGCTTCACACCGCGCGTTCGCGCAACGACCAGGTGGCGACCGACTTCAAGCTGTGGGTGCGCGACGCCATCGACGCGGTCGACGCCGGGCTAGCCGCGCTGCAGGCGGCGCTGGTCACCCGCGCCGGCGAGCATACCGCCAGCGTGATGCCGGGCTTCACCCATCTGCAGGTTGCCCAGCCCGTCACCCTCGGCCACCATTTGATGGCCTATTATGAGATGGTGTCGCGCGACCGCAGCCGCTTCGCCGATGCCCGCGCGCGGCTCAATCGCTCGCCGCTCGGCGCGGCCGCGCTGGCCGGTACCGGCTTTCCGATCGACCGCGAGATGACGGCCAAGGCGCTCGGCTTCGACGGCCCCACCGCCAATTCGCTCGATTCGGTGTCCGACCGCGATTTCGCGCTCGATTACCTGATGGCGGCAACCCAGCTGAGCCTGCACCTGTCACGGCTGGCCGAGGAGTTCATCATCTGGGCCAGCCAGCCCTATGGCTTCGTCAAGCTGCCCGACAGCTACTCGACCGGCTCGTCGATCATGCCGCAGAAGCGCAATCCCGACGCAGCCGAGCTCGTGCGCGGCCATTCCGGCCGCATCGCCGGCTGCATGACGGCGCTGGTGATGACGATGAAGGGCCTGCCGCTCGCCTATTCGAAGGACATGCAGGACGACAAACCGCCGGTGTTCGAAGCGCACGACCTGCTCGCGCTGTCGATCGCGGCGATGACCGGAATGATCGAGACCTGCGAGTTCGTCGTGCCGCGGCTGCGCGCCGCCGCCGAAGCGGGCTTCTCGACCGCGACCGACCTGGCCGACTGGCTGGTGCGGGTCGCCGACATCCCCTTCCGTGAGGCGCACCACATCACCGGGACCGCGGTGAAGCTGGCCGAGCGCGAAGGGCTGGCGCTCGACAAATTGCCGATCGAGGCGCTGCGGGCGATAGACGCCCGGATCGACGACCGCGTATATGCGGCGCTGTCGGTCGACGCATCGGTGGCAAGCCGCGCGAGCCATGGCGGTACCGCCCCCGAACAGGTCCGCGCGCGCATAGCCGAGGCCCGGGCGGCATTGGGATTGGACCGCGAATGAAGACCCGCACGATCCTCGCCGCGCTGGCGCTGCTCAGCTTGGCCGCCTGCGGCAAGCGCGATGCGCTGCACCCCGCCGGTGGCCAGGCATTGCCGCCCAAACCGGCGACCGCGGCCGCGCAGCCGAGCGTCGACCAGCTGCTGACGCCGCCGGTCGAGACGCGCCCCGGCCGCAGCGACGACGTGCTGCGCCGCTCGGAGGAACGCCCGGACGATCGCTTCAACCTGCCGCCTCCGGGGTGATCGCGGCCGTCAGCGACCGCATCAGGCCTTGCCATGCTCTCCTGAGATCCCGGCTTTGGCTGGGATGACGGGAATAACAGGACTCCCATGGACCATTTCAACATCAAGGACGGCGTCCTCCACGCCGAAGACGTGCCCCTGCCGGCGATCGCCGATGCCGTCGGTACGCCCGTCTACGTATATTCGACGGCGACGATCGAGCGCCACGTCGCGGTCTTCAAGGCAGCGTTGGCCGAGGTGGAGTCCGGCCCCGAGGGGCCGCTCATCGCCTTTGCGGTAAAGGCCAATCCAAACCGCGCGGTTCTCGCGACGATGGCGCGCGCCGGGCTCGGCGCCGATGTCGTGTCGAGCGGGGAACTGCTGCGCGCCCGCGCCGCCGGCGTGCCGGCAGGCAGGATCGTGTTCTCGGGCGTCGGCAAGACCGCTGAAGAGATGCGGCTCGCGCTTGGCGAAGGCATCTTCCAGTTCAACATCGAGTCCGAACCCGAAGCCGAGATGCTGTCCGAGGTCGCGACGGCGATGGGGGTGAAGGCGCCGATCGCCTTCCGCATCAACCCAAATGTCGTCGCCGGCACCCATGCCAAGATCTCGACCGGCGGCTCGGAGGACAAATTCGGCGTCGCCTATGATCGCGCGCTCCGAGCCTATGCCCGCGCGGCCGAGCTGCCGGGCCTGGAGATTCGTGGCGTGGCCGTCCATATCGGCAGCCAGCTGACCGATCTCGGCCCATCGCGTGCCGCCTTCGAGAAGATCGGCGCGCTGATCGCCGAGCTGCGCGCCGCCGGCCATGCCATCGCCACCGCCGATCTGGGCGGCGGGCTGGGCGTGCCCTATGATCCCGCCAAGCCGATCCCGCCGCTGCCCGCAACCTATGGTGCGATGGTGGGCGAGGTGACGCGCGGCTGGAAGGTGCGGCTGCTGTTCGAGCCCGGCCGTGTCATCGTCGGCAATGCGGGCGTGCTGCTCAGCCGCGTGATTCGCGTCAAGCAGGGCGTCACCGATCCCTTCGTCATCGTCGATGCCGCGATGAACGACCTGATGCGGCCCAGCCTATACGACGCCTGGCACGACATCCGCGGGGTTACGCCCAATGGTGGCACTATGACGGCCAACATCGTCGGCCCCATCTGTGAAAGCGGCGATACATTCGCCAAGAAGCGGGTTATGAACCATGTCGAACCGGGCGACCTCGTCACCTTCATGACGGCGGGTGCCTATGGCGCGACGATGGCCAACACCTATAATTCGAGGGCGCTGACCCCCGAAGTCCTGGTCCATGGCGACCAGTGGGCGGTGGTCAGGGAGAGGCAGCCGATCGAGGTGCTGATAGCAGGCGACAAGCTGCCGCCATGGATCTGAATCGCTCCAGGCGATTTTTGCTCCGGCAGCGCCGCCTGCATCGAAGTCGCTAAAGGGAGACCGCATGAAGCCCGTCCGTAAGGCCATTTTTCCCGTCGCCGGTTTCGGCACCCGTTTCCTTCCCGCTACCAAGGCCGTTCCCAAGGAGATGCTGCCGGTCGTTGACCGGCCGCTGATCCAATATGCCGTCGACGAGGCACGCGCGGCCGGCATCGAGCAGATGATCTTCGTCACCGGCCGCAACAAATATGCGATCGAGGATTATTTCGACAGCGCCTTCGAGGTCGAGCATGATCTCAGCATCAAGAACAAGACCGCCATTTTCGAGATGATGCAGAAGACCCGCCTGGCTCCCGGCAAGGCGGCATTCGTGCGTCAGCAGCAGATGCTCGGCCTCGGCCATGCCGTCGGCTGCGCGCGAGACCTGGTCGGCGACGAACCGTTCGCGGTGCTGCTGCCGGACGAGCTGCTATGGAATCCGGGATCGCCTTGCCTGCGACAGATGGCGCAGACCTATGAGGCCAAGGGCGGCAATGTCATCGCCGTCGTCGAAGTGCCCGAAGACCATACCCATCGCTATGGCATCGTCGATCCCGGCACGACCGAGGGCCCCGTCACCGAGGTGAAGCGCATGATCGAGAAGCCGGCGGCGGGGACTGCCCCGTCGCGCCTGGCCTGCGTCGGCCGCTATATCCTCCAGCCCGAGATCTTCGATCTGCTCGACAAGGGCGAACGCGGCGCGGGCGGAGAGATCCAGCTGACCGACGCCATGGCCAAGCTGATCGGCGTCCAGCCCTTCCACGCGCTGACCTTCGATGGCGATCGCCATGATTGCGGCGACAATGCCGGCTTCATACAGGCGAACATCGCACTCGCGCTGGAACGGCCCGAGATCGCGGACTCGATCCGCGCGTTCATCAAGAACCTTGATTAACCCGGGCGCCGGCGTTCGCCTGCGCCAGTTCAGGCGAACTCCTCGGTTGTTACGGTCGCCTGCATCATAGCTCCGTAGCGACCGCCCGATACCGTTCGCTGATTGATCATGGTGTCGAGGTCGGCCATCTGAGCGGATGTGAGGCGGACATCGGCCGCGCCCAGATTCTCTTCCATATAGGCGATGTTCTTGGTGCCCGGGATCGTGATCAGGTCGGGGTCGCGATGTAGCAGCCAGGCGATGGCGAGCTGGGCCGGGGTGCAGCCGATCGTCCTGGCGGCGGTGCGGAATCGCTCCAGCAAGGCGAGGTTGCGATCATAATGCGGCTCCTGGAACCGCGGCATCGCCGGGCGCATGTCATTCGCGCCGAAGACATGGCCTGCCCCGAGCGCGCCACCCAGGAAGCCACGGCCCACCGGCGAGAAGGCGACGAAGGCGGTCCCCAGTTCCCGGCATGCGTCGAGTACGGCGATCTCGGGATTGCGGGTCCACAGCGAATATTCTGTCTGGAGGGCGGCGATGGGATGGACGGCGTGCGCGCGCCGCAGCTGGTCCGCCGAAACCTCCGACAGGCCGATCGCGCCGATTTTCCCGGCCTCGACGGCGCGGACCAGCGCCCCCACCGACTCTTCGATCGGCACCTTGGGATCCGGACGGTGAAGATAATAGAGATCGATATGCTCGCAGCCGAGCAGCTCCAGACTCCGCTCGAGCGTGCGCGCGATCGACTGCGGCGATCCGTCGATGGCCCGGACCCCAGGTTCCAGGCTGAAGCCGGCCTTGGATGCGAGCGTGAATTCCCCGCGCCGGCCCTTCAGCGCCCGGCCAAGCAGGGACTCGTTATGGCCATTGCCATAGATCGCGGCGGTATCGAGAAAGTCATAGCCGATATCGATAGCCTGGTTGAGCAAGCGCTCGGCATAGTCGGCCGCCGGGATGTCGCCATAGCCCTGGCTCAGCACCATGCAGCCAAGGCCGATCGGATTGACCAGGAACGGGCCCAGCTTGCGTTTCGAAATCACGGCTTTCTCCTCGCTTCGGGCAGGCATGTCGCACATGCGATCCGGCTTGGCAAAAGCCACGGCGCGCGCGACAAGACGGTCGATGCACAGCCTGCCGATCTTTCTGAACATGGCCGAGCGACCGGTGATTCTGATCGGCGATGGCGACATGGCGGCGGCCAAGCGCCGGATCATCGAGCGGGCGGGCGCCGTTCCGGTGGCCGAGGACGACGGCGATGCCCGGATCGCTTTCGTCGCGCTCGATGATGATGATGATGAAGCCGCCGCGGCAGCGGCCCGGCTACGGGCGCGCGGGCTGCTGGTCAACGTCGCGGATCGGCCGGCCTTGTGCGACTTCACCCTCCCCGCGATCATAGACCGCGATCCGGTGCTCGTCGCGATCGGCACCGGCGGCCGATCGGCGGGACTCGCCAAGGCGCTGCGCCAGCGGCTTGAAACCATGCTGCCCGCCAGGCTCGGAGCGCTCGCCGACCGGCTGTTCGCCGCCCGCAGCCGGATCCGCGCGCGCTGGCCCGATGCCGACGCGCGGCGCCGCGCGATCGATGCAGGCCTGGTCGAGGGCGGCCCGCTCGATCCCTTGCGCGACAGTAGCGAAAGCGCAGTGGATGCCTGGGCAGGCGGCGAGCGGGACCCGGCGCAGGATCGGCTCGTTATCATCCGCCTGCACTCGACCGATCCCGACGATCTCACCCTCGGTCAGGCAAGGCTGCTCGGCCAGGCCGACCGGATCTTCCACCGCGCCGACGTGCCATCCGCGATCCTCGACCGTGCCCGCGCCGATGCGCTGCGCGCGTGTTGCGCGACTGCGCCGGCCAAGCCTGGCCCGGGCCTCTCGATCGACCTGGAGATCGCATGACGACGACGAGCTGGACGATCGGCGAGCGCCACAATGGGCATTTCTGCTGGGCCCATCTCGACGGACGGGACGAGGAGGCGATGCGCTGGCTCGACGACGAAGCCCACGCGCTGCCGCCGACCGCCCGCTTCAACCTGACCACCGCCGAAACCCGGCCGCGCTGCCAGCCGCTGCACGAGGGCGTGATCATCAATCTTCGCGGACCGCGGCTGAGCGCCGAGGACGAGGGCGACGAACTGGTTTCGATCCGCATCTGGGCCGAACGCGGCCGGGTCGTGTCCGTCACCTATCGCCATATGGCCGGGCTCGAGAATCTCCGCGAGCGGATGGAGCACGGCGAGTTCCTCGATCCCGGCGACTTCATCGCGGCGCTTGCGGTCCAGATCAGCCACCAGCTCGATCCGGTTGTCGCCGATCTCGGCGATCAGGTCGACGACTGCGAGCTGGCGTTGTCGGCCGACGGCTTCGCGCTGCGCCGGAACATCGCCAAGGCGCGCTCGACCGCGATCAGCTATCGACGCTTCATCGTGCCGCAGCGGCAGGCTCTCGAGGCGATGTCGCAGCTCGAATATGGGTGGATAGAGGATGAGGACCGCATCCACCTGCGCGAGGCCGCCGACCGCTTCGCGCGCATGGCCGAGGAGCTCGAGGCGGTGCGCGAGCGATCGGCGCTGCTCCACGAGCAGATCACCGATCTGCGCGCGGAGAAGATCGACCGCCGCTCGCTGATCATCGCGATCGTCGCGCTGATCTTCCTGCCGCTCACCTTTGTCACCGGCCTTTTCGGGATGAACGTCGACGGCATCCCCTATGCGCACCACCCCTTGTCCTTCTGGGCGGTGACCGGGTTCAGCCTGCTGGTCGGGCTGGGCGTCGCGGCCTATTTCACCGCGGCGCGCTGGTTCAGGAGCTGAGGGCCACCGATCGCGTCATCCGCGCCCGCCGAACAATGCCGTGCCGACGCGCACCTGGGTCGCGCCCAGCATCACCGCCGTTTCGAAATCCGACGACATGCCCATGCTGAGCCCCGCCAGGCCATGCCGGCGGGCGAGCTTGGCCAGCAGCGCGAAATAGGGCGCGGCCTCGACCTCGGCCGGCGGCACCGCCATCAGGCCGGCCACCGGCAGTCCTGCGTCGCGCGCCTGCTGCAGGATGGTCGGCAGATCATCGATCGCGCAGCCGCCCTTCTGTGGCTCCTCGCCGATGTTGACCTGGATGAAGCAATCTGGCCGGCGCTCGCTCGCGCCGATCGCGCGCGCCAGCGCCTCGATCAGCGAAGGACGGTCGATCGAGTGGATCGCGTCGAACAGCGCGACCGCTTCGCGCGCCTTGTTGGACTGGAGCTGCCCGACGAGATGGATGCGCAGGGCGCGGCCCTCCCGCAGCGCCGGCCACTTCGCTTCGGCTTCCTGGACGCGATTTTCGCCGAAGCTCGCCTGGCCTGACGCGAGCAGGGGGATGATGTCGGGCGCCTCGCGCGTCTTGGAGATCGCGATCAGTTCGACGCCTGTGGGATCGCGTCCGGCAAGTTCGGCGGCATGGGCGATGCGCTTGCGGATGTCGGCAAGGCGTCGGGCGGCGGTGGTGTCGATATCAACCATGCGCTTCGCTATAGGTGGCGCGATGAGGCCCCGCCACCCCGAGCTTCCACAGCTGTGGATGATGACCGACGAGCGCCAGGGCGACGGCTTATGGGCGGCGATCGCGCGCCTGCCGGCCGGATCGGGCATCGTGTTCCGTCACAAGGCCAGCGGCACGACAGAACGGCGGCAGCTGTTCGAGCGGGTGCGGCGGATGGCCCGGAAACGGGGACTTGTTCTGCTGCTCGCCGGCGGAGATCGCGAGGCGCTCCGCTGGCGGGCCGATGGCGCGCATCACGCCATCGCCCACCCGCCCCGCTATGGTACCTCTTCGGCGCATGATGTGCGCGAGATCAGGCGGGCGGAGCGTTCCGGCGCGGGCGCGATCTTCCTGTCGCCGCTACACGCCACGCGGTCGCATGCCGGTGCCACGCCGCTGGGCCGGATGCGCTTCGCCGCACTGGCCCGGGCGACGCGGCGGCCGGTGATCGCCTTGGGCGGCATGGACCGGATCAGGGGAAAACTGGCCGTGCGCTGCGGCGCTTACGGATGGGCGGCGATCGACGCCTGGGCTTCGTAGCCAGGCTCTGTTTCGTTCAAGTTCAGGAGGAGCGGGACCAGCTGAACGACAGTCTTAGAAGCGGAACGCCGTCCCGATATAGATCGCCTGGCTGTCGCGGCGCAGGTCGCTCGTCATGTCGAGACGCTCACGCTGCGTCTTGTAGCGCAGTCCGCCGGACAGTTCGAGGTTGCGCGTGAGCGAATAGGAGCCGCCGAGGTCGACGGACAGGGCTTCGTCGGGACCGCCGAGCTTGTTCTCGCCGGTGGCGCGCTCCGCACCGAACAGCAGGCGCGTGCTCCACTTCGAGCCGGAATAGCTCACGCCGATGTCGGCAAGCTGGCGGTCGTCGGGCACTGCGCCGCCATCGATCCGGGCGAAGTCGCCCGACAGCGCGAAATGCTTCCAGCCGAGCGAAGCGCCCAGGCTATAGGCCGAGGGCGCAAGGCCGGCACTGATCGCAGCGCTGTTGACCGCCACCGTCGTCAGCGAATTGGGACGGTTGTTGCGCGCACGAATCGCAACGGTGACCGCGCGCTTGCTGCTGCCGCCCGAAGGCGTGAAGCGGAAGCTGGGTTCAGCGAAGCTGCCGCCGACACGATCGAACAACGCGGACTGGCGCGGATCGGCGGCGAGCGGCGCGAAAAAGCCGATGCCCCTCGCCTTCTTGCGATCGATCTTCACCTGGGGCGTGGGGGCCGGTTTCGCGGATATGGCAGGGGCGCACAGCAGCAGCGCCGTCGTAACGACAGCGCCAACCAGCTTTCCGTAGGCCCCCTTATATGTCATCCTGCGTAACTCATTCTTTTATATATATAGGGTGCCCTAACATCCCAGGTGAGTCGTTGCCATATGCCTTTTGGCGAAATCGGAAGTCTGTTGCACAGACTCCACAATCTGCTCTTTCCGCCCCCTTCAGAGGATCGGCAGCGGCGCCAGTTCCGCTTTACTTCGGCCCCCGAGCCGCAAGCCCGTTCGGCCTTGCGGGGCCGGTCGGTACGTCTATAACGACGCATCGCGCAAAACGCCCCGCAGATTGAGCCCCAAGGACCGCCCCCAGATGACCAGCCCTACCCTTCGCACCGCGATCGCCCTCGCCCTTGTCGCCTCGCTGGCGGGCTGCGGCGGCGGCAAGAACAAGGCTCAGTTCGCATCCGACCTCGCGGCCGCCAAGACCACGGCGATTGGCGTCAACGCCTATCTCTGGAAGGCCTCGCTCGAGACGCTCTCCTTCATGCCGCTGCTTCAGACCGATTCGAACGGCGGCGTGATCGTCACCGACTGGTACACCAACCCCAACCAGCCGGCCGAGCGGATGAAGCTGACCGTCACCATCCTCGACGCCGACCTGCGCGCCGATGCGGTGCGCGTGGCGCCGCAGCGCCAAGTGCTGGCCAATGGCACTTGGGTCGATGCCACGGTGCAGGCCGCGACCGCCCAGAAGCTGGAAGACATCATCCTGACCAAGGCGCGGGACCTGCGCCGTGCGACCATCGCCGGCTGATCGCCGGTTAAAAGGCCAATGACCACGTGAACGCGCGTTTCAACCATGTGAAGGCGGACGCGCACTGGCAGGGGATCTGGGAAAGCCAGGGCACCTTCCATGCGCGCGACGACAGCCCCAAGCCCAAAAGCTATGTGCTCGAGATGTTTCCCTATCCGTCGGGACGCATCCACATGGGCCATGTCCGCAACTATACGATGGGCGACGTGCTCGCCCGCTTCCGGCGCATGCAGGGCCATGAGGTGCTCCACCCGATGGGTTGGGATGCCTTCGGCATGCCCGCCGAAAATGCGGCGATGGAAAAGAAGGTTCACCCCGGCGACTGGACCCGCGCCAATATCGCGGCGATGCGCCAGCAGCTGAAGCGGCTGGGCTTCGCGCTCGACTGGAGCCGCGAGCTGGCGACCTGCGAGCCCGATTATTACGGACAGGAACAGGCGCTGTTCCTCGATCTCTACGCCGCCGGGCTGGTCTATCGCAAGGAATCCGCGGTCAACTGGGATCCGGTCGACATGACCGTGCTCGCCAATGAGCAGGTGATCGACGGCCGCGGCTGGCGTTCCGGCGCACTGGTGGAACGGCGCAAGCTCAGCCAGTGGTTTCTCAAGATCACCGACTTTGCCGAGGAACTGCTCGAAGGCCTGTCGACGCTCGACCAGTGGCCCGAAAAGGTCCGCACGATGCAGGAGAACTGGATCGGAAAGTCGCAGGGCATGCGCTTCACCTTCCAGCTCGACGCGCCCGCCGGCAGCATCACCGATTTCGAGGTGTTCACGACGCGGCCCGACACGCTGTTCGGGGCGAGCTTCGCGGCGATCGCCGCCGATCATCCGATCGCCCAGGCGCTGGCGGCCGGCAATCCGGCGCTCGAGGCCTTCATCGCCGAGTGCAAGCGCACCGGCACCGCCGCGGCAGAGATCGAGACGGCCGAGAAAAAGGGCTATGACATCGGATTGTCGGTGATCCATCCGCTCGATCCGACCTGGAAACTGCCGCTGTTCGTGGCCAATTTCGTGCTGATGGACTATGGCACCGGCGCGGTGTTCGGCTGCCCGGCGCACGATCAGCGCGATCTCGACTTCGCGCGGAAATATGCGCTGCCGGTCAAGCGCGTCGTCGCCCCGTCGCCCGACGAGGCAACTGCTCCGATCCACGACGAAGCCTATGTCGGACCCGGCAGGATCGTCAATTCGAGCTTCCTCGACGGCCTGTCGGTCGAGGACGCCAAGGCCGCAGTGATCGCGCGCGGCGAAGCCGAGGGCTGGGGCACCGGCACCACGGTCTGGCGCCTGCGCGACTGGGGCGTCTCGCGCCAGCGCTATTGGGGCACCCCGATCCCGATCATCCATTGCGACAGCTGCGGGCCCGTCGCCGTGCCGAGGGAACAGTTGCCGGTGATCCTGCCCGAGGATGTCAGCTTCGACATCCCCGGCAATCCGCTCGACCGCCACCCGACCTGGAAGCATGTCGATTGCCCCGGCTGCGGCGCGCCGGCCCGGCGCGAAACCGACACGCTCGACACCTTCGCGGATTCGAGCTGGTATTTCATCCGCTTCGCCAGCCAGCCCGGCGACAAGCCGTTCGACCGTGACGTCGCGGAAAGCTGGCTGCCGGTCGGCCAGTATATCGGCGGTGTCGAACATGCGATCCTCCATTTGCTCTACGCCCGCTTCTGGACGCGTGCGCTCGAGCGGATCGGCAAGATCGGGGTCAAGGAGCCGTTCACCGGCCTGTTCACCCAGGGCATGGTGACCCACGAGACCTACCGGGCGCCGGACGGCCAGTGGCTGAGCCCCGAAGAAGTCTCGAATGGCATCGTCATCGCGACCGGCGAGCCGGCGACGCTGGGCCGCATCGAGAAGATGTCCAAGTCCAAGAAGAACGTCGTCGATCCGGGGCCGATCGTCGATCAATATGGCGCGGACGCGGTGCGCTGGTTCATGCTGTCCGACAGCCCCCCCGAGCGCGACCTGGAATGGACCGAGAGCGGCATCGAGGGATGCTGGCGCTTCGTCAACCGCCTGTGGCGGATCACCGACGCGTCCGAGCCCGGCGAAGGTGGCGACAAGGATCTCGATCGCAAGCTGCATCGAGCTATTGCCGGCATCGCGGCCGATATCGATACGCTGGGCTTCAACCGCGCCATAGCCAAGGTCCACGAGCTCGCCAATGCGATCGAGAAAGCCGCTCCATCGGCAAGCCGCACCGCCGCGGCGCAGACCCTGGTGCGCCTGATCGCACCGATGGTGCCGCACCTGGCCGAGGAAGCCTGGGCTCGCCTCGGCGAAAGCGGGCTGGTTGCGGATGCGGCCTGGCCGGCGCATGATCCGGCCCTGCTGATAGACGACGAGGTCACCATCGCCGTTCAGATCAACGGCAAGCTGCGCGACACGCTGACGGCGCCCAAAGGCGCCAGCAGGGACGCGCTCGAGGCGATGGCGCTGCAGTCCGACAAGATCGGCAAATTGCTCGAAGGCGTTGCCCCGAAGAAGGTGATCGTGGTGCCCGACCGTCTCGTCAACATCGTCGCATGAAGCTGGCCATCCGCCTCCTCGCGCCGCTGGCACTGGCGGTCCTGCTGCCCGGCTGCGGGCTGCATCCGCTCTATGCCGATGGCGGCGCCGGGCCGGTTGCGACGACGCTGAGCGCCATCGAGGTCAGGCCGATCGGCGGCCAGCGCGGCTGGCTGGTCCACAATGCGCTCAACGACCGGCTTCACCGCCAGGGTGAGGCCAGTCCGCGCTTCCGCCTCGAAGTCGAGCTGGACGACGAGATCACCGGCTTCGGCGTGCGCCAGGACAATGCGATAAGCCGCGAACGGCGGACCCTACGGGCCCGCTATCGGCTGCTCGACGCCACCACCGGCAGCGTCCTGCTGGACCAGAGCGCCTCCGCCGATGCCGGCATCGACGTCGCCGGATCGGAATATGCCACCGCCGCCGCCGAGCAGACCGCGCTCGAACGGCTGACCGAGACCCTCGCCGATCAGATCGTCGCGCGGATCGCAACCTATGCGGGGCGCAGCGCGGGCAAGTGAAGGCTGACGCCGGCCAGATCGCGCGCGCGCTCGACAAGCCCGACCCTGCCGTCCGCCTGTTCCTGCTCTACGGGCCCGATGAATCGGGTTCGCGGATGTTGGCGTCGCGGATCGACAAGGCGTTCGGCGCGGATGCCGAGCGGATCGATCTCGCCTCCGGCCAGCTCAGGTCCGATCCGGCGCTGCTCGCCGACGAGGCGGCATCGATATCGCTGTTCGGCGGCGCTCGCCATATCCGCGTCGATCCCGCTACCGACGACATGTTCGATGCCGTGGCGGCGCTGATGGAGGCGCCGTCGGCCGGCAATCCGGTGGTGCTGGTCGCGGGCAATCTGCGCAAGGATGCCAAGCTGGTGAAGCTCGCCCTCGCCGCGCCGGCGGCGCTCGCCTATGCGAGCTATGTTCCCGAGGGCGCCCAGGCCGACAAGGTCGCGATCGACATCGCCCGCGAACATGGCCTGCGGCTCGAACCGCGCGCCGCCCAGGCGCTGGTCTCCGCGACCAATGCCGACCGCGCCTTGATGAGCCGCGAGATCGAGAAGCTGGCGCTGTACCTCGACGCCTCCCCCGACGATCCGAAACCGGCCGACGCCGCCGCGCTGGCGGATATCGGCGCCGCCAATGACGAAAGCGATCTCAGCGCGATCGTCGATGCGGTGCTCGGCGGCCGGCCCGAGCGCGCCGCCGCCGAGCTGGCGCTGATCGGGGCGACCGAGGGAATCAGCCTGGTCCGCGCCCTGCTCCGCCGCCTCGCCCAGATCGCGCCGCTGCGCGCAGAAGTTGCGGCCGGGCAGAGCATCGACGCGGTGATGACAAGCTCCGGCCGCGGCATTTTCTGGAAGGATCAGAAGGTCGTATCCGGACTTCTGCAGCGATGGTCTCCGGAGCGCATCGCCACCGCCACAACCCGCCTTGCCGCACTCGAACGCGCCTATAAGCGCTCGGGAACCGCCGGCATGGTGTTGATCGGCGAGGAGATATTGACCATCGCGCGGGCAGCGGCGGCCGGCCGGCGCTGATCTCCCTTCCCCGCGGCGCGCGGGGCGGGGAACGCTAGCGGCGGCTCAGATCGGCTCGCCGCTCAACCGCTGGCAAATCAGGTCGAGCTGATCGAGCGTCGAATAGCCGACCGTCAGTTGCCCGCCCTTGTCGCCATGCTCGATCGTCACCTTCAGGCCGAGGATATCGCCGAGCTGGCGCTCGAGCGCGCCGACATCGGCATCGAGCGCGCCGGCCGCCTTGGCCGGCTTCGCGCCGCCGCTGCCGCCGCCGGCCTTGCCGGCCCGCGCCAGTTTCTCGGTATCGCGCACCGACAGGTCGCGGCGAAGCACCTCCCCGGCCAGCGCCTCGGCGTCCGGCGCCGTGATGAGGGCGCGCGCATGGCCCATCGACAGCCGGCCATCGGCCACCATGTCGCGGACCGGCTTGGGCAGCTCGAGCAGCCGCAGCAGATTGGCGACATGGCTGCGCGATTTGGCGACAAGCTTGCCGAGGGCTTCCTGCGTGTGGCCGAAATCATTGGTAAGCCGCTGATAAGCCTCGGCTTCTTCTATCGCGTTAAGATCCTGTCTCTGGATGTTCTCAACGATTGCGAGCTCGAGCGTATCGGTGTCCGAAAGTTCGCGCACGATCACAGGAACGTCGTGCAAACGTGCGCGCTGGGCCGCTCGCCAGCGTCGTTCACCGGCCACGATCTGATAGCCGCCCATCGTCGGATGCGGCCGGACCAGAATGGGCTGGATCATCCCGCGCGCCGCGATCGACCCCGCCAGCTCATCGAGCGCACCCTCGTCGAAATGCCGGCGCGGCTGATCGGGATTGGGTTCGAGCAATGAAATCGAAACCGTCTGGACGCCGGCCGGCCGCGCCGCGCCGGGCGCGGTCGGCTGCTCGATGGCCGCCTCGCCCATCAGCGCCGACAGGCCGCGGCCGAGGCCGCGGCGCGGGGTGTCTGCGCTCATGCCGCCTGCGCCGTCTTGGTGAGCCGGGTGATGCATTCCCGGGCGAGCGCGATATAGGCCTCGGAACCGGGGCAGCGATGATCGTAGATCAGCGCCGGGACGCCATGGCTCGGCGCCTCGGACAGGCGGACATTGCGCGGAATCACCGTTTCGAACACCACATCCCCCAACACTGCGCGCACATCGCTCGCGACCTGTTCCGACAGCCGGTTGCGCCGGTCATACATGGTGAGCGCGACACCGAGGATCGACAGCTGCGGATTGAACCGCGCGCGCACCCGCTCGATCGTCTGGAGAAGCTGGCTCAACCCCTCGAGCGCGAAGAACTCGCATTGCAGTGGCACCAGCATCATATTCGCCGCGACCAGCGCGTTGACGGTGAGAAGCCCGAGCGAGGGCGGGCAGTCGATCAGGCAGACATCCCAGCGCGATTCTTCCTGCGCGATGGCCGCGTGCAGCCGGTGGGTCCGCCGTTCGACCTCGATCAGCTCGATCTCCGCACCCGACAAGTCGACGGTCGCCGGCACGATATCCAGCCGCGGCACCTTGGTCGGGATCACCGCCTCGGCGAGCGAGCAGTCGTCCCGCAGCAGTTCGTAGCTGGAGTTGTTGCGTTGCGCCTGGTCGATGCCCAGCCCGGTGGAGGCATTGCCCTGCGGGTCGAAATCGATGAGCAGCACCCGCCAGCCGGTGGCCGCCAACGCCGTGGCAAGATTGATCGCGGTGGTGGTCTTGCCCACCCCGCCCTTCTGGTTGGCGATCGCGATCCGGATCATCGGCGTCCCTTTTGGCCCCTGGCCTTTGGCTGCACCTTCGCGGCGGCGATGATCGCCGCCTCGGGATCGGTCATGCTGGGTACGATCCGGAAATCACCCTGCCACGAAGTCATGACAGCTTCCAGTTCGGATGCGGCGCTGCGGCCTTTCGGAAGCAGCCAGCATGTCTCGGCATGGGAAAATCGATGGGCAAGCGGCAACAGCCGATCGAGCGGCGCGAAGGCGCGCGCGCTGATTACGTCGAATCGCGCGGCGTCGAGCATCTCGAGCCGCTTGCCGGCGATAGTGACCTGCGCCGCCAGGCCTAATGCCTCGACCACCGATGTCAGGAAATCGACGCGCTTGCGGCGGGATTCGACAAGTGTGACGCGGAGCCGTGGCGCCATCAGCGCGATCACGATGCCGGGGAAACCCGCGCCTGCGCCGAGGTCGATCCAGCTGCTCGCACCGTCTGGCGCGAGGGGAAGCAACTGGGCGGAGTCGAGGAAATGGCGCGTCCAGATATGCTCGGCGGTCGAGGCCGCGATCAGATTCTGTCGCGGCATCTCCTGCAGGATCAACCCGGCGAAGGCTTCCAGCCCCGCGACTGTTTCACGTGGAACATGGGATGCGATCCAGGCGCGAGCTTCCTCTTCTTCGTTCACGCGGCGTTTCGCCGGGCATGCACCATGATCGCGGCCAGTGCCGCCGGCGTGATCCCGCGGATGCGCCCTGCGGCTCCCAGGTCGGCAGGCCTGGCCGCGTTGAGTCGCTCGACCATCTCGTTCGAGAGACCGGCAATCGAACGATAGTCGGCAATGTCGGCCAGCGTGATCCGCTCGTCGGCGCGAAGCCGCGCGATTTCGAGGTCCTGCCGAATAAGATAGGGCGCATAGCGGCAGTCCTGGATCACTTCATCGACGATGTCCGATGCGACACCGTCGAGCCTGGTGCCGAAAGCCAAAAGCTGCTCAGTGCCGACCTCGGCAAAACGCAACCAATCCGACAGGCTGCGCTTTGCATGATCCGCGGTAACCGATGCGCCTGCCGACGCCATGGCGGCCGCGCTGATGACGCGGCTGTCGAGCGTCGACCGGAGCGCCGTCCGCGCGTGGGTACGGGATCGATGCAGCGCACGCCGGTCGGGGCCAATCACGCCATGGCGATCGGCCCAGTCGGTCAAGCGCGTGCCCGCATTGTCGGCCCGCAACCGCAGCCGATATTCGGCGCGCGCGGTGAGCATCCGATAGGGCTCGGAAACGCCCTGCAACGTCAGGTCGTCGAGCATCACGCCGATATAGCTGGTCGCTCGATCGAATAGGATTGCGTCGCGCCCGGCGGCATAGGCAGCCGCATTCATCCCGGCGGCAAGACCCTGTGCCGCGGCTTCCTCATAGCCTGTGGTGCCATTGATCTGCCCTGCGCAGAACAGGCCAGGCAGTACGCGCAGGGCCAGTCCGGCCGTCAGCGCGCGCGGATCGATATAGTCATATTCCACGGCATAACCCGGCTGGACGATCTCGACCCGCTCGAGCCCGTCGACGGTCCGCAGCATCGCGAGCTGCACATCCGCGGGGAGCGAGGTCGACACCCCGTTGGGGTAGATGGTGGAGTCGTCGAGGCCTTCCGGCTCAAGAAAGATCTGATGCCAATCGCGATCACCGAAGCGGTGCACCTTGTCCTCGATCGACGGACAATAACGTGGGCCGACGCCCTCGATGACGCCGGAGAAGAGCGGCGACCGGTCGAGGCCGGCGCGGATGATATCATGCGTGCTGCGGTTGGTCCGCGTGATCGCACAGGCGAGTTGGGGCACCACCCGGCGCGGGCTCATGGCCGAGAAGGTCCATGGCTTCTCATCCGAAGGCTGTCGGGCAAGCCCTGCCCAGTCGATCGTGCGGCCATCGAGTCGGGGCGGCGTGCCCGTCTTCAGCCGCCCCATCGGCAGATCCAGGCCGCGCAGTTGATCGGCCAAGCCGATGGTCGCTGCCTCTCCGACCCGCCCGCCGCTGCGGCAATCCAGGCCGAAATGGAGGCGCGCGTTCAGGAACGTTCCCGTCGCCAGGACGATGGCCGGCGCCAGCAGTTGCCGGCCATCAGCCAATAGCAGCCCTTCTGCCCCATGTGGAACATCGCCGAGGAGCCGCTCCGCCGATCCTTCAACTATGACCAGCCCGGGAGTAGCGGCAAGCAGATCATGGATCGCCCTCATGTAGAGGCGGCGGTCGGCCTGTATGCGCGGTCCCTGGACCGCCGCACCCTTGCTGCTGTTGAGCATGCGATAATGTAGCGCCGCCCGATCCGCCGCGCGCGCCATCAGGCCGTCGCAGGCGTCGACTTCCCGAACGAGATGTCCCTTGCCCAGACCGCCGATGGCGGGATTGCACGACATCGCGCCAATCATGTCACGGCGCATGCTGACGAGCGCGACCCGCGCACCCATCCGCGCCGCGGCGGCGGCCGCCTCGCATCCGGCATGGCCGCCACCGACCACAATCACGTCATAGCTGTCTGCCATGGGGCGCGGCTATCCCACGCGCGCCGCCGAGTCAAAACTGTTCCACGTGGAACAGTCTATTTGCCGATGCAGAAGCGTCCGAACAGGCCATCAAGCATATCCTCGGTTCCCGACCGACCGGTGAGCGCATCGATGGCGCGCCGCGCCAGCCGCAATGCTTCGGCGATCAGCAGGAGATCATGTTCGCCGCCTGCAAGGGCCAAGGCCTCGCCGAGCCGCGCCAGGGCGTCGCGTTGCCGGGCGGACAGCGCCGCCTCCCCCTCGGCCGGCAGAAGCTGCGCCGCTCGGCGCATGAGCAGCTCGGTCAGCGCATCCATCCCCTGCCCCGACCGCGCCGACAGCAGGAGGTCGAAGCGATCGCCATCGTGCGGCATCCGGTCTGCCTGTGCTCCGATCCGGATCGCACCCAAGGGCGCCTCTTCGGGTTCACCCAGCCAAAGCAGGATATCGGCGGCGGCCATGGCCTGGACGGCGCGATCCATGCCGATCGCCTCGACGATATCGCCGCTGCCCGTGTGGAGCCCGGCGGTGTCGACCAGCAGAAAGGGAAGGCCGCCGATCGCGATCGGTGCTTCGATCAGGTCCCTTGTGGTACCGGCAACGGCGGTGACGATCGCCGCCTCCCGGCCCGCCAAGGCATTGAGCAAGGTCGACTTGCCGCTATTGGGCGGGCCCGCGAGCACCACCCTTATGCCGTCGCGCAGCCGCTCGACCGGCGCGCGGCCTTGCCAATGCATCACCTCCGCGCCGAGCCCCGCCACCTCGTCGGCAAAGCCAGGACCGAGCGGCGCGACATCATCCTCGTCCGAAAAGTCGAGCTCGGCCTCGAGCCGCGCCGACAGCGCCAGGATCCGGTCCTGCCAATCGTCAATGGCGCGGCTCAGCGTGCCGCTCGCGAGCAGCATCGCGTTGCGCCGCTGGGCTTCGGTCTCCGCCGCCAGCAGATCCCCGAGCGCTTCAGCCTCGTTGAGATCGATCCGGCGATGTTCGAAAGCGCGGCGCGTGAACTCCCCCGCTTCCGCGGGGCGCAACCCGAACTGTCTCGCAAGTGCGGCCAGCACCGCCGCAGTCACCGCGCGCCCGCCATGGAGGTGGAGCTCCGCCATATCCTCGCCGGTCGCACTGCCCGGCCCCGGTAGCCAGAGCAACAGCGCCCGATCGAGCGGCGTGCCATTTTCGGGATCTCGCAATGTGCGCAGCACGGCGCGGCGCGGCGCAGGCCGCGGGCGTCCGGTCAGGAGATCGATGGCGCTGCCGGCATGAGGTCCACTGATCCGGACCACGGCAACCCCAGCCGGCGGCGCACCGCTCGACAGGGCAAAGATCGTCGCGGTGGCGCTCGCCTTATTGTCCGCTGCCGCCGCCACGACTCATCTGATCGAACATGGTGCGCCATAAATTCATGCCGGCTTCGCCCATCGGCATCCAATTGCGCATCATGTCCTGCAGCGCATCGGGCGTAACACCTTCCTCGACGAACTTCCGCATCTTGTCGGTATAGATTTCATGGACGCCCGACATGTCGGGCAACCCCATGAACCGGCGCGCCTCTTCAGGCGTGCAATCGACATCTACCGTGACCTTCACGCACGCCTCCAAGATCATTGAAACGCCATACGCTATGGCTAGAGTCTCGCGGAGCACACGTCCATGGCAAAAGCGATCCTCCTCTCGGCCATCGGGCCCATCCTGATCAATGGGGACGATCGCCAGCTGCGGTCGATTCATATCCTCGACGCCGGCGAATCGATGCCGGCCGTTCATCCGGCGGATGCAGCACCGCGGGGATCTCCGGTGGCCGAGGCTGCGCGCCAGCTGGACGCTTATTTCACGGCAGGATTCACCGCATTCGATCTGCCGCTCGCGCCGATGGCCGGCCCGCGGGGCGAGGCGCTGCGCGCGGCGATCGCCGCCATCCCGCCGGGCGACACGCTCAGCTATGGGGCCGTCGCGAAGGCCGCAGGGTCGAGCCCTCGCGCCATCGGCCAGGCCTGCGCGCGCAACCCCTTACCCATCGTGATACCGTGCCACCGCGTGGTAGGCAGTGGCGGTGCGATAGGGCATTATTCCGCGGGACGCGGAATCGTCACCAAGACATGGCTGCTGGACCATGAGCGAAGAGGAGGCCTTTTATGAAAAGCTACACTGAAATCAACACCTTAGGTGGAGATGAGGAGTTTCTTGCCTATACGTCGCAGCCGGTTTCCGCGCCAAAGGCGGCGATCATCGTCATCCAGGAGATCTTCGGCGTGAATGTCGGGATCCGGGCGAAATGCGATGAATGGGCGTCAAAGGGCTATCTGGCAATCGCGCCCGACCTGTTCTGGCGGATCCGGCCCGGCATCGAACTCGACGCGGACGTCCCCGATGAGCTGCAGGAAGCCTTTGGCCTATTCGGGGCGTTCGACCAGGAAGCCGGGATCAGGGACATCGAGGCGACGATCCGCGAAGCCCGCAAGATGGTCGGCGGCGGCAAGGTCGGCGCGGTCGGCTATTGCCTGGGCGGTCGGCTTGCCTTCATGACCGCCACCCGCACCGACATCAACGCGACGGTGGGCTATTATGGTGTCGGGATAGACGGATTGCTGGGCGAAGCGCATGCCATCGCCCACCCGCTGCTGCTGCACATTCCCCAGGCGGATGGCTTCGTCCCACCGGAGGCCCAGCAGAAGATGCATGAGGGGCTCGACGGTCACGCCAAGGTGACGCTGTACGACTATCCCGGCCTCGATCATGGCTTTGCCACCCAGATGGGCAATCGCCGCAACGAAGCGGGCGCGCAGCTCGCAGACGGCCGAACCGAGGCGTTCTTCGCACAACATCTCGCATGACCGGTTACCGGCTCGTCGCGCAGGCATTTGGCGGCCCGGAGGTCATCGCCGCCCTGCCGATCGACGACGGGCCGGTGCCACCCGGCCACGCGCGGGTGCGCCATCGCGCGATCGGCGTAAATTTCATCGACATATATCATCGCACCGGCCTCTATCCGCAGCCGCTGCCGGCGGCGCTCGGCGTCGAGGCCGTCGGAGTGATCGAGGCCGTCGGTGACGGCGTGACTGCGCTGCCGGTCGGCGCGCGCGTCGGCTATGCCCTGTCGATGCCGGGCAGCTATGCGACCTGGCAGGACGTGCCGGCCGGCCGTCTGATCGCCCTTCCCGACGGCATCGGCGACGAAGTGGCGGCGGCGGCTATCCTTAAAGGACTGACCGCACATGCGCTGATAGCGGGCTGCGCGAAGATGAAGGCGGGTCAGACCGCGCTCGTGCTGGCCGCCGCCGGCGGCGTCGGGCGGCTGCTCGTGCAGTGGCTGAACGCCATCGGGGTGAAGGTCATCGCCCATGCCGGCACTGCTGAGAAGGCTGCGCTGGCCAGACAGCTCGGCGCCGAGCAGGGGCTGCACGGTGGGTTCGATGTCCTGGCGGCGAAGGTGCGCGAGACGCTCGATGGCCGCGGCGTCGACGCGGTGTTCGACGGGGTCGGCGCGGCCAGTTGGGAGGCGTCGCTCGACTCGTTGAAGCCGCGCGGGATGATGGTGAGCTTCGGCAATGCCTCGGGCCCGGTGCCGCCGGCAAGCCCGCTCGAACTGGCCCGGCGCGGGTCGCTGTTTCTCACCAGGCCGAGGCTGTTCGACTATGTCGCCGACAAGGCAGAGCTCGATGCCGCGGCAGGCGCGCTGTTCGCAATGATCGCCGCACGAAAGCTCGACATCGAGATCGGCCTTCGCCTGCCCCTCCGCGATGCTGCCGAAGCGCAGCGGGCGCTCGAAGCGCGGCGCACGACCGGGTCGATTATCCTGATACCCTGATCATATCCCTCCTGTCCGACGGGCGGAGGAGCAGTACTTCAGGCCGCGTGTGTCGCCGGCATCCCGGTCCCGCGCCGGCGCAGGACGGCACCGACCAAGCCGAAGCCGAGCAGCAGCATCGCCCAGGTCGAGGGCTCGGGCGCGGTCGAGACGACAGACCCGCCGCCGACGCTCGACAGATCGCCCTGGAAATAATTGTTGTGAATCTCGCCATTGGCGTTCTGGAAGACGTTGTTGCCGACCACCGAGCCATCGATGTTGCCGCTGTTGCCGCCGGTGATATCGGCAAACACGCCCAGCACCGAGCCGCTGAACTGGCGGGCGATATCGACCGTCGTCGCCTGGTAGAAATTCCATATCACGTTGGAATCATTGGTAAAGCGATTGAGGGTGCGGTTGAAGTCGATGTCGGTGCCCGCGACGTTCACGACCAGCGTCGCGCCGCTCGGCACGGTCACCAGCAGCTGCTGGTTCGAATTGCCCTCAAACTGCGCCTCGGTCATGTTGAAGACGCTGAGGCCGGTCCCGGTGACGGTCAGCGTCTGGTTGTTGCTGTCGCCGCCCAGCGCGACAGTGCCGCTGTTGGCCAGTGCCGCCAGATTGGCGCTGAGGCTGGTTAGCGACTGCTTTATATCCGCACTCTGGCTGAGCAGGGTATTGGTGAAATTCTGCCCCAGCCCTGATTGAACCGTGAAATTCTGCTGGCTCTGGGCGGTTCCACCGACCTGCACCGCGCCATTGCCGTTATTGTTGAAGCTGCCCGACAGATTGCCGCCGACCTGCACACCCGGGGCGTTGATGCTGCCCGCCATCTGGGCCGCGTTGCCGACGGTCAGCGCCGAGGTCCCATAGCTGCTCGACGGGACATTATTGTTGAGGACCGCAAAATTCTGCCCGGCGGTGAAGTTGTTGCCGACCAGGACGCGCCCGTCGACATGGTTCTGCGAACTGAAATTGTTGAAGGCGACGAGGTTCCATTCCTTCAGCGCGGCGATGCCGGTGCTGATCGAAGTGCCGACGAGCGCAGCCGACGCCCCACCGCTTCCCGCCAGGGCCACCAGGCCGGCAGCAAATATGGAAACTGCTCGAAACGCACGCATCACACTACCCCACCGTCACGCTATTCCCGCCATCACGACGCGCACGACCCCGCCTGTCAGGCATCGGCCCTTAACAGCTCTAACCGATATTCTCCAGAAACAAAGTAAACAAAAGATATCTAGGCAACGCAGCCACCTCGGCTCTGTAAAGAAAACCGACAGTCGTGTAGTTATTCTACGGCAATGGCCGGCGCTCGACGATATTCGATCACGGCCAAGTAGAAGATCGGCGCTCTCTGCCCGCGTCTCCACGCCCTGATCTTGTGAAAACCGCGCTTCGCGCTCAGCCAACCATCGAGACCAGCGGGACGGCGCCTTCCCAGATCATCTTCACGGCGACGTAGAGAATCACCGCCAGGCCGACATAGGCGATCCAGCGATATCGCTCGATATAGCGCGCGATCAGGTTGGCCGCGATGCCCATCAGCGCCACCGACAGCAGCAGGCCTATCACCAATATGCCGGGATGCGCGCGGGCAGCACCTGCCACCGCAAGGACATTGTCGAGACTCATCGACACGTCGGCAAGCGCGACAGCCCAGGCCGCCGAGACGAAGCTCCTGCTCTGCGGAATACCGTCATGCTCGGTCGGATCGTCGCCCTCGAGCGCGCCGGCGTGGCGCAGTTCGCGAAACATCCGCCAGGCCACCCACAGCAGCAGCAGGCCGCCGGCAAGGACGAGCCCGACGATGTTCATCAACAGGCTCACGCTGACCGCGAAGATGATCCGCAGGACGAGCGCGGCGATGATGCCGATCAGGATGACCTTGCGGCGCTGCTCGGCGGGCAGGCCCGCGGCCAGCGCGCCGACGACGATGGCGTTGTCCCCGGCCAGCATCACGTCGATCATCAGCACCTGGAAAAAGGCCGAGAGCGCGGAAGGACTGCCGATATTGGCGAAATCGGCGGTGATGTGATTCCAGAGGTCCAGCATGGCGCATCCCTAGCCTAAGGAGCGCTCATGTCGAGCCTGTTACCGTGGCGTCAGCGCTTCACCAGCTCGACATAGAGCCAGCCCCGCAGCTTCGCCAACGCGGCGAACCGCATGATCATCTTCTCGTACAGCGTCGCGACCAGGAAGAGCGGCCCGAACCGGTAGAACATCGCAGGATATTGGCCATGCCGCTCGAACCGGTCGATTCCGAAGCCATGCGCGGCGGCATGGCGGGCAATCTGGCCGCGATCGTTGGTCCGATAGGCGGTCGGGAAGACATCATGTTCCTCGCGCCCCTCGAAGCGCCGGACGATGCGGGCATGATAGCGGTTGGGCGTCAGCCGCGACACCAGCGAGACATAGTCCCAGCGATTGGCGGTCAGGAATATCCAGCGCCCGCCGGATTTCAACAGCCGGGCGGCCTCGCCATAGACCGCATCCGGATCGACGACATGCTCCATCACCGAGCGCGAATAGATCAGGTCGACGCTCCCGTCAGGCAGTGGCACAGCGCCGAGATCGCCTTCGATCAGTTCCATGCCTGGCTGCGGCTCGAGCCGGACCAGGTCGACGCCGATCAATCTTGCGCCGCTGCCGCGCAGCTCCTGCAAATTGGGGGCGCTATGGCCGCAGCCGGCATCGAGGATGGTCAGTCCGGGGGCGGCGATCTCGACCAGCCGGCGGCGCAGGCGACGATAAGGGTGTTCCTCATGCGCCCAGAAATGCCGATAGGTCCAGTCGGTCAGCCCCCCCAAACGACCCCGCTCCCCGCGATTACTGGTTCATCGAGTCGAAGAAATCCTCGTTGCTCTTGGAGTCCTTCATCTTGTCGAGGAGGAACTCCATCGCGTCGATCGTGCCCATCTGCATCAGGATACGGCGCAGCACCCACATCTTCGACAGCTTGCCCTTGTCGACCAGCAGCTCTTCCTTGCGGGTGCCCGACTTGCCGACATCCATCGCCGGGAAGATCCGCTTGTCGGCGACCTTGCGGTCGAGGATGATTTCCGAATTGCCGGTGCCCTTGAACTCCTCGAAGATCACCTCGTCCATACGGCTGCCTGTGTCGATCAACGCGGTGGCGATGATCGACAGCGATCCGCCTTCCTCGATGTTGCGCGCAGCACCGAAGAAGCGCTTCGGCCGCTGCAGCGCGTTGGCGTCGACGCCGCCGGTCAACACCTTGCCCGACGACGGAACCACCGTGTTGTAGGCACGGCCGAGCCGGGTGATGGAATCGAGCAGGATGACGACATCCTTCTTGTGCTCGACCAGCCGCTTGGCCTTCTCGATCACCATCTCGGCGACCTGGACGTGGCGCTGGGCCGGCTCGTCGAAGGTCGAGGAGATCACCTCGCCCTTCACCGAGCGCTGCATGTCGGTGACTTCCTCGGGCCGCTCGTCGATCAGCAGTACGATCAGGAAGACTTCGGGATGATTGTCGGTGATCGCCTTCGCCATGTTCTGGAGAAGCACGGTCTTGCCGACCCGCGGCGGCGCCACGATCAGCGCGCGCTGGCCCTTGCCCTGTGGCGAGATGATGTCGATCACCCGCGCGGACTTGTCCTTGACGGTCGGATCGAGCGTATCGAGGTTGAGCTTCTGCTCGGGGTATAGCGGCGTCAGATTGTCGAAATTGACCCGATGGCGGACCACGTCGGGATCGTCGAAATTGATCGAGATCAGCCGGGTCAGCGCGAAATAGCGCTCGCCGTCCTTGGGGCCGCGGATCTCGCCTTCGACGGTATCGCCAGTGCGCAGGCCGAATTTGCGCACCTGGTTGGGCGAGACATAGATGTCGTCGGGCCCTGCCAGATAATTGGCCTCGGGGGATCGCAGGAATCCGAAGCCGTCAGACAGCACCTCGATCGTGCCCTCGCCCATGATTTGCTCGCCATTTTCCGCCTCGACCTTGAGGATCGCGAACATCAGGTCCTGCTTGCGCATCGTCGATGCACCCTCGACCCCGAGCTCTTCGGCCATGCTGACCAGATCGGCGGGGCTCTTCTTCTTGAGGTCCTTCAAATGCATCTACGGAGTTCCTGGGTGCTTGAACGGCTGGTTTGGAAAATCGGGAGCGGGCATGACGCGCGCTATCTGACAATGGAAAGGGAGAAAGGGACCCAGCACGAACGGCAGGCCTGTTCTACGGTGCGGATTAGGCGGCGGCGCCGATCAAGTCAAGCAGGCAACCGAGGATGAACGTCGCTCAGGTGGCGCCGAACAGTGTTTATTCCAGCTGGGGAAAGCCTAGCGCGTTTCGCGCCGGGCCGCGCGCTCCTTCAGCTTCTTGCCGATCCGCTCCATCATCGCACCACGCTCGGCGAGCTCGCGGCCGCAGCGGCCGACCTCGGTCTGGAGGGACTCCTTGGTCATGCTCGCCGAAATCGCCGCGATGCGCTTCTCGATCACCGCTTCGCTGAGCGTGGGATCGAGTCGACCGAGCCAGTAGAGGCTGTTGAGCACGCCGATCTGGGCAATGCCCTTGTCGCTGCTCGACGCCAGCGACGAGGTGGCGGTGAGACAACGCAGGATCGGCTCCTGCTCCTCGGCCTGGGCGGCCGATCCCGCGAGCAACGCCGCCGCAGCGAACCACTTCGGCGACAGGGAGAGGGCAGCCATCAGAACGGCCTCACGATCACGAGAATGACGATGACGGCCGTGGCGATGCCCGGAACCTCGTTCATCAGCCGTAGCGGACCATCCGAGGACGCACGATATCCCGCCGCCATGCGTCGGCCATAGCCGACCGCCCAGCCATGATAGCCGCTCAGCAGGAAAACCGCGACAAATTTGGCCTGAAACCAGCCCACGCCCCAAAGATTCTGATCAAAGGCAAGAGTCAGCCCGAACAGCCAGACCAGCAGCATCGCCGGATTGATGATGATCGAGCGCAGCCGCCGCTCGCGTTCGATCCAGGCGCGGTCTTCGGCCGATCCGGGCACCGCGGCATGATGATAGATGAAGAAGCGCGGCAGCATGAACAGCCCCGCCATCCAGAAGATCACGAAGATCAGGTGCGCAGCCTTCACCCAGGGATAGGCGTTGCCGAGGAAACCTGCTGCGAGCCCGCTCACCGATCAGCCCCGCACACGGGCGACCAGCTGTTCGACATGGGCGATCGGGGTGTCGAGCAGGATTCCATGGCCAAGGTTGAACACATGCGGACGCTCCCGGAAAGCCCCCAAGATCGTATCCACCGCCTCGTCGAGCGCAGCGCCGCCGGCAATCATCGACAGCGGATCGAGATTGCCCTGGACCGGAAGCCGCTCGGGAAGATTGGCGTTGGCCCAGACGGGATCGACGGTTTCATCGAGGCCGATCGCATCCACCCCGGTCTCGCGGGCATAGGCTGGAAGCTTGCCGCCCGCGCCCTTGGGGAAGCCGATCACCGGAACCCCCGGGTGGCGCGCATGGAGCCGCTTCACCAGCTCCACCGTCGGCGCGATCACCCAGCGTTCGAACTCGCGCGGGGCCAGGCTTCCCGACCAGCTGTCGAACAGCTGCACCGCATCGACGCCCGCTTCGATCTGCTTGCCGAGATAATCGGCTGTGGCACCGACCAGTGCATCGATGATGGCGCCGAACGCTGCCGGATCGCGATAGGCCATGCGCCGCGTCTCGGCCTGTTCCTTGCTGCCCTGTCCCGCCACCATATAGGTCGCCACCGTCCAGGGACTGCCCGCGAAGCCCAGGAAGGTCGTCTCGGTGGGCAGCGATGCGCGAACCTTGCGCACCGTGTCGTAGATCGGCAGCAGCCGCTCGGGTGCCGGCGCCAGCGTTGCCAGCGTGCGATCGACCAGCGTGGGGGAGAGGCGCGGCCCCTCGCCGGCTTCGAACCGCAAATCCTGACCCAGGGCATGGGGGATGACGAGAATGTCCGAGAAGAGAATCGCACCGTCGAAGCCGAAACGGCGGATCGGCTGAAGCGTGATCTCCGACGCGGCATCGCTGTCATAGGCCAGCTCGAGGAAGCCGCCCTTCTCGGCCCGCAGCGCGCGATATTCCGGCAGGTAGCGACCCGCCTGGCGCATCAGCCAGATCGGCGGACGCTCCTGCCTTTTGCCCTTGAGCACGGCTAGCAAGGGGCGCGGTTCGGCAAGCGGAGCAGCCATCTTCTTCCTTATATAGAATATTAAGAGAGAGTCTGAAGAGGTAGTAGGCGGGCGCGAGCCGGGGTTTATTCACAGTTGCTCCGATTGCCAACAGCTTGACTCATCTGAAAGCACAGGCGCGCACCGAGTCCCCGCGTCTATGCCCATTATCCACAGCCAGCCGGGCGATTCGATCCCCTGTGGACGATATGTCGGAGGAAATCCGATCGATGGGGACGAAAGCGTTGCTTGAAAGCGCCCCCGTGCTTCCGCTAGCCCCATCCCCATGGTTTTCCACAGACTCGTCCCTGTAACGAACTCAAAGTGCGTCGTAGAGTCCGGATGCGTAATGACGTGCCGGTGCGGTAGCCGATGATCAGGCTGCACCTTCATCTCCTGTCGGACTCGACCGGCGAAACCCTTGAAAATATCGCCAAGGCAGGACTCGCCCAGTTCGACGGTGTCGAGACCATCAAGCATTTCTGGCCGATGGTGCGCAGCCAGGGCCATCTCGATCGGATAATGCTCGAAATCGCCCAGCGTCCCGGCCTGGTCATCTTCACCCTGGTCAACAACGATATCCGCAAGCGACTCGAGACCCGCTGCCACGCGCTCGGCCTGCCGATCGTGTCAGCGCTTGATCCGGTTATCGACGCGCTGTCGCAGTTGCTGGGCCAGGAAGCGCTCGCCCGGCCGGGCCGCCAGCATATCCTCGATGCCGCTTATTATGCGCGGGTCGAGGCCATCCAGTTCACCATCGCCCATGACGACGGCATCGGCGGGGAAGATTGGGAGGAAGCCGATGTCATCCTGACCGGCGTGTCGCGGTCGTCGAAAACGCCGACCTCGATCTATCTCGCCAACCGCGGCTACAAGGTCGCCAATGTCCCGCTGGTGGTGGAGTCGCCGCCCCCGCCGGCGCTCTACCGGCTGGTCCACCCGCTGATCGTCGGCCTGACCACCAGCCCTGACCGGCTGATCCAGATCCGCCGCAACCGGCTGCTCACGCTCAACCAGTCGCCGGAGACCGCCTATGTCGACCAGGAAGCCGTGGTCGCCGAGCTTACCTTTGCGCGCCGCATCTTCTCGGACCAGGGCTGGCCGGTGATCGATGTCACCCGCCGGTCGATCGAGGAGACCGCCGCGGCGATCATCAACCTGATCAACGAACGCTCGCCACAGGAGGACGCTTGATGCTGATCCTCGCGTCGCAATCCGCATCCCGCCGGGCAATGCTCGATGCCGCCGGTGTCCCGCATCAGGCTATGGCGGCCGGTGTCGACGAGGATTCGATGAAGGCATCGCTTCGCGCGGAAGGCGTCGGTGCACGCGATCTCACCGATGCGCTCGCGGAACTGAAGGCGACCAAATTGTCGCGCCGCCATCCGGCCGAGCTGGTGCTGGGCTGCGACACGACGGTGGTCCTCGACGACGGCACCATGATAGACAAGGCGGAGAGCCGCGAGGAGCAGAGGGCGTTGTTGCGCGTACTCAGCGGCCAGCGGCACCGGCTCTATAGCGCGGCGGTGATCTGCGAGGGCGGCGCGCCGGTGTGGCGCCATGTGGACAGGGCCGCGATGCATGTCCGGCCGCTGGGGGATGCTTTCATCGAATCCTATCTCGACAGCGAATGGCCCGAGATCGGCGGATGCGTCGGCGGCTACCGGATCGAGGGGCCCGGCGTGCAACTGTTCGCGCGGATCGAAGGCAGCCAGTTCACCATCCTAGGCTTGCCGCTGCTGCCACTGCTCGATTATCTGCGCATTCGAGGGGTGTTATCGTCATGAGCCAGCAGCTGGACCTGCCGATCGCAGCGATCACCAAGCCCTATGCCGAAGTGATCGGCGATCCGATCAGCCACAGCAAATCGCCGATCATCCATAAGCACTGGCTCGAACGTGCTGGAATCGCTGCGGAATATCGCGCCTCTCATATTCGATCCGAACAGCTTGAGAGCTTTTTCGAACAGCGGCGGAGCGATCCGCTCTGGCGCGGCTGCAACATCACCCTTCCCCACAAGCAGGCGGTCATCGCGCTGCTCGACCGGCTCGATCCCGCCGCCGAGCGGATCGGCGCGGTCAACACCGTGCGGCGCGAAGACGGCAAGCTCGTCGGCTATAATACCGACTATGCCGGATTCCTCGAGCCGCTGCAGCCATTGCTCCGGCAGAACCACCTGTTCCGCATGGCGCGGATCTTCGGGGCCGGCGGCGCTGCCAAGGCGATCTGCCTCGCGCTTCACGATCATGGCTTCACCATCGTCGTCGCTGCCCGCAACATCGATCAGGTGCGCAAGCTGCGCGAGAGCTTCGAGCCCGACGAGCGGCTGACGGCGTCGCTCGATCATTTCGCCACCCCGACGGACTTTCCGTGGGACGATCGCGAAGGGATGCTCGATCTCGTCGTCAACACCACGTCGCTCGGCATGAAGGGCCAGCCGCCGCTGCTGCTGGATTTCAGCCATGTCCCGCCCGGGTCGGTGGTCTATGACATCGTCTATGCCCCGCTGGAGACGCCACTGCTCGCCGAGGCGCGCGCGCGGGGCCTGCGTACCATCGACGGGCTGCACATGCTGATCGGCCAGGCCGCGGCGGCGTTCGCGCTGTTCTTCGGCGTACCGGCGCCACGCGATGCCGACGACGCGCTGCGGGCGAAGCTGCTGGCATGATCATATTGGGTCTGACCGGCTCGATCGGCATGGGCAAGTCGACCGTGGCGGCGATGTTCGCCCAAGCGGGCGTGCCGGTCTATGATGCCGACGCCGAGGTGCACCGTCTGCAGGGCCGCGGCGGGCGCCTGGTCGCCGCGATCGAGGCTGCCTTCCCGGGCACCGCGGGCCCGCACGGGATAGACCGGGCGGTGCTCGGCAAGGCGGTGCTCGGCGACCGTGTTGCGCTGCACCGTCTCGAACGCATCGTCCACCCGGTGCTTGCCGAGTCGCGGCGGCTGTTCCTCCGGCGCCATCGCGCGCGGCGCCTGGTGGTCCTCGACATCCCCTTGCTGTTCGAGAAAAAAGGATGGCGGCAGGTCGACGCGATCGCCGTGGTGTCCGCCCCGCCCTGGAAGCAGGCGCGCCGGGTGCTCGCGCGGCCGGGGATGAACCCATTGAAATTACGGCATATCCGTTCGCTGCAGCTGCCCGACCACATCAAGCGGGCGCAGGCCGACTTCGTGATCGACAACGGCGGGACGACTGGACGTACCCGCGCCGCGGTTCGTCATCTGATCACTTGCTTGCAGGCGCATGGAGTCCGATATTGCCAGCCATGCGCGAAATCATATTCGACACCGAAACAACCGGTCTGAATCCAGCTACTGGGGACAGGCTGGTCGAGATAGGCTGTGTCGAACTGGTCAACCGGGTCGAGACCGGGCGGACGTTCCACGCCTATTTCAATCCCGGCCGGCCGATGCCGTTCGAGGCGGAACAGGTCCACGGCCTGTCCGATCGCTTCCTCAGCGACAAGCCGTTGTTCGGCACCCGCGCGATCGAACTGCTCGAGTTCATTGGCGACAGCCCGCTGGTCGCGCATAATGCCAGCTTCGACTTCGCATTCCTCAACTGGGAACTGAAGGCTTGCGGCCATCCCGAGGTTCATGTCGGCCGGATGATCGACACGCTGGCGCTGGCCCGCAAGGCCCATCCGGGCGCCAAGCACAGCCTGGACGCGCTGTGCAGCCGCTACGGCATCGATCGCAGCCACCGCGTCAAGCACGGCGCGCTGCTCGACGCCCAGTTGCTCGCCCAGCTTTATGTCGAGCTGACCGGCGGTCGCCAGATCGGCCTGTCGATCGGCGATGTCATCGTCGAGGAGGCGATCCTGGTCGCGACGCCGGCGCTGGTCGCCATGCGCCGGTCGGTCAGGACGATGCGACCCCATCACCCAAGCGAGGAGGAACTGGAGAGACACAAGGCATTTGTTGCGAAGCTCGATGCGCCGCTCTGGCTTGAGGGTGCCGCGAGCTGACTATCTGATCCGTGTTTGTGCGGATGGCGCAGCGGTTGCGACCGCCTCACCATCGCCGACCAAGAGTGGAGATTCGTTATGGAAATTCGCGTTTCGGGACATCAGGTGAACACGGGCGACGCGCTCAGAACCCATGTCGAAGAGCGGCTCCACGCGATTGCCGACAAATATTTCTCCCGAAGTCTGTCCGCGCATGTCACCTTCGGCCGCGGGCAGCACGGCAATGGCTTCTCCTGCGATATCGTTGCGCATGTGATGCAGGGCGTGATTCTGAAGGGCAGCGGCAATGCGATGGACGCCCACCCCTGCTTCGACCAGGCCGCGGATCGCATCGAAACCCAGCTGCGCCGCTACATGCGCCGGCTGAAGTCGCGCAACGGCGCCGCGGTCACCCCGCCGCTCGAAACGATCGACGACAATGCGAACTATACCGTGTTCGAGGCGTCGCGCGAGGAGGAGGTCGAAGGCGACAGCCCCGTGATCATCGCCGAGACGCGGGTCGACGTGCCCGACGCCAGCGTATCGGACGCGGTGATGATGCTCGACCTCAGAAATACCACTGCGCTTCTGTTTCGGAATTCTGGTACCGGCGCATTCAATATGGTGTATCGGCGCACCGACGGCACGATCGGCTGGGTGGAGCCGAGCCGGGTGGCCGGATAAGGAATGCGAATCCCGTTGAAATGACTGACAGCAAATCGATGGACGACCTGAGCGACCTGCTATCGCCTCAGGCGGTGCAGGCCGCCATCATCGTTCCCAACAAAAAGGCTCTGTTCCAGCAGCTTGCGGCGATTGCATCGAAGCAGGTGAACGTCGAGGCGCGCGTCATCGTCGACCGGCTGGTGGAACGCGAGCGGCTGGGCTCGACGGGATTCGGCGGCGGCATCGCCATTCCGCATGGCAAGGTCGAAGGGTTGGATCGCGTCGTCGGCCTGTTTGCGCGACTCGCCAACCCGATCGACTTTGCCGCCATCGACGACCTTCCGGTCGATCTGGTATTTCTTCTGCTGTCGCCGGTCGATGCCGGCGTCGAGCATCTCAAGGCGCTTGCCCGGGTCAGCCGGCGGCTGCGCGACAAGGGCTTCGTCGCCAAGCTGCGCGGTGCCGGTTCGGAAGACGCTCTCTATGCGCTGTTCGCGACCGGCGAGACCCGTCACGCCGCCTGAAGCACGGTGAGCGGCGACCCTCCAGCCGAGCCGGCGCCGCCATCGGGTGCGGAAGCGCATTATCGCGCGCTGGAATCGCTCTATGCGGCCGCGCCGATCAACAGCATGTTCCGGTCGCGGCTCGAGATTCCCGCCGAAGGACATTCGCGGATTCATTTCACCGTCGAGGCGGGCCACTTCCATGCTGCCGGGGCGGCGCATGGCACCACCTATTTCAAGATGCTCGACGATGCCGCCTTCTATGCGGCCAACAGCCTGGTCAACGACTTCTTCCTGTTGACGACGGCGTTCAACCTGCTGCTGACCCGGCCGATGGGCGCGGGCCCGGTTATCGCCGAAGGCCGCTGGATCAACGGCCGCCGCCGGGTGCTCGTCGCCGAAGCCGCGCTGATCGATGCCGATGGCGAGGAGATCGCGCGCGGCACCGGCACCTTCATGCGCTCGCGCATCCCGCTCGCCACCCTTCCCGGCTACGCGCGCAAATGATCGAGCCGCGGCCCGCATCGGGGCTGCTCGTTTCGGCGCTGATCCGGCGGATCGAGGCCGAAGGCGGATCGGCGATGGTGATCGCGAAGGGCGACGCGACCGCCGGCGCCCTGCTTCTTCTTCTGAACGATCGCGGCATGCTCATCCGGATCGCCGAACGGACCTGGCGATTCGAGGGTGGCTTCGGCCTCGAGACGGTCGGCCCGGCCGATCCGGCCGCAGCTGGCGAGTATATCGTGCGGCGGCGGAAATCCGATCCCGACCTGTGGGTCGTCGAACTCGATCATCCGCAGGCCGAGCGGATCGCCAGCGAGCTGCTTCTCTCGACCTGACGCTCTGGCCGGCGCCGGGCGGGATATGGAAATCGTTCCCGTCCTGTTCTAGGCTGCGCCGATGACCGCTCTCCCCGAGTCGCTTGAACCCCTGATCGCCGCGGATGTCGCGCGCGGGGTCGCGCGGCTGTTCCTGCGTGCCGAAATGACGCCGTTGCCGGAAGTGCCGCTCGGCAATGGCCGGCGCGCCGACATCATGGCGATCGACGCCCGCGGCTGCATCATCATCGTCGAGATCAAGGTGTCGCGCGCCGACCTGCTCGGTGACGGAAAATGGCCCGACTATCTGGATTATTGCGACCGTTTCTTCTGGGCGGTGCCGGGTGGGTTCGACCTGTCACCGTTCGAGACCGAGCCATTCCGGCCGGGCTGCTGCGGCCTGATCGTCGCCGACCGCTACGACGCCGCGGTGATCCGCGAACCGCAGCACCGCCCGCTCTCCGGCGCGCGCCGCAAGGCCGAAACGCTGCGCTTCGCCCGCCGCGCGGCGCGGCGGCTGTGGGGCGATCTCGATCCATTTCCGGAGAGCTGCGTCTGAGGACGGCGGGATCCCTCCTACCGCCGTCATGCTGAATTTATTTCAGCATCCACTTTGCGGCTCGGGGGCGCTCCCATGGGAAGAGGTGGATCCTGAAACAAGTTCAGGATGACGGCAGGGGTATCGCGACGCGTTAAAGTCCTGGGCCCGACATCTTCGGCTTCGGTTTCACATCGACCTTGGATTCGTCGATCACCTTGAGCACCGCCGCGCCGCGCGGATCGTCGCTGGCATAGTCGCGCGCCGACTTGCCGGCGATGCGATCGGCCAGCTTGGGATTGGCGCCGTTGGCCAGGAGCAGGCGGACCAGCGCCACATTGCGCTGCTGCACGGCGATGATCAGCGGAGTCTCGCCGCTGTTGTTGGCCATGTTGACCTGCGCGCCACGGATGAGCAGCAGCTCGACACCCTCGTTGAAGCCGAGCAGCGTCGCGACGTGGAGCGGCGCGTTGCCCTGGCTGTCGCGGACGTTGGGATTGGCGCCCTTGCTCAGCAGGAAGTTCGACCAGGTCAGGTCGCGGCGCTTGATCGTGATCGCCAGCGCGGTCTCGCCGGTCTGGTAATCGCGCGTGTTGATGATCGTCGCGCCATTGCCGCTGAGCGCCTTCGTGGCTTTGTCGCCATCGGCGTCGCGCACCGCCTTGAGGAAAATATAGCTGTCGGAAAATTGCGCTGCGGCAGGCGTCGAGGCGATCGCCAGCGCTGCGGCGGCCAGCATCATGCGGATGTGACGGCGGACCATATTGTCTGTCATGTCCCTGTTCTGAAACGCCCTTGCGCAAGGGCCAATAGC
Organism: Rhizorhabdus sp. P4_G5; assembly: GCF_056401065.1. Lineage (NCBI taxonomy): Bacteria > Pseudomonadati > Pseudomonadota > Alphaproteobacteria > Sphingomonadales > Rhizorhabdaceae > Rhizorhabdus > Rhizorhabdus sp. P4_G5. Next base: position 24,331 of record NZ_JBFUKB010000003.1, on the reverse strand, counting down.
AAAGCATGGCTGGCCGCACCATGAACAATCCACGCCTCGCTGCCTGGGCCGCGCTGCTGATCGCCGCCTCGACGCTGTTGCTGACCGGCTGCGGCAGCGCGCCCGAGACCCCACCGCTGGCCGGCGCGAAGATCGGCGGGCCGTTCGCGCTCACCGACCAGGACGGGCGGAAGGTCCGCGACAGCGATTTCGCCGGCAAATACCGGCTGATCTATTTCGGTTATACTTTCTGCCCCGATGTCTGCCCGGTCGACGTCCAGAACCTGATGAAGGGCTACAAGGAACTCGAAAAGACAAATCCGTCTCTCGCGAGCAGGATCCAGCCGATCTTCATCACGGTCGATCCCGTGCGTGATACGCCCGACAAGCTCAAGCAGTTCGTTCGCGCTTTCCATCCCAAGCTGATCGGGCTGACCGGAACAGAGTCCGAGATCGCCGGGGTAGCCAAAGAATATGCGGTTTTTTACGAGAAGATGCCGGCGGAAAAAGATGGCTCCTACCTCGTAAATCACGTCCGCGCGGCCTATCTAATGGGCCCGGCAGGCGAGCCGATCGCCCTGATCACGCAGGACAAGGGTGCCGACACCGTGGTTTCCGATATCGAACGCTGGGCGAGATAATGGCTGAGGCAAGGCCGTTCTGGGAGACCAAGCGGCTCGACCAGATGAGCCGCGCCGAATGGGAATCGCTGTGCGACGGCTGCGGCAAATGTTGCCTCCACAAGCTCGAGGACGAAGAGACCGGCGAGCTGATGGCGACCAATGTCGCCTGCCGGCTACTCGATCGCCGCAGCGGCCTGTGCAAGGACTATAAGCACCGCCGGACCTTCGTGCCCGAATGCGTGCGGCTGACGCCCAAGGTCCTGTCCGAAATCGACTGGCTGCCGGCCAGCTGTGCCTATCGGCTGATCGACGAGGGCAAGCCGCTTGCCGACTGGCACCCGCTGGTCAGCGGCGATCCCGAGTCGGTGCACCGTGCTGGAATGTCGGTTCGCGGCTGGACCGTCTCGGAGGATGAAGCCGGCGATCTCGAACATCATCTGGTCGACCGTGCCCTGTAGCCGGGCAGCCCGCCCCTCATGATCTTCTCGCGGAAAACGGCCGAGGCCAATCTGATATTCGAAGCCGGCGGGCGCAGCCGGCCGCTGGTCGTGCGGCGCATGGCACAGGCACATGGGATGCGGCTGAGCGTTGATCCGCGTGATGGCGGCGTCCGCCTCATCATGCCCAGCCGGGCTTCGCTGCGCGCCGCGCTCAAATGGGTGGAGAGCAAACGCGACTGGATCGAGGCGGCGCTGGTGGCCTTGCCCGAGGCGCGGCCGATCGAGGACGGCATGACGATCGAGGTCGCCGGCGAGCCGCTGCGCATCGAGCTGGCCGATCGCGGGCGTATCGTGCGCCGGGTGGGAAACAGCCTGATCGTGCCCCGCCCGGCCGATCTGCTCGGCGCACGCGTCACGCGCTGGCTGCGGGCCCGGGCGCTCGAACGCCTTGAGGCTGAGACCACGCGCTTCGCGGCGCTGGCCGGGGTCGATATCGGCCGGGTGTCGATCGGCGATCCACGCGCACGCTGGGGAAGCTGCTCGGCCAATGGCGACATCCGCTACAGCTGGCGCCTGATCCTCGCCCCACCCGACGTGCTCGAGGCAACCGTCGCGCATGAAGTGGCGCACCGGCTGCACATGGACCACAGCCCGGCGTTCCATGCGGCGGTGCGCCGCCTGCTCGGGCGCGATCCCAGTGCCGAACGCGCCTGGCTGCGCGCCCATGGCCGCGAACTCTACTGGCTGGGGCGTGACGCCTGAAACGTCGGTGGCGCCCGAACCTAAAGGTCAGCTCGCGGCTCCATCGCCACTCCACGCCAGATTGGATCGAATGGCTGCCGCCGATCCATTGTGGAACTTCACCATCGATGGGATGGTCGCGCGATGAGCAGTTCCGCACGACCATCGGCTCTCGCGGCGTCCATCTTCGTAACGGCCCTCGCCATGGCTGGCGCGGCCGTGGCTTCGGCTGCGATATTCCCGGGTGCGCTGGCTCAACTGTACTGCGGGATTTTTCCGGTGATCGTGGTGCCCGTCTTCGCCTGGGGGGCATTAGCTTTGGTGTCGGGCTGGATTACATTCGGTAGGTTATCGATGACCTGGTCCTCACAAGCCACGCTCCTGTGGAGGTGCTCTCGCTTGGCGTTCCTCCTCGCGATCATTCTTGTCGCTACCGGAGCGTTGCTATCGTTCGCGTTGCATCTGGAATTGGCCCGGGCCTTCTCGCGCGCGATCCTGCTTCTTCTCGTGGCGAGCGGCGTTGCCGGCATCGCCGGTGAAACTCTTGCGACCTCCGTCTTGGTCGTGAGATATTGGTGGTCTCAACGACCCTAACCTCTCCGCCTGGGTGGCCTTGCCCTACTTGTCGCCGCCTTCGAAGTCGATCGACGCCGAGTTGATGCAGTAGCGCAGCCCTTCCGGCCCCGGGCCATCGGGGAAGACATGGCCGAGATGGCCTTCGCAGCGCGCGCAGCGGACTTCGATACGAACCATGCCGTGGCTGGCGTCGCGATGCTCGGTCACCATCTGCTCGTCTGCCGGCGCGGTGAAGCTGGGCCAGCCGCAACCCGAATCATATTTGCTGTCGCTCGCGAACAGCTCGGCCCCGCAGCCCGCGCAGCGATAGGTGCCGTCGTCGTGGTTGTTCCAATATTTGCCGGTGAAGGCCCGCTCGGTCCCGGCCTGCCGCAGCACATGATATTGTTCCGGCGTGAGCCGTTCACGCCATTCGGCGTCGGTGAGATCGAGCTTTTCCATGCGGTGAATGTGGGTCTGCCGGGCATGCAGGTCAAGCGTTGCGCTGTGACCGGGATCACTGCGGGCATGGGTTAACCATCCTATCCCCGTTGCAACGTTGCATGGCGTTCGAGTGGTTGCGTTGGCTTATGGGGGCGCAGGGGAATCGCCCCCACCTTCGAGCCTGATCGTTTGAGGTGGAAGCGCTATGCGCTTCCACAAAAGCGTGAATCAGGCTCTCGTTGATGATCTGGGTGGCTTGAGAGTTGAGCCCGGCGTTGGATCGCCGGGCCAGCCATGGCGGGTCAGCCGATCGTGATCGCCATGGTGAAGCTGCGGCTCGCGCCTGGCGCGATCGTCACCATTCCCGGCTTGTCCTCGATCGTCCCGGCATATCCGGCGGGATCGCTGTGGCCCTGCCACGGCTCGATGCACAGATATCCCGCGCCCGGCTTCATCCACAGGCCGAGATGCGGCATGCCCTGGAAGTCGACGATGACGGGCGCGCTGCCCGGCCCGCGATAGACCAGCGAGCGGCTCTCGATCCGGTCGAGGATCAGCGCGTCTTCGGCGAAAAGACTGTCGTCGAGCGCGAGCAGCCGGCCGTCGACCGGGGTAGGCCGCGGCCGCGGATCGAGGAGGCCATCGGTGTCGAGCCGCCGGATCGGGGCCGGTTCGCTCTTGTCGAATTGCAGGACATGGCCGGCTTTCGATGACGCGCCGGGCAGCGGCCAGCGCAGCGCCGGATGGAAGCCGAAGGAGGCCGGCATCGGATCGCCGCCGCGATTGGCGACGCGCGCCGTCATCGTCAGGGTCGCGCTGTTGATCGCGAAGATCATGTCGAGGCAGAAGTCGAACGGCCATGCCGCGCGGGTGGCGTCGTCGGCCTCGAGGCGGAGGACGAGGCCGTCGCCGCCCTGTTCGGCCACGGCGAAGCCGCGGCGGCGGGCAAAGCCGTGGCGCGGCAGGCTGTAGTCGCGGCCCCGCCAGCGGAAGCGATCACCGTTCAACATGCCCACGATCGGGAACAGGATCGGCGCGCGCCCGGCCCAATAAGCGGGATCGCCGTCCCACAGATACTCTTGGCCGGCAGCATCGGTCAGCCGCCGCAGCTCGGCGCCGTCCTGCGATATCTCGGCGGTGAGGCGGTCCGATGCGATACGGATCGCCATCGTCCGGTCAGCCCTCCGCGCTGTCGCCGGCGTCCTGGGGCACGTCCTTGAGATAGGGCTCGACAGGGCCGCTCAGCTTGATCGTCAGCGGGTTGCCCTTGCGATCGCGGGTGTTGCCGACCGAGACGCGGATCCAGCCCTCGCTCACGCAATATTCCTCGACATTGGTCTTCTCGGCACCCTTGAACTTGATGCCGATGCCGCGTTCGAGCAGCTCGCCATTGAAATGCGGGCTGGCGGGGTTGATCGAGAGACGGTCGGGCAGGGTGTCAGTCATGATGCAAGGTCCGATAATAGCGATGAGGGCCTTTAGCCACGTCGACTGATTAGCTCAACGCTTCCTCTGCTACTTCCTTCTTTGACCGCCGCAGGAGCGCCCAAAGGGCGATGCCGGGAATGGTGGTGCCGATTTGCCAAGGCTGCAAAATGCCCTGTTTGATCACACTTATCGGAAAGATGCTCATATAGGCCGCCGAAACATTCAGCGCCGCTGAGCCCCAGATCGTGGTTAGCTTGCCAATTCCAAGCAGAGAACCCAGGCTCCAGAGCCAGCGGCGGCGGAAGAGTCTAGATGTCCAAATTTTTCGCAGAGCCATGGCTGTCACGCCAATGGCGGATATTGCCAAAAGCACGACGATGGTATTGTCCAAGCTTACATCGGTGAGTCGAAAAGCGTTCAACTCCGACGCGGGGCGATCAATTGCGTTGACGAGGAAGCCCGTGATCGCCGCGCTGGCGCCTTGCCGCCTTATGCTGAGCTGCGCCAAGGCACGATGGTCTCCACTCACAATCTCGTAGGCGAGCTTCGAATCTCGATAGTTTGCACCACTTGTTGATTTGAAGCTGAACCAGCTCGCGTCGACCAATGTTACGCCAGTCATGACATCAAACGGCATGGCTTCACGCATAGGACGGAACTGCGTGGCCAACTGTGGCCGCAGTTCGGGCTGCATCTTCGCCAGGAGGGTGGCGGGACGATTCGTAAGCAGATCATTGATGGCTGCTTTCGCCAATGCGCGATCTTCTGGAATCGACAGCGTGTCCAGGATCTTTGCTTGGCTGCAGGCGACCAAGAGGAACGGCAGCGATAACGCGGACAACCATCGGCGCAGCGGCAACATGTTCATCGGGCCGTCCTCCCCCCTGCCTTTGTGCCTAAGCGCTGCGCAGCCTGCAATGCAGGTCTCGCCCGCTCGATCCAAAATGGCGCCTTCTCACCTCGTCATCCAGGGCGGCTTCAGGAAGGCGGCTGCGAGGAAGTCGATCAGGACCTTCACCCGGGCGGGGCGCATCGCGGTGGGCGGCGTCACGACATGCAGCGCGCTGATCGGGCCCGCCGACCAGTCCGACAGCACCTCCTCGAGCCGTCCGTCGGCAAGGCATTTCCAGGCAAGAAAATCCGGCAGGGAAGCGATGCCGGTGCCGGCGAGCAGCGCGTCCAGCAGCACGTCGCCATTGTTGGTGCGGATCGGGCCCTTCACCTCGATCGCGAATTCGCCCTGCTCGGGATGGCGGAAATGCAGGCGGCCCGGCGTGCGGGTATGCGTGTAGGCGAAGGTCGGATAGCGGACCAGGTCGCGCGGATGCTCGGGGCGGCCGAGCCGGTCGAACAGCGCCGGGGCGCCGACCAGCGGCAGCCGCACCGGGAACAGCCGTCGCGCCTTCAGCGCCGAGTCCTCGAGCTGGCCGATCCGCAGGGCGACGTCGAATCCCTCTTCGATCAGGTCGGTGCGCGCATCGGAGAGATGGAGTTCGACCGTCACCTGGGGATAGGCCTGGTGGAACAGCGGCAGGATCGGCCCGAGATGCGCGATCCCGAACGACATCGGCGCCGCTAGCCGCACCAGCCCGCGCGGCGCGGCGCCGCGCTCGGAAATCGCCTCCTCGATCGCCTCGCCGTCGGCAAGCATCCGCGCGGCGCGCTCCTGGGCGAGATGGCCACTGTCGGTGAGCGACAATTTGCGCGAGCTGCGGTGAAACAGCGGGGTCGCCAGCCGCAGCTCCAGGCGGGACACCGCCTTGGAGACGGTCGCCTTGGACAGCCCCAGATCGTCGGCCGCGCCCGAAAAGCTGCCCAGTTCCGCAACCTTGGCGAAGATCGCCCATGCCTCGAAATCGGGGAGATGCGCCATATGGTCTTGCCTGGTTTTGGAAACGATGAGTTTCGATCATCTCCATTTATTTGCAGGGCTGCAAGCCTAGATTGTCCCCAACGCGCCGCTGCGGCGGCCAGCATAGGAGTAGACGACATGATCGAAGTTCGGCCCTTTTCCTCGCTCGGTGGCGGCAACCATGGCTGGCTCGACGGCAAGCATCATTTTTCCTTCGCCGACTATCGCGATCCCAAGCGGGTCAATTGGGGCGCGCTGCGAGTCTGGAACGACGACACCATCGCCCCGCACACCGGCTTCGCTCCCCATCCGCACAATGACATGGAGATCATCACCTATGTCCGTTCGGGTGCGATCACCCATCGCGACAGCCTGGGCAATGAAGGTCGCACCGAGGCGGGCGACGTCCAGGTGATGTCGGCGGGCACCGGGATCGTCCATTCGGAAAAGAACGAGGAGGATGTCGAGACCACCCTGTTCCAGATCTGGATCATCCCGGACAAGCGGGGCGAAAAGCCCAGCTGGGGCGCGCGGCCCTTCCCCAAGGGTGATCGTACCGGGCGCTTCGTGACGCTGGCGAGCGGCATTCAGGGCGACGGGGACGCGCTGCCGATCCGGGCCGATGCCCGGGTCCTGGGCGCCACGATCGCCGCCGGCGAGACCGTGGAGCAGGCGATCGGCAGGGACCGCAAGGCCTATCTGGTGCCGGCCCGCGGCAGCATCGAAGTCAATGGCGTCGCGGTTTCCCCCCGCGATGGCGTGGCCATCGCCGATCTCGACACGATCAGCATCAAGGCGATCGACGACGCCGAGATCGTACTGGTCGACGTCGCCTGACTCCTTCGACCGCCCCGGACCAAGGCTCGGGGCGGTCGCTTCCGTCAACATGTTCGGAGCGAAGCAGATGCCGAAGATCCTCGTTCTCTATTATTCGACCTATGGCCATATCGAGACGATGGCGCACGCCGTCGCCGAAGGCGCGCGCAGCGCGGGCGCCCAGGTGGACGTCAAGCGCGTGCCGGAGACGGTGCCGCTCGACATCGCCCGGAAGAATCACTTCAAGCTCGATCAGCCTGCGCCGGTCGCGACCGTGGCCGAGCTGGCCGGTTATGATGCGATCATCGTCGGCACCGGCACCCGCTTTGGGCGCATATCGGGACAAATGGCATCCTTCCTGGACGGAGCGGGCGGCCTGTGGGCGAGCGGTGCGCTCAACGGCAAGGTCGGCGCCGCCTTCACCTCGACCGGCTCGCAGCATGGCGGGCAGGAGACCACGCTGTTTTCGATCATCACCAACCTGCTCCATTTCGGCATGGTGATCGTCGGCCTGCCCTACAGCTTTGCCGGCCAGACCGGCGTGGACGAGGTCAAGGGCGGTGCACCCTATGGCGCAACGACCATCGCCGGCAGCGACGGCTCGCGCCACCCGAGCGCGACCGAACTCGATGGCGCAAGATTTCAGGGAAAACATGTGGCGGAGATCACAGCCAAGCTCTTCGCCTGAGCAGATAACAATGTGTAACAATCGGAGGAAGACATGACTATCGCGGTGCCGTTCCAGGCCGAAACCGACGCTTCGACGCCACCCTTGTCGGCGCTCGAGTGGAAGGTCGTCAGCCTGGCGATGCGCGAGGCGGGCGAGGCGCGCCGGCGCGGATGGTTCGGAAGGCTGGTCGAAGGCAGCAACGGCGTTCGTCCCAAGCTGCCGCTCGCCGATCCGCGGCTCGAAACCCTGCGCCGCTTCGTCTGCCGGGTGCGCGACCGGGCCGACGCCTCCGACCTCAAGCACCGGCTGGTCGAGTTCGGCTTCCATCCCAACCAGGTCACAGCGGTGGCGATGATCGCCCGCTGACCCTTTTAGCTGCTGCGGACTCCCCCCGATCGTCCGCAGCCTAGGCCGCCCGTTTCTCCTTCGGGAGAGACGGGCGGTTTGCTATGCAGCGCGGATGCGGGCTGGGCAGCAATGCAGCGGGTCGACCAGGGAGTGGGTGGATGAGATATGTCGGGAGTCTGGCCGGGCTGGCGCTGGCAGCGGCTTCGCCAGCCGCGGCCGAGGTCAAGGCAGCCGAGAGCGGCGGCTTCGTGGTGGCGTTCGCCGCAACCGTATCGGCCTCGCCGTCCGCGGTCTGGGCAGCCTTGATCGCGCCCGGCCGCTGGTGGGACATGACCCACAGCTATTCCCAGGAGGGTGCCAACCTGACGCTCGATCCCACCGCGGGCGGCTGCTTCTGCGAGACCGTGCCGCAGGCGAAGGGGGCGGTGGAGCATATGCGCGTCGTGCAGATCATGCCGGATCGGCTGCTGCGCCTGCAGGGTGCGCTCGGGCCCTTTCAATCGATGGGCGTGTCGGGCGCGATGACCTGGGAGCTGAAGCCCTCGGGCAGCGGCACCGCGATCAGCCTGAGCTATGCGCTCGGCGGCTATATGCCGGGTGGCGGACAGGGCTATGCGCCGATCGTCGACCAGGTGATCGGTGGACAATTCGCGCGGCTGACGGCTTTCGTCGAGAAGAAGTAGAGGTCGTTTCGTTCCAGTCTAAACCGTTCGTCCCGAGCGAAGTCGAGGGACGTACCGTGCGCCAGCGTGTCTCGACTACGCTCGACACGAACGGAATGCCCAAAGCAAACTCAAGAGGCTGTAGGATCATCCTGTTGCCGGCGCGCGGCGAGGCTCAGGCGGCCACCCAGGTCGCTACATCGCCCGCGACGGCATTGGCGGCGCGGTTGAGCGCGGCGCTGACGCTGGCAGCATCCTCCGCCGCGACCGGCGCGGTCGCCTCGAAGCGGCGTGTCTTCAAGATGTCCGAGCCGCTCGTCGCCAGCGTCGCGTCGAAGATCACCAGCACCTTGCCCTGGCCACCGAGCAACTGGAAGGCGGATAGCGTGCCGGCCAGCCGCGTGTCTGGCGTGATTGCCCCGTTGCGCTGGTCTGGGACGAAGCGGCCGGTCTTCGCCTCGATCGTCTCGGCGAGGACGGCGCGGAACAGCGCGGCGGGGGTATCGGCCCAGGCGGCTTTCGGCAGATAGGCGAAGGCCGCGCCGGTCTGCACCGCGATTCGCTGGTTGCGCAGCGCCGCGGGCAGGACCGGGACCGAGACTCCGATCGCCTGGGCGTCGCGGGTCGACTTGGCCTGGTCGGCGGGCACGCGCGCGTCCGAGGTCAGGCTGAGCAGCGCCTTGGGCGGCTTGGCGCCGAGGCTGATGCAGCCCGACAGCGTGGCGAGCAGCATGACGGCGACGAGCGGGCGGATCATCTTCACTCTCATTGTCCCTTATAGTCGGGCAGCTTGCCGCCGCCGAGCACCGCGCCGGCGCCGCCGCGATCGAGCTTGGCGGAGATCGCGTTGAGCGATTCGGACATCTCCGCGAGGTTGCGGACCAGCTGGTTGATCTGGGGTACCGTCTGGGTCGAGAAGGCCTTCACCCCCGGCCGCGCGTCGGTGATCGCCTGGTCCAGCGACTCCATGGTGTGCTGGGCGGCGGTCGTGGCGCGGTTGAGACTGGCCATCGCCGGCTTGACGTCGCTCGACATCACGCCGTTCGTCGTTTCGGCCAGCGCGCCGATCTTGGCGGCGGTGTCGCCCGCCTGCTGCAGCGTGACCTTGAGCTGTGCGACCGAGGCGGCGATCTCGGGTCCACGGTCGGCGAGGTCGCCGCTCAGCCGGTCGACATGCGCAAGAATGCCGCTGATCGATTTCTGGTTCTTGTCGTTGAGCAGCTCGGTGAGTCGTTCGGTCAGCGCCGATATCCGGTTCAGCAGCTCGGGCGCCGAGTTGAGCAGCTCGCCGAGCGCACCGGGCTTGGTCGGGATCACCGGCACGCCATAGGGTCCGGGTTCGACGATGGGCGGGGCGCCCTTGATCGCGCCATCGAGATTGATCTGGCTGACGCCGGTGAAGCCGACGCCGGCGATGGTCGCGGTGGTGCCCTGCAGGATCGGCGTCTCCTGGTCGACCGAGATCCGCACCCGCACGAATTCCGGGCTGTCCGGGAGCAGCTTGATCTCCTGGATCTTGCCGACCGGAACGCCGGAGAAGTTCACCGGTGAGCCCTTGGCGAGGCCATCGACGGAGGTCTTGAAGAAGATGTCGTAGCGCTGCTCGGTGGCGGTGTTGAACCCCGCCAGCCAGACGATGAAGGCGAGCAGCCCGACAAGCAGCGCCAGCACGACGCCGCCCACCAGCACATGGTTGGACCGGGTTTCCATCAGCCTCTCATGCCCTGCTGTCCTTCGCCGCTTCGCGCCTGGCCGCGTCCGATGCGACCCGCCCCCGCGGGCCGTTGAAATATTCCTGAATCCACGGATGGTCCAACGCCAATAATTCCGGGATCGTTCCAACTGCGATCACCCGCTGGTCGGCGAGCACCGCGACGCGATCGCATATCGCATAGAGCGTATCGAGGTCGTGGGTGATCAGGAAGACAGTGAGGCCGAGCGTGCGCTGGAGCGCGTGGATCAGCGCGTCGAATGCCGCGGCGCCGATCGGATCGAGCCCCGCGGTCGGTTCGTCGAGGAACAGCAGCTGCGGATCGAGCGACAGCGCGCGGGCCAGGCCAGCGCGCTTGCGCATCCCGCCCGACAGCTCGGAGGGATATTTCGGCCCGGCCTCGGGCGGCAGGCCGGTCATCGCCACCTTGTAGGCGGCGATCTCGTCGAGCAGCTGTGCGTCGATCTGCGGATAATATTCGCGGATCGGCACCTGGACATTTTCGGCCACGGTCAGGGTCGAGAACAGCGCCCCGCCCTGGAACAGCACGCCCCAGCGCCTGCGGACCTGCTTCGCTTCATATTCCTCGCGGCCGATCATCGGTTCGCCGAACACCTCGACGTCGCCTTCGAGCGGGGTCTGCAGCCCGATGATCGAGCGCATCAGCACCGATTTGCCGGTGCCGGAGCCGCCGACCACGCCCAATATCTCGCCGCGCCGCACGTCGAGGTCGAGCCCATCGTGGACCACCTGATCGCCGAAGCTGTTCCTGAGCCCGGAGACGTGGATGACGGTATCCCCTTCGGCGGTGTTGAGCCGTGCCATCAGATCCACCCGATCGAGCTGAAGAACACCGCGAACACCGAATCGAGCACGATCACCAGGAAGATCGCCTGCACCACCGAGGCGGTGGTGCGCAGCCCGACCTCCTCGGCATTTCCCTCGACCTGCATGCCCTGGTAGCAGCCCGACATCGCGATGATCAGGCCGAACACCGGTGCCTTGATCAGGCCGACCCACAGATCGGTGAGCGGCACCACCTCCTGCAGCCGCTGGACGAAGGTGATCGGCGGGATGTCGAGATCGATCCAGCAGAATATGCCGCCGCCGACGATGGCGACCACCGCCGCATAGAAGCCCAGCAGCGGCATCAGGAACACGGTGGAGATCACCCGCGGCAGGATCAACGCCTCCATCGGCGAGACGCCGATGGTGCGCATCGCGTCGATTTCCTCGGCCAGCTTCATCGAGCCGAGCTGGGCGGCGAAGGCGCTGCCGGAGCGGCCGGCGACCATGATCGCCGTCATCAGCACGCCGAGCTCGCGGATCGTGATCCGGCCGATCAGGTTGATCGCGAACACCTCGGCGCCGAACTGGCGGAGCTGGACCGCGCCCTGCTGGGCGATGACGATGCCGATCAGGAAGCTCATCAGCCCGATGATGCCGAGCGCCGTGACGCCCACCACCTCGAACTGCCGGGCCATCGCGTTGAAGCGGAACCGGCGCGGGTGGGTGACGAGGCCCCACAGCCCGATCACCGTGGCGCCGAAGAAGCCCAGCAGCCCGACCAGCGAATGGCCGGCGACCGCGGTGGCGTCGCCCATCTCGCGCAGCACGCGGACGAAAGGCGGGCTCGGATCGGGGCGGATCTTCAGCGGCTTGTCGGCAGCGGCAATCTGCTCGAGCAGGTGGCAGACGTCCTCGTCGGCGCCGATCACCCGGGCGTCATGCTCGCGGGCGATGCGGTGGACCAGCCAGGCGCCGACCGTGTCGATGCGGTCGACGCCATCGAGATCGATCTGCGCCGGTGCCTGCGCGATCGCCGCCAGCCGCTGCGGCAGGTCGCCGATGCGGGCAAGGGTCAGCTCTCCAGAGAACCGCAGGGTTCCGTCGTCGAACTCGAAGTCGGCCGGCGCGCTCATGACACTCAGCAGTGCTCGAAAAGCAGGAGATCGGCAAGCATCCGAAATGAAATCCCGGCGGGACGCGAATGTTCCCATATTCTTTGCTGCGGCAAATCGCCTAAAGCCGGTCGCATGACCGAACTCGCCATCTACGACATGGACCGGACGATCACCCGGACCGGTACCTTCACGCCTTTCATGATCCATGCCGCGCTGCGGCTGGCGCCATGGCGGCTGATCTTCGTGCCGGCGGCGGCGCTGGTGATGCTCGCCTATGTGCTCCGGCTGATCGAGCGCAAGCGCGTCAAGGAGCTGAACCAGGCGATGCTGCTCGGCCGCACTGTGCGCCTGTCTGCGCTGGCGCCGCTTGCCGAGAGCTTCGCCGAAAAGACGGTGCGGCACAATGTCCGCCGGCAGGCGCTCGACAGCCTTGCCGAGAACCGGGCCGCGGGCCGGCGGCTGGTGCTCGCCACCGCTTCGTCGCGGCTATGGGTCGAGCCGATCGCCGCGAAGCTGGGCATGGACGATATCGTCGCCACGACCAGCATCAGGGGCCTCGACGACTATGTCAGCCACAAGGTCGACGGCGAGAATTGCTACGGCCCGGCCAAGCTGCGGATGATCGAAGCGTGGATGGGGCTGGAAGGCCTTGAGCGCAGCCAGTGCCGGATCCGCTTCTATTCGGATCATGTATCGGACGTGCCGGTGCTCGAATGGGCGGACGAGGCGATCGCCGCGAACCCGCATCAGGGCCTGCGCGAAGAGGCAAAGCGGCGCGGCTGGACGATCGTCGACTGGGACTGAAGAACGATCCCGGATAAGCGAGCCCCGGAGAGGCTCAGCCTTCCTGGCCGTTCACCTCGGTGGCCGTGGAGGCGGTCGACTTGCCATTCTTGTAGATGAAGCCGTTGACCGGATAGGCCTTGTTGCCGACCGCGCCGATCGGCGCGAACCAGACCTTGACCTGGCTCCAGTCGTTGCGCGGTGAGGCGTCGACGACAGTGACGTCGCGCTCGACCTGACCGCGGCGGCCGTTGATGATCGACCAGTTGGCGTGGGTGATCTTGATGACCCGCTCACTGACCACCTGGGTGACGGTCGCGACATGGCCCGAGCGCATCGAGCCGATCGCCTTGAACACCATCACCGAACCGATCGCCGGGCTGTTGCCGCGCAGATATTTGCCCGCGGCCTGATCCCACCATGCGGCGGCCGCGCCGAACAGCTGGATGCCGGAGAACATGCGGGCGAAGGGTGCGCACTGGAGCATCTGGGCGTTGGCGGCACTGGGCGCGACAGCCATGCACGCAAGCAGCATGGAACCGACAATCGCGCGCATCGTTTTCGTCATCTGGTAGTCCCCACCCGATCCCGTGGTGTCTGATAGACATCCAATTCGGCGCGAGGGAAGGCTAAATGGTTAACAAGTTGCTGCAACGCGGCGAGCGGGTTTCATCCTGCGTTGAGTTGCAACTTATCCACAGACGAAACGAACGGCGGCCGCCGCTGCGTCAGACGAGAGCGACGCTGTCGAAGCGAATCGGCGTACCGATCGCTGCGTTGGCGAGATTGCCGTCCCACATCACCCGATGTCCGCGTATGATCGTGCCGATTGGCCGTCCGGTAAGCGCCATGCCGGTGAAGGGCGACCATCCGCAGCGCGATGCCAGCCAGTCCTCCTCGATCGTCCAGCGCGCCTTCAGGTCGACGATCGAGAAGTCGGCATCATAGCCGAGCGCGATGCGGCCCTTGGTGCGCAGCCCGAACACGCGCTGCGGGCCGGCCGAAGTCAGCTCGATCAGCTGCTGGAGCGTCAGGCGGCCCTCGGCGACATGGTTGAGCATCAGCGGCAGCAGCGTCTGGACGCCGGGCATGCCGCTCGGCGACGTCGGATAGGTCTTCGCCTTCTCGTCCCTGGTATGCGGTGCATGGTCCGAGCCGAGCACGTCTGGCACGCCCTGGCGCAGATAGTCCCACAGCCCCTCGCGGTGCGCGGCGGACCGGATCGGCGGGTTCATCTGTGCGTAGGTGCCGAGCCGCGGATAAGCCTCCTCGCCGGCCAGCGTCAGGTGCTGCGGAGTCACCTCGCAGGTCGCGATGTCCTTGTGCTGCGCGATCAGCGCGAGTTCGGCCGGGGTGGTGATGTGGAGGATGTGAATCCTGCGCCCGGCCTCGCGCGCGATGCGCAGGATACGGCGGGTGGCGAGCAGCGCGCTTTCATCGTCGCGCCAGACCGGGTGGCTCGATGGATCGCCCTCGATCCGCTCGCCCTGCCGCGCGATCATCCGCGCCTCGTCCTCGGCGTGGATGGCGACGCGGCGCTTGCCCGAGCGCAGCACCCGCGCCAGATTTTCGTCCTCGGCGACGAGCAGGTCGCCGGTCGATGCGCCCATGAAGATCTTCACTCCGGCCGTACCGGGGATCATCTCCAACTCGGCCAGCTGCTCGGCATTGGCCGCGGTCGCGCCGACATAGAAGGCATGGTCGCACCACATCCGATCCTTCGCGCGCGCCAGTTTGTCGGCGATCGCCTCGGCCGAATCGGTGTTGGGCTTGGTGTTCGGCATCTCGAAGACCGCGGTCACCCCTCCGAGCACCGCGGCGCGGCTGCCCGATTCGAGATCCTCCTTGGCCTCGAGCCCCGGCTCGCGGAAATGCACCTGGCTGTCGATCACGCCCGGCAGCACGTCGAGCCCGGCGCAGTCGATCGTCTCGCCTGCGTCACCGGCGACGCCGATTCCGGCGATCCTGCCGTCCTTGACGCCCACGCTGGTCTGCACCGGGCCGCCTACCGTCCACACCGTGCCGTTCTTGAGGATGAGATCGTAGGTCATGCCAGCCACCATGGGTTAACTTCCGGGTGCGTTGCTCCTACCTTCGTGCCATGTCCGATACCACCCTCATCGATCGCGCGCTGATCCGCCTCTCCGGCCCGGAGGTGCGTGACTTCCTGCAGGGGCTTGTCACCAATGATGTGAGCGCGGCGCTGCCGGTGTGGGCCGGCCTGTTGACGCCGCAGGGCAAGGCGCTGTTCGATTTCATCGTCTGGGACGCCAGGGACGAGGATGGCGACGCTCTGCTGATCGATTGCGAGGCGTCGCAGGCCGACGCGCTGGTCCGCCGCCTGTCGCTCTATCGGCTGCGCAAGCCGATCGTCATCGCGCGCGAACCCGCGCTGGCGGTGCATTGGGCGCTCGACGGCGGGCAGGGCGTGCCCGACCCCCGCCTCGCGGCGCTCGGCCGCCGCTGGATCGCGGCGCCCGATGGCGCGGCGACCGGCTGGCACGAGCACCGGCTGTCGCTCGGCGTGCCCGAAGGGGTGGCGGAACTCGGCTCGGACAAGACGCTGTGGCTCGAATGCAATGCCGACCTGCTGCACGGGGTGAGCTTCACCAAGGGCTGCTATGTCGGCCAGGAAAACACCGCGCGGATGAACTGGCGCAACAAGGTCAATCGGCGGCTGGTGGTGCTGCCGGACGGTAGCGTCGAGCGGCGCTCGGTCGACAAGCTCGGCGATGCGCTGGTGCCGGCGTGGATGTGCGACGGGGTGGCGGCGGCGAGCGAATAGGCAGGCGCCGATCGCCGATGCGAAAGGGGTTCACCGCCCCGGGCTATTTCGCCTAGACTCGATTGTCCGTGATTTCCGAGCCGGCAGATGATTCCATCTGCCTCGAAATCACTCTAAGCGGAACGGGTGATCAGGTTTCTGCCGCGCCCCCGCCACCGCCTCATCCTTGCCGCCGCGCTCGTCGCTGCGGTCGGGCTCTGGGCTCGCGCATGGGGGATAGCCGGCGAGCCGATGTGGCTCGACGAAGGCTATAGCGCCTATGCCGCATCGAAAGGCTGGCATTTCCTTTGGCATGTCGTGCCGCGCTATGAGACCCATCCGCCCTTTTATTATTCGCTGCTGCGCGCCTGGACGCTGGTCGCGGGGGATGATCTGGCGGGGCACCGCGCGCTCGGGCTGGTCTGCGGCCTGGCGGCGCTGCCGGTGCTCGCCCTGGCAGCGCATCGACTGGCCCGGCTATGCGGGGCACCGGCGGGGCGCGTGACGCTGGCCGCGCTGGCGCTGGCCGCTGTGTCGCCGATCCTCGCCGAGATGACGCGCGAGGTGCGGCCCTATCCGGTGATGATCCTGGTCTATGCCGCCGCCACGCTCGCCCTGCTGGCGATCGCGGCGCGGCGCGGCGAGGGTCTGCCGCTCGCCGGGCGCGCCTATGCGGGACATCTCGCCTGTACCGCGCTGATGCTGTGGCTCCACAATCTGGGGCCGCTCTATGCGGCCGCCCTGGGCCTGGCGCTGCTGTGCGTGGTGCGCGTCCGGATCATGCGTCGCGGCGACTGGTTGTGGCTATTCGGCGGCCATCTTATCGTCCTGCTGGTCTGGCTGCCGGCGCTGCTGATCCTGATGGACCAGGCGCCCGAATGGGTGAAGGCGACCTGGCTGCGCTTCTCGACCGTCGATCTGGCGCGGCGGGCGACGGTGATGTTCAGCGGGCCGACCGACGATATGCGGGTGGCGGCGGCGATGCTGGCGCTGCTCGGCGCAGCGCTGCTGTGGCGCGCGCGCCGGGCGCGGCGGCTGCTCGCCGCGTTGCTGCTGCTCAGCCTTCTGCCGGTGGCGCTGTCGCTGATCCTGTCGGCGACGGTCGCGCCGATCTTCATCATCCGGACGATGACGCCGCTGGCCTGCCCGGCGATATTGCTGATGGCGCTGGCGCTGGGCTGGCGCTGGCGCATCGGGCTGCTCGCCGGCACCGGCGCGCTGGCATGGCTATGCGTCTCGCAGATCGGGTTCGACATCCGCATGCGCGAGCATCCGCGGCGCGACTGGTATCGGACGCTGGCGTGGCTGAAGCCGCGCTTCCAGCCGGGCGATGTCGTCTTTGCCTATCCGAACGAGGGCGCGCTGCCCTTCGACCGGGCAGTACGCGACATGGCGCTGGCGATGCCGAGCAGGCCGATCCCGACCGCGATCCCGAGCCTGAACCCGCCGCCGGGGAGCATCTATGTCAGCGGCTCGCGGGGCGTCCCCTCGCTCGACCGGCCGCATCTGCGCGTCATCGCGCAGGCACCCACGACACGATCCGTGCCGACCATCTGGCTGCTGCGGCTCGGGCCATGGGCCTATGACAAGGGCGACGTGTTCCTCGATGAGCTGTCGCGCGGGCGGGTCGAGGTCGGACGCTACAGGGATGGCGCGATCGACATCGTCGGCCTCCGCCGGGTGCCCTCTCAAAAGCCAAAGTGGCCAACAGATTGACACCCTCGCTCATCCTGAGGAGCCACTGAGCCTGGCGAAGTGGCGTCTCGAAGGACGTCCTTCGATGCGGTCTTCGCCCGGCTCAGCCCTTACTCAGGATGAGCGGTTTGATCTGATCGCATTTGCTCTCGAGACGGACGCGATCAGAGCCCGTCGCGCCGCCCCAGCAGCCTTAGCCGCAGCGCCTGGAGCTTGATGAAGCCCGCGGCGTCGCGCTGGTCATAGGCGCCGGCGTCGTCCTCGAAGGTGACGACCTTCTCCGAATAGAGCGTGTAGGGCGACTTGCGGCCGATCACATGGACGCCGCCCTTGTACAGCTTCAGGCGCACCGTGCCGGTCACCTTGGCCTGGCTATGGTCGATCGCCGCCTGGAGCATCTCGCGCTCGGGGCTGAACCAGAAGCCGTTGTAGATCAGCTCGGCATAGCGCGGCGCCAGCTCGTCCTTGAGGTGTGCGGCGCCGCGATCCAGCGTGATCTGCTCGATGCCGCGATGGGCGAGGTGATAGATGGTGCCGCCCGGCGTTTCGTACATGCCGCGCGACTTCATGCCGACGAAGCGGTTCTCGACGAGATCGAGCCGGCCGATGCCATGGACGCGGCCATAATCGTTGAGCTTCGCCAGCAGGGCCGCCGGGCTCAGCCCCTCGCCGTTGATCGCGACCGCGTCGCCGCGCTCGAAGTCGATGGTGATGATCTCGGGGGTATCGGGCGCATCCTCGGGATTGACCGTGCGCGAGAAGACATAGTCGGGCACTTCCTCCCACGGATCCTCGAGCACTTTGCCCTCGGACGAAGTGTGGAGGATGTTCGCATCGGTCGAGAAGGGCGATTCGCCGCGCTTGTCCTTGGGCACCGGGATCTGGTGCTGCTCGGCGAAGGCGATCAGCGCGGTGCGGCTGGTCAGGTCCCACTCGCGCCACGGAGCGATCACGCGGATGTCGGGGGCCAGGCCGTAATAGCCGAGCTCGAAACGGACCTGGTCGTTGCCCTTGCCGGTCGCGCCATGGCTGACCGCATCGGCGCCGACCTGGCGCGCGATCTCGATCTGGCGCTTGGCGATCAGCGGCCGTGCGATCGAGGTACCAAGCAGGTACAGCCCTTCGTACAGCGCGTTGGCGCGCATCATCGGATAGACATAATCCTTGACGAACTCCTCGCGGAGATCGTCGATGAAGATATGCTTGTCGGGCACGCCCATCAGCCGCGCCTTGGCGCGCGCGGGCTCGAGTTCCTCGCCCTGGCCAAGATCGGCGGTGAAGGTGACGACCTCGCAACCATAGGTCTGCTGGAGCCATTTGAGAATCACGCTCGTGTCGAGGCCGCCCGAAAAGGCCAGCACCACCCGCTTCACGTCATTCGTCATCTCAATCTCCCGCCCCGCCACCTCAGCGCGCGCGGCCCTTGCCATGCGTGGGGCCGCCATTCAAGTTGCTAGCGGCACTTCGTGGCGGTGCGGTGCCGGCAGGCGAGGAGGAGTAGCGATGCGTATCTGGCCCATCCTGGCGGGTGCCCTCCTGACCTTGCCCGTTGCGGCACAGGAACTGCCGATGACGCGAGAGGGGCTCGACAGTGCGCTCGCGCAATATTTCGCGGGTGCCGACCGCGACCAGAACGGTAGCCTTGACCGGGCCGAGGCCGCCGCTGCGCTGGGCGTCGCGCGCTCGATGCTGAGTGGCCGGCGCGA
Organism: Rhizorhabdus sp. P4_G5; assembly: GCF_056401065.1. Classification (NCBI taxonomy): domain Bacteria; kingdom Pseudomonadati; phylum Pseudomonadota; class Alphaproteobacteria; order Sphingomonadales; family Rhizorhabdaceae; genus Rhizorhabdus; species Rhizorhabdus sp. P4_G5. The sequence continues at coordinate 5,210 of NZ_JBFUKB010000003.1, read as the reverse complement.
CGAGGAGCCATTCATGATGGACGTCGGGCCCGATGGCCGCCCCCGGCTGACGCTGAACGACAATGGCCCGCTCAGCCGGAGCGGCATGCTCGATATGCTGTTCCGCCGCACCGATCGGGACGCCAGCGGCACGCTGTCGCTGGCCGAGGTGCAGGCGGCGGGACGCGAACGCTTCGATGCGGTGGATAGCGACGGCGACGGGATATTGGACGAGCGGGAACGGCAGGCGGCGAAGCAGCAGCTCGGCATGCTCAAGGCGCTGGTGTCGGGCGGGCGATGAGCGGGCCGGATATATTTCACCGCCGACACAGGTATTTCACCATCGAACTATCCGGGCAAGCTTTGCGTTTCATCAACATGACAGGGTGGGCCGGTTTTCCCTGTCGCAGCCGGTCCGCCCACCCATTCGCGAGGATAGCATGATGACGAAGACACCCTGGATCGCCGGAGCCGCCCTCGCCGCAACGCTCGCGGCGGCGGCTTATGCCCAGGCGACGCCCGATGGGCCGCCGCGGACCCGCGCCGAGCTGCAGGCCCGGGTCGCCGAGCATTTTCGCAAGGCCGACGCCAATGGCGACGGCTTCATCACCCCGGCCGAGTTCGATGTCGCCCGCGCGGCGATGCACGCGAAATTCGCCGAGCGGCGCGAGGATCGGCGCGCGGAGATGTTCGCAATGCTCGACAAGGACCATAGCGGATCGCTGTCCAAGGACGAGTTCATGGCGCCGCCGCCGCGGCGCGGAGGGCCCGAAGGCGCCGATGACATGGATCGCGGCAGGGACGGGCATGGCGACGACATGAAGCTGCGGCACGGCCGGATGGGCGGCATGGGCGGCGACTGGTTCGCCCGCACCGATGCCGACAAGGACGGCAGGGTCAGCCTCGCCGAGGCGTCTGCCAGCGCGCTGGCGATGTTCGATCGGGTCGACACCGACCATGACGGTACGGTCAGCCCGCAGGAGCATGATGCCGCCCGCGACGCGATGCGCGCGCGATGGAGGGACGGCGGCGCGGGTTGAGTTTCCCGATGACCGGAATCTCGCCAGCCGCCATTGCCATGCTGGGCGCCGCCATTTTGCTCGGCGCATTCGCCCAGCCGGGGCCGGATCGGGCGCCAAGGACCCGTGCCGAGCTGGGCGTCAGGCTGGCCGACTATTTCGACATCGCCGATGGCGACGATAGCGGCGGCGTGACCTTGGCCGAGCTGCAGGATGCCCAGGATGCGATCGACGACCGGTACGGCATGGGCCAGAATAATTTCCGGATATGGCTGGTGGACAAGCTCGACGCGGACAGGGACGGTGCCCTGACCCGTGCGGACTTCAGCGGCGTGGCACGCGGGCCTGCCTGGCCAAGCCACCCTTTTGGCCGCGATGCGGCCGCCAACCAGGCATGGCGGCTCGTCGTTGCCGGCCAGGCGCCTGCGATCGGCACAAGCGCCGAATGGTTCATGCACGCCGATCGCGACGGGAATGGCAGGCTCAGCCTCGCCGAGGCTTCGGCCGGCGCGCTGGCGATGTTCGACAGCATCGATCTGGACCATGACGGGACGATCAGCCCGGCCGAACAGGATGCAGCGCGCGCCAAGTGGACGGGCGCTGCCCGCAGCTGAGCGTGGCCGCGGCGCGCCGCTCTAGCTATCGTCGTCAGGATAGGATTATATCGTTCCGGCGGGGGCAGGGGCCCCCTTTTGCCGGCCGTTGGCCAGCAATAGAACCGGGGGGTTCCATATGAGCAAGAGTTTGTCGCTGGCTGCTGCATTGCTGGTCGGGTCGGTGCTCCTTGCCGCCTTCGGCCAGCGCGGGCCGGATGGGCCGCCACGGACGCGCGCGGCTCTGCAGTCGCAACTGGCCGAATATTATGATGCGTCCGACTGGGATGAGAATGGCTCGCTACAATGGTGGGAAATCAACAGCCGCCAGGAGCGCATCGCCGACGAATATGCCGAAGGGCGCGACAATTTCCGCGAGTGGTTCCTGGCCCGCTTCGACGCCGACAAGGACGGTGCGCTGTCGCAAGCCGAGCTGAAGGGCGCGATCCCGGCCTACAAGGCGCCGGCCCGGCCCTATGGTGATGATGCGATCCGCAACCAGGCCTGGCACATGGTGGTGGGCGGGGACGGTCCGGGGATCGGGACGAGCCGCCGCTGGTTCCGGCAGGCCGATGCCGACGCGAACGGCATCCTCACCCGCGCGGAAGCAGCACGGGGCCCGGTCGCGATGTTCGATCGGGTCGACGCCGATCATGACGGCATCATCACCAGCGAGGAAAGGCTCGCTGCGCGCAAGACGCCGCCGGCGGCGTGACAGGGCGCGGGGTCGGCCCGCGCCGGCCGCCGGTCATCCTGCGGCGACGATCGCCCTGAACCCCGCCGCCGCCGCTCGGGCGAAGCCGTCCAGCTCGGCCCGGCTGGCGCCGTCCCGTGCCGCCGCCGACAGGCCCTTGAGAGCGATCGTCACGATCGACGCGAGTTCATGCGCCCGAGCCGGAAGGTCCCGGGCGATCCGCGCGGCGATGACCTCGCTGCTGTCCGCCATCCGGCGCGCCGTCAGCGCCACCACCTCGGGATCATTGCTGCCGCGCGCGCCATCCAGCACGAGACAGCCGGCAATGCCGTCCCGGCGGGCATAAAGCCGCGCGGCATCCCTGAGCACGCGTTCCACTGCCGCGCAGGCGTCGCCACCGCCCTCGAGGGCATCGGGCACGAAGCGGCCGAAGCTGCCCGCATAGCGGTCGAGCACCCTGTCGAACAACGCCGCCTTGCTGCCGAAGGCGTTGTAGAAGCTGGGCGGCGTGATCCCCAGCGCCTTGCCGATCTCGGCGACGCCGACGCCGTCATAGCCGCGCTCCTGGAACAGCCGCTGCGCCGTCGCCACCGCTTCCTCCGGATCGAAGCCGCGCGGGCGCCCCCGGCCCGGGAGTTTTGTATCGGTCACTAAAAAAATCCTTGCCCTCATCCCAAGCCAATAATATAGCGATAACTATAGAAATTGAAAGGACATGGCATGACCGACATTTCCCCCCCTGTTTCGCGCCGCAAGACGGTCATCCTTGGCGGTAGCCGCGGCATAGGCGCTGCCCTGGTGCGCCAATTCGCCGCCGATGGCGCGGCGGTCGTCTTCACCTATGCGGGCTCGCAGGACGCCGCCGCCGCGCTGGCCGCCGAAACCGGCGCGAGGCCGCTGCGCGTGGACAGCGCGGATCGGGCGGCGCTGACCGCGGCGATCATCGCCGAAGGTCCGATCGACATCCTGCTGGTCAACGCCGGCGCGCTGGTGCTGGGCGACCCGCTGGCGCTCGATGCCGAGGCCGTCGACCGGATGATCGACGTCAACGTCCGCGCGCCCTATTTCGCGGCGGTCGAGGCAGCGCGCAGCATGCCCGATGGAGGCCGCATCCTCATCATCGGCTCGACCAATGGCGATCGCATCCCGTTCGCCGGCGGCGCAGCCTATGCGATGACGAAGTCGGCGCTCCAGGGCATGGTGCGCGGCCTTGCCCGCGATTTCGGCGCGCGCGGCATCACCGTCAATTCGATCCAGCCGGGGCCGACCGATACCGACATGAACCCCGCCGACGGTCCGATGGCGGACATGATGCACGGGTTCATGGCGATCCCCCGCCATGTCCACGCCAGCGAGATTGCCGACTACGCAGCCTTTCTGGCCAGCCCCGCCGCCGCGATGATCACCGGATCGATGCAGACCATCGATGGCGGCTTCGCCGCCTGAGCGTCGCGCGGCGATCGGGCTGGCTATCGCGGCAGCGCCTGTTCCACCTCGGCCATATAGTCGCGCGTGATCGGCAACGCGCGGCGGTTGCGGATATATTGGAGCTGGTAATTGCACAGATTGCCATGGATGAAGGCGGCCCGCGCGCCGGCCAGGTAGAAGGTCCACATCCGGAAGAAGCGCTCGTCGTACAGGGCGACGATCGCGTCCCTGGCCGCCATGGTCCGGTCGTACCAGTGATCGAGCGTCATCCCGTAATGGAGCCGCAGCGTCTCGACATCGGCGACGATCAGCCGGGCCGGTTCGCTGGCAGAGACGATCTCCGACAAGGCCGGGTTGTAGCCGCCGGGGAAAATATATTTCAGGGTGAAGGCGTCGGTCTTGCCGGGCACGCCGAGCCGCCCGATGGTGTGGAGCAGCATCACCCCGTCCTCGGCGAGCAGATCGCGGCACTTGAGGAAGAAGGTCTCATATTGCGGCACGCCGACATGCTCGAACATGCCGACCGAGACGATTCGGTCGAACCTGCCTTCGAGCAGGCGGTAGTCGATCAGCTCGAACTTCACCCGATCCGAGACGCCCGCCGCCTCGGCGCGCGCGCGGGCCACCTTCAGCTGCTCCTCGGACAGGGTGATGCCGAGCACGTCTACGTCGGCGGCGCGGTTCAGGTAGAGCGCCATCCCGCCCCAGCCGCAGCCGATATCGAGCACCCGCTGGCCTGGCTTGAGGTGCAGCTTGGCGGCGATATGTGCCTTCTTGTCGGCCTGGGCCTGGTCGAGGCTGTTGCCGGGATCGGCGAAATAGGCGCAGCTATATTGGCGGTCGGCGTCGAGGAAGAGATCGTAGAGCCGGTCGTTCAGGTCGTAATGATGGGCGACGTTGCGCTTGGCGAGGCGCGCTGTGTTGAAGCTCTGCAGCCGCGCGCGCAGCCGGTCGCGCACCAGGCTGGCGAAGGTCCCGCGCAGGGTGATCCGGCCCTCTTCCCAGCGGCCGTTATAGCGGACGAGGTCGACGAGGTCGCGGATATCGCCCTGCTCGATGACCAGCCGCCCGTCCATATAGGCTTCGGCCGCGCCGAGATGCGGATTGCTCGCGATGGCACGCACCACGCCCTTGTCGGCGAAGCGGATGGTGACCGGCTTCAGCTTGAGATCGGGCGTGCCGTAGGTCTTTCGGCTACCATCGGCGAAGATGATCGTGAACTCTCCGCGCTTGAACAGGCGGTTTACGAACTTATCGAATAGCGACATGCATGCGCTCCACAGGGGGTGGGCATAGAACCGCCGCCACGCCGCCGACGCAAGGGGGGCCGAAGGCTAAATTTAACGGCTAGAGCGCGCTGCGAATAGCTTGAATCGAATTGGGATTCCCAAGGCGGCCGAGGTGTGATTCAAGCTTGGGGCTGGGTTTGGAGGCCAGCCTTTATGCCACGAGCCTATTCTCAGGATTTGCGTGACCGGGTGATCGATGCGGTGGTGC